>JAHBNG010000005.1 GCA_019217005.1 Chloroflexi bacterium TSY
CCTTCCGGGAAGATGGGTCAGCGAAAACTATCGTTCTCTATCAGATTTCACTATAAGCAACCAATAATTGATCCAATCACTCAAAGACCAAATCACTGATAAGGGAAGAATAAATGAGCAACAATACGTTTACCATCACTGACAATAGGACAGGCGAGTCTTATGAGTTACCCATCGAGAACGAAACGATTCGAGCATTAGATCTGCGCCAAATCAAGGTTGACCCGGACGAATTTGGCACAATGACCTATGATCCTGGTTACGGTAATACGGCTTCGTGTAAGAGCCGAATTACTTATATTGATGGCGACAAAGGAATTCTGCGCTATCGGGGTTACCCAATTGAGCAATTGGCTGAGCAAAGTAATTTTCTGGAAGTTGCTTATTTACTCATTTATGGTGAATTGCCGAGTAAATTGGCTGGGGAGAAGTGGGCGCACAAAGTTTGTCATCATACCTTCATTCATCAAGACCTGACGCGGATGATGCAAACGTTTCGCTACGACGCACATCCGATGGGTATGTTGATCAGTGCCCTCTCGATTATGTCCACCCTCCATGCCGAAGCCAAGAACGTGCACGATCCTGAAGTGCGAGACAAGCAAATCTTGCGCATCTTGGGAAAATTGCCAACTGTCGCAGCCTTTGCTTACCGCCATCGCATTGGACGTCCCTACAACTATCCAAATAATAAGATGAGCTATGCTGAAAATTTCCTCTACATGCTTGATTATATGCATCAGAGTGATTATGAGGTTAATCCTGTTCTGGCCAAGGCCCTAGATATCCTCTTTATCCTTCATGCAGACCACGAACAGAATTGCTCTACATCCGTCATGCGCAATATTGGCTCTGCTGATGCCGATCCCTACAGTGCAATGGCTGGTGCAGTTGCAGCGCTTTATGGACCATTGCACGGCGGAGCAAACGAGGCTGTGATCAAAATGCTACGCGAGATCGGTTCGACAAAGAATGTGCCAGAGTTTGTTGATCGGGTCAAGAAGCGTGAGGTTTTATTGATGGGTTTTGGTCATCGGGTCTATAAGAATTATGACCCAAGGGCGCGGATTGTTAAGCAGCTCGCGTATGATGTCTTTGAGGTAACTGGAGACAATGAGCTGATCGATGTTGCCATCGCTTTGGAGGAAGTGGCGTTGAGCGACGAGTTCTTTGTCTCACGCAAACTCTACCCCAATGTCGATTTTTATAGTGGCATTATCTACGAAGCAATGGGCTTTCCCACAGATATGTTTACTGTCCTCTTTGCCATCGGTCGAGCGCCTGGCTGGTTGGCACAGTGGGTAGAAATGCTGGAAGATTCCGATCAGCGCATTGCCCGACCGCGACAGATCTATTTGGGGGCAGATGAACGTGCGTATGTGCCTGTTGATGCAAGATAATGGACTAAGAACCTATAGATTTGGGCCTGCAATTGTGCAGGCCGTCGGCCCAAATTGTGCCTTCGGCGGCACTCAACTATCTTGCTCATATCGACACAAAATTGTCGATATTGATCCGTTAAGGGCCTAACGAATTGTCAATTGCTGAATGTTCAATGAGTATTCTTGGAATCTTGTTCGTCGCATTGAGGCGCTTGCAGCATACACATTTGAGGCGCTTTCTTTCTAAAGACGTCCAAAATTCTTGAGCGTCAGCAAGACCACGGTACTAAAATAGGGTTGCCAATAGTCCAAGTTGTGTTCATCATCCCAGCCGCCATCTTCTCGTTGTGTTGTTTCAAGATGATCAAGAATATATGTAGTGAGCTCCGCCGGTGCAGATTGTATCAACGGACTATCTGGCGTTGTCCCAAATTGGAAAAAGGAGAAAAGTTTCTGGTGTTCTCCTTGTTGCCGATGATTTTGAGCACACTGAACAACGTTATCAATCGTTGCGGATCGGTATCTCTCTATATCTGGGAAATCATCCACACTCATAAAATAGTCATAGGCATGATAGGCCATAAAGAGCCACTCATTTGCCTGAATTTTATCAAGCGTCAGATTGTTTAGAACCCAGCGCTTTGTCCGTTCCTCGACAACGTTTGAACGCTCCCCCAGGCGAACCAAATTGCCGGTAATTGAATCGGGCTGATTCTGACCACCCTCGCTCCACCAGGGTTTGTGGGGCCACTCCAGCAGATCCGGAGGATTATGCAACTCGCCATCCTCTGCCTGATTGTCCACCAACCAGTCCATTGCGCCCGTCAAGATGGAACCAGAATCGATATTTGTGTCTCGAATGACGCCGAGTAAAAATTCTAAAGCGAGTGGATTTGACATTGGACATCGAATGTCATGTTCTAGTCCATGTCCCCATCCGCCATCAGCATTTTTGTAGCAGAGCAAACATTGGTGTACGCGTTCAATCGAGCCATCAAAAAAGAGATGTTCGAAGAGTGCCCGTTCCCATAATGCACCCTTGGTGTGGACGAATTGTCGAGCTTTATCGAGTGAAACCATTGTTAAATCTCCTTTGCTCATCTCCCAAATATGTGCAAAATTGATATTTTCGGTCAGCGCAAATCTTCGTTGTACACATTTGTGGCAGATGAGCCATTTCCTGATCAACGTGGGCTAACAGGACTTTTTTATTGGCTCACTGACGACCATATCGTTGTATATCGACGAATCGAATCTCAGAAAATAGTGCGTATAATTTCTATTAAGGCCAATCCAAAAAATAAAATATACGCGAGAAGGTGTTAAACTAGCTCTCCAAAAGGAGCAAAAAAATGACAATCTCGCCAGAAATGGTTGAAGTCTTGAAAGAGACGAAGGCCATGTTAAGTGGATACGAAAGAAGGCACTTCATGGCCCAAACGGTCAAAACGATATGCGAAGGGAGTCCGACGAAAGCAGAACGAGAGTTGGGCTGGAATCGGGCGACGATAGCCAAAGCCCTGGAAGAACTAGAAGGCGGCTTCTGTTATGTCGACCAAAGCCACCGACGTGGTCGCAAAAAAGCCGAAGACCATATCCCCACTTTACTGGCCGATATGGTTGAAATCGCCGATCAATTCAGCCAGACCGATCCCACCTTTCGACCCCCCCAATTGTACACTCGACTAACCGCCGCCGAAATGCGTACCCAGCTCATCGAGCAGAAAGGATACACAGATGAGGAATTGCCTGGCGAAGAGGCCATCCGCTTGAAGCTCAATGAGTTAGGCTATGGCTCAAACCGGGTCAAAAAAAGTCAACCAGTGAAAAAAGATCCCAGAGACCGATGCGATCTTTGATAGAATTCATCAGATCAATCAAGAAGCGGATGCAGACGAGACGGTTCTGCGCCTCTCTTGGGATGCCAAAGCGACGATTTTACTTGACCGTTTCTCGAGAGAAGGGATAAGTCGAGTGGTTGTCAAAGCGCTCGATCATGACTTTCAAGATAAGAAGACCGAGAAAGTCACTCCTTTTGGCATTTACCTCCCTTCAACCAAGGAACTCTTTCTTTACTTGACTCAGTCGAAAGTGACGAGTGACTTTATTGTCGACTGCCTGATTGATTTTTGGGAAAGCGTACGTGAACACTTTCCTCACGTCAAGACCCTCGTGATCAATCAGGACAATGGTCCCGAAAATCATACCCGTCGGACTCAGTTTATGTATCGTCTCACTCAGTTTGTTGAGCACTATCGTCTCTCTATTCAGCTCGCCTGCTACCCTCCTTATCACAGTAAATACAACCCCATCGAACGGGTTTGGGGCCATCTTGAAAAACACTGGAACGGTTCTCTTCTCGATTCTCTTGAGACCGTTCTCAATTTTGCCCGTTCTTTTCGCTTTAACCAACTACAACCCTTCGTTCACCTGAATTCCACTCTTTATGAGACCGGCGTCAAACTCACTCAGAAAGAGATGGACCGTTTGGCACAACGCTTCCAACGTTTACCTGGTTTAGAAAAATGGTTTGTCCTTATTCCCCCTCTCCATTCTCTCGTTCGCGTATAATTATTTATTTTTTTGGTTTAGCCTTAGACACTCTGTCAAATTGTCCATTGCTCAATTTATCGAAGTAAGTTAGAGAGACGTAGTTGGCAGCGAACCAACTGTGATTTAAATAGACGCACGAATCTTCTTGTTTGTTTCAAATGGAAAATTTCTATCAATCATGTTGGATTTATTAATCGTTGAAGATAATCATAAATTACGCGCAGCGCTAAAGAGTGGTTTGGAAGCTACGAACAAGGTGTCAATTTGCCATGATTGTGATTCTGGTGAAGCAGCGCTTGAGTATTGTCTGCAATCTGGACCAGATGTAGTCCTGATGGATGTACAGCTTTCTGGTAAGATGACAGGCATCGATGCTGCGATTGCGATTCGCCGCGAACTGCCGCGTCTGCCGACAGTATTTTATTCTATCCAAGATGACGATGGTTATTACCGTTCATTTCGGAACTCTGGCATCTTGAGTCATTATGCCTATGTCCGCAAATCCAACTATCTCTTGCCTGAGATGATTCTGCCGTTGCTTCAAGATGCTGTAGAGGGGCGCAGCTTTATCGACCCTGATATCGAATCTCGTGTGCAAGAAGTTCGCCTGAAAGATGAACAGGCACCACTCGATTTGTTGGAACCAAACGAACAAGTGGTGGCGGATATGTTGGCTCAGGGGATGACTAATCAGCAAATTGCGCAGCGTCTTGGTTTCCGCGATAAACGCACCATCAGCCGTACGAATGGTCAGATCTACGCGACATGGGGGTTGGATTCCACAGCAACCGACGAGAAAGTTGCCCGTACACGCGCTGCCATCATCTTGCGAGAGGGAAGGCTGATTCAGTGGGATGAAGAGGGAGAAGCCTTTGTGCTAGATGAGATGGGTGAGTGGATACCGCGGGATACCGCTGAATCCATAACCAATCCATGATCAGATTCTTTCTTCTCAGTTGGGGCACTATGGCTGTCTCGCTGATTAACGTTATCCTGCTTGGCTGGTTGGCTCTGACGGTTTTGCTCAATGCCGAGCGTCGCCACTGGCTTGTCTGGATGGTGGGTGGTGGTCTGCTCGTTGGCTGTGCGTTTTTCGTTAGCCATACGGCGATATTGGCGCTGAGCATGGAAAGCTTTGGATTCTGGCTGAATCTTTGGTGGCGTTTGGGTTGGCTTCCCTTGACTGCTCTGCCAATTGCTTGGTATGGCATGATCCTTTGGTACATTGACTTCTGGGGATCGGATCAAGTTGAGTCGCAATTCTCGCCTGCTTTTCGACAACGCCAAAGGTGGGGATTGAGCATTACCGTCATTCTTTTTGTGATCTTGGTGGGTCTGCTTATTTTTACTCGCCCGTTACCATCTTTTAGCCAAACGGCTCAACTCCAATTTGGAAGCGCATTTGGAATAGCTGGCTTTCCCGTATTGCTCCTCGTCTTTCCGATCTATATTCTTCTTTCGACTGGCCTCCCCCTCGACGCTCTTTATCATCCTGCTCCTTCCGAGCGTCTGATGGGGGATCAAGCTCGGCGTCGAGCGCGTCCTTGGTTGATTGCCGCGACTGGAATTTTGCTTCTGGTCAGCTTAGCTGTATCTGGAATTAGTGTTTGGCTCCTCTTGGTTGTGCAACCATATGATGTCGTACGTGAGATGACACCATTTGCCAGCCGAGCAGAAAACCAGTTAGGCCGTTCAGCACCCCTTAGCCAATACATTGTCGCCATTGATTTACTTCTCTCATCGCTCATTGCATTGGCTGTTATGATGGTCGGACAGGCAATTATTTCGTATGAGATCTTTACCGGTCAATCACTGCCACGAGGAGAACTGCGTCGCTCCTGGTGGAATGCAATTATGCTTGCCTTGGGATTTGGTGTCTTGGTGGGTCTGAGCTTTGCATTGCGTATGCAGCCCATTTCCGCCCTACTGCTCGCAACGATCTTAATGACCAGCTTTTATGCATTGCTCAGTTGGCGATCGTTTGCTCGCCGCGAGGAATATATACGCCAACTGCGACCATTTTTGGGGAGCCAACATCTTTATGAACAACTACTCACACTGCCTGAATCCACATCAAATTCTGCGCTCAAGTCGAATGTAGAGTCAGATACTCAAGGGCTACCATCTGCAAAATTAGACGTTTCAATGCTCTTCCAAACACTCTGCAACGATATTCTTAGAGTGAATCAAGCCCAATTAACAGGTTTGGGTTCCTTGGCTTCATTTGTTGGTCAGACTTTGGCTTATCCTGATCAGCAAAATCACATAGACCCTCCTTTGAGTGCTCAACAACTTACACGTATGCAATCTCCTTCGTCCCAATCTGAAACTATTCCGCTGGATCCAACGCAGTATCTGGGGTATATTTGGGCTGTTCCGCTCTGGAGTGAACGGGGATTAATTGGGGTCTTTCTCTTGGGCAGCAAGCGAGATAATGGACTTTATACACAAGAAGAGATCGAGATTGCCCGCGCCAGTGGGGAGCGTCTAATCGATACACTGGCTAGCGCTGAAATTGCACAACGCCTATTGACTCTTCAGCGCCAGCAACTCGTTGAGAGTCAACTCCTTGATCGTCGGACGCGTCGCGTTCTACACGATGAGATTTTGCCTCAACTCCATGCTGCATTGCTCTCGCTACCGAGTGCGGAGGAATCTGTTCGCGAAACGACCGAATTGTTGACAACAACGCATCGCCAGATTTCGGATCTTCTACGGGCTACGCCTCCCCGACCGACACCATCCGTTCTAGAGTTAGGATTGCTCAATGCTTTGCGCCAATTGGTCCGTGAAGAGTTGGCAACCGCTTTTGATGATGTGGTGTGGCAGGTCGCTCATAACATAGAGCGAACCGTGCAAAAGCTATCTCCATTGACAATAGAAGTGCTCTTTTACGCTACAAGAGAGGTGATGCGAAATGCTGCTCGATACAGACGCGGTGGACAGCCCGAACGTCCACTGTGTTTGCATATAACCATTCGTGGAGGACAAGGTCTGGCAATTCAGGTTCGAGATGATGGAGTTGGCGCGAATACAGTTCGAACCGTTCAACACGATGGTGGTCATGGTCTGGCATTACACAGCACGTTATTGGCAATTGTTGGTGGTGAAATGAACATCCAGAGTGAAGAGAATGTTTACACCCAGGTTATACTCAAGGTACCAGAGGTTGCATAAGAATGAGATACAAATGAGGTTTATGTGAGATCAGATTGCCCAATTTTCCGCTATACTATCTTTGTCCCTCATTGAGAAAAGCTCTGTCTTGCCGCTGAAAGTCAGACTCATCTTGAGTACTTTTCGGATAAGCATTAACTGAATGGAATCACATTGGACCAATAAGACGAAGCTTTTCAGAGACATGACTAAACCCGTGACAAGGACGCTATATAAAACTGGCGTATATGGCATCAAGTCCGACTCCTGATGTCACGGGTTTAGTTTTTTTGTGTGAAAGACACAATCTATCTATAATTGGCTCATCTACCACAGATGTACATAGTGGGAGACATCTAGCTACATAATATGATGCTCCACACATTTGGGAGACGAATGTCTATAATTTGATGATATCAACAAAACAAAATATCCACGTATCAATGACCACGAACGATTTGAGCGGTTTTATTGGACACTGGCTCCCTCAGCTTGAAGCCGAAATGCGCTCTGCCCTTTACTACCCCACAGAAAAGAATCAAGAGGGGAGTAGAGAAAGCAATAATCCAAATAAAAATGATTCACAAAAACATGTGACAATGCATTATGGAATGATGCATTACCATATGGGGTGGACAGATGCGGAATTTCAACCACAACAGCTTCCCAAAGGAAAGCGTATTCGTCCAATTTTGTGTCTACTGGCTTGTGCTGAAGTCGGCGGAGATCCTTCTAATGCGCTACCTGCTGCCGTTGCAATTGAATTACTCCACAATTTTTCGCTAATGCACGATGACATCGAAGATGGTGATGAGATGCGACGACACCGGGCAACCGCTTGGACGATTTGGGGCGTGTCACAAGCCATCAACACTGGGGATGCTATGTTTGCATTGTCGTTTGCAACGCTCCAACAGCTCCAGGGACGAGGTGTTTCAGCGAAGACCACACTGCGAGCGCTTGATATATTCACTCGGACTTGCTTGATGTTAACTGAAGGACAGCATCTAGATATGCATTTTGAAAAGCGAGAGCAGGTACAGATCGGCGAATATATGCGCATGATTGAGGGAAAGACTGCTGCGCTGATTGGTGCGAGCATTGCTATCGGAGCACTGATTGGTGGAGCGACCCCACAGCAAGAGCAGGCTCTTCAGCACTTCGGTCAAGCGCTTGGACTCGAATTTCAGATCCAGGATGATATCTTAGGAATCTGGGGTGATTCATCTGTCACGGGGAAGGCTTCTGGGAACGATATCTTACGAAAGAAGCAGAGCTTACCACTACTCCATGCCCTCAATCATCCTACAATCGGACCACTGTTGCGTCAGTATTGGTCCCAATCCGTGACAGCAGAGCAGTTACCAACGATTCTCGATCTATTAGACGAAGCCGGCACGCGCGAGTTTTGTGAGCAACAACGATTTTTCCAACATGAGACAGCGATCAATGCGCTGCACAAAGCATTGGGAGAGTGTGCAGAACAATCCGCTCTCTTTGCACTTGCGGACAGTCTATTAAACCGCCGTTCTTAAACTAAGCTCTGTATATTAGAGATTATAAGGATTAAGAATATGGGACACGGACTTTTAGGATGAACACGGAATCATCTGAGAATAAATCCGTGAAATCTGTGTGAATCCGTGTCCTAATTTCAATCTCTATAATGTATGAAGACATGGTTTCGTGCCTTAGAGCGGGCGGTGTGTCCCAAGGTGTATAAATGGAGACCTCTCAGTCAAAGAACCTACTCCATTTACACACTTTGTGGTACACACTTCAGAGTGACGGGGTTGCAAAACGGTCAGCCTTTCTCTTTTTTTTGCGTACCAGTTCGTTTCGCTTCTTCTAAGCGCTCGATCAACTCGAGTTGATGTTCATGTGCTGCAAGTTGACCCTCCTCTAGTGCTTTGTCTATCCTTGAACGGTAATTGGCATCATAGGTTGTCTCATTGGCTGGCCCAAAGAGATAGTTGACAATGGCTGTGATCGCAATACCCACTACGGTTCCGATGAGAAAGTTAGAGAATTTACCCATTTTGTATCATGCTCTTTTCCAATATCAAGGATTCTCGATTGATTCGCTAAGGATCTGAAAGAGCGATGCACCATATGTACGCGCCTTCCAAGGTCCGATCTCCTGGATTTCTTGCAAGGCTTCTTCTGACATAGGGGCCTTGCGCGCCACTGATAGCAAGATATCGTTGCTAAAGATGATATCTGGGTCGACACCTCTTCTTTGCGCAACATCGGTGCGCCAGCGACGTAACACCTCATAACGCTGTAATACTTCCCCGTCGAGCAATTCAGCCGGCCGTGGTCGGTATTTTGGCGCTTTGGGGGAGGGACGACGGCGTCCTTCACGAACAGCCCGCAGTAAGGATCGTCCATATCTTTGCACCTGTAGAGTGCTCATACCTTCAATGGTTCGTAACTCTTCGCGGCTACTTGGTTGCATTTGGGCAATGGCAACGAGGGTCCGATCGTTCGCAATTTTGAAGGGGGGGCGATCTTGACGCTGTGCTTCTTGTTCTCGCCAGAGCCAAATCGCTTCCAAAACTGCAGTTTGCTCCCTCGGTACATCGCGTGCACCCTTCATTTGCCAAAAGGTACGGTCTGCCACAGGGCGTTCACGATAATCCACGCGCGAAAGCATGTCAAAGGCTTCGGTTGCTTCTTCCAAATGTTCTCTCTCTTCCAGCTCTTCATGTAGAATGTTTCGTAATGGCAATAGATAGTGCGTATCCATTTGGGCATAAACAATTTGTTCACCGGTTAGAGGACGCTTTCGCCAATTGGTCCGTTGCATTCGTTTATCGCTGGAAACATCAAAAAGCTCTTTCAAGATTGCCGCCAAACCAGTCTGTTTCCAACCCAATATACGGGCTGCGAGTTGGGTGTCAAAGATATGATTAAATGAGAAATGCCAGTCACGTTGCAGAGTTAGAATGTCATTTGATGCGGCGTGAATGATAATTTCCATCGCAGGATCCGCGAGCAATTCATTCAATTTTTCAATTGCCGGGAAACGAATTGTATCCACCAAATAATCAACTATTTCTAGATTTGAATGGATCGCGTGGGATATATGATTGGAAGGAGTTGCGTAGGCAGAAATTTGAATCAGACAAACTTTTGGATAGTAGCGAAATAGACTATCACTCTCTGTATCTAGTGCGAAGACTGGTTGAGTTTTCAGATGTCTCAACATCTGTGTAAATGATTCTACTGTGTCGACCAAGATTGGAGGGCTTAACTGACTAGAATCTAATTTAGAAGAAACCTGTAGATTACTCATGAACTACTATTACACCCGGGTGAAGCAACGAATCTATATGGGAGTTATCTTTTTACTACCTCTTAAAATGACAGTGTATCCCAAAATGTGCAAATGGAAACCACTTAGTCAAAGAGCTTACTCTAATTTACACACTTTGTGGTAGACCCCCCTTAAATAAATGTCAACAGAATCTAGAAAAGTGCCAGAACAGGCTCATATTACACCATCTTTCTGCTTTTCGCCAATGAAGCTGGAATGCGGCGCGCTTCATACAAACAAAACAGATTTTTGTGCTGTGGGCAAATTGCCTCTGGGGTGTAATGGCAGGACGAACAAAAATCACTACATGTTTTCCTATCCACATAACGCTGGAAACAGTTATTTGTAATGATAATATCACAAATTTATCTAAAATTAGCTTCGATTATTTGCAATGGAAAATCCTATTGGTTGAGCGTTACCTAACCAGGTGTTTAACCGTCTTCTAAGACACAAATTCTAACATTTGCAGACTGTAGCATTTAACTGTAGCATTTATCGGAGCAACTATGTTCTCAACCTCTAAGTATCTCGTATTGAGCTTCAATCTCTTGCTGATTTTGACCTTAACCGGACTCAGCGTTTTCTCGTTTAGTCTGACCGCCTCTGCCGAAAGTCTTTGGCGATCCCCACAGATGAAAACCCAAATCAGCTCTGCTGCAATTGATTGGCCTGAACTATCTTTAGAAGCGATTCCTGGCTCCTATTCCTCACCCGTTCACATAACACATGCTGATGATGGGAGTCAGCGACTATTTGTGGTCGAGCGTGCTGGGGTGGTACGAGTCATCAAAAATGGCGTTGTCCAGCCAGAGCCATTTCTCGATATTCACGAACGAGTTGAATCACAAGCCAATAACGAATGTGGCTTGCTGAGTATCGCTTTTCCTCCCAATCATGCAGAAAATAATTACTTTTTTGTTTACTATACTCGCCGCGATGATCCAGAGACCGAAAATTCGGAACTTTGTGATACCGTTGTTGCCCGTTTTCGCCTAACCGCAAATCGGGATCAGGCCGATCCCAATAGCGAAGAGAAAATTTTGACAGAACCACAGCCACATACCAATCACAATGGTGGACAGCTTGCCTTTGGGCCCGATCAATACCTCTACATCGGTCTTGGTGATGGTGGTGGGAGTGGCGATCCAGAAGAAGCAGGTCAGCGCAACAACACCTGATTGGGCAAAATTTTGCGCATCCAGGTAGGAGCGTCTGGAACTTACACTGTGCCACCCAACAACCCATTTGTCGGAGATTCTGATATGCTGCCCGAAATTTGGGCCTACGGTCTGCGCAACCCTTGGCGGTTTTCCTTTGACCGAACAACTGGCGATCTCTATATCGGCGATGTTGGGCAAAATAAGTATGAAGAAATTGACTTTCAACCCTCCTCAAGTCAGGGTGGAGAAAATTATGGTTGGGATTGTCGTGAAGGCTTGCATGATTTTGAATTAGTCGGATGCCCCTCAACAGGCTTTGTGGATCCCATTCTGGAATATGGCCGCAATCTTGGATGTTCTGTGACCGGTGGCGTCGTCTATCGAGGTAGTGCCTTTCCACGTATGCAAGGGATCTATTTCTATGGTGATTATTGCACAGGACGTATATGGGGGGTAATGCGTGGGGCAGGTAATGAATGGCAAAATCAGCAACTGATTGACAGCAATGCTCTCATTTCATCCTTTGGCGCAGATGAAGCTGGCAATATTTATGTTGTGGGGCTGGGAGGAACGATCTATGCGATCAAGGATGTGACTGTTTTCGAGCCAACCGACTTCGTTTACCTCCCGCTGCTCACAGTCAAGCGAGGCGGCACAACGACACTCCCACCCGGCGACAATCCGAATCCCGATAATCGACCCGATAGCGATGAGCCGGATAACGATACACCTGATAATGACGCGCCCGCGGCTGATACACCCGTAGTCGAACCCGCAGGACCAACGCCGACAGATGTCCCAACATTCACGCCTACCCCAAGCTCGATACCGAGCTTCACACCAACTGCGGAAGCCACGCTGACGCCGGTTCCGACTCAAAGTGCCCTAGATCGTGTTTGGGATCCACGCCTCGATCAACGCTTTGCGACGTATACTCCAGCACAGGTTGTATCAGGACAAGGATATTGGAAGCTAATTAAAGCCGTTTGGTTCAATGAATCCGAATCGCAAGGTAGACATCATATCTTTGTTGATGTGCTGGACAGAGATGGTAAGCGCATGACGGAGGTTCCTATTCTAATCGACTGGCCAGACGGGAGCCATAAGATCATAACAGAAGCAAAACCAGGAGAACCTTACGCTTCGAATTTCGATATGTATTCCAGGGCGCCCGCCTACGCGGCATTTCCAAACGATGGTGCGCCGGCTGATATGATTGGTGGGATGGGCCTGGGCGAAATCGATAGTCCACACCTCGGACACCATACTAGTTATGGGTTGACCTGGCAATGGACAATTGCTGAAGATCCACAAACACCGGCTTTAACACCAACTGAGACTTCCGTGCCGACCGAGACGGTTATTGCGACCCCTACCCCTTTGCCTACAGAGACTCAGTAGATCCAAATTTCAGGTTTTGAGAGAGAATTCTGGCTAAACAGTTGACATAAATACAAATTTGCCGGTCGATATCTAGTTTTTGCGTTAGATTTGGGCGATTTTCAGATATGAAATAGGTTGTTTTCTGTAACCGAAATGGGGTGGTTCATTTTAGCTGGATAGATAGGTTTACACTTTTAGAAACAGAAAGAACGTTTATATTCTCTGATTTCGCCGGTTCTCAGAGAGAAAACGGTCTCATATAGATTTTTGTCTATATATCAAAAGTGTAAACCTAATTTTGAACCACCCCACCGAAATCTGAATAAATGACTCCAAAATCCCTGCAATCTCGACTGAAAATCGCCAAAAACGCCAAATTTGGATCTACTGAGACTGCCACAGAGACTCCTACAGCCACGCCCACAGTGACGGATGTACCAACAGAGATACCAACTGCAACCACAACATCGACGCCTACGCCTCAACCAACGGAAACTGCCACAACGCCAGCACCCGAAACCGATACGCCAACGGCATCGCCAACTCATGCCGCGACTTTTACGCTGACGCCAACCGATGTACCAACAGAAACACCAACGGCCACGCCAACACTGACATCTACACCAACGGCTACACCAACACCTGATAGCAATTATCTCTTCAATCGTGTTGAAATTTTGCCCTGCCGGCCTCTGCATAATGATACACGATTGGAAGGCCATGTCTACTTAGATGATCAACCAGTGAATGGCTACTCCGTTGTGTTTAGCCACGAAAAAGATGGACAGTGGGCAACCAATCCCAAGATAAGCGGTCCGCCTGATCCAGATGGTTTCTATGCCCATAATATTGGTCCTGGATATAACCGGTCAGGAAACTGGCATACCTGGGTCGTGAATGAGACGGGTGCGCGCATTTCAGTCATTGCAAGCTTCAATACAGAGGGTGAAGGGGGTCATTGTCATCTGGCAACGATCAATTTCTATGGGCAATGAGCTGAGCTATGATATCATAGACGGATGATTCGAACGCTCTATCGCCACCGCAGCGGCACAATTGTTTTAGGTTTGCCGGACGAGCAGCTTTTGGCTGCTACAAACGATAGTCAGGCTCGTCTGTGGATCGACATAAGCGACCCTTCGTCAGAGGAAGCAAAGCTAGTTTTTGAACAGGCTTTTAATTTTCACCCTTTGGCGATCGAGGATACGTTGAACGATGTTCATGTTCCCAAGTTAGACAATTACGATCGTTATCTGTTTCTCGTATTCCATGCGCTCAGTATGGGCGATGAGCGCATGGATATTCACACAACAGAACTTGATGTCTTTCTTGGACATAACTTTTTGATCACCACACATGCTCAACCGATGGATGTGATCGACCAGCTCTGGCAGGAAGCACACCACCAGGAGCAAGGTCTAGCTGCAGGCCCTGTCTTTCTGCTATATGAGTTGCTCGATCAACAGATTGATCAATATATTCCGATTATTGACCGATTTGAATTGCGTCTAGAAGATTTGGGTGACGTTATTTTTCAACGCAAGCATCCCAAGGATGATGAGATTCTGAATGATATTCTAACGGCAAAGAGCAGTGCGCTCCGCATGAGACGGATTCTGAGGCCACAGCGTGACATTATCAGGCGTCTGGGGTGGGAGGAGTTTGCCGTCATTCCACCCGAAGCTCACATTTACTTCCGTGATGTATTCGATCATCTTGCACGGTTGACAGACCTGGCAGAGAGCATGCGAGATCTGGCTAGTAGCACAATCGAAACACACCTGGCATTGGTCAACCACCGTATGAACGATGTCATGAAAGTATTGACCGTCATCTCGACTATCTTTATCCCTCTGGGCTTTATCACGGGTGTTTATGGTATGAATTTTGCTTTTATGCCCGAACTCAATTTTTCATGGGCCTACCCGCTCCTATGGCTCTTCTTTTTAACAATCGCCGGCGGGATGCTTTATTTCTTTCGGCGGCTCAATTGGCTGTGATGTTTGACGATTCGCATGAATGCTTTTTGATCGTAGCTCCCTTCCAATCATTACCGATGAGATCAAGCAAACTTGGTATCCTCGTCTGCGCTCTCGTTCCGCGGGTGGCGTTGCATATGAATACCGGGCACCTCCCCACGTCAATACCAGCTCAGGCTTGTCCCATGTACGTATTGCATTGATTGGCACAAAGGGTGGAACGCGTTGGCAACTCCCCAAAGGCACCGTTGAAGAAAAAGAATCCTCGATCCAGGCGGCGATACGCGAAGTTGAAGAAGAGGTTGGATTGCAAACAAACATTCAAACCTTTCTCAAAACAATCGAGTATTGGTACTGGGATACGTATTGCAAGGATGTTCCTCATCTCGTCCACAAAACAGTCAATTTTTACCTCATGAAGGTTGTAGGAGGCGCTTTAAGTGCTGACAGCATTGAAGTGGATGTGGTTGGTTGGTTTACCCCTGAGCGCGCACGTCAAAAACTAACATTCGATGACGAACAAAGCGTGCTTGAACTTGCCATCTCATTTTTGGCAAGATTTTGGGGGTGGTTCATTTTAGGCGGACAATTAGGTTTACATTTTTGCAAAGAGAAAAGATGTTTATATTTTCTAATTTGAGCCATGCTCAGGCAGAAAATGACCTCATATAGATTTTTGTCTATGTATCAAAAGTGTAAACCTAATTCTGAACCACCCCAGATTTTGATAGCGCAAACTGACGCCCGCCAAGTATCCTCAACAAAACCCAAAGTTAATTCACTATATCCGCTAGTACACTATAATCGATGTTTTGACCAATTTTTGATTACACTGTACGAATCATATTTTTTGGAGGATATTTATGCACACTAATTTCCCGCGTATTGTGCGCACGACGAGTTTGCTTACCCTACTTTTTGCATTGACTATCGGCGTACCTGTTGCAGCGGGGGGACCATTCATTGAAAATAACGTGGTGATCATCCACAGCTTTACTGGCGAACAACCCGGTCAAGGATTTGGCTGGGTGGGCGCGGATTTAGGCGACATTGACGGCGATGGAGCCAATGACTTCTTGCTCACTGCTCCCTTCTTTGGCGAGAATAGCGAAGGCAAGGTCTACGTCTATTCGGGCAAAGAAGGAACGTTGGTCCATGAAATTGTTGGCGAAGCGGGTGCACTCTTGGGCTACAGCGCCCGCGGCGCCGGTGATGTCAACGCCGACGGCACGCCCGATTACATCGTGGGGGGACCAGGTGCGGGCGGACGTGCCCATGTCTATTCCGGCGCGGATCATACTTTGTTGCTCGACTTGTCCGATACAGCAACGGACGAGGCGCTCGGAACCAGTGTCGACGGCGCAGGCGATGTCAATGGAGACGGGCACGCCGATCTGGTTCTCGGAGCATCTCGTGCCGATATCAGCGAAACCATTACCGATACAGGCCGGATCTATCTACTCTCTGGTCTTGATGGCTCCCTATTGTGGAGTCACGATGGCGATACACCTCAGGGGCGCTTCGGTAGTGGCATTGGCGGTGTGGGCGACGTAAACGGCGACGATATTCCGGACCAGGTCGCGGCAGCGCCTTTTGCTGGCACCCATGGTCAAGCCCACGTCCTCTCTGGTGCCGACGGTTCACTTCTGTTCACGCTTGAGCCAACGATTGGTGATGCTCCGGCTAGTGGAGGCACATATGGCGTCTTCTTTGCCGACGCGGCGGGTGATGTCAACGGAGATGGGACCGCCGACATTTTTATTGGCGATTATGCTGCCCAACGTGGGGAAGTTGCTGGAACTGGGCGAGCCTACATCTATTCAGGTGTCGATGGGTCCATGCTCCATCAGTATAATGCTGAAGCTGATGGCGATGGGCTTGGTCCGGGTCGAGCGCTCCCCGACATCGACGGCGACGGCTCAGCAGATCTGATTCTGGCGGGATGGCAATCGAGCGCAGGCGTTGAGAATGGGGGCAAGATCTACATTCATTCAGGTATGGATCAGACTCTGCTCCATACCGTAACAGGCAATATCGAAGCGGATGCGTTGGGTGTAGATGCTTTTGGCGTGGGTGACGTCAACGATGATGGACAGATGGATTACATGCTCACAGCGGTGGGGAACGATTTTAACAGCGCAGATGTAGGAAGAGCCTACGTTGTCACCTTTGCCAAGCCAGTTGCCGAAGTTGAGTTTGCGCCCATCCTTGGCGGTTGCCAGCTTGTACAGCCGGAATAATCATAGCCGATATTTTTCTCTTCCAGTGGTTCAATGGGCTATCTATAGTGAAATCTGATAGAGAACGATAGTTTTCGCTGACCCATCTTCCCGGAAGGGGTCACAGATCGGCCCGTCTACCCCGCAATATCTGATCCCTTCCGGGAAGATTCAGAACTCGCGTTTTCAAACTGACTTCACTTTACGTCCCCAGCATCAGACACATGCAGATCGATAAGATGCTGAAATTTGTCCGGTGCTGGGGAGCTTATACATGACAAAACTCAGTTTAACTTCCAAGACCATTCAAACAAGACGGAATCCCCGTGGAGCAGGCGTTCTCTATTACACGTTGTTTGAATGGTCTTGAGTTTAGCTCGCCTTCTTCGCCTGACCCGCCGTCACGCTAGCGACTGCGGCCAACTTTTTCGCTGAACGACTGTTGTTTGTCGTTTTTGACGTGGATCGTCTGTTGGCCTTGGCTGTGGTTGTCTTAGAACCATTTTTTGAAGGCACTCTCTTTGAAGTCGTTCCGTTTGAAGATGTGCTCTTGGTTGAGACTTTTTTCGTCACTGGCTTCTTTGTGGCGCTTTTATCAGTAGCTGCCTTTGCACTCGCCGGTTTCGATACGGCGCTTTTTTGCTTTGTCGGAGCTTTCTTGGTCGCTGTCTTCTTGGTTTTTGCCTGGCTGGATGCCTTTTTCGAAAGTGACTTTTTAGACGTTGAGCGTTTGGGCGTCGAGCCATTTGTCTTTGCAGCATCTGTTTCAATGCGCTTTGTCTCTGTTGCCTTTGTTTTGGTTGCTTTGGTGCGAGTCCCTGTTACAGCTGATTTTGAGGTCGGTGTACGAGAAGCACGACTCGACGATGATTGACGGCTTGTTGTCGTTCCGTCCACTTTTGACTTGGTGGCCTTTGTCGTTGTCTCGCTTGCTGTTGTTTTTGAAACCGGCTTTGACGCGGCTGCTTTGTGCGATACTTTCTTACGACGGACCGTTTTTTGAGTTCCGTTTGTCGAGCCTGATTTTGCGGCGGATGTTTTCTTGACGCTTGGCTTTGCTGCTTGCTTACTGCGTTGATTCGTGCGAGATTGAGTTGATTTGGCCTTCGACGAATCTGCTCGTGTCGTTTTAGATGAAGCTGACTTAGATAAATCTTTCTTCGATGACGCGGTCGCTGATTTCGAGCGCGTCACTTTCGCTGTCGATTTCTTCGGTGTAGCCTTAGTCGTTGCTGATTTGGTTGTCGCGCTTGAATCAGATGTCTGCCGGGTGGGTGTGGTTGCTGCTCCTCCTCGTTTCTTCGTTGAAGGTTTGTCGACATTTGCCGCTTTTGTAGATGATTTTGCGGGTGTTGTTGATTGTTTTGTCGCTGATTTTGATGCCGTCGATCTGGATGACGTTGCTTTTGTTGCACTCTTACGCGCCTTGGACGCTCCAGTTGACTGACTCGCTTTGGCTGTTCCGTTGGTGGATGCAGTTTTCCGTGCTGGTTTCGCCCTACGTGTTTGCCGTCTCCTTGTGGTGGGAGTCCACTGTCCCCGCAGGCGCATGGTCAGTCGTTTTTTTTTACTTCGCTACTTTCTCCCTCTTCATCACCCTCGCCACTCTCCACGGCGACTGTCTCCATTCGCTGAATGGCTGCAATCGTTGTTCCCAATCCAGCCGCTACCGTTTGTTTTCCTTGAACACCACGCCCCATCTGTGGTATCTCATTCAAGTCGGTTGTTTTGGCAGCACCTTTGGTCGGGATAAAGGCCACCATTTCCGTTTCAGCGTTCGCCACGGCGGAAGCGGGCAGCACGAGGGCGGACGCTAACTCTCCTGTGCGAGAGGTGAGTTTTTGCATGATGATACCACCACCATTGCGTCCTTGCTGGTTGTATTGTTCGAAGCGTGTGCGCTTGACGAAGCCAAGTTCTGTGACAGTTAGCAATTCTCCGTTGGGGTCAACCACATCAGCATGGATCAGTTTCTGGCCCTTTTTCAGCTTCATGCCGCCAACACCTCCAGCCGCCAACCCCATGCTGCGGACGGCATTCTCGTCAAAACGAATTGCTTGAGCTGCACTAGAAACTAGAATCACTTCGCTGTCACCCATGGTTTTCAAAACCCAGCCCAAACGATCTTTGGCATCCACGTTCATGACCATGGGGTCCATTGCGGCGGATGAAAGAAAATCAGCAATTGTGATGCGCTTGACCATTCCTTGCTCGGTAGCCAAAAAGAGATATCCATCGCCATCACCCGCTCCATCGCGCGGCAGGGAGATGGCAGCCGCGATCATGTCGCGTCGGCTGAACTCAGTCAGGTCGGCCACATGTTTCTCGATACCACTTTGTGGAATTTCGTGAATTGAAAGGCGACGACATTGACCCTCTGTGTTGAACAGATAGAGATAATCGCGCGTATTGGCCGTCAAGAGTGCCACCTCGGCTTCTTTGGCTGCTTGCCGCAAGTTGGACGAAGAGACGCTGGCTGCTACATTCTGACGCCGCAAGTCGCCTTTCGACGTGACCGAGACCCAAACGTGCTGATCTGGAAGTAGATCCGTACTCGTTAATGTCCCCTTGGTGCGCTCTACGATCTGGGTGCGGCGGCTATCACCATATGCATCTTTAATCTCAAGCAGATCCTCTTTAATGACGGCCAATATTTTTTCCGGATGGGCCAACAGATCTTTCAGATACTTGATATATTTCTGAAGTTCCTTATACTCATCCTGAAGCTTCTTGCGCTCCAAGGCAGCCAGTCGGCGCAACTGCATATCGAGAATGGCTTGAGCCTGAATTTCAGTAAATTGAAAATTTTTGACCAGATTGGCTTTGGCTGTATCTACACGTTGGCTATTGCGGATTGTGGCAATCACTTCGTCGAGAATATCGAGAGCTCGCAAAAGCCCTTCGAGTATATGAGCACGTGCTTTTGCTTTGGCTAGCTCATATTCAGAACGTCGCCGGATCACCTCTTCTCGATGTTGGATAAAGAGATGGAGCAGACGTTTGAGGTTTAACGTAATTGGTTCCCCATCAACGAGAGCCAACATTTGCATGCCAAACGTCTGCTGTAGAGGCGTATATTTAAAGAGATCGGCCAAAATGCCTTTGGGATCGACAGTGCGCGTCATTTCGATCACAATGCGCATACCCGTCCGATCGCTCTCATCACGTAGATCCGTAAGCCCTTCCAGTTTTCCGTCGCGTGCCAGATTTGCAATGCGCTCAATCAGGGCCGTCTTGTTGGTCTGGTACGGAAGTTCTGTCACAACAATTCGGCTACGATTGCGACTCATCTCTTCGAAGTGTGCCTTGGCCTGCAAGACAAGACGCGACTTGCCCAATGCATACCCCTGGGCAATGGCATCACTCTCATCTGCGCCTTTTTTATCCTGACGATAGCGGTAGAGAATCCCTGCCGTGGGGAAGTCTGGTCCTTTGATGAACTCCATCAAATCTTCGACCGTGATGTCATCGATTCGCGCGTAGTTGTCTATCATATAGACCAACCCATCAACAACCTCCCCTAAGTTGTGGGGTGGGATATTGGTGGCCATGCCCACGGCAATCCCACTCGAGCCGTTGACCAACAGATTCGGCAGCGCTGCGGGAAGAACATCGGGTTCCATCAGCGAATTGTCAAAGTTGTCGTGCCAATCGACAGTATCCTTCTCCAAATCGGTCAACATGAGATCGCTGATGCGATCCAAGCGCGCCTCGGTGTACCGCATGGCAGCAGCATTGTCGCCGTCAACACTGCCAAAGTTCCCCTGTCCATCGACCAATGGGTAGCGCAAGCTGAAATCCTGCGCCATACGCACCATTGAGTCATAGACTGCCTGATCGCCATGCGGATGATACTTACCAAGCACTTCACCCACGATACGGGCACTCTTTTTATGGGGCTTGTCCGCCGTCAGACCCAGATCTCGATACATGGAGTAGAGGATCCGACGATGAACTGGCTTGAGCCCGTCGCGCACATCAGGCAGCGCGCGCGAAACGATCACGCTCATGGCATAATCGAGATAGGCCGTCTGCATCTCGTTGTTGATGTTGACGGAGCGGATGTTGCCGAGTCCATCGACATGGCCGTTTACGTGTCCATTTGTGCTGACGTCGGATGTAGTTGGGTCGGGTGTGGCGGTGTGATTGGTTGTGGTCATATAGATTCTCTACTTATCTATAATTTGAATATGTTTAGCAAAAATCTCTTCGACATCACTTCGGCTGATACGATCTGTTGCTATATCAAAAATTAGATGAATCAATGCGTCATCATCCATAACGAGAATTGCATTGTTCAATTCCAAAAAAATTTCAGCAGTCGCCGCAGCGATTCGCTTGTTACCATCAACGAAAGCATGTGCTTGACAAAGATGATAAGCATATGTTGCCGCGCAGATGACTAAATCTGCATTCTCGTAGTGCGCTCGATTGAGTGGTGCATTCAATGCAGATTCTAAGCTGCCTTCATCTCGTAGTCCATGAGATCCACCAAATTCATCGATTAGAATAGCGTGAATCTGAATGACTTTCTCTTTTTTGAGAAACGCAAACATTTCTATTGCGTTCCGGCGGCTAATGCTTCGTACACTCGTCGTCTGCGATTCACCAGATCTTGAACGATTTCATCAACTTTTTCGTCCTCTTCAATGTTATCCGCTGGACGTCCGATCAATAAGTTGTCCACAATGGAAATATCAATTCGATCGCCGATCTGGACATTTAACTGCTCCAATACGCTCTTCGGTAGCGTCAGGACAATCGAATCACCCATTGTCGTAATTTTTTCTACGGCCATATCTTCAATTCCTTCATGGTTCAATTGGATTCAACTGGCAAAATCATATTTGAATTCATAAAAATGCTGACCATCGGAGAGGTTGATCGTCATTTCTCCCTCGATCCCTTCCAACTGCTCCGTGCCGGAATCAGGAACCACAGTCACCGAAAGCCCTGGGACGCCGCGCGTCATGGTGCCACTATGCTGCAACGCAAACGTTCCACTTCGACCATCTAGCGTTCCCGTCACTTGTTCCATTGCAACATACCCCGCTGAACCCTCAACAGCAGTGCGGATGCTGAGCATCTGCCCAACACTCGTTCCTTCCAAATCCCCATGAAACTGTTTATCGATCGACATCCTGTCTGCCCCGAGATCTCTCGACTCTTCCTCGACCAGTGGCGCCAAATTTACGTCAAATGTGCCCGTTGCAAGTTTCATGATTGTCCTTTCCAAAAAGAACGAGAATTCAATAACTTATGTAACTTGTGCAAGATTGGAGATAGAGAGATCCGGCTCATGTAATCTCGAATCTCTCCATCTCCAAATGCCCAAGTTATTTACGGCTCGTTCCAAAGTATCATTCGTTAGACCCGAAGCCCCAACTCCAGCTGTCTTAACTCCACTAATTGATCTCGCAACGCAGCCGCCTTCTCAAACTCAAGCTGTTGAGCCGCCTCTTTCATTTCTTTTTCAACCTGTTTGATCAGCTTGGCTAACTCGTCCGGAGGCAGCATAGATGGATCAACCGACAGAGCTTCGCTTTCGTCACCTGCACCGTTCACCTCGTATTCGGGTGTGGATTCGGCCAGCACTTTGACTCGATCAGTCAGGTCGCGAATCTCCTTGACAATGCCTTGCGGTGTAATGTCATTGGCTCTGTTATATTGCTCTTGGATCTCGCGACGCCGATTCGTTTCATTGATGGCGCTCTCCATTGCCGCTGTCGTTTTGTCCGCATAGAGAATCGCACGACCTTCAACATGGCGGGCGGCGCGCCCAATAGTCTGAATCAGTGCGCTCTCACTACGCAGGAACCCCTCTTTGTCTGCATCCAAAATGGCAATCAGTGATACTTCGGGCAAATCAAGACCTTCGCGGAGCAAGTTAATGCCAACGACCACATCATAGACGCCCATCCGTAGATCGCGCAGGATTTCGACCCGCTCAATGGTATGAATCTCGCTGTGAAGATAGTTGACTTTGATGTTGAGTTCAGCTAGATATTCGCTCAAATCTTCGGACATACGTTTGGTCAACGTGGTGACCATGACGCGTTGCCCCTTGTCCACGCGCTGGCGGATCTCCTTGAGCAGATCGTCGATCTGTCCCTCGGTCGGGCGTACCTCGACCACTGGATCGAGCAGACCCGTTGGACGAATCACCTGTTCAACGGTCTGTTCGCTCAGATCATTCTCGTAGGGGCCCGGCGTTGCACTGACATAAATGGCTTGACTGACGTGACTTTCGAATTCTTCAAAGCGTAGGGGACGATTGTCCAGAGCACTCGGTAGGCGGAAGCCGTGGTCGACTAGAACCTCCTTGCGAGACCGATCACCCTTATACATGCCACGTACTTGCGGAATCGTCATGTGACTCTCATCAACGAAGAGCAACCAATCGCTCGGGAAATAATCGAGCAATGTCCAAGGCGTGCTTCCTTCGGGACGTCGTGCCAATGGACGGCTATAGTTCTCCACGCCGTTGCAGTAGCCCACTTCTCGCAGCATTTCAATATCGTAGTTGACACGTTGCTGAATGCGTTGCGCTTCAAGAAGTTTGTCTGATGCTTCAAAGGTTTTGACCTGATTCTCTAATTCCTGTTCAATCTCTTCCAACGCCTCATTGAGTTGCTCTTGAGGCGTCACAAAATGTTTGGCGGGATAGATGTCAATCTGTTGGTGGTCAGCCAAAACTTCACCCGTTAGCGTATCTATTTCGCAGATGCGTTCAATCTCATCACCCCACATACTAATGCGATAGGCAAAGTCGCTGTCAGCGGGCTGTACCTCCAAGACATCCCCCCGCACGCGAAAGTTGCCGCGTTGCAAGGTATTGTCGTTGCGATCGTAATAGATCTCGATCAGATGTCGCAGCACCTGATTGCGTCGGATCATCTCACCTACGCGCAGATTGACCACCGCTTGTCCATACTCTTGCGGACTACCCAAACCATAGATGCAGGAAACCGAGGCCACAATCACCACATCACGACGGGTAAAGAGCGCCCGCGTTGAAGCCAAGCGTAGGCGGTCGATCTCATCGTTGACCTGCGACTCCTTCTCGATATAGGTATCAGTACGTGGAATATAGGCCTCTGGCTGATAGTAGTCATAATAGCTGACAAAGTATTCAACTGCGTTGTTCGGAAAAAATTCGCGAAACTCGCTGTAGAGTTGGGCAGCCAAGGTCTTGTTGTGTGCAATCACCAAAGACGGTTTTTGCACCCGCTCAATCACCTTGGCCATGGTGTAGGTCTTGCCAGAACCAGTCACCCCCAGCAACACCTGATGCTTCATATCTTGGCGAACACCTTCCGACAGCCGCGTGATGGCCAGTGGCTGGTCGCCAGTTGGATCAAATTTGCTTTCTACTTTGAAATTGGGCATGGTTTATTCCTTAGAAACAGAACATAAGTTCTCTGAATTTATTATAACGTGTATCGTCTAATTTGTCTAGCACAGTGAGATGTTTTGTTGCATCACGGTTGTCTACTTTAATTCGGTTATGCTATACTGGTTGGCACGATTGCCAAAATTGAAGGATACATCTTTGTCAACCTTAGATATACTCCGCAGCAGCACATTATAACATTTTTTCTCGACTAAAAAGTGTTACTTTATGGCGCTGCTCAGTATAAACTTATAGTAGAACGGAAAATGGAAGTAGAACTACACTTGCGAGGTCTTTAGAGATGACAGCTGCTCAATTGCTTGATGACATTCTTGGACTACCAATTAACCTAGCGAAGTCACTAGATCCGGAACATACCTCTCCTCAAGCCCAACCTGACCAACTCACGGCTGGCGAATTCATGGATGACCTCTTCGGCCTGCCGATCAAACTAGCCGAAGAGATTGGAAACAGCGCAGTCAATACAGCAGACACAATTGGTTCTGCACCGATCAAAGTAGTTGACGAAACTTTTGATCAGTAACTTCCTCATCAAACTATAAGCCAGCAGGCCTTCCTGGCCCAAAATATACATCACTGCCACAAGCCGCCACAAATCCAGGGATTCAACGGCAAAACCCATGAAATCGGGAATATTGCATAAAAAATGTACGTCGCTTATCAAGAAATGGGTTAAGGAGATTCGCATTTAATTACCCTATAAACTCAATCTTTCATTAACCTATTGACACTTTTTTGTTCACCCTTTGTCTAACCCTACACCCTATAGGAGCTCAAGAAGCGGTGCATATTTCCATGTTACCAGTACAGCTAACCTGAGTTCGGGGTTTCCTACCTCTGAGAAACCGGCCGATTTAGTGCTTTCCAAAGCCAACATTTGCTCACTTTTGCGGATGTTCGAGCGAATTTAGGTGATTCTCTCTGAGAATTCCAAGTGGCGGCCCTTTTTAGTCTGAGAACAACTCCGAATTCAGGTTAGCTAAGTCTGGTACCTCTTGCTTCGTTCTGTTAGCTACGTCGCATTCAACCGCTTTCAGGCTTCTTGTTGAACCTTTGTCTATGCCGCATAAGGCAGGTTTTTGGAGCAGCCGCAGACTTTTTTGCAGAGTAAGAAAGAGAGGGTTCACCAAAACGTAACATGGCCTTCTGGTGCAGAAGAAGGCCATCAAATCATGCCTTTGTGACATTTAGCCTGGAATTATAGCCTATTAGCATCAACATTCAAACCAGCAGCGTTCATTTCCTTCACCAGTTTCAACTGCTATGCTCCATCATCATTCAGCTTTTTCCAGAGTAATCAGAAGGGATTTCCACCGATTCTTTATGTAAGGCAGACACTCGTTTCCGTCCTAGCTTACCGATGAAAAAACTAATTCCAAATGACATTGTTTGGAGAGGGTAACAACTGGGTATCTAGGGAAGTGGTAATAGTATTGTTCTGTGTCTGGTGCCGTTGGGGCTTGTTTTACTACCTATATGCAATCATATATAGCAGTTTCGTCAAATTGGTCACCAAGGGTATGTTTGGTAATTCCCTGCCTGAGTGGGTGTGGTGCCCCCGTAATGGGTTGGGTGGCAGATAGTCTATGTCTATGTCATCATCCGAGACTCCGAAAAACCAGTTGCCATTGTGAGGCCCCCCGGTCACGGTTAGATGCGCACTGTCGAAATACATGCTTACATCATTATTTCTCACTGTGGGGCTCAGTGTTATGTGGCAGGGCCTCCATATATCAAGGAGATATTCCATTCCTAGTAAGAAACTCTGGACGTTGCTACCGCCTGTAGCTCGCCCTGGGGGGATTCCGTCTCGGATATGTGTAAACCCCCAATTAGCAAGTGGGAAGGTCATATACTTATTTTCAGCTTGAGTGATTGTATTTGTAGAACTCACAGTGTTTGTTCCTTCGTTCTTGTAAACCGAGTGGGGCTGCATTCAAGACAAGAACCACCAAATCGCCCCAACAGCAACGAAAAGTAAGAGCATACAACTTAAGACAGGTTGAAGATCATCAGATAATTCTGATTTTTTAGGGGTGGTTCATTTTAGGCGGACAATTAGGTTTACATTTTTGCAAAGAGAAAAGATGTTTATATTTTCTACTTTGAGCCATGCTCAGGCAGAAAATGACCTCATATAGATTTTTATCTATGTATCAAAAGTGTAAACCTAATTCTGAACCACCCCATTTTTTATCATCCTTATCCCGATAGGATGGTCGTCCATAATATGGACAGACAAAACCAGCATAGGAGTTACTGCAACTAACATATTGTGGTATAGAATTGAGTCGACTTTATGAAGATGAAGCTTGCTTTCTAGTAAAACGCACTGATTTTTCATTACATATAGTTATTATAGGTCTAGCCACATATCACTTTCAGAAATAAGGCGTGAAATGAATAGGGACAGGAAGATCAAGTCGAAGAGAGCGTTCAATCCAGTCCCAGCCGATACGAAAATAGCTTTTGTCTCGACGGCACTTGTGGTCCACAAAGTGACGCAAGCCGCGTTTAACGACCCATGAGCCGGGGGTGATAAACCAGACAAAGTTGATCCAGACAGCGAGGACAAGGCGAGCGATGCGGTCGGCGTCATCAAGATGAGTGGCTTCCAAGTCAAGCCATGACCCTTCATGTCGCCATACATTTCCTCGGTCCACATGCGAATGGCATAGAGGGAGATGAGTTGGCGTTTGCCAGCGCAATCGGCGATGAGAAACCAGGGCTCATCCTCGCCTTTGGCCCAGTGGATGATGAGCCAGAAGGGATCGGCATCATGTTTCTCGGTCAGATAGACCCAGCCGATATAGCGGATTTGGCCTCCTGCGATGGGAATATCGCCCAACTTAATCCAATCCTGACCGGCCCAGCGCACCTGATTCTTACCCGGATGCCGA
This sequence comes from Chloroflexi bacterium TSY, assembly GCA_019217005.1. The sequence goes on from JAHBNG010000005.1 coordinate 27,469, forward strand.
AGCACAAAATGCCAACCATGATCACGCAACCAACCCATCAGATGCGCCGATTCAATGCCTGCATCGCCCAACACCCAGATGTCGGACGCATCGGGCAGCAACTGATGTACATACTCGAACAACTCCAGTTGTTTCTGATACCGAACATGGCCTTTGCGCCCTCGATGGACGCTCCAGACCAAAGGCAAGGCCCGCTTCTTGTAGGCCAGGCTGATGGTCAGCGTCCGGTAGTTGAAGCCCACTTTGCTACAGTCGATGATCAGCCGAATCCGCTGCCCTGCGAAATGCGTTACCAGCATCTTGGCCAGCACTTCATACCAGCGCCGTACCTCGACCTGCGGATTGTTCAGAAAGCGACGCAAGCGATTCACCAAACTCGGTTCTTTGCCACACATCCCCGGCCATTTGCGCACTATCAGGCTCAAGTGAATGCCACCCGCTTGCTGCAGCCCTACCAGCAGCAACGCTATATTGCGCACTCTGGTAATCCGCTCACCGGGCTACCATTGGCAAAGCTGATGCAATACTTTATGATACGTCTGAAGGTTGTTGGCCATTGCTTTCTTCTTGATTCATGTGCTTTTTGTCACCAACATTCTATCAAGGTCTGGATTCAACCTTCTTTTCTTTCCCTAGACACAAAGTGATATGTGGCTAGATTATAGGTTAGTTACTCGATAGTTGTATTTTGAGCAGGCCTGCTCTGCTTAATTTTGACTTTGTCAAATCCGGCACCTGCTCAAAATACAACTATCGAGTCATTTAATTTTCAAAGTGACAACCTGTCCTAAGAAAAGGGCCGTTAAATTACGACTATTTGTCCTATCCTTACCCTAGGTAAGATAGTCTGAACTGTCCCAAGTTACGGACTATTTTGGGGTTAAGTTGGGGTAGTAGCCCTAATACAAGATCTCGTCAATGTAATGCTCTTCATGATACTTTTCTGAACATTCCGCACAGACCAGCACATCACGTTGTTCTTGGTTTGAACAATCGATGCAGATTTCGATTGCAACGGTCTTGCGCTCCTCTTCCTTACACTGTCCGCAATAGCGATAGCGGGGTCTGTTTTGAGCCACGATGCGAGGATATTCAATGTCCGTTCCAGCTTCGTTCGCTGGAATCACGTCTTCCAGTGTCAGAATGTGCTCATACCAATCACCAAAGTCGAAGACGTATTTTATTTCATCCGCGGGAGATAGCTCAAGCTTGGCAAGTGTGACATGGGCTCCATCGCCGCCACCCATTGGATCGACTGAACCCAGGTCGACCTCGCGGAAGCGCCGGCTCTTGCCTCGCCGCACACGCTTCCAAAAGCCGCCCATATGGTCCCAATCGTGGTCGAAGGCATCAACGAGAATGCTGTTGAAATCGGCCAAGGTCTGGCCACCTTGGATCTCAATGCGTCGCCAGAGACTCTTGCGGTGCTTGAGCGCTGCTTTGAAGACGTAGATGGCGTTGGCTTCTTCAGGTGTAAGTTCTGGGGCATTATATTCAGGATCATTGGAAAAGCCTTCTTCGGGCGAAAACATCCCGCCCATCAGTAAATCGAAGAAATCTGGAGAGCCGTCAGCATACTTAATCTCATAAAAATCCCACCTCATGCGCTCATCAGCATCGACTGCTATCGGCCACGGATCACCTGGATACCCTCGGGGATCTGAGAGTCGCAGATGAGCATCGAGAACAGCTTGACGAACCTGTATACGTTCATCGCGGCTATCTTCAAGCATGTCAAATAGAATGTTCGTCAGCTCTTCGTTTCGAACCTGAATCGCATCATCATTGCGTTCTGAGACAGGTTCATGCTCCAACTGCAAAATTGGCGTGATCCAATCGACAATTGTGCAGATTACTGAGTCATCGGCCTGAACGTTGTGCGCCAAAAACCAGTCAGTGAGCTCATATCCAAACTGGTCTGTTTTTTGCGGTCCAATCGCCGTCTCAACAGTAAAAGTGATCAGGCGCGGTTTCACGGGGAGTGACGTTCCAGATTGATCACGCAGTTCTATCTGATCTCCCTCTTCTAAGTTCAAACGAAGATGGTAGGGCAGAAAGACCTTTACGGATTCATCAAAAAAGAGTATACCGCGCGAAGCTTCTTCTTCCGAGACAATCATGCGAAAGCGCATGTTGCGCAACCCGATTCTTAACGGAACGAATACCTTGCGTTTTGGATCTAGTGGCGCGAGACCATAATTAAGATTGTAGAAGCGCAGAGCATCACGAATCCCCGTTTTCGGATTTCTGGCTTTGGATGGCCACAGTTGCAAGACACGCTCAGCAATTTCATCAAACGAAGTTGGACCATCTAGCTCCGCAGCCACGGTTTGGATGGCCTCATCTCTGGTGATGGTGAATTCTTGGGGCATGGGAGGTTTCTCCATAATAGGTATTCTACAATTTTTTTCTTGATAAATTGTGGCGTTTTGATCGCAGAGCAGAGGCCTATTTAGGAATGAGCCGTAAATAACTTGCACAATTGGGGATTGTGAGATTAGAGATAGGGAGATTCGGCCCTTGCAATCTCTAATCTCTCAGTCTCTAATCTCGCACAGACCGTACAAGTTATTAAATTCCCAATCCTTAACGCTCAATCAGCTCTGGATCAATCGTCACGCCCAATCCCGGTCCTTGCGGCACTGCAACAAATCCCTTTTTGTCAACGACCAATGGTTCCTCTAGCATGGCAAATCCATGCGCATAGTCACCAACGGGCGGATCATGCAACAGCTCCAAGTAAGGAGAATGCGACCAGGAGGCGACTAGATGTAGATGAGCCACTGTGCCCAAGCCCCGTCCGCCGTGATGAGGTGCAATTTTCTTGCCAAAGGCTTCGGCCAAAACACCAATCTTGCGTAGTCCCGTTGGTCCTTCCATCACCATGCCTTCCGGTTGCAGAATGTCATAGACGTTCTGCTCCACCATCTGCACAAACTCATGCAGACCGCGGTTGTTCTCGCCGCCCGCAATCGGGATGGCTACAGAACTGTTCAAGCGGGCCAAATCGTGGAATGCATAGCGAGGGAGAGGTTCTTCTAGCCAGTAGCAGCCCAAACGTTCCAACTCCCGCGCCGTTTCCAGTGCACGACGATAATCCCAGTGCAGACCCGGCTGCCAGTTGCCGCTCGACTGAGCCTGATTGGCATCGACCATGATCTCCACCTTATTCCCAACAGCCGTCCGCACTTTCTCCACAATTGCAATATCATCCCGCATCGAAGCATGGTGAATCCGTAGCTTGATCGCTTGCCACCCATCTTCAACCAGCTGTGCGGCAAGCTCTGCCCGTTCTTCGGGCGTGGACAAACGCACCATGCTGGCATAGGCCGGAATCTTGTCTCGATTGCCGCCCCAAAGCTTGTAAAGCGGTTGCCCGCACGCCTTCCCGATCAGATCCCAAAGAGCAATGTCAACGCAGGCGGCACCCCGGTAGTGCGAGGCTCCACGCACGTAATATCTCATGCGGGCTGCGTGTTGTTCGATGGAAAAGGGGTCTTCGCCCACAAGCTGTGCCTCGACAGCGGGCAAGATCGCTGGATCAATGCCGGGTCCGATGCCAACTACTCCTTCATCCGTCTGAATCTCAATGATGGAGCCACCTCCGCGGGTGATGGTCATGTGTCCGCCCACGTCCCACGCTGGTTCGATGTTGCCGACTTCTTCGATCAGTTTGAGGGGAATGAGTTTTATGTCAGTGATTTTCATTTATGGTTTCCTGTGTTATGAGATTGTTCTAAAATGCGGACGCCGTATCGCTTACAGACGGGATCGGATTTTGCATTGTGCCAACCAACACTTTTGTACACATCCCACCAATTTTGTTGACGCGATTGCCAATCCATTGTCGTCTAAGGCTTTTCCAACAATTAAAATCCCTAATTTGATATGGAAAAGCTCAAGCCATTCCAGAGAAATCGACTTGGCAAATCAGGAATTTATTTCCCTGGAATGGCCTAAATCCGTCGTTGTGTCGGCAACCACTGAATCCTTTAGAATCAGATTTTTTGCATTCACGCGACTTCAGTGTAACATAGGGTATAAGAGTTTGTCCCAAATTAGGCTAAACCAAAAAAATAATTATACGCGAACGAGAGAATGGAGAGGGGGAATAAGGACAAACCATTTTTCTAAACCAGGTAAACGTTGGAAGCGTTGTGCCAAACGGTCCATCTCTTTCTGAGTGAGTTTGACGCCGGTCTCATAAAGAGTGGAATTCAGGTGAACGAAGGGTTGTAGTTGGTTAAAGCGAAAAGAACGGGCAAAATTGAGAACGGTCTCAAGAGAATCGAGAAGAGAACCGTTCCAGTGTTTTTCAAGATGGCCCCAAACCCGTTCGATGGGGTTGTATTTACTGTGATAAGGAGGGTAGCAGGCGAGCTGAATAGAGAGACGATAGTGCTCAACAAACTGAGTGAGACGATACATAAACTGAGTCCGACGGGTATGATTTTCGGGACCATTGTCCTGATTGATCACGAGGGTCTTGACGTGAGGAAAGTGTTCACGTACGCTTTCCCAAAAATCAATCAGGCAGTCGACAATACAGTCACTCGTCACTTTCGACTGAGTCAAGTAAAGAAAGAGTTCCTTGGTTGAAGGGAGGTAAATGCCAAAAGGAGTGACTTTCTCGGTCTTCTTATCTTGAAAGTCATGATCGAGCGCTTTGACAACCACTCGACTTATCCCTTCTCTCGAGAAACGGTCAAGTAAAATCGTCGCTTTGGCATCCCAAGAGAGGCGCAGAACCGTCTCGTCTGCATCCGCTTCTTGATTGATCTGACAGGATCCGGCCTACAACACACCTTTGGTTTTGGCGACCGTTATGACTTTGCAGCCTGAAACCATTTATCTTGTCTACCTGGAACGCTGGCCTGTTGAACATCCCCCCTTGGCTTCCAAGCAGATGATTGGCTTACATCGTCAATTTGTTCATGCCGATGAGGCTTGTTTCCGCTTACCTGAACTGGGGCTGCTGGCTGGCAATCTTCTTTCCCATTTAGCCGCTTCTCTTCCTCCCATACCGACTGGCTACTGGGATCGAGAGCCTCAATCCACTCCCGGCAGGCTGCGCCGTGTTCTCTCGAGTGCTCTTTTTCCAACTCCTGACCAACTCGACCCTGACTTTCGGAAAAAGGCCTCGGTTTCACACCATTTCCCTAAAGGCGTTCTCGCTCATCGCCGCCTCAATGCCGCTGCTTAAACTAGCCGAGCACTATTTTTACATTTTATCCCGTTTTTTCAGGGTGGATTCTTTTTTCCGCCCCTTTCGGTTTGCCCTTTGTCACTCAAGCCTTTACCAGAAAGTAAAGAGTAATTGATAAGGGCTTAATTCCAGATTTCAAGAATGATACTGCAAAAGAACGAAACTCTGTATCAAAAGCTTTGCGTAGCACTCTCTTCATCAAGGCGATTTCTGAATGGTTGGCTCGTTTGGAAATCAACCAGGGTGGGATATTCTGGTTGAGCATTATTGTGACAATTATCGTTGCATTCAATTTTGACAAACCGTTTTCATGGCGTAATTTTGATCTTTTGCTGCTTTTAGCGCCTAGTATTCTCTTTATTGATATTATTCGTTTTTCAACGGGTCTTGACGACCCCACAAAATTTACGTTGTCAGGGTTCATCTTTTCGGGAATTTTATTTATCACTTTTCTGATATTTATACGTGCGCTGATTGGTGCTTTTACCAATTCTTCACCAAGTTGGCGACCAAATCTTTCCTCTTCTGCGTTGGTTGCGCTTCTCATCTTTCTTTTGACGTCGAACATATTTCTTGCCCTGGTGCGTGCGCCAGATGACGCTGGATCCTATACCAATAAAGGGACCGGTCGTCTCCTTGAAACAGGTCAATTTCCGTACGGTGATCCGATTCTACGAGGGGGATCTGCTGCAACGTATGGACCTGTCCTTTATGCTGCTCATATTCCCTTTCAGTTGGCACTATCAAACGTGGATGCATCGGCTTCTTTTAATGAAAATCCGATTAGCTACTGGATTGCGAAGGGGAGGCTGAAAGGATATGATGGACCGCCCATCCTGGCCACGAAGCTCACGGTGATCTTCTTCCATCTATTTGGGATAGCGGCGCTCATTTTGATCGGCCGATGGTTGTCTAACATTACCGTCGGGTTGGGCTTGGCATGTCTATTTGCTGGAAGTGCTTATGTACAAGGAATTGGAGGCGAAACACATTTCACCACCGGGTTGACTTTTATTTCGCATATTGCACTGGCAGCATTGACGATGTGGGCTTTTCTCAATATCAGACGCCCCTTACTTTCGGGTGTGTTGCTCGCACTAGGAGCCGGTGCCTTGTTCTATCCTATTTTCTTCGTTCCGTTGTGGTTTGGATACTATTTCTGGCGTGGTCGTACTTGGCGCGATTGGCAAGAATGGGGGAGATTTGTGGCAGGTTTTGCCGGAACTTGCTTGGCTATCTTTTTGGTCGTATTACTGATGACTCAGGCGGCTGAAGGCGAAACAGCGTTTCAAGCAATATATGACAGCACTGTTGGACACCAAGAGGCACGCGACACGTATGGCGCGAGCACTTTCAGCTTTTGGGGGACGCATCCTTCGCTTGCGGCCTTCTGGCAGGAGCCCTTCATTGACGGCTGGCACTTGCTTCGCCCATCATTTACATTTTTCCTCATATTTTTGGGCATGACGTTTTTTATGGCTCGCGGACGGACTCTTTCGCAACTTGCTTTCTTAACGGCTGCCGTTGCCCTATCAATTCAGCTTTGGAAGAGTCATGCCGGTGGAACATATGTTGAATGGTATTATCCCTTTTTCTTAATTGGTTTGTATGCAAGACCATGGTCACAAGTGGAAGAAGAAGTTGAAGAATCTTATCCACAGCAAGTTGTACAGACTAGACCGATTCCCGGTTATGCAGTTTCATCAATCAATGCAGAATAAATCAACTTAGAATCTTGCCGAGAAGTGGTTGTGAGTCCGACCAGCTTCTCGAGCGAGAATGTAACATCACAGAACTTTTCGGATAAGCACTTATCGTGCGGTTGTGTTGAAAACAGTCGTTTTCCTTGCTCCTACCAGACGAATCAAACGACTGTTTTCAAACAGAGCTCACTTTGGGATTCATTGGTAAAGACCAAAGGAACATTCTATTAACATGAAGATATTCATTGTGATTGCTGCATACAATGAGTCAAAGTCAATCCATCGTGTTCTGAATCAACTATTAAAGCAATACACGAATATTGTCGTTGTCGACGATGGCTCAGCAGATGATACAGCTACTATTGTCGCAAAGCTACCGGTCTACCTATTGCGGCATTCAATTAATCGCGGGCAAGGAGCATCGCTTCAGACTGGCATTTGCTTTGCATTGGAAAATGAAGCAGACATCATCGTGACTTTTGACGCAGATGGGCAGCATGACGTTCAAGATATTTCGGAATTGATTGCGCCGATTATGAACGATGAGTGTGATATTGCGCTCGGCTCGCGCTTTCTTGGAGAGGCGCATAACATCCCACTGCTACGAAAGCTGATGCTCAAAGCCGGTATCGTTTTCACTCGACTGGTTTCCAATATTCAGATTACAGACGTACACAACGGTTTGCGTGCTCTATCACGCCAAGCTGCTTCCAATATCCATATTACAATGGATCGCATGGCACATGCTTCAGAGATTCTGGATCAAATTCATCTCGCTCAGTTACGATACAAAGAAGTACCTGTCAATATTTACTATTCGGAGTATAGTTTGGAGAAAGGACAGAGTTCCTGGAATGCGCTAAGAATTGCTACGCAGATTCTGATTAATAGGACTGTCAAATGAATCTCTTTCAACTGATTACTTTGCCCCTTATCGGGTTCGTACTCCTTGGCCTGGTCCTCCGACTGATACGGACCGATCAACCCCGTTTGGTCTTACTGTTCTGGATCACATTATGGTTGGGTGCAGGCATCGCTATTTATCAACCAGACTTGACAATCCGTATCGCAGCAATGGTTGGCATCGGTCGCGGAGCAGATCTAGTGTTGTATCTAGTCGCCATATCATTCTTGTTAACCCTATTTATTGTCTATAACAAATTTCGAACGCTCGAATCCAATCTGACGGTGCTTGTGCGGGAACTGGCAATTCGGGACGCCCGTTATCGGGAATTGAGCAAGCGGTTGGAAATTGAGAATCCAAAAGTGAGCAATCATCCACTATGATGCGTAGAGATTATTACTGGCTTATTGGTGCCTTAGTCATTGGTTTACTGGCGCGCCTCCCAGGAGTTTTCTGGGGTTATAATTTCCCAACTGAATGGCAGCTTCACCATGTTGACGAGTGGACACATTTGGTCAATACAGAAATTCTGAGTGCACCTACTGCACAGCCTCAATGGAGACCATATTATCCTAAAGGTCTTGCCACTCACGTCGCGGTTCCAGTTTTAGCATTAAGAATCCTGACGGGTGGAATCGATGAACCGCCACCACCGTTGGTTACTCTTGTTGTGGCTGGCCGACTTGTCAGCGTACTGTATGGTGTTGCAACCATTTTCGTTGTATTCCTGTTGGCACGAAGATTCTTTCGGGATCAAAGGATTGCACTCATTGCGGCGTGGCTCTTGGCACTCGGTGGACTTCATGTGACCCAAAGCCATTTTTTCCTGGCGGACGTGCCTTCATTATTTTGGTTCTTGCTCGGGTTATATCTTCTGTTCCGTGAGCTACAAGGAGAAACATCCCAGAAGCAATATTTTCTCGTGGCTGCTGCATTCTGCTTTGGTGTTTCTTTTGGTGTTAAATTCCAGATCATGAGCTTGCCTGTTTTGGGGATTGTCACGTTAATGAGTCGACCGCGGATACCGCGAATTATTTACGCAGGGGTCTTTTTCTTTACAGGTTTCATCGTTGTCAATTTCGCCTCCTATACACCTGAGGACTTATATCTATCATTGACCCGCGGCATAAACGATCCATACATATATAATCGATTTATGGGATTGATGCTTTATGCGATTGAACTGCCGAGCTTGGTTAGTTATCCTATTTTGTTGTTGGCCGTGATTAGTGGGATTCTATTATTGGGGCGCGTTAGGGGGATGGCATTTCGAGATCGACTCCTTCCGATTCTGCTCGTTACGATTGTGCCGATGGTGATCTACTTTTTCCTTGTAGCATTTAAGCTTGATCATTTTCCCCGTCATCTAATTCCATTTATTCCCTGGATCATGATCGTTGCAGCCTGGGGGGTAGTCAAGGTAATGGATCGATTGACTGCAAGGGGATTATCCCCAGCATTGTTTCTTGTACCTCTCTTCCTTTATATGGGTTTATTCGTTTTTGATGGGGAACGGGTATTTCTTGATGAACCACGAAATCGAGCCGCAGAATGGATATTAACGCATGTCGAATCAGAGCAACCGCCCTTCTGGCGGACGCCGGGCAAGCTGGATGGTTACTCATATGTACACTTTCCTGAAGAGGGTCGTCCTCCCGTGCTTGTTATGCAGATGGATCGAGCCAACCATTATTTGAGCGGGGTTGATTTTCGAGAGAGCTATCCACGCGATTATCGAACTATCTTTGATAGTGAATCTCAGGCACGTGTTGATGGAATACAGGCAGTTTTTCAGGGAACTTCGGAATATCAGGAAGTTGCTCGCTTTGATGAAGGCTATTTCATGCCAGAGTATCGGATGTCCGATAGACTGCTTGGGAATCGTTCGCGGAATTACGTAGCAGAGATTGTTGTTTTTCAAAATACAAACGAGTCCAGTAATGCGCTACCCTGATCCAACTCCCGAATCCGAGGCTAGTCAGCTCTATTATGCTGTATTTAGACGAGCAGTACCTCTATTACTTCAGGAAAGATTCGAGCAGATCTCGTCACAAATGTTCGATACATTTTTAGACAAAACAATGTATGAGACCGCGTTAGAAAGAGCGATGGACTTAGAAGCACTAGAAATCGCGGGCCGCTATACGGGTAGGTTATCTTTGCTAAGTGCAAAGATAAAACTCATGGTTTTTCTCGCTGAAACTCTACCAGATCATCAGCGCTATTTTGTCAATACAAGGGCAAACCCATATGTTGCTATTCTCGTAATTATAAGTGGCTTGTTTTTGACAATCTATAAATTGGTCAAAGGGTTAATTCTTCTTTGGGTCTTGAAAAATGCATGATGTCATTATTATTGGGTCTGGAGCTGCAGGTACAGCGGCAGCAGTGGGTTTGGTAAAAAACGGGATAAAACCCCTAATACTGGATGTCGGAATTGCCACGAATAGTCAAATTAGTCCAATATCAGAAAATTTGTATGACTACAAGAGTCAAAATGATTCGTTTGAGTTGACAATTGGGCGTAACTTGCGTGGACTAAATAACCTACTCAATCCAGAACAGGCGATTCCTGTCAAATTGACTGCACCTGGAATGGAATTTGTCACTCGGGATGCAGAAAAAATGTCGCCGGTTCAAGCATCTAACTTCACTGCAATTCAAAGTTTTGCCTCTGGCGGATTAGCAAATGCATGGGGAGCGGGTCTATATCGCTTCAATACAGAAGATCTCCAAGGAGTTCCACTTACAGAAAGAGAACTTATTCCTTATTTTGAGCAACTGACGTGCGAGATAGGGATTGCTGGAACAGATGATTGCCTGACTCCCTTCTTTGGCGACTCATCAGGCTTACTAGAACCATTGCGACTCTCGCGGAATGCAACGCATCTATATTCACAGTATTGTAAGTACAAAGATAAGCTCAACAGAGCAGGTGTTTATGTTGGAAGACCAAGAGTTGCGGTTCTATCTGAAGCTAAAGATGGTCGCTCCGTCTGTGAATATAACAACCTTGAGTTTTGGCAGCCTGGGATGTCTCATATCTACACACCGCAATTGACGATCGAAAAGCTTATCGAGAAAGAAAAAATTTTCTATGAGGGAGACCGATTGGTTGTCTCTTGGAAACAGGAAACGGGATTTGTTCGAGTTTGGGCTACATCGGTCGCTAACAATCAATCATTTCAATATTTGGGCAAAAAGCTAATCATGGCCGCAGGTACAATCAACTCGGCTAAGTTAGCTCTAATATCTCGCCAGGATTATGAGACAAAACTGCAACTTTTTGATAACCCTGCGATCCAAATGCCATTAGTATTTCCATTGTCTATTGGTCAACCCATTGAAAAGAATGCATTTGGGTTAGTACAACTTAATTTGATTTGGGAAAACAATCCATTTGGCGAGAGACTTCAGGGTAGTATTTTGGAGATAACGTCCCCGCTACGGGCAGAGTTTTTTGGGAGTCTCCCATATTGCGCTTCAGCAAATCTGCCATTACTACGCTACTTGCTGCCCGCAATGATGGTCATGCAACTTTATTTCCCAACTTCTAGCCAGAAACCTTCTTTTTTGAAGTTATGCAATGGCAATTCACTGCGCATTATTGGAGAGGAAAACACGATTGATACACAAAAAGTGCGGCGATTGCTAAGGTATTTGCGCTGGATGGGGGTATTTTCTCATCCAGCACTTTTCATCAATGTGCCAACCGGTCAAGCCATTCATTATGCAGGTACACTACCGATGCGCCACAGACCAACGACACCTTATGAATGTTTTCCTTCGGGGCGGCTCAATTTTACGAACGATGTCTACATAGCTGATGGGGCTGTGTTTCCTGAACTACCTGCCAAAAATTCTTCATTTACAATGATGGCCAACGCAATGCGGATAGCAGATCTCGTCTCAAATGAACTGAGGAGTTTAAGTTGAAAACGATTTTGATCACAGGTGCTAGTGGTTTTATTGCGCAATACTTAGCCAAAAAACTCAAAAATGCGCACTACCGCGTAATTGGTGTTTCACGCACTAACAACTCACTCGACAATTTTGATCTGGTTTACAAGGGCAAACTAGGTACGCCAATAGCGCATGTTTTTGAGACTCAGTAGATCCAAATTTGGCGTTTTTGGCGATTTTCAGTCGAGATTGCAGGGATTTTGGAGTCATTTATTCAGATTTCGGTTACAGAAAACAACCTATTTCATATCTGAAAATCGCCCAAATCTAACGCAAAAACTAGATATCGACCGGCAAATTTGTATTTATGTCAACTGTTTAGCCAGAATTCTCTCTCAAAACCTGAAATTTGGATCTACTGAGACTGAAAGAATCACCGCCGTCGTTCACTGCGCCAATCACACTTGCTTCGATCAAGAAGATGAATACAACATAAACTACCAAGGTACACTCCTGTGGGCGGAACAAGCCAAACAACAGGGTGTAACTAAACAGATCTTTTTAAGTTCGCTATCTGCTGATGAGGCTGCAGCTTCAGCCTATGGTCGCGCAAAATTCCTGATTGAAAAATGGTTTGTGGCAAATCGCCAGATTGTTTTTCGGCTTGGCCTGGTGATAGGTGATGGTGGAATGTTTGGAAAAATAGCTGAAACAATCCAGCGCTATCCGATTGTGCCGCTAGTGGATAATGGTCGCGCAAAAGTTTATCCATTAGGTATTGACTACTTATGTTCTGTTATCCGAGATGCACTTGCGGACCAAACAAGTAACTTGCATGGTCGTGTTTGGTTTATACAGCAGCCAGATAGCGTTCGATTGCGCGACATTGTTAATGCGATTCGGCAGAAAGTGGGTGGATTCTGTCTTGTTATCCCGATCCCTTCATTGCCACTTCTGATTGCTCTCTCCATTATCGAGCGCTTACCACTGCGTCTTCTGCAAATATCCACGACAAATATCCGGGGGCTCCGACAAAATGCCGAACGTACATTTCAATCAGATTTTGCCCATTTTGGTTATCCAAAACAAACGTTAGCAGAAATGATTGATCGAGGATTGGGCGAATTCTAAACTTTAGGACGATACATAATACCTGTTCGCTCATCAGGCGAAAGTGTGCAGATCACGCATTTCTTTGACCATACAGGGTTGGTTTGCACACTTTTCATAGATGAACCTAACTGTTAATATTCCAGAGGATATTATATGCTCGAACAGCATTCTGATCAGTCAAATAAACAGAGTTCTCAACAGGACAGTGCATACCTGACATTGAAAAGCTTAGGCTTATTTGGGATTATTTTACTTGGGATGTGGCTCATTGTTATTCTGGGCAGGGATCATGTTCGTCAGGCTGTCGAACTATATCCACAACTAACGTTCGGAACTCCCTACTTTCAACCTGGTTATGCTCTTTTGCTCTATCTATTGACGCCGCTTGTCGTCATGAGCGGCATTATTTTATTCATGTGGCCTGGGTTAATGATCATCTTGGCCTTGAATAGATGCGAAGGATGGTCCGAAATACTCATTCAATCATTGGCAGCAGCTCTGGTCTCATATGTACTCTCCACCTCAATACTCAAATTGGCTTTCAACGCATCATTGCATTCAAGGCTATTTATCGATGTGGTCGGTATTAGTGGTGCATTGATGTGGGGAGTGATGGCTATCCGAGTCATCAGTGGTGCACAGATTCGGTGGCCTTTTTCGCGCGGTCCAGACAGACGTCGCTTGTTCTGGGTCTTGATGGTCCCTTATGTTGCGATCGTTGTATTACTGCCGATCTTTCTCTGGCAAGATTTACATGATGATGCTTGTGAGGCATTGGAAATTGGACGTTCTTTGTCAGCACATTTAACACCGCGTTTTCCAACAGAGACAGGTGCAATGGGGATTGGCGTTGGATTGTTGCCAATGGCCTACCCGGTGCACTGGTTTGTTACACTTATTGGTCCAGTAGAGGCGGCAGCGCGCTTTCCCTTGCTGTTATACTTACCTGTTCTGTTTTGTTTGACCCTTCAGATGATCGAGTGGAAATCCCCTCGCAAGTTGGGGTTTGCAGAAGAGGCGGTTCTTTTTCTTGCGTTCTCCATTGTCCTGGTCACGCTCGGTTACAATGCAAGTTATGATCCCTATTTTGCCGATCTTGCAGCACCAACAGCATTTGAAATTTTCACGGCTTTGACGATTGCTGCCACCATCTATTTTCTTTGGAGTGGCCAAATTGGATGGTTTTTGTTTTTTGCGTTAGTTTCATATCTTGGCAGACCAACAGGGTTATTAGCATTGGGATTTTTGGCGTGCATTATTTTTGTCTTCTTTGCCGAACGTCGTAGAAAGCTGCTAACCTATATCGCTACTGCTATCGGTATATGCTTGTTGGTAACTATATTGTATGACAGGATCTATATTCCTTCCCTTATTGGGACTGCTGATTTTGGATATCCATTTGGAAGTGTGTTGCGTCGAATTCGCTTTTTGACTTTTGATGATTGGTCACGCATCGGTTTCGTCCTATTGCCGGTAGGGATATTGCCTTTAGGTGCCATATTTGCATGGCGTTGGCAGGATTCTTTGGCATGGTTGGTTTCCCTTTTTTCTTTACTTTCTGGTAAAGGCTTGAGTGACAAAGGGCAAACCGAAAGGGGCGGAAAAAAGAATCCACCCTGAAAAAACGGGATAAAATGTAAAAATAGTGCTCGGCTAGTTTAAGCAGCGGCATTGAGGCGGCGATGAGCGAGAACGCCTTTAGGTAAATGGTGTGAAACCGAGGCCTTTTTCCGAAAGTCAGGGTCGAGTTGGTCGGGAGTTGGAAAAAGAGCACTCGAGAGAACGCGGCGCAGCCTGCCGGGAGTGGCTTGAGGCTCTCGATCCCAGTAGCCAGTCGGTATGGGAGGAAGAGAAGCGGCTAAATGGGAAAGAAGATTGCCAGCCAGCAGCCCCAGTTCAGGTAAGCGGAAGCAAGCCTCATCGGCATGAACAAATTGACGATGTAAGCCAATCATCTGCTTGGAAGCCAAGGGGGGATGTTCAACAGGCCAGCGCTCCAGATAGAAAAGATAAATGGTTTCAGCTTGTAAAGCCATGACGGTCGCCAGAACCAAAGGTGTGTGATAAGCAGGATCCTGAAAGACGTAAATCGAATAGGTGCGGTTGGCTGTATCCACCTTGGTTGTCCTGGGGACGAGATTGTGCCATGCTTGATAGCGAATCAGGCGACCACTATAGACAAATTGACCAAACGAGTCTGGAGTTGTGGCCTCGAGTCGCTTTCCCTATAGCATCGAGAGAGCGGACGCACAATATCACCATATTCGGGTGGTCTGCCTTTTTCCTTACGTTCGGGTAACTCATTGCGGCGCGCTGTGCAGTTAATCGCTTCCCGAAGGACAAATCGGTCGACGTCGCTTTCTAGCATTTCTCTGATTGTAAACCCGGCATCGACCACCGCCACTTCGTCTGACTCCAGTGATTTCTTCGTCTCTTTCAGCAGCTTTTTCCGAAACTCACTTTCCTTTGTGCCTACCTCGCATCTCATGATTGCCTTGAGCAGTGGCACTCGTTTCCCGCCTATCTCCCCCGAGCTTATCATCACTCCAAAGATGAGCGCGGGCAATGCCCGACGAGCCGTTGAGTTATAGAGTCGGTTCACTTTCCCTTGCAGCTTCGGTCGCCAGAACCCTGTGATATCTATGCTTTTCACTCGGTATCCTTCTAACTTTTTTGCCTCCCATTCCCTTTCCACTCCACTTCTTCTTGCCACGATGAGAGCAAATATCCCATGATCCAAAGCTCCACCAGCTTCGCCGCTCCTCATCTTCAAACCCGCTTTCACTCAATCCACTATGGATTGCTCCTCGACTTTTCAGAAACGACCCATTCATCATCGCCCACATCAGACGCATTACATTTACGTTTGTTCCCACCGGCGTTACTTGCAATACATTCATCAGTACTGCTATAGTTATTTCTGGCGCGGTTAGCATTCCTTCCTCCTTTTTGGGTTCTCTACCTTTAGGATGAAACGCTAACCGCTTTTTGTCACATTTCTCACCTCATCTCTTTTCTTTTACCAGAAAGTAAAGTTTTTCTATTTTTTATTTTGGTTTTTTCTATGTTCAAGCATTCGTCGCCCTTCATCATTTTGTTCCAGTGATGATCTTGCCGTTGGTTGTCTTTTGGCGTATCTATTTGCTGCGTCCACCAAAGTTTCAACGACTTATCTTGCCTGCGGTTGCAATGACTAGTTTGGTTGCCCTATGGTTATCACTTCCTCAACACTTTGAGATCAATCGAGTCATGCGCTCAATCGGTCAACGTACAGCAATTTCCATCGGCGACTATACAAGTGATTATCATTCTCAGATTCAACAATATTCGCTGCTATTTGAGTTGATTCCCCCGGACTGGTCTGTAAAGGATCCGTCAACAGAGCTGGTCAGTGGATATTGCAGTCAAATATATTATGCTGCGTTCCCGAAATCAACTGAGAGCGAAATCAACTACATCATCCAATCTGAAACAGAAGCAACGCCAGACGGTTTTAGTAAAGTGGCAAATCATAAAGGAGCCGCATTGTATGTGAGGGATATGGATAAATGGGAGCGTGATCGGTTTCAGCCATCGCGCATGGATTATCAAAGTTCATTCTATGAGATTCCTAGAACGACTTTATTCCGGCATTGGGGTGAACGCAAGAAAAATTTCTCAATCGATCTAAAAGAATTGGCAGGTAGCTTTCTCGATAGACTGGGATTGTAATGATCGGTTGATGAGCATGAGCAGCAAACGGGAGTGTGTCCCAAAGTGTGTAAACGCAGTCGATTCTCTAACTGAGTGAGGTTCATTTACACACTTTGTGGTACACACTCGAGCAAAACAGAGAATGAGCAAACATATGGACAGAAACCAAACAGACTATCAGGTGTCGGTGATCGTTCCGGTATATAACGAAGAAAGCACCATTCGTATAATTCTCAGTAAGGTTTGCCAAATCGATCTGGTGAAAGAGGTGATTGTCGTAAATGATGGTTCTACTGACTCAACATCTCTGGTTATACAACGCCTGGACTTACCCAAAGTACGCCTGATAGAACAAGAGCACAATCAGGGAAAAACGGCAGCGATCCGCCGCGGTTTGTCCGAAGTGACAGGCGCCATCACGATCTTTCAAGATGCAGATTTAGAGTACGATCCAGATGAAATCGAAAGCGTTGTTCGACCGATTATCGAGAATAAAGCAGATATCGTATACGGCAGTCGTTTTTTGGTGAGGCGCGCCACGCGAGTTCTATACTACTATCATTATTTGGCAAACAAATTTCTTACTTTTCTATCTAATCTTCTGACAAATGTCAACATGACAGACATGGAGACATGTTACAAAGCATTTCTCACTCCACTCATTCAACAACTCCCCCTCACAAGTCATGGATTTGGTCTCGAAGTAGAAATCACGGCCATCATGACCAAAACCCATGCCCGTATCTATGAAGTGCCTATTTCCTACTATGGCCGTACCTATGAAGAAGGGAAGAAAATTAACTATAAAGATGGGCTAGCCGCACTTTGGTATATTTTTTACTATAATCTCGTGGCGCCAAAAACTCGACGCCGCAAAGTGTACATCGATTGGGCAAATTCATTCCTGAGACAGTGGAAAGAGAATCGAGTTCTTGAAAGAGATTTACAAATTCCATTCGATAGCTCTCGCTCAACGAATGTTGATTTATCCTTCACCGAAGGAACAGATCATTCAACGCAGATCTTATATCCAGAGCATTGTAATCAATGAGAAGGATGTAACATCCGTGAGGTTACTAAACATGCAGCATCGACAGCAATATATTTTTTGGTTTTTCCTGGCGTTGGTTGGTCAAGCAGTCTCCCTCCAATTGATTGATTCTGGACCAGTCGCTGGCTATCAACACTATTATTCGCTTAACCAGTTTATTACCGAGACAAATCCAATGTGGTTGTTAGGCATTGCCGTCCAAAGTGTCTTGGTGCTGGCTGGGTTTGCCAACAAGCGGCAGCAAATTATAGATTGGCTAAGGCAATCGCTTCGCCTTTGGCAGATCATCGGCATTGTATTACTGTTTGCCTCTTCCAGTGCCGCCGTATCGCGCAATATTTTTGGTTATCTTGT
Organism: Chloroflexi bacterium TSY; assembly: GCA_019217005.1. Next base: position 45,396 of record JAHBNG010000005.1, read on the forward strand.
AGAACTTCCATTTGCAACATATATCCAATTCATTAATTTGGCGAATATTGTACTGTTCGCATGGACCATTCCAACCGATGTTCTTGAGCGTTTCACCCGTTTTTTTGACAGGTTGCTTAGCATGGCAAAGAGTGATCATACGACGCGCTCCAATACTTCACCATTCGCACTGGATCGTGTAGCTATTTTTGCTGCTATCTGGGTAACGTTCCTGGCTTTGACCCTAAATTTCTTTTCTTATCAAAGTCATCCACACATTCCCGATGAGGTGGTCTATCTCTACCATGCCCGCTATCTAGCGGAAGGTATGTTAACAGTACCAGCGCCCCCAGTACCAGAAGCATTTAGCTTTTACATGATCCCCTACGCCCAAGAGCAATGGTATTCGATTTTCCCGCCAGGATGGCCAGCGATCTTAGCACTGGCAATGCCCTTCAACATTCCTTGGCTGGTCAATCCAATCTTGTTGGGTATCAGTATGCTACTGGCTTTTAGCCTACTGTTAGAATTGTATGACCGACGAATGGCTCGTACCGCACTCTTGTTGCTTTCGACCTCCCCTTGGTTTATCTTTATGGGCATGAATTTCATGGCCCATATGTTCACAACTGTTTGTGCGCTTGCGGCCACTTTGGGGATTGTACGGGCGCGACGGACTGATCGGATAGGTTGGGCTTGGCTGGCAGGAGGAGCGGTTGGCGCAGTGAGTCTGATACGTCCCCTAGATGGACTACTGATGGCAGTTTTATTGGGGCTTTGGGCAATTGGACTTGGCGGCAAGCGACTGAAACTGACTTCTCTCATGGCCTTTGGCTTGGGAACAATCCTAGTCGGAGCACTTGTTCTTCCTTATAATCTATCCATTACGGGGAGCATGACAACCTTTCCTCTTTCGAAATATTATGTAGATTATTTTGGTCCTAAGGCAAATGCGCTGGGTTTTGGATCAGAACGGGGGCTGGGATGGGCGATCGATGCCTTCCCTGGACATTCGCCATTTGAAGCAATTATCAACTCCAGTCTCAATGTTTTTTCGATCAATATCGAATTATTTGGATGGAGTACAGGTTCTCTCATCCTTGTTCTGTTGCTAATATTCTCAGGTCGCTGGCAGAAAAAAGACTACCTTTGGTTCGCACCAATTGTTTTGATCCCAATGGTGTATGGTCTCTATTGGTTTAATGGGGGGCCAGATTTTGGTGCCAGATATTGGTATCTTGTGTTGATCCCACTTGTTGTACTCACAATTAGAGGAATGCAACAGTTGTCTAAGCAATTAGCGAACAATGACATGCATAGTGGATTCATCGATCCGCGCGTCATGGTAGCCGTCCTATCGCTTGGTATTTTCTCACTCATAAATTTTTCCCCCTGGCGCGCTGTTGACAAATATTATCATTACCGTGGAATGCAACCAGGGATAACTGAACTAGCCCAACAGCACAGCTTTGGATCCAGCCTTGTTTTGATTCGTGGAAATTCTGATGATTATCAATCGACCTGGTTGAATAACCCGCTTGATCCTTTTGCCGAGGTACCTATATATGCATGGGATCAAGGCCCAGAGATTCGGGCCAAGTTGGCCAAGGCATATACCGAAAGACCTGTGTGGATTGTTGATGGGCCATCGGTAACAGGTACAGGATTTACGTTGATCGAGGGACCGATCACGAGTCTGCAGTTAGCCGCGATGGAGTAGATTCATTGAACGACTGTCATATATACCGCACTAGTGTTTTGTCAGATAAGTTATAATACGGTAAACTCTGCCAGAAAGTGACTAAAAAAACGAGGAGGCAGAGAGAAATGAAGCAAGTATATAAAGTTAAACTAAGTGATAAAGACAGAAATGAATTAAGGCGAATAACGGCAAAAGGAAAAGAGAACGTAAGAAAGATAAGAAGGGCACATATTCTGCTCTTGTCAGATGGAGGAAAAACAGACAGAGAAATCATGGAACGAGTGGGAGTGACGCGAGCAACGGTGGTGCGAATCCGCAAAAGATATGTGACGGAAGGGCTAACCAAAGCCCCAGAAGAGAGGCCAAGAAGCGGACGACCAGTCGAGATTAGTAACGAAGCCAGAGCCAAAATCACGGCACTAGCGTGTACGAAAGGACCAGATGGGCGAAGCCGATGGACTTTAAGGCTGCTAGCAACCACAGCGGTTGAGTTAAAGTTTGTGGAAGACATTTCGCATGAAACCGTGAGTGAAATTCTGAAAAAAACGAACTGAAACCCCATTTGAAGGTGCAGTGGTGTATCGGAAAGTTAACACCTACATACTTGTGGCACATGGAACAAATCTTGGACCTCTATGCACAGCCCTATGACCCCAAGAATCCTCTCTGGTGGGTGTTACGATGAAAACCTTGTCAGCTCTTGGGCGATACAATCGTGCCGATTGAGATGAAACCAGGCAAGAAATGGCGCTATGATCATCACTATGAACGCAAGGGCATCTGTTACATCTTGATTGCTTACCAGCCACACACTGGACAGCGGGTTGTTCAGATTACCGAACGGCGCAGAGGCCAAGAGTATGCTCGCTTCATGCATGATCTCAAAACGAAACACAATCCTGATGCCGATTCATTACAGATTGTTCAGGATAATCTCAACATTCATTCACCCAGTTCCTTCTACACCATCTTTTCGCCTGAGGAAGCTTTCGCTCTGGCTCAGCACTTTCAGATGGTTTATACCCCCGTCAACGGGAGTTGGCTTAATATGGTTGAAATTGAACTCTCGGTTATCACTCGCCAAGTTCTTGATCGCCGCATTGATTCCAAAGAGCTTCTTGAGACTGTTGTCCTTGCTCTTGTCAACGAGCGCAATGAACAATCCGCTACCATTCAATGGCAATTTACCCCCGCTCTCGCTCGCCAGAAGTTCCAGCGTTTCTATCCTGTTTTGGATACCGATTCTGATGACCAACCTGTATCATAACTTATCTGACAAAACACTAGCTTATAAATTTAAATTAAATTTGACTGTTCTACCCGACTGAAATCGGTCAAATTTAATTTAAATTTATGGCAGTGCTCGGTATACCAAGTTTTATTTGACAAAATTTAGGCGTTCATCACCGTCTAAACAGTTACAATATCTGTTAGAAAGATGTAACATTTATCAAACGATCCAAAATGATATAATGGAATTATTTCAAACATATTTGATTGATACAATTTCAATCAAATATTTCTGAAGTATATTGCATGTTCTACTTCATACGTTGATTCGATCAGGAGGAAAAGGAATTCATTGTGGAGTTACATTATTTATGGAGTTTGGGTACAAGCATAGTTATGCCATTGCCCTGGGATTTTCTGACAAATTCGATTGTCATTCTGTATTTAGGGCCGGAAACAATTCTACCGTTTGCTTCGATACTCGCTAGCATTGTTGGTGTATTCTTAATGTTTTGGCGATTGATCGTCAGCGGGGTCTGAAGAATTTTTGGACGGTCATCTATTATGAATGATGCTATGGATGACATAGATGACGATAGAGCTGTTGGGCATTAATATTAACCACTGGTGGTCGTGTCATTACTTCGCTTGGGTACAACAGTCTTGCTTCGCTACGTTTCCTCTCATCGATGCACCCTGCTGCTTGGCAGAATCGTTTCGTGCTCAAATCTACGGTCGTCATGAAACTCCTTCCTTATCGCGATATCTGCCTTTATTTTTAAACTCACACCTTATTTTTGCGCAACGAGAGCGTGATTCTATTCGTTCATGCAACTAGAGGGGGTTTCTAATCGGCCTCTAGATAGGATTTCAAGCAAATCAGAAGGTCACGAGAATAAGGATGTGAACTTAGCAGGTCAATCCGTGAAAGTGAGCCGTTCTGAAAAGAGAGAAAACCAGGTATTTGTAATAGATCTCGAACAATTCGTTTCTGCCGGAAAGGTTCAAATCTAGTATCCACGAGAGCTTGCTGATGGAAATGGCCTATCAAATTATGCGCCAAATCAGCCAAAAGGATAAGAGATTTTTTGAGCTAGAAATAGGGTCTTGCGACGAGAAGCTAAGTGTAACCCCATTTTATCATTACGGAATTGTTCGATTTCAGCCGCACCTCGATTGTCATAATATGAAATGAAGTGACGCTTGGATGGCAATTTGATGGTCGAAATGTAGTAACTGACACAAATTTGCTCGTTTTCACTCTTTTTTGAGAAAAATGCGTACAGGGCGATTAAACTTGATAGGGATGGAATTTCAGCCAGAAAGACGTCACCGCAAGGATCCCATCGAGTCACCTGTTGCGCCCACAGATGGGCACGACGGTTGGAGTTGCCCTTCATCATAAATTGATAGTTGCGGTTGAGCAGCCACCGAATATTTTCTTCACTACCTGCACCGCCATCGGTGCGCCAGACGACTCGCTCGCGTTTTTCTCGTCTAACTCTAATGAACTTTCCGTGGCAAGCACGGCTGGCTGAAACGATGGAGCTGTATGCTGACTCCTGGATAGAGGTCTGACCAAACCGTTTCATGGTATTTAACCGAACTTACACGGACCAATTGGCGTCCCGTTGCGTTTTTTTGCCGCTAAAATAGCCTTTTTGACTTTTCTGTGCCTTTTTGCCGCATGGTAATCCGGATAGGTCAAAGTCTAACCACAAGAACCCTCGCCAATCGTGGTTGTGTATTTGGCTTAGAGGCTTGCAGATTTCGCTGACCGCACTCTACCGATATTCATTAGAGTTAGGGCGTCTAATGTACGAGACATATTTGATTGCTCACTAAGCTGCTCCATCCCATAAATTTTCGCAAGGAGTCTTTCTGGTCTGACCTTTGTATTGAACTCAGTCAGCGTTGCGCAACCACATAATATGCTAACCAGCACCTGTTCCAACTTACTTGCTGGTGTATATTCATACGTTTTGACCGGTATTTCGATCTTCTTCAACGCAGTTAGCATTTTCTCTTGATGGTAGTGTGCCAGCAACGCAGCTAATGGTGCATACTGAGTATTGCTGATCTCGTTCGTTAGTCCGAATTCTATTGCCATGAATGCCTCCTTGGATCGGGTATCTCTAATGAATTTCTTTGAGGCTATCCTTTTTTCGGCATTTTGACGAATTTGATCGAATAGAATCAGGCTCTTATTGCGTCAACGAATAGAATTCCCTTCCCGTTGCGCAAAAATAAGGTCTCAGCCTTGGTGAATTCTTAGATATCGCCCTTTCTACTCATAATTCCCTGGCATCATCTCGCACCTTCAATATTTTCAGTCGTTATATCGATGAATGTACATTCACCATCGACAATTTCTGTTGATGTTATTTCGTAAGCGCCTACATGCACTCATTTCATCTTAAACTGAGCTCTGTATGAGGACATGATTTTTCTTTATCTCGTAGAGATGTCGGAAAAACCATATTTTCATTACAACCGTAGCATAGAATTCAGTCAGCATTCAAAAAGGAATTACATGAAGAAGGTTATTGTAATCGGACTAGACGGCTTTGCGCCGAAGGTAGTAGAACCTATGCTCGCTGCTGGTGAACTGCCGAATCTAGCAAAGTTGCGTAGACAGGGTGGTTATTCGCGTTTGCGTACGACCTATCCACCACAGACACCAGTGGCTTGGTCCACCTTTTCAACTGGGACAAATCCAGGCGGTCATGGAATCTTTGATTTTTTTGAGACGAGATCCAGAGACATATTTGCCAGCATTGGCGCTGAATCGATATGAACAGAAAAATATGTTCACTCCACCTCAAGCGGTTAATTTGCGACGTGGGACCCCTATCTGGAGCCTTTTAACTGATGCTGGAATCCGTTCAACGGTTTTGCGTTGCCCTTGCACATTTCCTCCCGATGAAATTCGCGGACGAATTCTTGCGGGAGTCGGCGTTCCCGATCTACGTGGCGGTCTGGGTACCTCTACATTTTATTCATCAACAGATGATTTGAAGTCCCAAGAAAGCGAAAAGGTTGTTCATGTACGTGCAGAAGGGAAAAATAAAATCACGACTTATGTGAATGGCCCGCGAAATCCTAAATCGAAAGCAGATTTCCAGTTTGATATTACGATTCACGTTGAGCCAGAGTCGCGACGTATCAAGATACATTCCAAAGGACAGCCGAAAGAACTGGTGGTTCGCGAAGGGGAGTGGAGTGATTGGTTGAGAGTTCAGTTCAAATTGGGACTATTGCAGTCGGTGTGGGGCATAGTCCGTTTTCATCTGGTACAGATTGCTCCAGAATTTGAACTATATGCGTCGCCCGTTAACTTTGATCCAGCGGCTCCTATGTTCCCCATTAGTTCGCCGCCAGAATACGCAGGACATTTGGTAGAAAAGTTGGGCACGTTCTATACCACCGGTATGGCCGAAGATCATGACGGTCTTAATAATGAACGCTTTGACGAATTAGCATACCTAGAACAATGTACTTTGGTATTGAGAGAACGCGAAAAGATGATGCTTTATGAACTGGAGCGATTTAGACAGGGTTTATTTTTCTGTCTATTTGATACCCCCGATCGTTTACAGCACATGTTTTGGCGATTTCGTGAAAATTCGCATCCAGCCAATCATGGCAATGTTGTACCCGAAATGAAGTACATGATTGAGGAACATTATCGTACTTGTTTGGTTAAGATTCGTCAGAATATTTTTGGATCGATTATAAAGAATAAGGAGGAGAGTGTACGGCAAATTTCTGATTCCAATATGCAGACCTCGGGCATGAGTCGACGACAATTCTTACTTGGTACGGGAGTATCAGTTGCTGCTTTAGCTGTAAGCGTTCAAGGGCAGGCAATATGGGCAGAGAACCGACAGCTCGCCAGAATTGCTTTGCCATCGCAAAGGACTCCCAATATTTTGTTGTTGATACTCGATACCGTTCGGGCAGAGAGTCTAAGTCTTCATGGGCATATTCGCCAGACAACACCCAAATTAGAGCAATTTGCAAATCGTTCTGTTATCTTTGACCGGGCAATTGCAACCGCACCATGGACGTTGCCGTCACATTCTAGTATGTTTACGAGGCGATGGCATCATGAAGTATCGTCTGACTGGCTTCTTCCACTTGATCATTCACATCCAACGTTGGCCGAAGTTTTAACGGCTCATGGATATCATACTGCTGGCTTTGTCGCGAACTTGTCCTACTGTGGACGCGAAACGGGGGTGAATCGTGGGTTTCTTCACTATGAAGATTATCCGGTATCGATCGGACAGGTAGCCATCAGTTCCTCGTTAGGGCAAACGGTGGTCAGTAGCGATCGATTGCGTCGAGCAATTGGATATCATGAGCTTGTCAATCGTAAAACAGCTGCAATGATTAATAATGATTTTCTAAAATGGCTTTCTGGCCGCGATACTGAACATCCTTTCTTTGCATTTCTGAACTATTTTGATGCACATGAACCTTATCTGCCGCCTCCGCCATTTGACACAATGTTTGGCGACCCAAATATTGTGCGCAACAACTTCCAGCATTCTGCTTTTGATGCGGTTCGAGATAAACGGGGCTTGTCGCCACAAGATATTCAGGCTGAAATAGGTGCATATGAAGGGACAATCGCCTATTTAGATGATCAGATCGATTTGCTCATTAAAGAGCTGGAGCGGCGAAATATACTTGACGATACAATTGTAATCATCGCATCTGATCATGGCGAAGAGTTTGGTGAGCATGGGGAGTTTGAACATGGAAACACTCTGTACTTACCCTCGATACATGTACCTTTGATGATCTCATATCCAGCCCATATTCCTAGCGGTGTGAGAGTTAATGAGCCGGTTTCGTTGCGCAATCTACCGGCAACCCTCATAGATGTTATTGGGATTGAAAGTGCAGTTGACTTTCCTGGGTACTCCCTAAGACGGCATTGGAAAGGCGAGAATGATACAGATGATTGGAGGGGTGAGCCAGTTCTGGCTGAGGTCAACGTTGAGGGTTGGGATCCCAACGCTGCAAGAAACTTAAAATCGCTGGTGATGGAAAAATATCACTATATCAGATACGCAGATGGTCAGGAAGAGTTGTTCGATTTTGACGCTGATCCGCTGGAAACAGAAGATCTGGTCGATTCTGGAGAAGGCCACCAAATGCTAGATAGATTCCGTATTGCTCTTGACGAGGCGCGCAATCAAAAACCCGGTTAACGAGATTTTTCTTGATTACTTTTCGATTCAACCGACATAGTCTTCTATCGGATCTACTCATCAGCCCGCGCCGGAAAAGCTTTCTGTTGAAGACTTTTTTTGCCACGGCATAGCTTCAAACAGGCATCACAAGCGACTTCGTACTAGGATACTTACAAAAATGTAGGGGTACTCTGGAAGGGCTATCAATAATAGCCTAAAGGAGGCAGTAGAATGTCATCAGCGAGCAGTTACCCAAATTGGACGACAGTAGCTCTTTTAATCATGTTGTAGTAACACGAGGTTCTTTCCTCTTTACTTTCTGGTAAAAGAAAAGAGATGAGGTGAGAAATGTGACAAAAAGCGGTTAGCGTTTCATCCTAAAGGTAGAGAACCCAAAAAGGAGGAAGGAATGCTAACCGCGCCAGAAATAACTATAGCAGTACTGATGAATGTATTGCAAGTAACGCCGGTGGGAACAAACGTAAATGTAATGCGTCTGATGTGGGCGATGATGAATGGGTCGTTTCTGAAAAGTCGAGGAGCAATCCATAGTGGATTGAGTGAAAGCGGGTTTGAAGATGAGGAGCTCCGGCGAAGCTGGTGGAGCTTTCGATATGGATCATGGGATATTGCAAGCCTGCTCTCATCGTGGCAAGAAGAAGTGGAGTGGAAAGGGGAATGGGAGGCAAAAAAGTTAGAAGGATACCGAGTGAAAAGCATAGATATCACAGGGTTCTGGCGACCGAAGCTGCAAGGGAAAGTGAACCGACTCTATAACTCAACGGCTCGTCGGGCATTGCCCGCGCTCATCTTTGGAGTGATGATAAGCTCGGGGGAGATAGGCGGGAAACGAGTGCCACTGCTCAAGGCAATCATGAGATGCGAGGTAGGCACAAAGGAAAGTGAGTTTCGGAAAAAGCTGCTGAAAGAGACGAAGAAATCACTGGAGTCAGACGAAGTGGCGGTGGTCGATGCCGGGTTTACAATCAGAGAAATGCTAGAAAGCGACGTCGACCGATTTGTCCTTCGGGAAGCGATTAACTGCACAGCGCGCCGCAATGAGTTACCCGAACGTAAGGAAAAAGGCAGACCACCCGAATATGGTGATATTGTGCGTCCGCTCTCTCGATGCTATAGGGGAAAGCGACTCGAGGCCACAACTCCAGACTCGTTTGGTCAATTTGTCTATAGTGGTCGCCTGATTCGCTATCAAGCATGGCACAATCTCGTCCCCAGGACAACCAAGGTGGATACAGCCAACCGCACCTATTCGATTTACGTCTTTCAGGATCCTGCTTATCACACACCTTTGGTTCTGGCGACCGTCATGGCTTTACAAGCTGAAACCATTTATCTTTTCTCTGGAGCGCTGGCCTGTTGAACATCCCCCCTTGGCTTCCAAGCAGATGATTGGCTTACATCGTCAATTTGTTCATGCCGATGAGGCTTGCTTCCGCTTACCTGAACTGGGGCTGCTTGCTGGCAATCTTCTTTCCCATTTAGCCGCTTCTCTTCCTCCCATACCGACTGGCTACTGGGATCGAGAGCCTCAAGTCACTCCCGGCAGGCTGCGCCGCGTTCTCTCGAGTGCTCTTTTTCCAACTCCCGACCAACTCGACCCTGACTTTCGGAAAAAGGCCTCGGTTTCACACCATTTACCTAAAGGCGTTCTCGCTCATCGCCGCCTCAATGCCGCTGCTTAAACTAGCCGAGCACTATTTTTACATTTTATCCCGTTTTTTCAGGGTGGATTCTTTTTTCCGCCCCTTTCGGTTTGCCCTTTGTCACTCAAGCCTTTACCAGAAAGTAAAGTCATAGAAACGTTGGTTTAAATGAATCTAGAAACTAGAGCAACCATAGATGAAGCAGCTGGTCGAAGGAGCAATCAATCTGGTCAACTTAGAATCTTGTTAGGGCAATTAATAAATTCAAAATTGCTCCTATTCACAATGATTCTTCTGCAAGTGCTTTGGTTTATCGGTATTTGGGCTACGGGTGCTTCTACATCTGGTGTAAGTATACTGTTCCATATACTCTATACAATTGTTTGTGGGCTCATCATCTGGATGTTGCCCGAAACATGGTTCATCAAATTCAAGCGAGTTAAGGAACGCTTGATCCAAAACCCCCGCACCATGCTGACAACCACCATAATCATTGTACTTTGTGTTGGTGCACTCTATTCTTATTATCAGCGCGTGTGGACTTGGGATGAAGAGAATAGCTTTAAAGCGGCAAAGCTATTGGCAGAAGAAGGACCAGCACAATTTTTTGCTAACTATTCCTCTAACGGATGGCTCGGTCGTTTTCATCCTCCATTAATGCCGCTGATATACGGATTTAGTACGCGTATCTTTGGGGTCAGTCTCCTTGTCATGCGCCTCGCTGCAGTGATGTTGGCTCTAGGTACGGTATTGTGTACCTATTTTTTGGGGCGCAGGTTGTATGATAATGAGATTGGGGTACTTGCAGCTTTTCTATTGCTAACATTTCCATTGATCATCCGGCAAGGCGCAGCAGCTATGACGGATATGGGAGTAACGTTTTTCTTCACGCTTGCGATGTTATTAACACTGTACCTTTATCATCAAGCCACATACAGAAAAGCGATTCTTCTCGGAATTGTCATCGGTCTCGGACTTTTGACCAAATACACAATGCTTCTGATTGGTCCCGTCTTACTCGGTTATTACTTGCTACATAGTCGGTTCCGCAAACTAACTCCCCATTTTATTGTGGGTGCTTTGATTTCGTTCACTTTATTAGGCGGCTGGCTTGCTTACGCCTATCAAATTGGCGTTCTGTCTGGTCAACAAACCAATCTTGTTACCGAATTTGAACCTGCGTATTTCTTTGTGAATTCAGAAGGACACGGTTGGTTGTTAGAATCCATCTTAACCAAACTGCCTTCATCAATCGGTATGTACAACTTACCGCTTCTGTTCATTGGGATTGTTTTGATTATTCAACATCGACGATTTAGTGATCAGTTTCTTCTGCTGTGGATTTTCGTTTTAGCACTTGAGTTGTTACTGACATTGCCTGATCATCGCTACTTTATGCCTATATTCCCGGCATTGGCCGTTGTCGGTGCAAATGGCATCAAGAACGTGCCCAAAGTATCAGACAGGTTAGTGCTCCTCGCAATACTTTTTGCAGTTAGTTCCTTGGTATTATTTGCTACGTGGTTCCGTTCTTCGGGGCTTTTCAATGAATGTTTCACTAGTTTCTGCTAATATTTTGATTGGTTGAGTATGATGCAAATTTCGAAAAATTTCGAACAAACTAAGATTCACACGCAGCTAAACTCATATGATCGTTTAACGAGTATACGTGCATTTGCCCTCTACGGCATATTAATATCTGTTGCCTGTAATGCGACTGGCCAAGTTTTCTTTAAGACTGCACGTCTTGTGCATGAAGGTAAACCAGCGCTCTCGAGGGGTGGTTCATTTTAGGCGGACAATTAGGTTTACATTTTTGGGGGTGGTTCATTTTAGGCGGACAATTAGGTTTACATTTTTGCAAAGAGAAAAGATGTTTATATTTTCTACTTTGAGCCATGCTCAGGCAGAAAATGACCTCATATAGATTTTTATCTATGTATCAAAAGTGTAAACCTAATTCTGAACCACCCCGCTCTCGATATTTACAACCTATGAAGTTTGGCTTGGCTTATGTCTGTACGGTTTCTCTTCATTCATTTGGCTTTGGGTCCTAACGAAAGCTCCACTCTCTTATGCTTATCCAATTTTAGCTCTTACCTTTCCTCTCGTGGTTGCTCTTTCGGTTCTGTTATTTGGTGAAACTGTATCCCCAATGCGCTGGTTTGGGATATGTATCATCATTGCGGGCGTATCACTACTAGCGAAATCTTAATAGGCTAATATGGAACTCTACTTTTCTTATTCTCTACTGATCTTATCTGTTTGCCTGGGAGTAATCGGTCAATTACTCCTAAAACAGGGAATGTCGAAGTTCACCAATTTCCAATTAACGCAAGTTGTAACGCTCATATACAACCTGCCAGTTGTTATTGGCTTCAGTTGTTACGGCATTTCTATACTGGTCTATCTGCAAGTCTTGGAGAATCTGGCCCTTTCGGTTGCTTATCCAACGATCAGCCTTGGATATGTTTTGGTCATTGTCTTCTCTAATTTTATCTTCAAGGAACCAATCAGTCGTTCAAGATGGGCAGCAGTCATCGTAATTTGTATAGGTGTAGTTATTGTAGGCATGAATTGACCAATGAAAATCGGTGTTGATGCCACCTGTTGGCAGAATCGGCGCGGCTATGGACGACATATTCGCGCCTTATTTAGAGCTTTGCTCGACCTGGATGTTGAAAACTCATATACGTTCTTCGTTGATTCCAGACAAGAGACTGAATCAATCCCATCCACAGCCCAATTACTCTTCGTCTCAACTTCTACGCCGACGGCATTAGCAGCTGCGTCCGATGGTCGTCGTTCACTTTCCGACATGTGGCAGGTTAGCCAATCTATTGCGCGATCTGGCTGCGACTTACTGATATTTCCCACAGTCTATAGTTTTGTTCCCGTTTTTTGCGGTGCCAAAAAGATCGTCATGATTCATGACATCATTGCGGAGAAATATCCACAATTGACATTACCGAGTCGCACTGCTCAGTGGGCATGGAAAGCAAAAGTCGCTCTCGGACGGTGGCAAGCAGATGCAATTGCAACGGTTTCTGAGTATTCACGACAAGGAATCGCTGACCATTTCAACATTGAGTCCGACAAAATATTTGTTGTCAACAATGCTGGTGATCCGATTTTTCGTGTGGTCGATCAGATTCAGATAACGCCAGAAATGGCTACCGTGGGCATTAATCAATCGAGCCGGTACGTTGTTTATGTAGGAGGGTTTGCGCCACATAAGAACCTCGAAATGCTTGTTGAGGCTTTTGCGCAGATCATACGAGAGTATGAATTAGAAAATGTAAAACTTGTATTGGTTGGTGAATATAAAAAAGAGGTGTTTCATAGTTACGCTGGTCTGATTCAAGAGCAAGTTGCCAGGCTTCATATCACAGATCGAGTAATTTTTACAGGCTATCTGCCAGATGAGCAACTCGTGCATTTACTGAATATGGCCGATGTTCTTGTTTTGCCTTCTCTCATCGAGGGATATGGGTCACCCGCTGTGGAAGCAGCTGCTTGTGGGTGCCCCATTATTGCAACGCAAGAAAGTCCTTTGCCGGGAATCCTAGGCCAAGGAGGCCGATATATTGATCCCAGAAAACCAGAGGATTTACGAAAATCCTTGACCGAAGTTCTTACCACAACTCGTATCCGCCAAGAGATGGGCCAAGCAGGCTTAATAGCCACAAGCAACTTAACCTGGGATACCGCTGCGCATCAGATGCTTAGCATAATTCATCACATGGAATCGAAATGAATCGCCCCTTAAACTTTTTGCATTTGACAACCTTCTATCCCCCCTATAGTTTTGGAGGGGATGCGATGTATATCTATCGGCTTGCTCATATGTTGGGGGACGCGGGTCACCATGTTGATATCGTTCATTGTCTCGACGCATATCGTTTATTGCATCCAAGCGACCCTGAAGTCGAATTTGACGAACATCCACGAGTTGTCCGGCACGGGCTGAATAGTGGCCGGGGATGGCTGTCACCATTCTTGACCCAACAAACCGGACGCGCTTTTTTTAAGCTAGATCACATCAAACAGTTGCTTCAGCAGAAATCGTATGACGTCATCCATTATCATAATATTTCTCTGCTGGGACCTGAGATTCTGGGCATCTGTTCTCAAAGTAAAGAGGCTGTCAAACTCTATACAACACACGAACATTGGTTGGTCTGCCCAATGCATGTGTTGTGGAAGTTCAACAAGCGGGCTTGTGAAAAACCTGATTGCCTGCGCTGTGTATTAAAGGGAAAGCGACCGCCGCAATTATGGCGGTACACAGGCATGGTATCCAAGATGAGTAGCCAGGTTGACCAATATGTATCTCCCAGTCGATTTACTGCAACCATGCACAAAGAACGGGGATTTCCACAACCGGTTGCCCATTTACCATACTTTATTGAGCGGGTTGATCATGAATGGCAAAACCCAGGGCCATTACCACAAGAAACCCCCTATTTTCTCTTTGTTGGACGCCTAGAGGTAATCAAGGGTCTACAAAATTTGATTCAAGCATGGAAACATGTATCGGATTACGACTTGCTTGTCGCTGGTACAGGAAACTATGAAGCGGCACTGCGTGAACAAGCAGCAGGCAATCCGCGTATTCGATTTCTGGGCGCTCTGTCTCAACGAGAATTAGGGGCACTTTATTTTCATGCTTTGGCCTGTATTGTGCCATCTATTACTTATGAGACATTCGGGATGATTATCATTGAAGCTTTTGCACGCAAGACACCTGTCATTGTCCATGACTTGGGTGCGTTGCCCGAGGTCGTTCACGATAGCAATGGTGGCTATATTTATAAGACGGAAAAAGAGTTATTGACGGCAATTGATGCTATCGCCACAGGGTCAGAGTTGCGCAGAAAATTGGGGGAGAATGGATATCAAGCATTTATTGCACAATGGTGTCCTGAGGCGCACTGGAAAATGTATTTTCATTATATTCATCAAGCCGCAAAGAAAAAATTTGATCCCAATTCTTGGAATCACAATTCGAATTAATTATTATTGGAGATTGAAGTAGAATGAATCCCCTTCAAGAAAAAAAATCTGATAGACAGGTGATTGTAATTGGTGGTGGCCCAGCAGGACTTACCGCGGCGCATGAGCTGATCTCTAAGCATAATACACATCCCATCGTCTTTGAAAAGCTCGACAAAGTAGGCGGTATCTCTCGTACAGAGAATTATAAAGGGTACTATTTTGACATGGGAGGGCACCGATTCTTCACCAAATCGAAAGAAGTCAATGAATTTTGGCACAAAGTACTCACAAATGAGTTTCTGCGTCGCCCTCGTTTGTCTCGTATTTATTATAATGGTCGCTATTTTAATTATCCTATCAAACCCCTCAATGTCTTAAAAGGATTGGGAATTTTTGAAAGTACGGCCATTATAGTCAGTTATATTCGTTGGCAACTCTTTCCGTATAAGGAAGAAGAGACTTTCGAACAGTGGGTCACAAATCGTTTCGGGAAGAGGCTGTTCCTCACGTTTTTCAAGACCTATACCGAAAAAGTATGGGGGATATCTACATCAGAGCTAAAAGGAGAGTGGGCCGCACAGCGCATCAAAAATCTATCATTGCGCTCGGCGATCACCAGTATGTTTATCAACCCACAGACAAAAATCACGACTTTGATTGAAGAGTTTGATTATCCGCGTCGTGGTCCTGGTATGATGTGGGAAACTGTCAAGGAGCAAGTTGAGGGGGCTGGCGGCGCAGTCCACATGAACAGTGATGTTGTGGCGATCCACCGTGATGGCAATCGCATTTCCTCAGTCGATGTCCAACGAAACGGCTCGGTTGAATCATTTAACGGCACAGATTTTGTGTCGAGCATGCCAATCACAACCTTTATCAAATATCTGGATCCGCCACCACCCGAGCACGTGCTGCAAGCAGCCCAGCAGCTTAAGTACCGTGATTTCCTGACGGTCTGTTTGATTGTCAAGAATGATGATCTCTTCCCCGATAATTGGATCTACATCCATGATCCCAAGGTAACGGTTGGGCGTATTCAGAATTTCAAAAACTGGAGTCCTGATATGGTGCCTGATCAATCTAAATCGAGTCTTGGTCTGGAATATTTCTGCAATGAAGGAGATGAAATATGGTCCATGGCCGATGAAGATCTGATAGAGTTGGGCAAACGCGAGCTAGAAATAATCGGTCTTGCCAAGTATGATGAAATTGAAGATGGATGTGTCTTCCGTGTTCCGAAATCTTATCCAGTTTACGACTCAGATTACCGAGATCATTTGGCTATCTTACGCGAATATGTAGACAGCTTGGAAAACTTTCAGACGATCGGCCGCAACGGATTACATCGTTATAACAACCAAGATCATGCCATGTTGACAGGAATGCTCTCTGTCCGTAATATGATCTATGGTGAAAAGAATGGATCAATTGGATCTCATGTGGTTGACAAGCCGGCCATGAATGGATAGTGCGAGCTAAATATCTTGTGTCAGTCGGATCATGAGGTACCGGTCGAAAATAAAATGATATAAAATAAGATGTTATCCGAAACGAAGCGATTGAAAAAGGTGACATCGAGAATGACTTCATCAATAACGGTACCGCTAGATATCCCAGAAGTGGAAGTGTTAAGCAGCGAAATCACGTCTGAAAATCATTTATTGATTCGGGTAGAAAGCACCCAAAAAACAACAGCATGTGGTGTATGCGGAGTTGAGATTGCGTGTACATTTGGCCATGGTCAAGAAATTAGCTTGCGCCATCTCCCAGTTTTTGGGCTTGAGACCTACATCTTGATACGGCCCAAACGGGGTCAATGTTTGTCGTGTCATTGTGACCCAACAACGACTCAAATTGTGAGTTGGTATGAACAAAGAAGTCCTCATACACAAGCGTATGATGAATACCTGGTCATGCAACTAATCAACAGTACAATCGAAGATGTAAGCCTCAAAGAAGAAGTTGGGTACGATGCAGTCGTAGGCGCATTGAACCGTCTGATAGAGCCCAAAATCAACTGGGATGAAATCGACGAAATCGGTACGTTGGGGATTGACGAAATCTCCAGAAGTAAGGGGCGCAAGAAATTTAGTGCGATCATTACAGCTCGTCAACCCAAGGGCAAGGTACGGATTCTTGGAGTTCTCCCTGATCGAAAAAAAAGACGGTTAAGGCATTCCTAGAAGAGATTCCTGAGAGACTACGCCCCACCATCAACTATTGCACCACCGACATGTGGGAGGGCTATATCAATGCGATTGATGAATTTATCAATGAGAATGATGATGTGAATGCATCTCCTGTTGTTGACCGATTTCATGTTGCTCAGAACTATCGAGATGACTTTGACGACCTCCGAAAAAGGAACTCAGACGCTTGAAAAAGAACTGCCTCCTGAAACTTATGACCAAGATTGCAAAGGAATGCTCTGGATCTTACGCAAAAATCACTCGGCTCTCAATCCTGAAGAGCGGCAGGAGCTTAGACGTTTGTTTGCTCATTCACCAGCCCTTCATCAGGCCTATACCTTTCGAGAAGAATTGACCGCCATCTTCAACCAGGAACTCTCTGTTGCCCAAGCTGAACATCGCCTTGAGGCTTGGATTCGCAAAGTTGAACGTTCCTCCCTTGATAACTTTGATGGCTTTATCAAAACCCTGCGCAACCACTGGCAATCCATTGTCAACTATTTTGACCAACGCATCAACAGTGGTTTTGTTGAAGGTCTCAATAACAAGATTAAGGTCATCACTCATCGATGCTATGGCATTCGCAATGTCTCTTCTCTTTTTCAACGTATTTGGCTCGATCTCCATGGCAAAGAACGTTTTTCCCTGTCAACCACATGAGATCCTGATCAGCCAAAAGAATAATCTATGGGTGGTGAATGCCGAAGAGGAATATCACGAAGAGATTTATGAAGATAAAGAAGAGCAAAAAATTTATGATACAGCAATCGTGACTGAGGCAATTGCCAATGCCTTTGCAAAGTTGGACTCAGTTGCGTTTGGCTTGGCTACAGGCATCGCATTGAGTCTCGTCATCTTTGTGATGACGCTTACTTTGGTGCTCAAGGGTGGCTCTGTTGTGGGACCTCATATGCAGTTGCTTGATAACTTTTTCCCAGGATATACAGTAACGCTATTTGGAAGCATCCTCGGAGCAGGCTATGGTTTCGTCATCGGTTTTCTCGTTGGATGGCTCTGCTCCTCTATTCGAAATGTCTCTATGTTTCTGTATTTAGCGGTTATCCAACGACGATTTGAGATGAGAGCTTTGCGCAGTATCATTGATTATATGTAACCAATACGTGAAATGGAGATCATTCCCCGATGACAGAAAAACAGGCAGAAATTGAACAAATAGTCCTAACGCGCCTGATGCGTCTGAATGCAACGGTCTACGGAATTGTTGCAGGTGTAATGGCTGGCTTAGGTCTATTTGTTGTAACAAATTGGCTGATTCTCAAAGGAGGGCCTATGGGTCCTGAAGGTGAACCCATTATCGGCCCCAATCTACACTTGCTAAGTCAATTTTTTATTGGATACCAAATTTCGTTTGTTGGAAGTCTTATTGGATTTGTGTATGCATTCATTACCGGTTTTATCATCGCCTATATATTTGCTTGGATCTATAATATGATTGCCGGTTTAAGAGACAAATCTAGATAAGATCGATCATCTCATGTTACCAGCCTTACAACAGATGGCGACCGTACGGATCCCAATCCTTATGTATCATGATTTAGATTTACAGCGGTCGCCCATATCAATATCTCCTCGCTCTTTCGCTTGGCAAATGCACTGGTTGTCAAGCAACAACTACCAAGTACTTTCGTTGGGCAATCTGGTTCAGATGTTGAATCAGAATGCACCTTTACCCTCACGTTCTGTTGTCATCACCTTTGACGACGGGCTCGCCTCTTTTTATCAACATGCCTTTCCTATACTCCAAGCATATCGATTTCCCGCAACTGTATTCCTCGTCAGTGATTATTGCGGACTTGATAACGCTTGGCCATCACAACCGAAATCTATTCCTCGTCGTCCCGTGATGACTTGGCAGCAGATATCTGAGCTTGACCGATATGGCATTGAATTTGGCGTTCATACAGTAACTCACCCTCGTCTGGATCGACTTGAACCAGCTGTTGCTGAGAGTGAGATCGTTGATTCAAAACGGCTGATCGAGGATCGTCTCGGGCATGCTGCACCTCATTTCGCTTATCCATACGGTGCATATAATGAACCGGTTAAGCAGCTTGTTCGCAATATATTTACCGGAGTGTGTACGACAGAACTTGGGCGAGTCCAAGCTGGCGACGATCCATTTCATCTCAAACGTATTGAAGCTCTCTATGTCGAACTTCCGTTTCTATTCCGTTATCAGTGGCGAAGCTCTTTTGACTTTTACTTAACAATGCGAAAATATGTACATGCTGTGAGAGCAAAACAAATCTGATAGAATATATCATCGATAATGGTGAAGATGCTAGGGACAACTATACTTTGCTCTGTATGAAAACCGTAGTTTGTTCTCTCCGGTAGGGCTGTCGAAAACTACGTATGGTGACATTTGTCACCTTGGTCCCTGATTTTGGGTGTTCAAACCCTATACAAGCGAGTCCTTAGAACACCTCTGAGGGTCTGTTAGCGTCAAAAAGGTTACAACATGACAAATTTGAGGTGCGAACCCTCTACAAACCCTTGAAATTGTCAATTAGGGTGACAAATGTCACTATTACGGTTTTCATCACAACCGCAGTATAATAGTCACATAATTTAAACTTCGTCCTTTTGTCCGCAATTCTGCCAGAGTAAAAAATGCTGCGAAAGTACGGAGTTTATGTGACTTCTCTATAAAGGGACGACTGAAGTGAGCATAGCCCACGACCAAGTCTTTATTCGTAACGCTGAGCGGGCAAGTGATTTTGAGTTCAACGCCGAAGTTGCTCAAGTCTTTGACGATATGATACAGCGCAGCGTGCCATATTACGAAATACAGCAGGAGATGATTCGCGAGATCGGCAAAAAATTTTACATACCGGGAACGCGAATTTACGACTTGGGATGTTCAACTGCCACGACCCTAATTAATTTATGCCAGGATATTGGAAGCAATGTACGCGCCGTGGGCTATGATAACTCTTTACCCATGCTTGATCGTTCGCAAGAGAAAATCAAACAAGAAGGACTTGATGATTCCATTGAACTCCGTTTTGGCGATTTAAATGGCGATCTTACAGAGTTCTCCTTGGAAAACGGCAGTATAGTCACAATGTGCTGGACACTACAATTTGTGCGTCCATTGCGCCGAGATAATTTGATTAAGCACATCTATAATGGATTGGTTGAAAACGGCGTGTTGGTAATTACAGAGAAGATATTGACGAATAGTTCACCCATGAACCGCTTCTTTATCGACTTTTATTATGACTACAAGCGACGCAATGGTTATTCCGAGGAGGAGATTCTTCGCAAGCGCGAAGCACTGGAGAATGTTCTCATCCCTTATCGTGTTGACGAAAATTTTGACCTATTCCGTCAAAATGGTTTTGAAATTGTAGAAACATTCTTTCAGTGGTATAACTTCGCTGGTTTTCTCTGTGTGAAGAAACCAGTTTAGATTCACTTTTATTTTACACTGACCTGGCCAATAGACTATTACAAAAACTTCTGATTCCCGCTCTCCCCCAAGCATTTTCATCTATGCCCCACTTATGCGGATTCGTTGACGGTTCAAATGTTCTGATGTATGATTAGGTTGAAAGGATTAATCATTCATTAGAGGGGTAATACATGAGCGCTGTAACCGACAGCTCACCTCCGCTTCCCACCCAGAAACCTCGCAAACGTACAGGTTTTGGTCAGTCACTCATGGCTGATTTGAGAAAAACTTGGCATCTCTATCTCTTTCTGCTACCAACTTTTACCTTTATTCTTCTCTTTCGCTACTATCCCGCTGGCTCAGCTATTTACCATTCGTTTACCAAATGGAATGGTGCAGGTATTGCAACATGGGTCGGTTTATCCCATTTTCAAGACATGCTATCAGATGTAGTCTTGATTGCGTCATTCAAAAATATTGCCATCATTTTGGTGGCAGCGCTGATCAAAGTATTGATTTTTCCCTTGGCAGCAGCAGAATTGATCTTTAATCTGAAGAATGAGCGCGCTCAATACTGGTTTCGCCTCCTGCTAATCATTCCTCTGGTGGTGCCCGGTATTGTCAACACACTGGTCTGGCGATTCATTATGGGCCCCAGACCATTTGGCGTTCTCAACACAATATTGGAATCTGTCGGGCTTGAACAGTTCCAACATGCATGGCTGGCGGAACCAAAGATCGCTCTCTATTCAGTGCTGTTTGTGGGCTTTCCGTGGGTAGAGGCCATCGCCATGCTGATCTACTACGCGGGTCTGCAAAATATCACCTCATCGATCATCGATGCATCTAAGATCGACGGCGCAACGACCAGACGGCGGATCTTTAGCATCGATCTACCCCTCATCTTCGGCCAGATTAAGTTGCTGATTGTGATCACCACTATCTTCACTCTACAAAACTTTGGCGGCATGCTTGTTCTCACAAATGGTGGACCTGGATTTGCGACAATGGTGCCGGGACTCTGGATGTATCAACGAGCATTTCAGGCCGATCGATTCGGGTATGCATCTGCGATCGGGGTCATCCTCTTGATCATGATGCTGATCTTAACTTATATCAATAACCGTTACATTCGTTCATCAGACATCGAGTATGAAGAGTAAGGACTTCTAAAAGAATCACTGCGGCATGTCATTCTCGAGTAGTGCAAGAAATCTATGTCAACGAATGAACATTCAAAAAAGGTAAACATGTCATTCTCGAGGTGAAAGAAGAATCTGTTCAAGGTATTTAATTCCGATCCCCAAAATGATTCTTTTACGACCACCTATAGTTGGGTGTACACCACAAAGTGTGTAAATGGAATGGTTCTCTGACTGAGCGGCCCCTATTTACACACTTTGGGGCATACTATCCTATAGTTCCCCAGAAATGTTTCGTACCACGTTTTTCAGAGCAGAGACGGGACAAAACTTTACTGGGTAAGTATGAATGGAGAAGCGATTTATGGTCGGACAGATTTCGACCCGAACCAAGATAGGCGGTGTCGATGTCATCGTATATGGCACTTTGATCTCATTGATCATTTTGACCCTATATCCGTTTGTGTTCATGATGATTACATCGACCAAATCCTACAGCCAATTCTTGCACAATTACTGGCTACCCGCTTGGCCCTTGCACATCGGCGAAAACTACATAGCTACTTGGAACCAAGTGCAAGGGTATCTGCAAAACACCATTTTTGTAAGTATCGTCGCAACCGTTGGTTTTTTAGTCAGCGCATCTATGTCTGGCTTTGTCTTTGCCCGATACCAGTTTCCAGGTAAGGAATTTCTCTTTTCATCGATTCTGATCCTGATGATGATCCCCCAGATTTTGCAATTGATCCCTGCCTTCATGTGGGTGCGCACACTGGGTCTATTAGATACTCGATAGTTGTATTTTGAGCAGGTGCCAGATTTGACAAAGTCAAATTAAGCAGAGCAGACCTGCCGTTTGGCGAAAAGGGTAGCGAAGACCTCCGCAATCTCCTGTCCGTCATTCAAGGCATCATGAGCCGTCAAGATGAGATCTTGAATCAGTGACTGAGTTTGCTGCCGGGTAGCCTCACCAAGGGATTTGCTGGGCGAGAATTGAGTTTTAGCCAATGATGGTCCCAAACAATCAAGGTGCAAGAGAGAATAAGCCACGAAGACCAGAGACCAATGTTTTTTGAAAGGCGTGGGCAGTTCGCATGCAATATTCATCAAGGCCAAGCAGTTGTTTACCATCCTCAGTAGATCCAAATTTCAGGTTTTGAGAGAGAATTCTGGCTAAACAGTTGACATAAATACAAATTTGCCGGTCGATATCTAGTTTTTGCGTTAGATTTGGGCGATTTTCAGATATGAAATAGGTTGTTTTCTGTAACCGAAATCTGAATAAATGACTCCAAAATCCCTGCAATCTCGACTGAAAATAGCCAAAAACGCCAAATTTGGATCTACTGAGCCTGATAAACCGTCTCGATAGGCCAACGAAGCAGGTAAATCGAGAGAATGCGTTTGGCATTACAGTCGGTGCGATTGGTCACTAAAACGGCATAATTGTCTTGCAATTCAGGATTATCAAAACTAATCACGATGCGTACCTTGCCGATAGAAGGGATACGCACAGTCATGGTAAAGGTGTAGTAAGTACGACCATCAATGGTGACAGGCTTGTAGGCATTCTGGGGGATGTAGGGGACCAACTCTTTGACTTTAATATGTGGCCCCTCGAAAGTTATCGGCTGACCATCTTCATCCCGCAAACGAAAACTATTTGTCTCCAGATTGCGATTGCACTTCAAGATGCTGATCCAATCTTTATTCAGACGATCGAGTACAGCTAGAAAATCTGGAGCGAGATACCAACCATCGAAGAGAGCCCAACCAAAGATAAGGTTTCGTTCAACAGCTTTTTCAACCAGTTCACTGGCAATGGTTATCTTGGTCTTAAACGCTTCGTCTCGCTCTCGAAAGGCGGGGTCAGTTAATAGGTGGCTATCCACTCGTTTATGAAAAGCGGTTCGTTCTTTCTTTTTCTTGGGAATCTCGGTCACTGGGAAATGTTTTTCCACAAATGCTTCCCAGTCGGTAAACTCTTCGTACCGTCGGTAGATACTTGCATCGACTGGAAAACGGATAGCGCCACTGACATAGTGACTTGTGACTAAGTTATGAGCCAGTGGATGCTGACCATTGCTATGATTGTAGTGGGTGTCGATATACTCGAACAGACTTCCCACGTGTTCACATAGTGTATCGTCAATCGCTAATACCGATTCTGACTCTGAACGTTGGTATTGTGCTGTCTCTGACTTCATGTAACCTATACGCTCATCATTGAGTTTTTCGGCTCGCCAAGGAGCTTCACTCAGATACCGTGATACATTCGTCTTATCTGCACTATCTAGAATGCAGCGGGCAATATTTGCCATGCTTTTGTTGTCCAAGACCATCAGACCCGTCAGATAGTTTTCAAAGTGGCGAAACTGTTTACGATTGGCAAATACTGAACGAAAGGTTTCGCTATGCTCCTTGACCAGTGGCGCTACATTTACTATCGGCAATTGCATCTTGATGGCTCCTTTTCTGCACTTTTTTCTTGATGCAATCTATTGAGATGACTTTTGTCTCTTTTGTCAAAATTGGAAAACCTTCATTTCACAACTATCGAGTTAGATACATATTGGGTACTGATCCTGCCCTATATTGCTGGCGGCCAAGCCTATGGTATCTTTCTGCTACGTACGTTTTTTAGCTCACTTCCGAACGAACTCTTTGATGTGGCCCAGATCGACGGGGCGAATGATTTCCAAATCTATCGCCACGTCGCCCTTCCGCTTTCAAAAGGAATCTTAGCGACCCTCGCTATCTTGCGCTTTCAACAGATTTGGAACGATCTGATCTGGCCGCTCATCACCATCTCTACCGATGCAAAGCGCACAATTACGACCGGTCTTTTCTATTTTCAAGGTGGATCACAGACCCAGTATGGTGCGATGTTTGCCGGATATTTGATTGCATCGATCCCCCTACTGCTCCTCTTTGCCTTTTCTATGAAACAGTTTATGGCCGGAATGACTGCCGGCGCCATTAAGGCATAGGGAACGATAGAAAATGCCGCGAGTACAAGCAATTGTTGTTCGTAACGATCGGGTGCTGATGGTTAAGCATCGCCATCATGATGACGAGTGGTGGTGTCTCCCTGGTGGGGGACAAGAACCCGGCGAATCGCCTCAGCAAGGCGCACTGCGTGAATTACATGAAGAGTGCAGCGTCAGTGGAAAAATCATCCGGCAGACATCTTATGTCTGTTACGGAAAGAATGATGAAACATATACCTTTCTCGTCGAGATTGGTGATCAGTCACCATCTCTTGGGCATGATCCCGAATTTCTTGAAGGAGAACAGGTACTTGTTGATGTGAAGTGGCTGCGTCTGGCAGACATAGCAGAGAGAGACCGCGTATTTCTTTGGGCCGCAGGTTTACTTGGAATCGGCGATTTCTTGGCCGAGGTGGAACGATGGGGCGATCTGAAAAGTTACCCAGAACAGGAACAAAGCGAAAAATAATCAACAATCTTACTATATAGAACCAAAGGAGAACCAAATGAGCAACAAAATTAGCCGACGACAATTTCTTCAGCTGAGCGCGGGGACTGCCACCTTGCTTGGTCTGGTTGCGTGTGCGCCTGCCGCTGCACCAAGTGGCGCTAGCGAGGGAAGTGCAGATGTCACCACCATCAAAGCCTATTTGGGTGGGACGTTCCAACCTGGCACCGCGCGTGGAGAAGGACTCAATCCACTTCAGGTCGCCCAAGATTTGGCAGATGAGTGGATGGAGATACATGAAGGGTTGGCAGTTGAGTATATCGACGGTCCCGGTGGTGAAGGGTTAGCCCAATGGATCAAATCACGCCAGGCTGCTGGAACCATGCCCGATATTAACGTAGCCGCAGATAACGAGCTGAACCGAGATATCGCAGCAGGCTATTGGCAGACTGTCGATGACTTTATCAATGATCCCAATCCCTATATTCCGGAGGGCGAACCAGGCAGTAGCCGCTGGCAAGAAGCTTTTATCGCGGGTTTTGATGCCCGCAACCGCATGATCGATGGCAAGTATTACGGTGTACCTCAATCCATCAATGCCGTTCAGATCTATTGTAATCTCGATCTATTAAAGCAAGCTGGAGTAGATTTTGACAGCGAGATTATCAACCCACGTTGGACCTTTGACGGCATGTTGGGAATCTCTCAACGCCTCAAAGATACTGACATTACCCCGTGGGCGTTGGCCTGGAGTAGGCCTTATTGGAACTGGATTCAGACCACATCTCTTTCGGGATTCCTCAAGTCCACTGGAAAATGGGATGTGCTCGACACCAATAATGACGACTTTGTCACCAGCATTGAGCGCTTCGAGGCCATCGACCGGGGAGATTGGACCGCCGATTCCGAGGAATTCCGAGCCATGCACAAGCTGGCTGAAGATTGGGTGCCTTATTGGTCAGAGGGTTATCTGGGTCTTAGCTCCGAAGAGATGGTTGCCCTCTTTACCCGTGGTCAAGCCGCCTTCATGTGGAATTCAACCGGTGCCTTTCCTGTCTTGAATAGTGATCCCGACCGCGATTTTGAATTTGCAGTGGCTCGCTTTCCGCTCTGTTTCGACCGTATGGCAACAATTGGCGAAGGTGGGCCAACCCAATATCCAGGAGGTGCCTGGAATACATTAGCAATTTCTTCAACAGCTATCGAGAAGGGGACGGTCGAGAATTGTATTGATTTCCTGAAATACTTCACCTCTTGTGACGGTCAAGGACGGCTCTCGAAGGAACACGGTGGCGTTGTGCCAGCTGTCCACTGTGCAGAGGGTGTTCCAGAGCTAGAGCAATTCAAGCCAGCACCAGATGAAACCTTCCTTCTGACAATCCACATGACCTCCATGAACTTCGACTACGGCGAGAGCTACCAGCGCATCACCAGCGAATGGCTCGGCGGCGTCTCGACCTATGATGAAGCCATGGCTCAATTCCAGCCGATCATGGAACAGTTCGCAACCGATGCAATCGAGCGTAGTGGGGGATAATGAACCATCCAGGCGAGCTATTCAACCTGAGCGAAGATGTAGCCGAATGAACCAACCTCTATGTTGAGCATCCTGAGATTGTTGAGGAGCTATCGCAATTACTGGAGCAAATCAAGCGAATTGGCGGTTCCCAGGAGATATCTGAGTGGTCTGTCAGTGAATAGTATGCACAGATGTTCTGTGATATACTTACGTGCGCTTCTCGTTGATTGGCCCTGCGCTAGCAGAATTCGTGAACCGAAATAGATGCTCTGAGGAGGATTGTATGGATGGATTCGATGGAATCTACTCGGCGTTCCAGATAAAAGCCCTGACATTGCAGCGATTCCAAATGCCGAAGCGTCAACTGAGGGGAAAAAGTCTTACCAAGTTGGCATCGATGGTCCTATGCCAACTGCTGTGATAGAGGTCACATCCGACAGTTCACGAAACCAAGATTTTAATGTAAAGCGAGATACATTTGCTTCAGTCGGAATTCAAGAATATTTGATTATTGATATCTTGAATGATCCCTCAGAACCTTGGCATCTCTCTGGCTATCTACTCGGCAATTCTCCCTACTATCAGCAAATACCACCTGATTCTGAAGGAGGGATCACCTTGCAGAGTCTAAATCTGCGTTTTGTTCCCATTCAACGGACGCGTATCGATGTATTTGACAGCTCAAGCGGAGAACGCCTCCATTCAACATCTGAATTCAAGGCAATGGCCGAAGCAGAGGCCGAACGAGCAAATGCAGAAGCTGAACGAGCGGATA
The DNA here is from genome assembly GCA_019217005.1 of Chloroflexi bacterium TSY. The sequence goes on from JAHBNG010000005.1 coordinate 72,654, forward strand.
CAGCAGAAGCCAAGATTGAAGAGCTTATGACACGCATAAGCAAGCTTGAGGCCAGCCAAGATCAAGACCAATCAAAACCAGCATGAATACCCTTCATTCGCACACAGCGACTTCTCTCTGGAACATCGTCATCGTTATGGCTGATACCCTGCGCAAAGCTTACGTGGGGGCCTATGGCAATGAGTGGATCCAGACGCCAAACTTAGATCGTTTTGCGCAACAGGGAGTGTGCTTTACAAACGCTCATCCTGAATGCTTGCCCACGATTCCCACACGCCGCACCATTCATACGGGGCGACGTGCTTTTCCCTTTAATGACTATCAACCTGTACCTTGGGATAACGTTTATATCCCGGGCTGGCAACCCATGTCACCGAACGAAGGAACAGTTGTCGAAGCGTTAGTCCAACAAGGATATCATACAGGTTTCTTTGCTGATGTGCCCCACTATTTTGTGCCGGGAATGAATTTTACACGTGGCTTTCGTCAATGGGAATATATCCGAGGACATTCAGAAGATCGCTATCGAGCCGTTGCTCATGCGGATCCAGCACAAATTTCACGCTATTGGAGCAAGGGAGGGGAGTCCCGGATTCGTGCCCATCTTGCCAATGTGCAGCCTCACCAACCAGAAGAAGAGTGGCCGACTGCTCGAACCTTCCGCTCGGCCATCGAGTTTGTTGAGCAGAATCGTGGCAATAGACCTTTCTATCTTTATATTGACAGCTTCTCTCCCCATGAATCATGGGAATGTCCAATTCACTACTATGATCTTTATGAAAGCCGCAGCAAACGGGAACCCATCTGCATCACAGTACCCTATGGTCCGCTTCACCTGAATCCTGAATATGAAGAACGGCTCCCCAGTATCCGCGCAAACTATGCTGGATTGGTTACCTTAGTCGATACTTGGTTTGGCAAGCTTATCGATACAATTGATCGACTCGGACTTGCCGACAACGCGCTCGTCTTCTTTCTGGCGGATCACGGAACCAATTTTGCCGAGAACCCAGACCGGGTGACGGGCAAGCCGGCCGATTATATGTACCCCGGAACAATGGATATTCCCCTTTTGGTGCGCCATCCAGCAGGGCATGGTGCTGGGACAAGCTGCGATGAATTTGTCTATACGTTGGATGTTCCCGCCACGATTGCAGACGCTACGCAGAGCACTCCTGTTGATGGAGTTGAAGGTCAAAGCTTGCTACCACTCATCACGGGGCGGGGTTCCTTCCAGTCACGAGATTATTTGACGTGTCGCTATGGGAATTCGGTTTGGTACAAAGATCGCCAAAATTGGTTCTTTAGCGATATAGAGTTCCAGAATCCACGGCTCTTTGATTTCAAGGCAGATCCCACTTGCCATCAGGAAATCACCGCTCAATCTCCCGAGCGAATTGCATTGGCAAAGGAACGCATTCTCCATGATGCAGGTGGTTTGCTGCGGGCGCACATCCGCCAAGAAGCGACAGATGCATTGGGACGACCAGTCTTTACGGAGGCAAAAGGATAACTTTTCTTGGACCGGTTACAGAACTTTTTGGATAAGCCCTAACGCCAAGGCAACTCGATCACAAACCGGCTGCCCTTCCTCACCTCGCTCTCGACAAAAGCCTGACCTCCGTGCGCTTGTGCCACGCTCTGAACGATTGCTAATCCTAATCCACTGCCATTCGTTGTTTTGTTTCTTCGAGCAACACTGTTCTGTCGCTGTTTATTAGAGTCGGACAGTGTGGCGGACAAGCTATCATGGTTCCAAGTCGAAATACCAGTGTCTGTCAACGAATTGGGAATCGATGAACGATAAAAGCGCTCAAACACATGAGGCAGATCAGCTTTGGCAATCCCAGGCCCATTATCTTCACACCAGATCGCAAGTTCATTATCCTTCTGCTCAGCACCGAGAACAATGGTAGCTTCTTGGGTTGAAGCGACAGGTAGACTTTCATCAGTCAGAGAGCGACTGGATTGAGAACGCGCGGCGATTGTGAACTTGAGTCCATTCTCAACTAGGTTACTCAACGCCAACTCAAGGCGGTCGCGGTCGCAGACTAAGGTTATGGGTGTGATTGGCTTTTTGACCACGAGCCGAATCTCATTTTCTTGGGCCTGAAGTTGGAATGGTGTCACAACAGCATCCAGGATTTCTTGAACGTCGTGAGGCTGCAAATCTAAATCGAGCAACCCGGCATCCAGTCGTGACAGATCAAGCAAATTGGCCGTAATCCATTCTAGACGCTCAATTTGACGTTGGCTTTCAGCCAGAAATTCAACCTGTGCAGCAGGATCCGTAGCTGCTTGTCCCTGCAAGAGAGTGTTAAACGTCTTGAGAGCCGTGACGGGGGTTCGTAATTCATGAGAAGCGTCAGCCATAAAGCGCCGCAACGTGTCACGTTCGGTAGCCACTGTGGCAAAGCTTGTTTCCAGACGTTCTGCCATTTGATTAAATTGCTGTGAGAGTAGACCGATCTCGTCGCGACTGTTGATAGCAGATCGGGCAGACATGTCACCACGCCCCATTCGACCCGCAACTCCGGCAAGGCTACGAAGGGGTGCAGTTAACCCTTGACCCACCAATAATCCGACGACAACGGCCAAGAGTGACGCACCACCCGCTGCCCACAAAAACGCCTGCTGAATCGTTGCTAATGATTCTGCTCCTAAATCCGGCCCGTTGCTCAACTCGACAAAGCCAAGCGGATTCTCTTCACCACCAATTGCTACCGTCACAACGAGGGGAGAGCGAACAATGTCTGTTTGGACATGAGCAGAACCTCCCATGGTCATGGATTCTCGTCCGCTGTCCATCGCGTCGGGCAATGGCTCAGGAGCCATTTCGGGTTCTGCACTTCTTTGGGACGAATAATTTCTGTCTAAATCAGAATCTATCTCCCCGATCGCGCGTGCTTCTTCTTCGAACTCGAACCGTGGTCCCCATCGGCTGGGGACCGTACGCACGATGACAATCTGACCAGATCCTGTTTCCCCGGTGCTCCATTGCAGAAATGTGTGCTCTGTTATCCATCGTCTTTGACCCGTTCGTCCAATTCGCTCATTGTCAACGAATGGAACGGTGACCGGCATTCTTTCAAAATCATAAATTGGCATGGCAAAGAAAGGGGCAGTAAGAGAATCTTCATCCCGGAACGATCGATACTCCTCTTGTCTACTGTTCGCATCAAGATTGATTGTATGCTCAGCCAAACCATTGGCTGTGGTGATCGAAGGTGAAAGGATCCAGGCCAACCCATTTTGACTCTCAGGTGGCCCAGAATCAACAAGCACCTGACCAGCAGAATCTAGCAGCCTGACTTGAACATTCCCCAAAAAAGCCGCTGTCTGTATAAGTTGCGTCAATGCGAGATTGACGTGCGAATTTTGAACTGGTTCCACTTCCAAAAATGGTTGTGCTTGGCGTGCAATCGCATCAGCATTAGCGGTCAGATAATCGCTTTCTTGCGCATCTAAATAACGTTGCATCAAGGATAGCGTCAAGAAACCCACCACCGAAATAGTTAGAAGGGTAAGCAACGCATAGCTCAAGATCAGCCGCCAACGTATTGAATGGAAAAGTGACATAGTGAAAGTCTCACATTATTCATCCTCGTTCTCAAACAGTCTGTCAATGGCTACGCCAATGACTGCACGACCATCTTCAATTTCACTTAAGGTCACCATCACGTCATAGACTTCTCCATCGGCAGAGTGAACGGACAAAGTGACTTCTTCTCCAGGATTCATTTCGCTAACCATTTCGACGAGTATTTCTGGCGTATCAATCGCCTCTCCATTGATGGCGACAAGAACATCACCCGGATTGATGCCGGCTTCGTCAGCAGGGCTATCTGGTAAAACGTTCATGACGATAACACCCGTCTCCACACCTTCTGGGATTTCAAAGTGAAATTCGTCAAACCCTTCCGGCAAACTATCTTTCGGCACAATGCGCTCATACCGACGCTCGAACCGATCCCCAAATCGATCCCCAAATCTCTCTCGGAAGCGCTCTTCGAAATCGGGGCCAAGTCTATCCCCAAAATATTTTCGAAAATCACCGTCAGGAAGATGCTCAAAGTCGAACCCACCTAACCCAATGAACGGAGCGTAGCGAACGCCAAGAAAAGCTTTGCCTGCTTCGTCTGGATTCTCGCCTAGCGTAACCTCTACATCAATCCGTTCAACAGTTACTTCAATGGACTCTTCACCTGTGTCGCTCTGCTCCTCGACCACTGTCGATCGATCGACACCAAGTGTAATGGTCTCTCCCGGCGCAAAAGCAGCAATCAAGTCTCCCAGTGATTCCCCAGCTTCGAGAGACTCATCATTGATCGCTACAATCACATCATCCTCTTGTAGTCCAGCCTGGGCAGCAGGGCTCTCTGGAACGATTTCCATAATACGAGCACCAAGATCACCCATTCCAAACTCGAACTCCCTAAAGTTGGGCATGCCAAATCGATAACCACGGAATCGATGTTCAAAATCTTCATGGTCGAAATCGGGTCCGAAGCCACGTCCTCGCTGATCGATGATCACAGATCCCATATTGCATGGAACAACACCCAAAAAGGCGTTATCCCCACTCTCACCGAGTGTGATAGCAAGTGTGCGCTCATCGTCACCGTGAAGTACAGTCACAGAAATCTCGTCACCTGCGCTGAATGTTTGCAGTTCGTCATGTAGATCAGCAATCGAATTGACGGCAACGTCATTAACAGAGAGGAGAATATCTCCGCGCACAATGCCAGCCTGGGCAGCCGGGCTGTCTGTCGGAACAGAAGCGATCAAGAGGCCGGGCTCAGCCGGAAATTCTAGTGTTTCCTCCGCTGTTGCATCTGTCTCATCGTCCTGAGCAAAAGCTGGTCGATTGATGCCAACGGCTGTCACGGCCAACAATAACGCAATTATTGCAAAAACCAGTGTCCGTTGTCGCAAATCATCCAAAGAAAGAATCGCTTTTCGGACAGAGATCTTTTGCACCATCTGCTGTGAAATTTGCTTATCCATTTTGTTCTATTCATGCTCCTTTTTGGCACTCAGTTAATTAGATAGTCAAAGAATGCAAGATTCCCGGGCTACGACCAGAGTCTATACAAGTCTTACCACTTAGACCGCAGCCACGACTAGTTAATTAGTTGGACGAAGCGCCATCATACATATCCAAAATCATTTTGACACAAACGAATTGCCACTTCACTTAGCCTTCGGACTACCGTCCTCCGGCAGAAAACACTTCGATAGTCTAATGTTTAAGTGAGGTCTTAGAACCTATCCGAAAAGTGGTTGTGAGTCCAACCAGATTCTCGAGTGAGATCATACAGTCACAGAACTTTTCGGATAAGCACTTAATCAGCATAGAACAAAGACGCTGTCATATCATTGCGGAATTGTTAAGATCTCATAACATATTGTAAATTGCCGCACCATGCTCAATTCTGAAACTTATATCCAACCCCCCGCACAGTCACCAACCATCGAGGCTCGGCTGGATCGTCTTCCAGTTTTTGACGGAGGTGTCGCATGTGAACATCGACTGTACGATCATTCTCTATGTTGCTACTATATCCCCAAACTGCTTCAATAAGCATGCTACGTTCGAAAGGTCGATTGGGATGAAGGAGCAGATGACGTAAAAGACGAAACTCGATTGGTGTTAGCTCGACAAGCCGATTGTTCCGCCGAACCTGAAGACGTTCCAGATCGACAACAATATTACCAAAACGGATCTCCTCACTGCTTGCGGGCAAGGCCAACTCACCATAAGCTCGTCGCAAAAGAGCACGAATCCGAGAGAGCAGTTCACGTAAATTAAAGGGCTTGACCACATAATCATCGGCCCCCAATTCCAACCCCAAGACCTTATCCATCTCTTCATCCCGCGCAGTCAACATGAGCACTGGCTGACGATATCCGGCGGCGCGCAACTGACGGCAAACATCAAAACCACTCATGTCGGGCAAACGTACATCAAGCACGATCAGCGCTGGTTGTTCTCTTTGCGTCAGATCAAGAGCCATGCGACCGTTTTCAGCCCACGAGATTTGATATCCTTCACTGGTCAAGGCATATTCCAAACCACGAGCGACAGCCGCCTCATCCTCTACGAGCAGAATTCGTTCGTTTGACATGCAGCTAATCCATTACCTTTTCACCAATCGAAAGATACACGAGTAAGTCATGCGTAATGCCATGTCAACTCGCCACGCCGATTGTTCTCGACGCCCGCGGTCCGTAATGCTCGGCTTTTCAAACCCATCAACCTCAAATCCAACGTCGGTGAACGCCTGCCAATAGTCGCGCAGTGGTCGATGAAAACTCAACACGGGCGAGAGATTTTTCCATTGCGCCAATGTTGGTCCACGGTGAAAGTAGTCATCGACGCAGTAGCCGATCGTCTCGTCGTGGAGAATCAGGTGCCGGTTTGATCCAGGTAGTCGGACCACATAAAAAACAGGGATGGGTGAAGACCACGACAAAATGACCACCTGACCGCAGAAGCCGATACACCTCGCGCAGGGCGTTGACATAGTCGACGATATCCATCAGCACATAATTGCTCACAGCTTTGTCAAAGGAGGCGTCGGCGAGGAAATCCATCTGCGAGGCAGAGTGCTGATGATAGGTAATCCCCAGGGGTTCCTGTTTCTCGTAAGCGAGCGCAATCTCGATAAATTGATCGGATAGTTCGACGCCTGTCATGAGCGCGCCCGCTTTTGTTAGCTTGCGACAGAGATAGCCGTTGCCACTGCCTACATCTAATATACGTCGGCCATGTACATCACCCAACAGCGCCAACATCGGTTCATCGCTATGGTATCGACGATTGCGATCGCCATCTTCATCGTACCCTGCATCCCAACGTTCGGCGTTTGTATTCCAGTTAGACTGAACCTGCGCATCAACAAATTCTTCTTCATCCGGGCGCCATTGACCTCCTGTAACGGGGTAGCGTACCAGATAGGTCTCAGATGAAATAATGTTTTGGTCAATGAGTTTTGCTGGCAACGGATGTTTCCCTTCGTATTCTAGTCGGTCCAGCGCTGGTTCCCACTGTCCAGACCAGGGGGATCTATATCGAAAGTAATAGCTCCAGGCCCAGAACGTATCTTCCACTTCGTCCCATTCCAGAGCGCATTGTCTACAAAAGAGCTTGTTTGCCTGGGGACAATAGGCAAGCGCCATAAAGTGAGCCGGTTCACCACAGTTGGCGCAAAGATAACGCCAATGCAAGTCACAGCGCGGGGCGTAGGATCCCAAATCGTATTTGGCTGGTGCAGAATTGTAATCGACTCCCGATCCAACAATCTGATCGCAGTAGGTACAGTTCATCGGTCTTAGCTCCATTGGTATACTCAGCCTGAGTTTAAGATCTCCAACATGGCAGTCATCTGACCATTGGCAAAAGCTCGGCTGCGGCTGTTCCACCCTTCATCATTGCTCATCATTGGTACATGATCGTCAATCATAAATCCCCGGAACCCCGTCTCCCGCAGAGTTTTCATGATCTCAAACATGTTCAGGTTGCCCTCACCGATAAAACCCTCTCTGAACTTGGGCACACTCCCCACAACATCTCGAAAGTGTACATAGAAAATCTTCTCTTGTTCGCCAAAATAACGCAACCCTCGCAAGCATTCCTCTGGACTCATCTCAGACCAACTGCCCACGCAAAAATCTAACCCATGCATGGGGCTGTCACCGATCTCCATGGCCCGTTTGAAAGCGTCGAAGCTACGCATGATCCGGGCGACGCCACCAAGAGACGGAACGGGTGGATCGTCTGGGTGGAGAGCGAGTTTCACATTGGCTTCTTCAGCGACTGGTAGGATGGCCTGAATGAAGTACTTGTAGTTTGCCCAGATTTCGTCATCTGAGTAAGTCCGACCAAAGGCGAGAGGCGCATTTTCTGCCAATTCCAAGTCAAACGCCGTGACCTGCGCCCCACCTCGCCCACGGGCTGTTCTGGATGTACGCCAGACGCCCGTAACGACAAAATGATAACCAAAAATCGGAATACCAGCCCGCCCCATATTGCGGATCGTGGTTTGCATATGCTCGATCTGCTCATCCCGGCCCGCCAGCCCCAACATGATCTTGTCGTAAAATTTGATGGGGACATTCTCAATGGCGTTCAACCGCAATCCTGCATCCTCGCAGCGCGTACGCAGTTGTACCAGATCTATATACTCCCAGTGGGTGTCTCCAGGCAAATGCGGCGACCCATTGAACATATTGAATTGGATATCTTGGATGCCCAACTGCCGTGTGAACAGGATGACTTCATCGGTTAGCTCTCGAACTTGACCGACAGCGATGCGCATAAGTAATTGCCCAAATTCGTTTGTGGTCACGATGTTCCCCTTTCGATATATTTTGTGTACAGAACGAAATTATCACACGACAGCAAAATATAGGTCAAACAGTCCACCAAATAATCCGCCTTTGACAAAGGAGAAAACGTAGATTATCATTCTCCATACTAAGCACTTATCCGAAAAGCTCTGTGGCGAACCCTTTTGCTCGAGAATCTAGTTGGACTCACAACCACTTTTCGGATAGGTTCCAAAGCCACTTCCCCCTTTTGTTTCCAGAAGTTATTTGCTCCTACTTAGTGCTTATCCGAAAAGCTCTGCGACGGTGCATTCTCACTCGAGAAGTTAGCTGGACTCACAACCACTTTTCGGATAGGTTCTTAATCAGCCTTGATCCTCATTTCCGTATTGTTACGTTCATTTTTTGAGTTAACTGAAACAGTAGATTTCACCAAGACATTTCATCAAGCAATTTCGCAGAGGAGGAAACCATGTCAAGTCAAACAACAATAAGCCGTCGTGGATTTCTGAAGTTAAGCGCGGGGACTAGCGCTGCTGCTTTACTCGCAGCCTGTACACCAGTAGCTGCACCAAGCGGGGGGGCAGAATCAGGAGCCGCCTCAGAAGCCATTGAACTGGTGGTCTGGTATCAGGATTGGGATGGTGCCAACCGCATTATGAATTGGGTCACGCCAGAATATCAGACGGACCACGAAAATGTTTCTGTAGACCTTCAGCCCATTGGCTATGGCGACCTGCTGGCCAAAATGCTGCCTTCCATCGCTGCTGGGACCGAGGGCGACGTGATGATGATGTACACCGACTGGGTCGTTGCGACAGACATCTCTCAAGTCTTCCTCGACATAACTGATCCGGCCGGCGGTGCGGCTGCACTGGAAGAGAAAATGTGGCCGGCTGCTTTCCAAGCTGTCGATGCTCCAGGTGGCAAAGTTTACTATCTGCCCTGGTTGGCAGGCATCCGCGGGGCTGCCATGACTGTCAACAAGGATCATCTGGCCGAGCAAGATATCGACTACCTTGCGTTTAACACATACGAAGAAGTGGTGGAAGCGGGTAGGGCGCTCACCGAGACCAATGATGCTGGTAAGATCACCCGTTCTGGCTATTCACCCCGCAGTTCACAATATCAACTGCTTTGGACCCTGATCTGGCAGTTAGGCGGAGATAGCGTTCTCTAAGGCTAAACCAAAAAAATAATTATACGCGAACGAGAGAATGGAGAGGGGGAATAAGGACAAACCATTTTTCTAAACCAGGTAAACGTTGGAAGCGTTGTGCCAAACGGTCCATCTCTTTCTGAGTGAGTTTGACGCCGGTCTCATAAAGAGTGGAATTCAGGTGAACGAAGGGTTGTAGTTGGTTAAAGCGAAAAGAACGGGCAAAATTGAGAACGGTCTCAAGAGAATCGAGAAGAGAACCGTTCCAGTGTTTTCAAGATGGCCCCAAACCCGTTCGATGGGGTTGTATTTACTGTGATAAGGAGGGTAGCAGGCGAGCTGAATAGAGACGATAGTGCTCAACAAACTGAGTGAGACGATACATAAACTGAGTCCGACGGGTATGATTTTCGGGACCATTGTCCTGATTGATCACGAGGGTCTTGACGTGAGGAAAGTGTTCACGTACGCTTTCCCAAAATCAATCAGGCAGTCGACAATACAGTCACTGTCACTTTCGACTGAGTCAAGTAAAGAAAGAGTTCCTTGGTTGAAGGAGGTAAATGCCAAAAGGAGTGACTTTCTCGGTCTTCTTATCTTGAAAGTCATGATCGAGCGCTTTGACAACCACTCGACTTATCCCTTCTCTCGAGAAACGGTCAAGTAAAATCGTCGCTTTGGCATCCCAAGAGAGGCGCAGAACCGTCTCGTCTGCATCCGCTTCTTGATTGATCTGATGAATTCTATCAAAGATCGCATCGGTCTCTGGGATCTTTTTCACTGGTTGACTTTTTTTGACCCGGTTTGAGCCATAGCCTAACTCATTGAGCTTCAAGCGGATGGCCTCTTCGCCAGGCAATTCCTCATCTGTGTATCCTTTCTGCTCGATGAGCTGGGTACGCATTTCGGCGGCGGTTAGTCGAGTGTACAATTGGGGGGGGTTCGAAAGGTGGGATCGGTCTGGCTGAATTGATCGGCGATTTCAACCATATCGGCCAGTAAAGTGGGGATATGGTCTTCGGCTTTTTTGCGACCACGTCGGTGGCTTTGGTCGACATAACAGAAGCCGCCTTCTAGTTCTTCCAGGGCTTTGGCTATCGTCGCCCGATTCCAGCCCAACTCTCGTTCTGCTTTCGTCGGACTCCCTTCGCATATCGTTTTGACCGTTTGGGCCATGAAGTGCCTTCTTTCGTATCCACTTAACATGGCCTTCGTCTCTTTCAAGACTTCAACCATTTCTGGCGAGATTGTCATTTTTGCTCCTTTTGGAGAGCTAGTTTAACACCTTCTCGCGTATATTTTATTTTTTGGATTGGCCTTAGGAGAGCGGACAATGGTCACACAGCACACCAGAAGGTGAGGAGGCTGCTCAGATACTGCACGACCTCTACTGGGAGGAGCAGGTTTGTGATTTTGAGCTGTTCACCAACGAATTCGAAGCGGTCAGCCAGCAGCTCGTCTCGATTTGGGGGGATGGAGCCTGGACAGCTAGCGTGCAAACCGATGTGGCAGAAGTGCCTGCCGACAACATTGTCACCCCACCCCTGGCCGCTGCGACTGAATACGTTCTCTATCCGCAGCATGTCGCTGGCTGGGGAATTTCTAAACGACTGGTCGACGATGCGTCCAAATTAGAAGCCGGGCTCGACTACGCTCTACTGATCGTTGGACCCGACGCGACGCTGCAGGCCTTTGAGTTCTACTCTGGCGTGGCACCATCCAAAGAGGCATACAGCGATCCGCGCATCGAAGAGGTGAAATTTGGCACCATTTCGAAACGGGTGGCCGAAGGCATGTGGCCCATCGCGCGCTATCCGCAAGACCATGTTGCACAACAGGGCCCGGCCAGAGATGAGTTGGATCGTGCCATGCGCCAGGAGATCAGCATCACCGAAGCGCTGGCCAACATGGATGCCTATTTGCAAGAACAGGAAGATCAGGCGCGTGAGCGATTGGCGGGGTTGCAGAGGTGCAGAGGTGCGAGGTTGCGGGGTGGCAAAGGATGGGGTCCTGGGTGTGGTTCAACTGGTTGATGAATAATAGGCCTATACCTGGAAATACCTGTAGCCAGCGTGCAGCATGTCACGTGAGGGCGGGAGTGGGAGAATGCGATGCACGGGTGAAACAGTGCATGGATCGTCCAACCGACTGCTCAACCGTGCGTTGCATTCGGCTTGCGCCGAAACTGAAACACACCCTGTAACCACAAAGGCTTGCCAGAGAACGCGCTGCCACCTTGCCACTCTGCAACCCCGCAGCTTTGCCACTCTTTAGGGAGGAGAAACCACTATGAAGCGGCACAAAGCAAGATTCCATATGTTGGAGCATTTGTATCGGAGTGGTCGGATTTCACGTCGTGAGTTTTTGCGACGTACATTGGTCTTAAGCGGTGGGGCTGTGCTGGCGGCGGCGTGTGGGACGCCTGCCGGTGGTGAAGGTGCGACAGGGAGCGCAACAGAGGGTCAACCAGCCGCCGCCCCTGGCGAACCCAGACAAGGGGGTATCTTCCGCATCGCAGGTCCTGGCGATATTCGTGTTCTGGATCCACCGGGGGCGGAGAGTAGCGAAGACTGGTGGAGCGCAGGTGTCATTCTCTACAACTGCCTCTATTTCTACGATGAGGAGGGCAACATCTATCCCGATTTAGCCGCTGAGATGCCCACCATAAGCGACGATGGCTTGACCTATACAATTCCTGTGCGTCAAGGCGTCAAATTCCACAACGGGCGTGAACTAGTCGCCGAGGATGTCAAATTCAGTCTGGAGCACCAGATCTGGCCCGAAGTCTACAGCTGGGGCAAGGGCTATTCTGAGAACATTGAAGGGTATCAAGCTGTGCTGGACGGAGATGAGAAGGAGCTAACCGGTATTCAGGTCATCGATGACTACACCGTCAAGATCAGGCTCATCAAACCGCAAGCTGTCTTTCCTCACCTGCTCACTTACAGCATGAACGCCATCATCCCCAAACAAGAAACGCTCGATGCCGGGGAGGCTTGGGGTAATGATGTGGTGATCGGCACCGGGCCGTTCAAATTTGTGGAATGGATCCGTGGCGAGAAGACCGTCTACGAGCGCAACCCGGATTACTTCAAAGGGGCACCTCATCTGGACGGCATTGAGCTTTTCCTGAATGTGGACGCCAGTGTGCAGATGCTGCGTTTTGAGAGTGGGGAACTGGAATATGTGCGTGTACCGCCGGCAGAGACAATTCCCCAGCTTCTCAGTGACTCCAGCTATGAGAATAAGATCGTCAAAGTGCCGACCACTGGACATCGGCGTTTGGCGTTCAACTACAATTTCGAGCCATTTACCGACATCCGCGTACGTCAAGCCGTCGCTCATGCCATCGACAAAGAAGGCTTTGTCAGAGCCTTTGGCGGAACCGAGAATCTGCTGCAGGGCTTCTACAACCCAACCATGCTCCAATTTGACGAGGAATTCACCAGTAGCTACGAGTATGATCCTGAGAAGGCCAAACAGATGCTGGCCGATGCTGGTTATGGCGACGGCATCCAAGGCTTGCGCATGTATATTGGCAATGATTCTAGAGCGGGTGAGTTATTGCAGGCCGATCTGCAGAATATCGGAATTGAGACAGAACTGGTCTTGGGGCAGTGGAAAGAGTGGCGTGACCCCATTCGCGCGGGTGATCCGCAGCTGTTTGTCTATGGTTGGGCATCCAGTTCACCGGACGCTTACGATTACATCTCTGCCTGGACGACGTGTGAGTCAATCGAAGTTGGATACAACGATGGTTTTTACTGCAACGAGCGGATTGATGAACTAGTCAAAGAAGCCGAGGGATTGCCTTTGCAGGATTCCGAACGGATTGCGGCCTATCGTGAAATCGAGGATATTGTTATTAATCAGGACGTAGCCTGGGTTGGGCTGGCCAATCCGGTTAGAATTTCATTAGTTCAGGAGTATATGCATGACGTGCAGCCCTTTTTTATCTATGGTGGATGGCCGTTCCTGGACAAAGCGTGGATGGAAGAGGTATAGTCAAGAGATTGATGATTGACGATTATACCCAAGGCGTTCGATTCTATAAATCGGCAAGCGTTTTGGCTTGTCAATCGTTAGGCAACGCGAACCAAAATGAATACTTCCGAATCTGGCAAAGAATTTGATGTGATTATCGTTGGTGGCCGCCCTGCTGGAGCCAGTCTGGCAACCCATCTAGGCAAAGCAGGGCTGCGCGTTCTCATTATCGATCGCATCACCTTCCCAACCGTACATCCAGTCTCTACGCCGTTTGTCTTGCCCCACACGATGAGTCTGCTCGATGAACTGGAGGCTGATGAGACCGACTATGCCTTCAATACGCCCAAGATCGACCGCATTGTGTTGGAGTTTAAGGATTATTTCCGGACCTTTTTCTTCCACCAGATGATTAACGAGCGCGATTACATGTACACCGTCGACCGCGGACGATTTGATGCGACCTTGTGGCGCAATTTGGAGAGGTATCCTTCCGTTATACGCAGAGAAAACTTCGCTATGATGGATCTGATCATGGATGAAAAAGACCGTGTAGTCGGCATCAAAGGGCGCTACCCCAAACAGGCGGAAGAGCGCTTGAAAGCCAGGCTGGTGGTAGGTGCAGATGGCCGTTATAGCACTGTCGCCAAACAAGTAGGGGCACGCATTATCCATGAACGGACGGATCTCGACACAACCCTTTATTACGCAGCCTGGGAAAATGTCGCCCCCTACGATGAGCACGGAGGTACCCTTGCCCAGATTCATACCTCTGGTGATGGTTTCAGTTACGTGTTTATGCCTACTGCCGATGGTCACACGAATGTCGTCGCTCAGGGGCAGTCGTCGCTCTATGATCCGCCGCCAGGGGATGTCCAGGCGGATTATCTCCACAAATTAGGGGCACAGCCTTATGTCTGGCGGCGCTTGAAAAATGCGCAACAGGTCGCAAAACTCAGCGGCATGAAACGCATAGGCAATTTGTTTCGCCAGCCGATCGGGGATGGCTGGGTGCTGGTTGGCGATGCCTACCATCAGAAGGATTCGCTGGATGCACAGGGCATCTACGATGCGTTGCTGCAAGCCAAGTTATTAGGAGAAGAGCTGGTGACCTGGTACAAGGGCGAGAAAAATTTGGCTAAAGCTCTCGACGCCTACAGCATCAAAGCTTGGGAAGCAATGAAGCCGATGTTTGATGCCACCATGGAGCGTGTACAACGGGAAATTTATTCTATTGCTCCACCGATTGTAGCGAAATCAGTGCTGCGCTGGATTCTGGCTGGCGATGAGTATCAGCACCGCTTTAGTGCCTTGCTGGTGCGGCAATGGGATCCAACCGACTTTCTCACGCCGTCCCTCATGCTCAGATCATTGGCAAAAGGGATAAGTGGGGATGTAAAACGGTTGGTGATGCGACAGCCCAATCCAGTGGCGATGCCAGCGCTCAATAGCCTCCCTACAGTGAATTCCGATAGAGTACAATAGTTTCGATGACCCATCTTCCCGGAAGGGGTCACAAATTGATTCGTTTACCCTGCAACATCTGATCCCTTCGGGAAGATTCAGAACTATCGCATTCAAACTGACTTCACTTTAGTTAAATTTGGCGGGAGAAATACGAGGTTTTGGAGAGCAGACCGTTTTATGACGGAGCGACTTCTCGCTGTCCGCGACGCAAAGATGCGTCGTGGGCTGAACGTACAAGCCTTCGACGGCAAAAAGACATTCTCCTGGTGGGGCGAGGTTTGGCAACGCTTTTTTCAACAGAAGACGAATACCGTCGCAGCGTTGATCCTGCTGCTCCTGATTGCGCTATCTGTGCTAGCACCCCTCATCTCTCCCTATGATCCCATTGAGCAGTTCCGCAGAGAAGGGTTGACTGAGCTTGGGGCACCGATGCCACCTAATGCAAAGTTTTGGCTAGGAACGGATGGGGTTGGTCGTGACCTGCTCAGTCGCATTCTGTGGGGTGGGCGCATGTCGCTTGGCATTGGCCTGGCGGCTAGTGGTACCGCTGTCATTGTGGCACTATTGATAGGCGGTGTATCTGGGTATATTGGAGGCACGGCTGACTTCTTTATCATGCGCTTTGTGGATCTGGTGATGAGCTTCCCCACCTTTTTCCTGATGCTTCTGCTCGTGACCATGTTGCGGCCTGGCGTTTGGGTCGTCATCGTTGTGATCGCAGTCTTTGCCTGGGCATATCCGGCGCGCATATTCCGGGCAACCATGCTTTCCATTAAGGAGCAGGATTTTGTGCAGGCTGCCCATGCTAGTGGGGTGCAAGATCATCGCATTTTTGTGCAGCACCTGTTGCCGCATCTACTCCCTCTGGTCATTGTCTACACAGCCCTCAGTATACCGAACACAATCTTTGCCGAGGCTAGCCTGAGCTTTCTGGGATTGGGCGTACCACCACCCAATCCTTCGTGGGGGTCCATGATCAAAGACGGCATGAACTACTATCGCGTGGCACCGTGGGTCACGCTCTATCCGGGTGTTGCTATTGCGCTGACCGTGATCAGCACAAATCTGGTGGGAGCTGGCTTGCGCGAGGCCATGGATCCGACTCAGAGGAATTAGCCATGCTGTTATACATTTTACGACGGTTGTTGTGGATGGCGATTACCTTGTTCGGGGTTTCGCTGGTGACCTTTGTGCTGATTTTTGCTGGCCCCGTGGATCCGGCGCGTGCCTTGGTCGGTGAGAAATCTCAAGCGGCTACGATTGAGGCACTGCGCAAGGATTTGGGATTGGATCAGCCAGTCTACATTCAATACATTCGCTACATGGGGCGTCTGTTGCAAGGTGATTTGGGCAAATCGTTCTACTTCAATCAGCCGGTTGCCAAGGCGCTAGCGGAGAAGCTACCGGCGACAGCAGCGTTGGGTCTCTCGACTGCCGTCCTGATTGTTCTCCTTGGCATCCCCCTGGGGGCTATTGCTGCTATGAAAAGCAATACCATTATGGATCGGACGATCATGGTCGCCGGTCTGCTGACGATTTCTCTGCCCAATTTTTTCTTCGGCCTTCTGCTGATGTATCTGCTGGCGTTTAAGTTGGATCTATTTCCTGTGGGTGGATACGGCACGATTCACCATCTCTTTCTGCCCGCCCTGAGTGTGGCATTGCCCTGGTCCGCCTGGTACGCCATCATGCTGCGCGCCAACATGTTGGATGCTATCTCCGCTGACTATGTCCGCACGGCCAACGCCAAGGGGCTGGCTGAATACGCTGTCGTCACGCGTCATGTGCTGCGCAACGCCATCTTGCCCGTGTTAACCATGCTGGGAATGGACACAGCCGCTCTGCTAACCGGTTTGGCTCTGGTAGAATATATCTTCAGTTGGCCCGGTATTGGCTGGCAGACGGTGCAAGCGGCCCAGCACTTTGATGTACCGCTGATCATGGGCAGTGTCCTCTTCGGGGCCGTGCTGATCGGAGTAGCCAATTTGTTGGTGGATGTGCTTTACACACGGCTGGATCCACGGGTGCAGCTTGGCTAAGTGAGCGTCCAAGATTCAATGGGCGATTCACCGAATCTTAGACGTCATATCAGGCGGGGTATCTGGATTTCAAAATCTGAAAACTGTGTCAAAATAGATTGCCAAGATTGTGCTTGGGGAAGATTAGATCGTTGTTTGACTCGCAAGGAGAAATTTGATATATATCAGGTTACGAGATAATTGTAACGGACAATAGATTGATTCACGCTGGATCGCGACTCTGCGACCTTGCAACCCATTTCGTACAAGGAAAAGTAAAATGGATCAGAAGTCAGAGCAACTTAATCAAGCTAAGGCAAGTCAAGAAGAAATTCAGCTGCTCGATCAACGAAACCAATTTCATCAGTTTATGGCTGAGTGTTCTGCCTGCCAGGAAGAAATTGAGTCCAACTGGCAATATTGTGCTCACTGTGGCACACGTCTCGCAACAAAGTGTCCGGGATGCGGGAACCCTCTCCCTCCAGTTGGTGCGCATTCCTGCCCAAGTTGCGGGTTAGAGATTCCGCAGGTTAACGTTCAAAAGTGAAGTTTCGTATCATTCGTTCTGCTCGTGAACAGTTTTTCTTATCTTTACAAGGAGAAGAAACCATGTCTCTCAACACACGCAAGCTGACACGACGTAACTTTCTGAAGGCAACCGCAGCGTCGACCGGGCTGATTGCGCTGGCTGCCTGTGCGCCGCAAGCCGGCGCACCCACGGCAGGTGACAGCGGCGCGGCATCTCCAGCTGAAGAAACGCCGCAGTTGCTCTTTACTGGTTGGAACTCGCTGGAGTTTTATGATCCTGTTGTCCAGGAGTTTATGCAGGAAAATCCTGATGTTGAGGTAGAGTACCGCCAGCTTTCCGACTACAAGCAGCAAACCACATTGCTGGTGGCTGGCGAGCAGACTGACGTCATCGTCACCCGAGATGATGACAAGGCTGGGTTCGCCGCAGCTGGCTTTATTCGCTCCATCGATGAGGAAATCGGCGTTCCTGAACTGGTCGAAGACATGTTTGACGGCAATCGCAAGGCTATGACCTATGAGGGCGAACTCTATGGTCTGCCCTATTACACCGATTTCCACACCATCATGTATAACACGCGACTTCTGGAGGAGTTGGGGTTCAGCGAGCCACCGGAATCGCTGGGTGACCTGAAGGATATCTGCCTCGCCATGAAGGACGAAGGAATTTCTGACTATCCGTTGCGGATGTGGCTTTACCAGGAGAGCAACTTCAAGGAGCCCATGTACTCTTTGGTCTACGCCTCTGGAGGAGAATGGGTCGATGAAAATTGGGATCCCATCTGCCAGAAGCCCGATTCAGTTGTGGAACAGATTCTGGCCTGGATGCAGGATGCCGTACAGACCTGGGAGATCATGGATCCGGCCAACTTGGAGATGACCGACGCCGACGTGATCGAAATGTTCCAAACGGGCCATACAGCCTTCCAGGAAACCAATCGCTATGACCTACGTAAACTCAACGATCCTGAACAGACGGCCGAAGCGGTTGAGGGAGAGCGGGTCTTCAAGCCCATGATTATGCCAGGACTCGAAGGTCCCGGTCAGGGTACCATTGCCTGGACGCGTCAATATACCATTAATGCCAATGCAGTCGATCAAGCCGCGGCCTACCGGCTACAATACTTTGCAGGTGGCAAGAATGCAGCGGGCGAGTACTGGACGGCTAAGCAGTGGCACGACCGCTTTGGGCTGGGCTTTGCCTACAAATCACTTGGCGAGGACCCAGACATTGTTGCCGGTGAAAACGCATGGGGGGATCCCGAACTCTTTGCCCAACAGAAGGAGACCGCCGTACCGCGTCTTGGTGTCGATGCGCCCTGGTATTCAGAGTGGGACAACGCTATGCAGGCTGAATGGCATAAGGCTGTCTTGGGTCAGGTTTCGCCCGCGGAAGCTACCGAGGCCATGGCGAACAAGTGGAACGAATTGCGCGATAGTTTTGAGAGTTAGAGTCTCAGAAGTCCTGCGTCCTAAGTCCGGAGTCCAAAGTCGTCTTTGACGAACAAATCATCAAGACAGTGGACTTTAGACTTAAACGGCGGTTGTGATGAGAACATGGTTCTTCCGTAACTCTGCCAAATCAAGAAGAACCATGTTCTCATGCAGAGCTTAGTATTGGACTCAGAACGAAGGGCTGTTGAGTATTGAAGATCATGATAGACCAAAAACAATCTATAGGTAGTGAGAGCGGTGTTGAAGCATTGGCTCTGCCCTATCCAAGAAGCCAGTTGGGGCGGTTTGCCCGCTTGCGCTTGGCTATAGCGGAGACTCCAGAGATCCGTGCCTATTTGATGACCGATACCAGGAAGAGCGCTATGAGCATGGGTGCATTCATCAAAAATGCACCCATGCTCATAGCGCTCTTCCTGGTATCGGTCATTCCGATTGGTTACTCATTCTGGATCAGTCTGCAAAAGTACAATCTGCGCCAACCCAACAACATCCGCTTTAACTACGGGGAGAACTATCTAAACGTCTTAACCAACACCGAGTTCTGGCAGTCGATGCGTGTGACCTTCACCTTTACGGTTGGCTCTGTGATTGGTCAGGTGATCGTTGGCCTCTTGATCGCCCTGCTGTTAAATGAGAAGTTCACTGGGCGTGGGATTCTGCGCAGCGCCGTCTTATTGCCCTGGGCCATTGCGGGCGTGATGTGGAAATGGATCTTCAATCCTCGCTTTGGCGTTCTCAACGGTCTGCTCTATTCATTTGGCGCAATTGATGAATATCGCTCGTGGGTGGGCGTAGACCCAGCGATGGCCATGGCGGCACTGATCTTTGTGCAGGTGTGGAACGCGCTGCCCTTTAACACGATCGTCCTACTAGCAGCACTACAAGCAATCCCCAGTGACCTCTATGAAGCCGCAACCGTTGACCGCGCCGGTGTCTGGAGTCGATTCCGCTACATCACCCTGCCTTGGTTGACCCAGCCCATCATGATTATCATGATTCTGGCGACCATGACTGGTCTGCGCGTTTTTGACCTGGTTTTTGTCTTAACGGGTGGTGGTCCTGGCGATTCAACGCGTGTCGTCACCTTTACGGCCTGGAAGAAAGCGTTTGACGGATTAGATTTTGGCACGGCCAACAGCTACGCCTATATCCTCACCTTGATCACGCTAATCATTGGTCTGATTTATATTCATCTCTTGTACCAACGGGGAGAAATTGAACAATGAGCGCAACAACGACAACACCCGCAATGGGCGGTTTGCGGTCTATCTTCTACCGGCTCCCCATACCGTGGAAGAGCATCTTCATCCATCTGGCCGCGATCGTTGCCTTCATCTATATTGTCGGCCCCTTCACTTGGATTGTGGTGAGCAGCTTTATGACGCGCGAGGAGGCCATGTCGGTTCCGCCCCACTGGATTCCTGAAAACCCCACCTTGATGAACTATCAGGCTTATTATGATGAGGAAGTGATCAATGAAATGCGCGAGGAACGCCGGTTGACGGTTGGATCGGTGGCCAAGCGCGTCCCGCTGGCTCTGCGCAATAGTGTTGTGGTTTCCTTTACTGTCGCCATTCTCAACATCATCATTGGTTCGCTGGCCGCTTATCCCTTTGCGCGTTTGCAGTTTCGAGGGAAGACCACACTACTCGTCTTCTATCTCCTGACGCGCATGGTTCCGGCTCTGGCCTTGATTCTGCCCATCTATCTCGTGTTGCGCCAGATCAATGCTTTGAATCAGGTATGGGGTCTGGCACTCATGTATCTAACATTTACGTTGCCCTACACTGTCTGGATTCTCAAAAACTACTTCCAGACCATTCCGCGCGACCTGGAAGACGCAGCCAGGGTGGACCGCTGCAACTGGCTCCAGGCCATGATTCACGTCATCCTGCCGGTTTCGCTGCCGGGCATCATTGCGGTTGGTATCTTCAGCTTTATGGCCTCATGGGGCGAATTTTTCTTTGCCATGATTTTGACCCAAACCATGCAATCGCGCACAATGCCGGTTCTGGTCGCCTTTCTGAGCAACGAGTTAGGGACCGAATATGGCTTTCTAACGTCGGCAGCCGTGCTTGCCGTCATTCCGCCACTGGTGCTCGCGCTCTTTTTTCAACGTTTGATCATTTCTGGAATTGGGGCTGGGGCGATTAAAGGGTAGGTTTAGAGTGATGAATACGACAAACGACTTCCAGCTATACAACGTCCACATTCATAAACATATCCGCATTCCCATGCCAGACGGCGTGGAACTAGATGCCCATCTCTTTATGCCTGACGCATCCGGCCCATTCCCAGCCGTCTTTGACTATTACCCCTACCGCAAGGACGATCTCTCAGCCGGCAACCTGCGTATACAGTACTATCTGGCCCAACGCGGCTTTGTGGGCGTTCGCATCGACGTGCGCGGCACGGGCAGTTCGGGCGGGACAGCGGTGGACGAATATTCGCTCCAAGAGCATTTGGATGCTGTCGAGGCCATTGCCTGGATGGCGGAGCAACCCTGGTGTAACGGCAATGTGGGCATGTTTGGTTCTTCGTATGGCGGTTTCAATTCATTACAGGTTGCTATGCACCGTCCGCCCGCTCTCAAGGCGATTTGCCCCATGTATTTTACCGACAACCGCTATACCGACGACTGTCACTACAAAGGCGGGGCCATGCAGATGCTTTACGACATGGCCACCTACGGGTTGGGCATGGTAGTGCAAAATGCGTTGCCCCCCTATCCCGACGCAACTGACGAACGGTGGGCCGAAACTTGGGAAGAACATTTGCAGAGCGAACCGTGGCTGTTAACCTGGCTCTCCAACCACGTCTACAATGACTATTGGAAACATGGCTCGCTTTGCGAAGATTATGCGGCCATTGAGTGTGCGGTCTATCTGTTTGGCGGCTGGCGCGACGGCTACACCAACTGCAATCTGCGCACCTTTGACCAGTTGCGCTGCCCCAAAAAAGTCATCGTCGGTCCTTGGCTGCATGTGGCACCCGATCAGGGTATACCGGGACCACGGATCAATCATCTGCACGAGATGGTGCGCTTCTATGAGTATTGGTTAAAAGGAGTTGACAACGGCATCATGGATGAGCCGCCCGTCACCCTCTACGTCCAGCAATACGACCCGCCCAGGGCCGACCGTGCGCTGACCAGCGGCTTTTGGCAACACGAGGCCGAGTGGCCGCCGGCGCGTGCAGAGGAACATTTGCTCTATCTTACAGATAACGACAATTTGCAGACTCAACAAACAACCACAACAGGCGGTGCCACCTATACCTACAATCCCACTGTTGGGACAACCTTTGGTATGTTCTCCGCGGCTGCACCCCACATTTTGCCCATGGATCAGCAGCTGGAAGACGCCTATTCGCTGAACTGGACCTCTGAACCGTTGACCGACTCGATTGAGATGTTGGGCTATGGGCGCGTGGTGCTGTACGTGACAACGACAACCGATATTGCGACCGTTGTGGTGCGTTTGATAGATGTGGCCCCCGACGGCACGGCGGCACTGGTCACCAAAGGACTGCTTAACTTGACGCATCGTGACTCTCACGAGCAGCCCTCTCCACTCGAACCGGATCAAGTTTACGAAGTGACGGTGCCATTGGATGCCACGAGCTGGCTCTTCGAATCAGGTCACCAGATTCGCATTGGCATCGCCGGTGCAGATTTTCCCAATTCCTGGCCATCCCCCAAACCCTATGTCGGCACCATTCATTTTGGTGGTAACTGCCCCGCGCGCCTGCTTCTGCCCACAGTTGGTTCACAGAATCCTGCCTTGCCTGCACCCAAATTGGAGCCACCTGCTCAGACCAAATCACTGGTCGATTCTGAATCTGACCAGCCCGTTTGGCGAGTGACGCGTGATCACATGGCAGGTACAGCGGAAGTCTTTGTTCGCACCTCGGGCCGCACACGCATTGACGATAGATTTGAATTTGTACGTACTGGCGAAGCCACGACGCGGGTTGCTGAAGAGGATCCTGCTCATGCCACCATTCGTGGTCTGAGCCAGGTAATTTTGCATTGGCCTGAACGCACCATCCATACCCGCGCCCGGGGTCAGGTAGAGAGTACAGAAACGACCTTGAACGTAACGATTCAGCTGGATATCACTATGGATGATGTGCCCTATTTGAACAAACGTTGGGTCCGCTCCATACCGCGGAATTTGCTATAGATATTACTCCACCTCATGTCCAATGGGTCCCTTGTGGATAGATCATTGGCTCATGAATGAAAATAGGTGAAATGGGAGTCAATGAGAGAGCGAAGAAAGGAGTCATTGACGAATTTGAGATTGTGAGTCCATTCAAAGATGGCAACATATTGGGCAAGATAACGTTTATGAACACCCCGAAAGGGACGCAGAAAATTGCGTAGACCAGTCCAAATGCCTTCCATGGTGTTGCAGTGAACTTCCCGAATGCCGTCGCCATCATCATCGCGAGCCCATTCGTACCGGGAGTGACAAACAGTGGCATGAGAGCGACCAGTCTCCGCAATGGGATTGTAGGCGTTGCACTCGTCGGTATAGAGAGTGGTGCCAGGAGAGAGCAAGCAACAACTAAAGGAACAATGGTTGCTTGTTGTGTGTTGTCACAGACCGTGAACTGGACTTGGCCAGAGGTTCGTCCCACAACGCCAGAATCGGTGGTCGGTCGTTCTCCATCGTCCCTCGTCCACGGCGCTTGTTGGCTCGAGGTCTGGGCGGGTCATCTGGATCGGGATGGTAATCGCCTTTCTCTCCTGCATTCTGGTACAGTTCATCGGCTTCAGCTACAGAATCGCGAAAAAGGGGGAAGCGGCTGCGGCTTGGAGCAACGCCGTATTCTGGATCCGATGGCGACGCTCCAACAACGTACTATAGTTCAGAGACAGTTCCTCTGATAGATGCAGCGTTGGTGTCCCTTGAATGATGCCTCGCATCACTAAGACTATCGTCACACAATTGTAATGCGTTCCAGACCAGACTGTATTCGTAAAGGCATCGTATACTTTGCCGCATTCTCGGCATCTGTACTTATTCCCGGGGCTCGCTCTCGACTGTGAGGCGCTTGCCCTTCTGGCAATCTATGTCCATCTGGACATTGCATCCCTTCTGGATGCAAGATCTCTAACAATCTCTCATAACAGCCTTCTTCGCTCATCAGTTCTTGGATCGGATATCGCATTTTCATGGCTCTTTTTCTCTTTTCCTTTTTCTCATTGACCTCTTTCCCTATTTTACATACTTTTCACCTACTTTCATATATGAGCCTAGATCATTCGCAACAGGCAATTGACTATTGACAATTTAGTTGAGTGAACCGACAGAATTGCGTTCCTATCGAGAAATAGATGGTGCATTTAAAACTCTAGAGGAGATAAGCAGAATCATGAAAGTTACAGACGCTGAGAGTACGCTTGCCTATATCGATCGTGAACACGCCTGTAATCAGGGCAGTATTGTTCAATTGGCGAATGGTGAGCTGTTACTTGGCTTCAACCAGGAGCGTACCCGTATACATTCTGACAGCGGTCAATCCTGCTTAATCCGGTCAAGTGATGGTGGACGCACGTGGGATCCAGATACCATGACCGTCGTCTATCCCTACACGGAGTTTGACGGCAACTGGGACTGTGCATTTGCCCAGACCGCGGACGGCACGATAATCATGCATACCCGTTTGTGCAGTTTTATGGCCCCCACAGCGCTGCGACGCAGTGACGAACAGGCACTTCAAGGTGGGTGAAGGGGTGGCCGCGAGCGCCTCAAGCGCCAGACCGGCTATGCGGTCTTCAAATCGACCGATAATGGGGATACTTGGAAAGGACCACTGCCTGTCAACACGTACCCCATCGCATCATCCGGTGTAGGCCCCTACGTCGTTGGTGGCTCCGGTGCGGGCCATGTCGTCGAGTTGGCAGACGGCGGTCTGTTAATGCCGCTACATGGGACCATTACGGCCGGTGGGCTGGATGTAGGCCACGGTCCAACCGGCGAAACAACGCGTACCTTTGTATTACGCTCCGACGATGGCGGCGACAACTGGGAGCACTGGGCAACCGTTGCGTATGACCCCGCTCACATCGTCAGTTTTCAGGAACCGTCGCTCACCCGCCTGCAAAATGGTACACTCATCTGCATGATGCGCGTGATGCAGCGGCCTGCACGGTTCGATAACCTGTGGTTTTCAATATCGAATGACGATGGTGCTACGTGGAGCCCTCCTCAACGCACCAACATTTGGGGCTACCCCCCCGACGTTTTGCAGTTGCAAGATGGGCGTGTGCTGGCCGTCTACAGCTATCGTCGCGAACCTTTCGGCGTACGTGGCTGTCTTTCCGACGACGGGCTGACGTGGGATGTGGCCAATGAGTTCGTGATCCGTGATTGCGTTGTCGCGCCGCGCGATGACCGCCAGTATTGGCACATCGGCTACCCAAGCGCCACCCAAGCGCCGGATGGAACCATCATTGCGGCTTATCATGAATACAGCGATGACAACGCGCCGATCCAATATATGCGCACGACGCGGTTTCATCTCGACTGACGATGAGGGAGATGCGTGCCCATTACCAGTAGAGCACAACGGATCGATCTCCTGGAGGTTTCTGCCCCATCTGATTGCAGTCTACGTACAAATAGGGAAGAGACGTATCGCCATCGGTGACGTGGCCATGTGGATCGTGGGAATGGTATTTGTTGTCTGCGCTGTCGTGCCCATCTACTGGATGATCGCTTCTTCGTTCAAGCCAGAGGGCGAGATCATGACCAAGACACCGGTTTGGATACCGCGTACGCTTACCTTGGATCACTATCGTAACGTGCTCGAGAGACCGATTCTGCTCTGGTTCAACAACACGACTATTGTTGCCCTTTTCACCATCCTCCTGAGAGTTTCCTTCACGTCCACCACCGGCTATGCCTTTGCTCGGCTGAGTTTCCGTGGGAAAAATGTGCTGTTTGTCATTACATTGGCCACGTTGATGATCCCTGGCGAAGTGACGCTGGTTCCCCTCTACCTTGTGGTTGGAGATTTAAAGCTTGTCGGAACCCTGGCCGGCGTGATCGTACCCGGCATTCCTAGTGCCTTTGCTGTGTATGTGTTCAGACAGTTCTTTCTCTCTCTGCCCAAGGAACTCGAAGATGCGGGGTTCATAGATGGCTGCGGTGTCTGGGGCAACTTTCTGCGTATCGCCCTGCCCCTGGCCTTCCCAGTGGTGATTGTGATTGTCATCCTGAGCTTTGTGGACAGCTGGAATGCGCTAACCTGGCCCCTGGTTGTGACCGACAGGGACTCACAGACGCTGGCTGTAGGGCTGGCGCGATTCAACCCGCAGATGGGTGTAGCCACCCTGCCGTCGTACGTCGGCCCTGGCATGGCGGCCGCCACCCTCATGACGTTGCCGACCCTGATCGTCTACTTTGCCTTACAACGGTATTTCGTTCAGGGCATATCCACCACGGGGCTCAACTATCCACAAAAAACTTGCTCTGTTTGTAAAGATTTTCGGCGTGATTCAGAAGTGATAGAGGGTACGTTAACAATTGAATGAATAAAAGAAGGTGTCATCCTGTAAAATGGTGAGTGCAAAATCAACCAAAGTAACAGGAGACAACCTTCCGATGAAATTGTACACTGAAGTCAACTCAAATGCAGCATGTTGGCCGGAGCCGCTGGAAAGCGTCTATCAATCGCTAGGCAATGCGCCAGCCACAGAGATAGCCCCGAAATTGCCTCATCTGGGAGTGTCAGACATTCTCTTCATGAGTACGGTGATGTCGATTCCTGGTGCCGAAAGGCCGTGGGGGGATCGTGACTTGGATGTCCGACGTATTTAGACTGTCACGACCGAGTCTCTACGGCCTTTCGGCCCGAGTCAAGCAACGTCTGAATAATAGTGATGACGTTGTGGAGGTAGCCACCCCATTGGTGTCGTCGTATCGTCTGGAACGGACGGTGCTGACGGCGGCGTTTCCAGGCAAGATGGCGTTGCGACCGATGCAGGAGGTCTTGTGCGAAGCGCTGGAAGAGTCACGCAGTGTTGGTTGGCTGAGCGGGTTGCTGAATGATGCGGGAGACAAAGCGGGTGAAGTGCTAGCCAACATCGATACCAGTCCGCTGGGTGCAGTGATGGTGGCACGTGATGAGACCTTCTTTCAGGGAACGCCCATCTTGTTGGTCATTGACCCAGTGAGTACAACCATTCTGTTGACGCAAGCGTGTGAAGACCGCCAAGCTGACACATGGGGTCTGGCTTTGCTGCAGGCGCAGGAACAAGGCGTCCAAATCGCCGGTCTGGTCGAGGACATGGCTCGCATGTATCCCAAGTCGCAGCAGGAAATCGGCCTTGATGTTGCGGTGCAGAAAGACACATGGCACATCGAACGAGACGGGAGCCAAGTCTTGCGTGACTTGGAACGGAGTGCCTTGCGAGCCACCAAGCAAGTTCTGACCCTGGAGAAAAAACTGGCGAAGGCATGGGATGAGACCTTTTTTTTGTGGAGAAATACATCCCCGCAGTGGTCAAGGAAGAACAACGCTATGCCCAACACGCCGCCTTTGCCTGTGTACTTGACCATTTCTGTGATGCCCTCGAACTCGTCGACTGGCGGAGCGGTGAAATCCGTGACGCCACAACCGCCCACTGGTATCTTGAGGAGACCCTGACGATGATGGCGACGATTGACTACCACCGAGTCCAGCAATGGTACAAGACCCTGCGCAAACATCAGCACCAACTTCTCACGGCACTCGACTGGTTAAACAGCTCACTTGAACCCTTGCGCACCGACCTGCTTCAGCACTGCTCAACCTCCGAGGTGGCACAACACTTCGAGCGGACCGTGGCACGGGCCTGGCGTCTACAGCAAGCTCTCATCAATGGCCATCTACCCTTCCGTCGCCTCGCCCAACAGGCTCAGGAGTTACTGGCAACCTTGATTTACCAGATGCCTCTACGTCAGCGACTGGCACAGCTACTTACCCAACGCTTGGATGCCGCTTGTCGAACCTCTAGCCTTATCGAGTGCATTAATGGCTTGCTCAAGCGCTTCCTTCACAACTGCCGTACCTTGCCTGACCTCCCTGCCTTGCAACGCTATCTCAATCTCTTCACCCTTTGGCACAACATGCGGGTCTATCAGCGGGGCAAGCGACAGGGCCTAAGCCCATTCCAGATGGCGGGCATTCACACCCATGACGCCGATTGGCTCACCTTACTCGGCTATCCCGCCTCTTAGTCGCACAACTCATCCACCCACATTCCTGCACTGACGACTCAGTGCTGACTTTACTGTGCTTATCTCTCATCTCTTATTCATTCAATTGTAAAGGTACTTGTACTTCACTTTGAACCATGCCAGATTTTCCATTACTAAATACCTAGCGTGATCATAGAAACTGTAGCGAGACAATATGTCGATTGAAATCCGTCCTTACCAATCCGAAGATCTGGAAAAGGTGGTAGACGTCATCAATGACGCCGCGCAGGGCGGTTCCGGTTACCGGACGACGGCAGATGCCATGAAGGACCTTTTCGCTGAGCCGGGCTACTCTGCCTCCACCGATTGCTTTGTTGCGCTGGTTGCGGACCACATCGTTGGGGTGCGTGACGTGTACAGACGCATGAAGAAGAAAGATCCCCTCTCTATCCTGGAATCTACCGGTGCGGTGCATTCAAGCTATCAGAACAAAGGTGTCCTAGAGCAGCTTATACGACGGGTCTGGCGGCGTTGTAGCGAGATTGCCCAGGCGGCGGGGGACCCAGGCTTCATCTTCCAGGTGCGCTGTGACGACAAAGACATGCAGAAACTAGAGATCCTGAAGCAACTAGGGCTGACCGTAAACCGGCGGTTTGCGATCATGGAACGCCCTCACCTGGACGATATAGATGAGCCGATCCTGCCGCCAGGCATTGCATTACTTCCCTACCGTACCGGCGTGGATGATCGGGCCTGGCACGAAGCCTACCACGACGCCTTTGCCGATCACTGGGGACAGCTTGGGATGACGTATGAGCAATGGCTCTATACTGTCGGGAAATCCGACTATCACCCCGATCTGAATCTGGTTGCCTGGGACGATGCCCAGATCGCCGGTTTCTGCTACTGTAAAATCAGTGGTGAGATGAGCTCGATTCGCTGGCTGGGGGTGCGGCCTGCCTGGCGGCGACGCGGTCTGGGAGATGCACTGACCAAAGCGGGTCTACTAGCGCTAAAGCAGGCGGGTGCCAAGCAGATCAAACTGGGTGTGGATTACGAGAGCGAGACGGGCCCGGCCCGCGTCTACGCCCGCAACGGCTTCCAGGTCGTCCGCTGGCAGCTGATCTGCCAACGGAACTTCACCCTGGATGAAGCCCGTCGCGAAGCAACATGAGATCGCCTTTGACGCCGCGATACTAGATCATAAGGATTCAGAATACGGGACACGGATGAACACAGATTTCACGGATTGACTCTGAGAGAATCCGTGTTCATCCTGAAAACCCGTGTCCTATTTTTTGATCCCTATAATGTCTACTATTACGAAGGCGCGATTGCCTTACCCTCCCCATTTGTGTCCCTCAGAGAAATAGTGACATTGACATATTCATTCGTGTGTCCTAAAATCTGGGGTAGCCCCTTTCCCATGAATGTACGTCCCCTCAAGCATGGTCGCACGCGTCTGGATGTCTGGGCACTGCCCGATGGGGAGTATCTTGATGGATGTTTATGGCGCAATTCGCAACCAATGTGTGAAATCCATTCCCTTTGAGCTAGCAGATTAAAATCTAGATGCTTATGACCGAGAACGCCATTCATCAGCAGACTTCAGTTCGTGATTCATCTCAACAGGCCGCGCCCCGCACGGGAGGCTTGTTGTGGAGATTCCGGCGCGCCAGTCCCTTTGCCCTTATCTATGCGGTAGCGGTGTTGATCTTCTACACGGTTATCTTTGTGATCCCGTTTGGCACTGGTATCTGGCTCTCATTTCAGAATTGGGATTTTATCACCACGCCGAAATTTGTGGGGGCACGCAACTTTGTCAAAGCGTTCACGGATCAATATTTCTGGCTGGCGTTGCAAAAGACCATCCTCTTTTCTGTGGTGGAGATTGCCCTTGGCGTCAGCATTGCGCTCTTGCTGGCGTTGGCATTGAGCTATATGCTAGGTAAGTGGCAAAACATCTACCTGTCACTCTACTATCTGCCAGTGATTACACCGTTGGTGGTCTCGATTTTTCTCTGGCGCTGGCTCTATCGGCCCACAGGTGGTGCACTAAATGCGTTGCTTAGCAGCGTTGGTCTACCGGAACAGCTCTTTTTGGCCAGTCCACAACAGGCACTGTGGGCCATCACTGTCGTTGTCATTTGGGCGCATCTGGGTACTGGCATTGTGCTTTTTTTGGCGGGCATGAACGATGTTCCGGAGAGTCTCTATGAGGCAGCGAGGCTGGACGGCGCTGGTTTCTGGCAGATGTTCTTCAAGATCACGCTGCCGCTGATTCGTCCCGTCATCGTCTATCAGCTGGTGGTCAGCGTAATCGGGACGGTGCAGATGTTCGAGCCATTCTTTCTCATGCCGGGGCCGGGCTTTAGCACACGTACACTGGCCCTCTATACATATCAGCTTGGCTTTCAGGCGCTCAATCTGGGGTATGGTGCCGCTGTGTCGTTGATTATCTTTGTGCTGCTCTTGGCGGCCACTATCTTCCAGTTGCGGCGCTGGCAGGTGAATTGGGAGCATTGAGTGTATAATCCGTTCTTATCCGAATCCGCTGTAGTATTTTGGGAATACCGACACGAATCGATAAACTTTTATAATCTCAAACGCAATACCCAAGTTATTAAATGCTCATTCTTTATCCCATATATTCAATACCAATGTAGGACAAGACTGTACGTTCCCAACGAAAAGGAGAAAACATGATTCGACACTATTTATTTTCTATTGTCGTGATTCTCGCTCAGTTGCTTTCCGCGTGCGGATCGGGTGCCCCATCTGCCGCGCCTGCGGAGCAGCCGGAAGCATCCGACGCGTCCGAAGCACCAGCCGAGGCCTCAGACGCATCTACGCCAGCAGACGGTGCTAAAGAAGCCCCAGAACTGGCAGCCATGGTCGAGGCGGGCGACCTATCACCCTTGGATGAGCGACTGCCCCTAGAACCGCTGGTTGTTCCAGTGGTTGAAGAAATCGGGCAATATGGTGGTACGTGGCGGCGCGTCTTCTTGGGGCCATCGGACGCTCAAAACATCGAGCGCATTCAGCATGACCGTTTTCTAGAGTTCGACACCGATGGCTTCACCATTGTGCCGCACGTGGCCAAGGCCTGGGAAATCTCGGACGATGGCACGTCCTTCACCTTTACCTTGCGCGAAGGCATGAAGTGGTCGGATGGGCACCCCTTTACAGCCGATGACATTCTATTCTGGTACGAGGATAAGATTCTCAACGATGATCTGTCGCCCACCAAACCAAGCTGGATGCGCATTGGCGGCGAAGTAGGTGTGGTTGAAAAGGTGGACGATTACACCGTACGCTTCAGTTTTGCAGAGCCTTATCCGCTGATTCTGGAATTTTTGGCGCAACAAGGCCACTATGGCAGCCAGCAGGTCTATCTGCCCAAGCACTATCTAAGCCAATTCCACCCCAACTACGCTTCAGAAGACGAGCTACAGCAGAAGTTGGAGGACAGCGGCTTCGAGCAGTGGTTCCAACTCTTTAATCAGATGGCCGACCCCAACCAGAATCCGGATAGCCCTGTCGTCTCGGGCTGGATGGTCGAGAGCGCCATCACCACGCAGCGGATGGTTCTGAAGCGCAACCCCTACTACTGGAAAGTCGATCCAGAAGGAAATCAACTTCCCTACATTGACGAGATCACGCTGGACTTTGTTGACAACATTGAAATCGCCAACTTGCGCGCAATCGGTGGTGAGGTGGACATGCAGGGTCGCCACGTGTTGATCAATAACTATCCACTGTTGATCGATGGCGCAGAGCAGGGTGATTATCGCGTTTTGCTCTGGCCCAACGCTGGCGGGACAGATGCAGGACTTATGTTCAACCAGACCTATGAAAGCGATCCCGTGCTTGGGGAGTTGCTGGCCAACAAAGAGTTCCGCATCGCACTCTCTCATGCCATAGACCGCGAGGAGATCAACGAGTCAGCGTTCTTGGGATTGGGCGAAGCGCGTCAACTGGTTCCACCGCCCGAATCGCCAATTTACCCTGGTGACGAATACGCCTACAAGTACATTGAATATGATGCAGATTTGGCCAACGAGATGTTGGATGGCGTTGGTCTGGATCAGAAAGACGCTGACGGAATCCGTCTAACGGCAAACGGAGACCAGGTTACCATCAATATCGCGGCCGTGCCTGCCTTTGGTCCCTGGGTAGATGTGGCTGAGTTGGTTGCCAGCTACTGGCAAGATGTGGGTATCAATGCGTTGGTTGATGTCCAGGAGCGCTCGCTGCATTATGAACGCATGCGAGCCAACGAACTCCAGGTCGCTATCTGGAATGTAGGCGGTGCTGAGCATCCCTTCACCTATCCTTATTGGACCATGCCCTACGCGAATATCTCACGCATCGGGCCACTGGCTGGCAACTGGTATCAGTCTGCTGGCGAAAGTGGCGTCGAACCGACAGGCGATCTACGCAGAGTGACCGATCTGACCGAGCAAGGCAAGGGTGCCAGTGCAGAAGAGCGCATTGAAATGGGCCAGGAGATCTTCCGGCTCAATGCCGACAACCTTTGGACGATCGGCACCGTGGGTCTCACGCCGATGGTGATGGGCACTGTTGTGGTCAAAAACAACTTCCGCAATGTGCCTGAAACTGCATTTAATACGGTGGTTGTCCAAACGCCCGGCAGCGCCCGGCCAGAGCAATTCTTTATTCAACAA
Source organism: Chloroflexi bacterium TSY (assembly GCA_019217005.1). Next base: position 105,478 of record JAHBNG010000005.1, read on the forward strand.
TAGTAAAACTTTACTTTCTGGTAAAAGAAAAGAGATGAGGTGAGAAATGTGACAAAAAGCGGTTAGCGTTTCATCCTAAAGGTAGAGAACCCAAAAAGGAGGAAGGAATGCTAACCGCGCCAGAAATAACTATAGCAGTACTGATGAATGTATTGCAAGTAACGCCGGTGGGAACAAACGTAAATGTAATGCGTCTGATGTGGGCGATGATGAATGGGTCGTTTCTGAAAAGTCGAGGAGCAATCCATAGTGGATTGAGTGAAAGCGGGTTTGAAGATGAGGAGATCCGAAGAAGCTGGTGGAGCTTTCGATATGGATCATGGGATATTGCAAGCCTGCTCTCATCGTGGCAAGAAGAAGTGGAGTGGAAAGGGAATGGGAGGCAAAAAAGTTAGAAGGATACCGAGTGAAAAGCATAGATATCACAGGGTTCTGGCGACCGAAGCTGCAAGGGAAAGTGAACCGACTCTATAACTCAACGGCTCGTCGGGCATTGCCCGCTCATCTTTGGAGTGATGATAAGCTCGGGGAGATAGGCGGGAAACGAGTGCCACTGCTCAAGGCAATCATGAGATGCGAGGTAGGCACAAAGGAAAGTGAGTTTCGGAAAAAGCTGCTGAAGAGACCAAGAAATCACTGGAGTCAGACGAAGTGGCGGTGGTCGATGCCGGGTTTACAATCAGAGAAATGCTAGAAAGCGACGTCGACCGATTTGTCCTTCGGGAAGCGATTAACTGCACAGCGCGCCGCAATGAGTTACCCGAACGTAAGGAAAAGGCAGACCACCCGAATATGGTGATATTGTGCGTCCGCTCTCTCGATGCTATAGGGAAAGCGACTCGAGGCCACAACTCCAGACTCGTTTGGTCAATTTGTCTATAGTGGTCGCCTGATTCGCTATCAAGCATGGCACAATCTCGTCCCCAGGACAACCAAGGTGGATACAGCCAACCGCACCTATTCGATTTACGTCTTTCAGGATCCTGCTTATCACACACCTTTGGTTCTGGCGACCGTCATGGCTTTACAAGCTGAAACCATTTATCTTTTCTCTCTGGAGCGCTGGCCTGTTGAACATCCCCCCTTGGCTTCCAAGCAGATGATTGGCTTACATCGTCAATTTGTTCATGCCGATGAGGCTTGTTTCCGCTTACCTGAACTGGGGCTGCTTGCTGGCAATCTTCTTTCCCATTTAGCCGCTTCTCTTCCTCCCATACCGACTGGCTACTGGGATCGAGAGCCTCAATCCACTCCCGGCAGGCTGCGCCGTGTTCTCTCGAGTGCTCTTTTTCCAACTCCTGACCAACTCGACCCTGACTTTCGGAAAAAGGCCTCGGTTTCACACCATTTCCCTAAAGGCGTTCTCGCTCATCGCCGCCTCAATGCCGCTGCTTAAACTAGCCGAGCACTATTTTTACATTTTATCCCGTTTTTTCAGGGTGGATTCTTTTTTCCGCCCCTTTCGGTTTGCCCTTTGTCACTCAAGCCTTTACCAGAAAGTAAAGTAAAACGTAGAACGTAGAACGTGGAGCGCAGAACTGTTCTACGTTCTACGTTCCTAATAGCTTGCGCCTGATTCAATTTTTGTCATGTTTTTAGGAAGGTATGTTTCAATATATCGTACGTAGAGTATTGCTTGCCATCCCAACATTGTGCGTTATCTCCATCATCGCCTTTATCATTATTCAACTACCGCCTGGGGATTATCTGACGACCTACATCGCCACCCTGTCTCAGTCCGGTCAACAGTTGGCCCAAGATGAAATCGATGCGTTGCGCCGTCAATACGGGTTGGATCAGCCGATCTACATCCAGTACTTTAAGTGGGTTTGGAATATGCTGCGCGGCGATTTTGGCATGTCGCTGGAATGGCAACGCCCCGTTGCCGATCTGATCGGCGAGCGTCTGCTGCTGACTATCTTGCTCTCCTTCTTTACGATTGTGTTTACGTGGCTGTTGGCGATTCCCATCGGCATCTATTCAGCCACACGGCAATACTCGATTCTGGATTATGTGTTCACCTTTTTTGGATTCCTTGGACTGGGCATCCCCAACTTTATGATCGCCCTGATCTTGCTCTGGTATGCCTATTCCAGCTTGGGAATGAGCGTGTCGGGCCTCTTCTCCCCCGAATTTGTCGACGCACCCTGGACGATGGCGCGGTTCATCGATATGCTCAAACATCTCTGGATTCCCATGATCATCTTGGGTTTAAGCGGCACCGCCGAATTGATCCGGATCATGCGCGCCAATTTGCTGGATGAGTTGAACAAACCCTATGTAGAAACGGCGCGTGCCAAAGGCGTTTCCGAACAGAAGCTGATCCTCAAATACCCCACACGCGTTGCCATCAACCCCTTTATTAGCACAATTGGCTGGACCCTACCTGCCCTGGTTTCGGGTAGCTTGATTGTTTCGGTGGTACTCAGTCTGCCCACAGCGGGCCCCTTGCTGCTGCGGGCATTGATGTCCCAAGATATGTATCTTGCGGGCACCTTTCTGATGTTGTTGAGCTTTTTGACCGTGCTCGGCACCTTGATCTCCGATATCTTGCTGGCATGGGTGGACCCGCGTATTCGCTATGGTGAGGATAATTAACAAACATGGCCGAAGAAACTTCTCGAAAATCGATTTCTCTTCCATGGGCGGAGCAGGAGCATACAGAGGAGACGCTGGCCGATCCTTTTGTGGACGAACTAGACGATGTGAAAGTCGACCGCGTCTATGTGGCTTCGCAATGGCGGCTGATGTGGTGGCGTTTTCGTAAACATAAACTGGCCATGCTTAGCGTCGTGATCACTCTTGGCTTATACATGGTCGCCATCTTTGCCGAGTTCTTTGCGATTGCCGACCCGCATGAGCACGATGCGCGCTTGAGTTTCATTCCACCGCAAACCATTCATTGGTTCGATGAAGGGCAGTTCAGTCCCTTTGTCTATGGGTTGAAAGGGGGTCGGGATCCAAGGACATTGCGCATGGTTTATGAGATTGACGAAGCGGTGAAATATCCGGTCCGGTTTTTTGTCCACGGCCATCCATACAAGCTGTTGGGCATTTTCCCGGCCGATATTCATCTGATGGGCCTCGATACAGACGATGAAGAGGCTCCGTTTTACCCGTTTGGTTCTGATCGACTTGGGCGAGACATGTGGTCCAGAATGGCATATGGCACGCGCATCTCAATGTCAATTGGATTTGTGGGCGTGGTGCTCAGTCTGATCTTTGGCATTGTCTTGGGAGGACTCTCTGGCTATTACGGCGGTATGATCGATACTGTGATCCAGCGTATCATTGAATTTATCCGCTCATTGCCGACAATTCCCTTTTGGCTTTCATTGGCGGCTGCGCTCCCGCGCGATTGGCCCCCGCTCCGCACCTATTTTATGATTACTGTGATCCTATCGATTTTTGGTTGGACCGGGCTGGCGCGGGTCGTGCGTGGGCGCTTTTTGTCCTTGCGTGAAGAGGATTTTGTCATGGCAGCACGTCTTGGTGGGACCGGTGAAATGCGCATCATCTTCCGGCACATGGTTCCATCTTTTATGAGTCATATTATCGCAACGATTACCTTGGCCATTCCCGCCATGATTCTAAGTGAGACATCGCTTAGTTTCCTGGGATTGGGTTTGCGCCCGCCAGTCATTAGTTGGGGGGTGCTGCTGCAAGAGGCCCAGAATATTCAATCAGTTGCATTGGCGCCCTGGCTGCTGGCTCCAGGGCTGGCCGTGGTCGTCTCCGTATTGAGCTTTAATTTTTTAGGCGATGGTCTGCGTGATGCAGCGGATCCGTATGCACAATAAATAGGTTGGTGATTTCAACCCTTACTGCTGTAGTATTTGGCAAGAACCACAGAAAACGCCAGAATTAAAAACTTCATATTTACATATTCATCGTCTCCACAATCATAATTGATATAACAACGGAGCAAGTATTGATGAAACTGTCCGAGAAACAGATCCAACAATTCTGGGAAGATGGCTTTTTAATTGTGGACGGGTTACTCGACGGTAATGAGGTCGCCACGATCCGCCAACGCGTTGCGTGGGTGGCTAGCGGTGGTGCCTCTCATGTTGTCAACGATCTGCTACAAGTGGGAACCCCACGTAACCGAAGGAAAAGCACGTGCCGAGAACTATGCCGATTCTCTACGCAAGATGAGCCATCTGGCATTTCATGATGAAGTTTTCCAGAAACATGCCCGCAACCCCAAGATATTGGACATCATTGAATCGCTGCTGGGACCCGATCTCAAGCTCTATCAAGATCAGGTCTTTATGAAACCGCCCAAGATCGGCTCTCGTCAGCGTTATCACCAGGATATGCCGCTTGGTTTTCACATCGACCCGCCCGACATGGTAACTTGTTGGGCGGCACTCGACGATGCCACCATCGAAAATGGCTGTCTCTGGATGTTGCCAGGCACGCATAAGTTCGGCATCATCGACCAGGCGAAGTGGTCGGACTATGAAGAGATGTCGTTGGCAGGACATTTGCCTGAAGAGCGTCCAGTGCCGCTGAAGACCGGCAGCTGCAGCTTCCATCACGGCCTCATTTTGCATTCTAGTCGCGCTAATTTGACGGGACAGCGTCGGCGAGGCTATGCAACTCATTATGTGAGTGCAAAATGCCGCTATACGGGACCACCGGAAAAAAATGATGCGATGCTTGTACGCGGCCAGTCGATTCCTGGAGGCATTTAAGCCATTTCATCCTTCCACTGAGGTCAATCCTTTTTTTTCTATCCACAGATGGACAGGATTGACTGGATTTTCACACTTCTATGTCTATCTGTGGATCGTTATTTTTTAGAATCATCCAAAATAAAACACCATGACCACACATGATGCCGTGCAAGTACAAAGATCGAGTTGGAGCATGCGTCGCTGGATTCGCTCTGGGAACTGGGTTCGTGTCCTGCTCTTTGCGTTGCTAGCCGCGTTTAGCTTTGCCATGTTCTACCCCTTTCTCTGGCTCATCTTCTCCTCGTTCAAAACGGGAGCCGACATTGTGCGCATTCCCGTCACTCTCCTACCAGAAACGTGGACACTCAGCGCCTACCAGATGGTGATGGATCCGACGCGCGCGAACCTGCCCGTTGCCTATCTGAATAGCATTCTGGTCACGTCGGCTACAGTGGCCAGCGTGCTGATTACCTCTTCTATGGGCGGCTTTGTCTTTGCTCGACTCGATTTCCCAGGACGCGACTATCTCTTCTATTTTGTGCTCTCCACCACCATGGTCCCCTTCTTGACGCTGCTGATTCCGCTCTATATTGTGATGCGGGAACTCAATCTTTTGAACTCACTGTGGGGCGTCTGGGTTCCGGGTATCTTTTCATCCTTTGGTATCTTTCTCTGCCGTCAATTCGTCTACGGGATTCCTCGCGAGCTGTACGATGCAGCCAAAATCGACGGCAGCGGTGACTTTGGCATCTATCGCAATATCATTCTACCGTTGACCAAACCTGTGCTTTCGGCGCTGGCCATCTTTACCTTTTTGGGCACTTTTAACGGGGTGGTTCATTTTAGCTGGATAGATAGGTTTACACTTTTAGAAACAGAAAGAACGTTTATATTCTCTGATTTCGCCGGTTCTCAGAGAGAAAACGGTCTCATATAGATTTTTGTCTATATATCAAAAGTGTAAACCTAATTTTGAACCACCCCCTTTTAACGCCTATTTATGGCCGTTGGTCATCTTGAACGATGAGGATAAGTTGACCCTACCCTTGATCATTGCGCGCATGGCCAACCGTTTTGGCGGTACGGACTATCAGGCGGTTATGGCAGGTTCGGTGCTGGTTTCGATTCCGCCACTGATTGTCTTTCTGGTCTTTCAGAGGAATTTTGTGCGTGGTATTGCTTTGACCGGTCTCAAAGGATAAGATTTTTCCAGAAAATAAAATCCCCCATTCGATGGGAAAAGCCAAAGCCATTCCAGGGTGAAACGCCTATCTTTATGGGTAATTCTTTTTCTGGAATGGCCTGACTCATATCAATTGCAAACAATCATGACATTTGACCGTAACCGTGGGCGCTTTGCACCTTGCCCCAACAAACCAAACTGTGTCTGCTCTCAAGATAGTGATCAACGCCATGCGATTGACCCATTCCCTTTAACTGGATCAATCGACGAGGGAAGGGAACAGCTGGTCGCCATTCTCAACGCAATGCCTCGCTCCACAATTATCACGGTCGAAGACGATTACATTCATGCGGAATTTCGTTCTCGCATTTTTCGCTTTGTGGATGATGTGGAGTTCTGGCTAGATGCGAAGAATGGCGTGATTCACTTACGCTCTGCTGCTCGGTCTGGTTATTCAGATCTGGGCGTCAACCGAGCACGGATCGAAGAGATTCGTTCGGGTTATTTCCAAACACAAAGAGACTCCAAATAGGCTGCTGAACCATCTCGCAACCAGCCATCGAGTTGAGCTACTTCTTTCAACTGTTGACCCCGGCTGCGCGGCACCACGACAAAGCGGGAATCAAGATTCGAGAGCAACGTCATGTCGCCCCACAACTTTTCGAATTGGGCCACGGGGAAGACATCTTCCTGCCCTTTGCCCCATCTCTTTTTGACATCTTTCAATGTAACATACGTAGGCATCCGGGCAGCCAGAGAGCGAACTGCATCAGCCACTCGCTCTTCATCTGTTAGCATTTTGCGATCCAATTCAAAGACCGTCAACAGTTGATCAATGTCGACCCAGGTTGTACTCGAATTATAGTAAGAGAGTTCGAACTCTATATCTTCGCGCGGCAGAGCCAATCCCTCGATCAAACGCAAACGACCATCGATTTTGGCCAATCCACCACCCCGATCCTCAATACGCCGCGTGATCACCTCCGTTGTCAGGGCTGCCCCTGAGTGAATATGATGACCCAATATTGCTACATCGACATCTGCACCAAGCGTGTCGATGTTATGCACCATCAAATATTTGAGTTGTGGTCGTTCCATCAGTAGCCGCTGCATCGTTCCATTGCGCAACATATTGGGTACTTCATACCAATGTCCCACTGGATGCAGACATTGATTGGGCAGATTATCCGTGTAGTCGTTGCCCTCTCCCGCTTGCTCGGCCCAGTTGATCAGTGCTGCATGGAGGCTCTCTTGTACTTTTTGTGCCTGCTCATCCAGTAACTGTTGTGGCATCTCTTCCCACGCAAAACGCAGATCGCGCGTCATGGGGACCATCCGTAAGCCGACAACTCGGCCTTGGGACAGATAGAGCGGACCTGGATAATGATAGTTCTGATTGGCTGCCAAATAGTCCCGAATTGGCTCATGAGTCAAATAGCTCGTCGTGATGACATGCGGAAGCGGATTGTCATACTGCTGACTTACCCGGCGGCTCTTGGCCAAATGTACCTCAATGAAATTACGATGCTTTCCATTGAGACGCGCAAAAGGATTGAGAGCTTTGACCACACCAGCACCTTGCGTCCAACGGCTGCCTGCACCACCAGCTAATGAGACCACAGCTACTTCTCCAGCAGCGATGGCCCGATCTCCAATACGCTGGCAGTCGGCGTCCAAACCTTGTGCAATATCAACAACTTCATGCGGGGCAATATCTTCGATACGACTTCGCACTGGCAAGCGATTTTGAGCCAGACCAATGCGACCGCTCCGCAAGTCGGCTCGAATCTGCTCATGCTGCTGGTGGTCGAACCCATATTGTTCCAAAAGTGTATCCAGACTCAGCGTAACTGATTCATCATCATCTCGGCTGGGTAAAAGCCGATCAAAGAGAGCCCGGACCATATAGGAAAGCTCCGGGCGTGTCCGACATGCCTTGGCAAAGCGATCCAGTTCGCTCCGGCGGAATGGCGAAAGGGTATGCTGTTCGCGTCGAATCAGCTCTGGAACGATCAGCGCATAGTACTGCGGTGGCATGAGTGCTTGTTCGTCTGTCATTAAATTGGCAAACGTTCCATTCTCGTTAATCATAAAGTCATAGACGACTGGCTCCATTGCGAATGGGACTGCGGATTCAAGCTCCTTTTTTGTTTCGCTCATGATGACCTGGAGTCGCTTTTGGGCTTGGGGTTTGCTCGTCGGCTCAAAAATAAAGCCCATGCCACCACCAGACATTCCACCCAACATCCAAAACCCCCAAAAACGTTCCCCAAACTCGTCTCGTACACGCTCAATCAACGTTTCCGTGAACTGATTGCTGGCCCAAGGGATGATTGTTTGGATTGGTCCTTCAAAATTCTGATGAGTCGTGCGTCCAATTTCAGAAACGTCACCCTTCTTGAGCAGTTCAACAATCTGATCATAGAGCCTCATAGCGGTTTGGCGACCGTTCCATTCTGCTTCGGAACGCAACAAATATTTCTCGGTGACCATCTCCAAAATGGGGCCGACATCTTGGGCCATGCCGCCATGTACCAACACGAGACTGTCCTGCAACGCCTGGCGCGTTTGAGATAACACCTCTGACGAACTCAGGATATGATGACTTGGCAACAAACGACCACGGCTAATCCCATATTCAGGATCCGCTGGCTCTGCTTCTACTCCTTCAATGAGTTTCATTCCTGGCCAGACACCGCCTGAATCTTGCCAGCCACCTCCAGAACCCCCCAGCCATTCCCCCAAGATGGCGCGGGCTGCGACGACTCGTCGTTCGTTTTCTAACAGCTGACCCGTCAGTGAACCCGTTTGCCCCGTCGCTCTCATACAGGCCGCAATGAGTGATGCCAACAAGTTGGTCGATACGGCTAATCGTGACCCTTTGGGGATATTGTTGACGCGGCTGACAATTTCGAGACCATAACCAGTTCCAACAATCCGTTCAAGCAGATCGGCAAGCGACTGCTCTGCCCCTTCCATTCCAGGAGGCACAATGCCAGATGCAATCACAGCGGCTTTGAGCAGGCCGAGATAATCCTTGGCAAAGTCGAAAACCTCTGCCAAACTTGTAATTTCGGCACTCGCCCCGAGATCAACACTTACAAGCCGCAGCACAGGTCGATCAACAACGCGTAAATATGCTTCAACTGGTGGGCGCGGGGTAGAGCCGCTTTGATCACTTTCGTTCGATTGAGCACGGACAGACAGATCAATGGAGACATTCAATACGCGTGCGCCCTCTGGAAAATCCATGCCCAGAAAGAAAATGTCGCTCCAACCAGAGTGCGTCAGATCCATCCGGACGGGAGTTGCTTCGTGTAAAATCGGGAAGATTGGTCCGCTTTGTCCAGATGCAGCAGTTGGCCGTCGAAGTTCGGGCCGAATCCGCAATGGATGATCGGCGGGATGACTGATGCGAAACATCCACTGATTGCCACGTACCGAACGCACGCTCCGCCGGACCTGATTCGCCAATGTCTGAAACCCAAGACGATGATAAGCCGTGGCGAGGGCGCTGGCAATGCCATCATGCAGCTCTCGTTCTGCTTCGACCAAAAAGAGAGCGATCGCTTCCTCAAAACGCCGTTTTAACAGATGTTCATACCCTTCATAGGGGATCAGACCCTTGAGAGCAATCCCCGGCTTTGCGGGAAGGTGAAAACGATAGATCGCATAGAGGAAGAAGAGGGCGCGCACGCGTTCGTATAGGTTGCTACTGTTCCGACGAAACTGGTCGAGGGCCGCACACTCGGCCAGAAGTTGCTCTAATGTGGCATCACGGGCGACGGACTCCAAGGAGCGGTTCCGAATATTGGGGTCTGTCGCGGTAATGATTTGAATAAGTTCGCTCATGATCGTCTCTAGCCCTCAATGTATATTCAATTCGCGTTGTGCCAATAGTTCCAGCATCATTCTGAGGACTGTATCGCGCTCAACACCATTAAGCGCCAACGCCAGCTGCGCATTGAGCAAACCATATTTCACGCCAACATCGTAGCGAGCACCATGCTCTTTCAACGCCACATATTGCTCGCGTTGTGCCAGCTCCGCTAACGCAGCCGAGAGGGTAATCCCACCCGCTTTTGGGGCTTGACGGCCGGATGCAACGTCTTGAATTTGTCTATCGAGAATGTTGATGACTGCATTGGTTAATATATGCATGCCAAAAAAACAGAGATAGTGACCAGCACGCAAACCAGGAACAATCAGCTCTTGTTCAGCTACAGTCGGTGTTGGTTTTTCGATCACTGTCTCAACACGATAACAATGACGCTGACCTGACAGACGTTGACCACCTACGGCACCATAGTACGGTAAGAGGCTTTCGCGCGTCGATTGCACAGCGGAGACCGTACAGGCAAGATTGCTCGCCACTTCGACTAGATGTTGGGCGCAGCTCTTTTGATTTTGACCCACATAGAGATGATCGCCGACGAGGTGTAAAAACGAATCGCTTCCAACAAAATCGCGTGCCGCATGAATTGCATGACCATGACCCAGTGGTTCGATCTGTTGAGCAAAATGGAGCCGACCAGCGTGTTCACCCACTACCTCGGCGTAGGAATTTTCATCACCTGGACGCACGACAACACAAATTTCGTCGACTCCTGCTTCAAGAACCTCTTCAACGATAATCTGTAAAACTGATTTTTCAATTCCATCTCGATCAATGAGTGTCTGTAAGGGAAGGGTTCGCTGTCGACGACCCGCTGCGGTGATAACAGCTTTTGAAATGTTCATAGATACCTCTTAGGGCTTATCCGAAAAGTTCTGTGACGACACATTCTCACTCGGGAAGCTGATCGGTCTCACAACCACTTTTCGGATGGGTTCTTACGTTCGCAACGTTTCCGTATGTCCATCAATGCTCAATGCCTGACCCGAGATCTTGCTTCCTGCTTCCGAGCAGATAAAGTAGACCATGTTGGCCACATCGGTTGCCGTTACTGTTGTACGCATTGAGTTTTGTTGCGTCAGACTTTCTCGCACTTCGTCTTGTGTCCGATTTTCGATTTTTGCTTTCGACGCAATGATTCGATCAATGCGAGGACCCTCGACGATACCGGGGCAGATGGCATTGACGCGAATGTTGTCCTGACCAAGCTCCATCGCCAACGATTTTGTAAAGCCAACCACAGCCCACTTTGCCGCAACATAGGGTGTACGGTTGGGGAAACCAAAAAGACCCGCGGCTGACGACAGATTAACAATGGAACCGCCACCTGCCGCTTTCAGAAGTGGCACAGCCAAACGCGTACAATAAAACTGGCCGCTGATGTCAATGGCGAGTGTGTGATCCCATTCTTCCGGCGTAATTTCTTCGACTGGTGCTGTTGGTCCAGAGATCCCAGCATTGTTGACAAGAATATCGAGTCCACCCAGGTTTGATTTGACCTCCTGAAAGAGTTTGTCCACTTGTGCTGGGCTGGACACATCGGCAATCGTTGCTCCAATTTCGGGGAATGCTGCTCCGCACTCGGCAAGGGCGCCCTCATCGATATCACAGATATGGACTTGTGCCCCCCGTTTGAGGAAACCCTCTGCGATAGTTCGCCCAATGCCGGCTGCTCCAGCTGTAATCAGTATTCGTTGACCTTGCATAATTTCGTCCTAAACTCAGTCTAATTCGATCATGTCTATTCGATCTAGCAAGAAGAAAACGGAATTGTACCACACTTTCCTGGACAGAGTCCGAAGGAAAACTAGATTGACAGAATTATACAAGGAAAACCGTCTATTACGAGCTGCAGCGTACATGGAATTCCAACTAGTACAAAGAGGCATAAATGATTACGCAGATAGAGCCTTGCCCTTGTAGGTCCACTGGAAAGGTTTAGCCATAGTTTGGTTGTAGTAGTCAATGAAAGCGAAAACTTTGTTGCGTAAGTCATCAAGAGAAAGAAAAGAACCTTTGCGCAATAGTTTACGGACCAAAATGCTAATCCAGATTTCAATCTGATTCATCCAGGAAGCATGTTTAGGCGTATAGTAGAAGACAATGCGATGTTCTTGATGGGACAAGAATTCGGCACGAGTCTTCATGGATTCGAGGATGCCAGATTTGCCTTTTACACCAAGATCACAGGTGATGTCCGACTCAGCGGCCACGTAGCGAACAAGAGATTCGGAGCAATGGATGTTGAGATTATCAACCACGATATGCCAACGTTTGATGTGAGGGTGTGCCTCAACCATCTGGCGAATATGTGCAACATAATCGTGCTCGGTGCGGTGGGTTCAGCAGTGACCCAGAGAATGCCACCCAAGGCAACATTGAATGTCAGGATGAAGGCTAAGGTGCCATGACGGATATACTCATGCTCAATGAGACGGTCTTTGCCAGGGACAGTTGGACGATCGGGATATTTCCTTTCGAGGGCTTGAACCCTGTCTTTCATCATTGGAAACAACGAGTTCACCCTTCTTCGCCAGTTCAGAAGCACGGGCATAGAGGTCATTGATGGTTTGGCTCTTCACCTCAAAGAGTTCATCCTTGGGCGTGTTTTGCCAGTAGCGACTCATATGGGGCCGAATTGATGCATCTTTTTAAAAGCCTCGCCGCATGTCTGGGTGAGATACTTTCTACTATATTTCGCTTGACCAGTTCGTCGGCGATTTCTCGCCCTGTCCATTCGCTGATGGGACGCCCGCACTTCTCTGGCGATTCACAGGCCAAGGCTTCCAGTTGGCATCTTTGGTCTGCCGTGATTACGGACGGTGCCCCAGGACGTGGCAGGTCTTCCAACCTCTCTTGCGCTGTGAGTTCTTCCAGCGGTATCGCTTCTAGAGCTAGCCATCTCTTTTTCCAGTTGAAGACCGTTTTGCGAGACACGCCCACTTCTAGGCTAATTGTCCCAGAATCTTTACCCGCAGCTGCGTACAAAATTATCTGCGCTCGCTTGACCATCTGTTGGCCCGTTGTGTGCCCCTTGACTAACTGCTCTAGACCTTCTTTCGCTTTTGGGCTTAGTTCGATTTTTTCGGCTTCTGGACCTGGCATCTCTTTTTCTCCTTCTTTGGGATATTATCGATGCCTCCAGTTTACATAACTCCTGCAATTATCTATGTAATCATTTATGCCTTTCTGTACTAGTGCTCCATCCACGCTAAAAATTCGGATTCTGAGATAGAGAAGAAACCAAAAATTAAGACTGGATGATGCACTAGGGACAACATTGGTTAATCCCTTTCGCGTACAATTGGGAAATGAACGATTTTCACTTTTCTTCAACCAGGTTGATGGGCAATCGTTGACGCGCAGATTGTTGAGCCGCCAACGTAAAATGGAGGATATCGCGGCCTTCTTGACCCGTCAGGCTTGGGGGAGTTTCATGCAGCATGGCGTTAATTGGGTGGCGGGTTGAGTTGATGAAACTCTGTTAAATCTGTTCGCCAAACGCAACGGTTGGGCAATTACGGCCAGGCGATGTCTGCTCTATCTGATTCTCACCTTCCTGGCTATCCTCTTTTTAGTTCCCGTTTATGGCGTTCTTGTCACCTCATTAAAGTCAGTGGCGGACGTGGCTGAAGGCGGCTATTGGAATCTCCCGCCAACCCTGAATCTGGGCAACTTCCTGTCGCTGGTGAATCCCGAAATCGGTAATCTTGGCCTCTACTTGCGCAATTCACTGCTACTGACGATTCCCGCATCCGCATTGTCGATTGCATTGGGGACTCTCGCAGGACATACCCTGGGCAAGTATACATTTCGCGGGGACGGTTTGCTCTTTGTGTTTATCGTGGCTGGTATGTTTCTACCGCCCCAAATTGCCCTCATTCCCATGTTCCGCTTGATGAACGATATCAACTTATACGACACGCTGTGGGCCGTCATCATTATCCACACTGCGTTCGGGATCCCTATCTGTACGCTCGTGATGCGCAATTTCTTCCAGACCGTGCCCAATGCCCTACTCGAAGCTGCCCTGATCGATGGTGCCAACGAATATCATGTTTTTGCGCGTATCATGCTACCACTCACCCGTCCAGCCCTTGCGGTGCTGGCGACCCTGCAGTTTACGTGGATCTGGAATGACTTTTTGTGGCCATTCATCTTGACCGAGCAGGCCAGCAGTCGCACGATTATGGTGGGTATTGTCAACTTAACTGGGCAGTATAGCGTGGATTGGAGCGGGCAAGCTGCTGCTTCCCTGATTGGCTCATTGCCTACCTTGTTGATCTTTATCTTTTTCCAACGCTATTTTATTCGAGGGCTAACGCTCGGCGCGGTGAAGGGATAGGTCCTTAGTGCTTATTCGAAGAGTTCCGTGACGGTACATTCTTACTCGAGAAGCTAGCTGGACTCACAACCACTTTTCGGATAGGTTCCTAGTCGAGAAAACGTTGAGGATGACCACCTACCCAAACTTTCTCCAAAAGAGACGAGCACTCATTACGAAAGCAGTTGGGGGAATGGCGCAACAGTGTGATATAATTATTGGTGATTTTGTTGTAGATGGATGTTGGGTGCCTGTTCCGAACGAAGGGAACAGGCATTTTTGCGTTGCGGACCCTCTGAGTGTGTACCACAAAGTATGTAAATGAACACTGCTCAGTCAGAGAACTGCTGCATTTACACACTTTGGGACACACTCCCGACCTCTATTGTAGAGTGAGGTATTTATGCAAACTTTAACGTTAGATAGAACAGAATACACGAAAGAATATGAATCGTTTGTCACTGAAGCAGTTTTACAAGCAAAACCCGATAGTGGTCTTTTGTTGATGAGTGATAGCGACCGCGTTGATTTTTTACAGCGCATGACAACAAATGACATCCAAGCGTTGAAACCAGGTGAGTCTGCTGTGACAGTTCTGACGAATCCGATGGCGCGCATTCTCTTTGTTTTTACCGTGCTCTGCCATGATGATGAATTGTTGCTCCTTCCTGCAACTGGACAAACTGCGGCTTTGGAAAAGTATCTACGTGGTCAGATCTTCTTTATGGATCAAGTCAAAATTGAGAACCAGAGTGATCGATTTCAGCGTGTTCGTCTGATGGGACCAAAGGGTGCGAAAACTTTGTCCGAAGCAGGTTATGCTGTTGACGATCTGGTGAATGAAACTGTTCTAGAAAAGGATCATCTCATCATCCTAAACCAACAGGCGTATGATCTACCTGGTTATGAAGTAATTGTGCCGTCTAAGCAATCAACCGATTTTGTTGCCTCGCTGGGTAAAGCTGGGGCGATGACGCTTACAAACGAAGACGCTTATTTCGCACGCCGAATCGAGCAAGGCCGTCCATTACCTGGATACGAATTGACAGACGATTTCACGCCCCTTGAGGCTGGTCTGGCGTGGACCTGCGCCGAGAACAAAGGCTGTTATACCGGTCAAGAGATCATTGCACGCCAGATTACCTATGACAAAGTGACGAAGACATTGGTTGGTTTGCGGAGTGATACATTGCTCACACCGGGAACAATTGCAACGGCCAAAGGACGGAAGATCGGCACGGTCACAAGCGCCGCCCATAGCCCAGCACTTGATGCACCCATCGCATTAGCGATCATAAAACGTCCACAAAATGAACCGGGGACGGAAGTTGAGGTAGATGGGAATTTTGCCGAGGTCATGGAGATACCATTCGTTTGAATCATAACGAGAGTGTGTCCCAACGTGTGTAAATGCAACCGTTTCTCTGACCGAGCGATGTCCATTTACACACTTTGCGGTACACACTCATCATAAACTTAGTCGGCTTAATATGACTAAAGTTGCCCCATCTATTGAATGCGCCACGTGGCGATTGCTAATCGAAGAGGGACCGCGCTCTGGTGCAGCGAATATGGCCATCGACCAAGCAATTGCCGAAGCCTGTGCAGCGGGTGAGAGTCCACCTACGCTTCGTTTTTATCAATGGGATCCACCCGCTGTCAGTCTAGGCAGACACCAGGCCATCGCCGAAATCAACGTTGACGCAATAGATGAACTCGGATATGAAGTGGTCCGCCGTTCGACGGGTGGGCGCGCAATTTTGCACATTGACGAGCTAACTTACTCTGTCGCCGCACCGAAAGATGAATATCGTGTTGGCGGTGGCGTCATGGACTCTTATTTGCGGATGAGCCATGCCCTGCTCGAGGGTCTACAATTGTTGGGTGTTGTGGCAGACAAAGCCGAGGCAGACGTACGAGCTGGAAAAGATGTATCGGCGGCCTGTTTTGAAGTGCCAAGCGCCTATGAGATCACTGCAAAAGGACGCAAGCTGATGGGGAGTGCACAGAGCCGAAGGGCGGGATATGTCCTGCAGCATGGTAGCTTACCACTCAAGGGAGACATTACACGCTTGATCCCGCTGCTAGCACTTCCTCCAGAGTCCGCATACACCCTCCAACATCAGTTAAAAAATCAAGCATCCACCCTTGCACAGGCACTTGGCACGACGCAAGACGATTTGCGTTTGACCTTTCAAAATGTTGCCAGTTCCTTGGCTCGAGGGTTTCGTCATTCACTCAATCTTATCTTAGAAACACCCCGGTTTGACAAGCAGTTAACCTCTTTAGAACTCCGCCGCTCCGCCGAATTGATTCGTGAAAAGTATGCGAATCCGGAATGGACGTTTAATCGTTAAGAGTTGGTTAAAAATTGGCAAAATTGCCTGCCAACTCTAGTTTCGCCCATATCGTAACTCTTTTTCAATCGTCTACGTATATATCAGGGGATATACACCAAACAACGCCATAGGCAAACTATTGGCTAAACTGAATCCATGTGAACATCCCAAAGTAATCGGCATTCCAAAGCCAGAAGGAGGCCGGTCTTTTCTACGTTGTAGGAAGATCTTGAGACATCCACATGAGATTCTGAAGAGCCTAAGGCTTTTTCCACAATTAAAATCCCTAATTTGATCTGGAAAAGCTCAAGCTATTCCAGAGAAATCGACTTGGCAAATCAGGGATTTATTTCTCTGGAATGGCCTAAGACATTCGCGCTACTTCATTTTGGGAGATGATTCTCTTGGCGGGGTGGTTGCTTGTGGTCACCTATGCGCAAGAATGGTGCATAGATAGCGCGCCAGGATACCGTTAATTCCAGGATGCAGCAGACCTATGATACATTATCGAGAAGTACTCCGAACAACTCAAACACACACAGAATCCGAAAAACTGGAAACGATAAACAAGATTGCCTCCTTTTTTATTACTCAGTCTAAATTGGAAAAAGCCTTTGCCCTTCTCACTTTTGTACGGCGACACCCCGCGGCGGATCGTATTAGCCGACAGTTTGCAACAGAAAAATGTCGTGAGCTGCATCTGCTTCTTTCAGAAGAAGCAGTGACTGAGATCGAAGAAACTGCACGGACAGCAACAATAGAATTGGTTGTCTCAGAGCTCTTGAACGAAATCGGCGCTGATTGCTAATTTTTCGGATTTCACTCAATAGGCTGTCCATCCGCCGTCAATCGTAATGCCAGCCCCTGTGACAAAGCTGCTTGCATCACTAGCCAAAAAGAGGGTCAATCCGTGGATCTCATGCAGTGCCCCCCAACGACCAAGGGGTATTTTGGCGATGAAGTTTTTGTATGCTTCTGGATCATCCATAATCGATTGATTCATCTCCGTGGCAAAGGGACCTGGTAGCATTGCATTGACCGTGATGTTGTGAGGGGCCCACTCGAGAGATAAAGTACGCGTCATCTGCAAGATTGCTCCTTTGCTGCTGGCATAGGGGGTGCGGTCGGGCATGCTGATGATTGAGAGGGTTGAACCAACGTTGATCACGCGCCCATAGCGTCGTTCCTTCATATGAGGTGCGATAGCTCGACACATTAGCCACGGTCCCGTTACGTTGATCTGCTGAACCTCTTGAAACTCCTCAAGGGTTAACTCATCGATTGGTCCCCGAATATTGATGCCGGCATTGTTGATCAGGACATCGATCTGACCGAAATCGGTCAAAACATTGCCGATCAGCGAATAGACTTGCTCTTGCTGGGTAACGTTACAGGCATAACCGCGGCAGATCGCGTTTGTTTCAGTTGTTATGGCCTCTGCCGCATTGCTTGCTCTCTCTGCGCTACGACAGACAATAGCAACTTGCGCACCCGCGCTCGCCAGTGCATGAGCCATCTCTTTGCCCAACCCGCGATTTCCGCCCGTCACAATCGCTGTTTTCCCATCCATGCGAAATTGATCAAATACGTTCATAAGGCAGCATCCAAGAGTACAACTTGTGTCTCTTCTGGCAGAGCACTTTTGGTGATTTTCAGGATTTTTTGTGGTTCGGGTATTGTGACACCCAACTCTTTGACAAATTTATCGACTGGCTCCAGCTCTTCTATCCATTTTGCCGACAAATTTGTTTGTTGGTAATGCATTGGCAAGAGCAATTTTGGTTCCAGCATGCCAACGATTTCTGCGGCCCGTGTCGAATCAAGCGTATCCCCGCCACCAACTGGAACCATCAAAATATCAATTTCACCGATTTGGCGTTCGTCGATCTCCGACTTTTTGGGAATTTCGCCCATATCGCCTAAATGACCAATGCTAAAGTCATCAAATTCAAAAAAGTAGGCAACGTTGCGCTCACCAACAGATCCATTCTGCTTTCGATGATGATTATGTAATCCTGTAATGAAGACATTCTGAATTTCATATTCTCCAGGACCAGTTAAGACTTTGGGTTCACCGCCAATGCGCACGGCGTCATTATGAGCAGGTCGATCATGACTGACCATCACAATATCAGCCTTGAGCTTGGGAAGCTGTGCGCCGACTGATTTATGATACGGATCGCAGACGACTGTTGTACCGCCTTCGCGAATCCGAAAACAAGATAATCCATACCAAGTGATTTCCATGTGCACTCCTTGATGCAAAAACAAATAGGAACATATGTTTTATTTCGAGGTATGGTACACCAGGTTGATTCGGTGAACCAAATATACCCATCTTCCAAATGTGTGCAAATGGTCCATTGATCATCATAGAAATGAACGGCAAGCCAGAGCCACGACAAACAACGTCGTGACTCCGGTGAGCAGTGCGTTCCCCGCACAAATCTCAGACTGAGATTGCGAAGCATTTCTGCTTCATGTATCACAGATGCAGCAACAAGCCGGTTAAATACATGATCCCCAAAAGGTTCAGGGGCGAAATTTCATGGAAGAAGTGCGGGCAGGAATCCACCAACAAACGCATCACCAAGACCAACCGTTGTTGTATTTGATTGCTCAACATACGCGACTGGCACACAGCATATTTTATTGGCGAGCAGCTTTTTCAACGCATCTGTAAAGATTGCCCCCTGCTGATTGGGAGACAGGCTTTCGATTTCTTTATAATTTTCTATAGTGAAATCGGGGTGGTTCATTTTAGGCGGACAATTAGGTTTACATTTTTGCAAAGAGAAAAGATGTTTATATTTTCTAATTTGAGCCATGCTCAGGCAGAAAATGACCTCATATAGATTTTTGTCTATGTATCAAAAGTGTAAACCTAATTCTGAACCACCCCGTGAAATCATCTCCATAACAGAAGCGTGTTGTTGCCATCGTAACGCCGCCTTTGAGCGCTTTCGCAACACACATGGCTTTTTCACCATATGCAAGTGCCCAATACATGGAATGTACGACAATGATTGGAGCGGGGATTTGTTTTTGTAGATCCACTAATGCGTCTTTGATCTGAAAGACATTTAACACATCCAGTTTCCTACCGAGATGAGCTTGCAGTTCATCCTCATTGAGACTGAAAACGGTAATCTTATTCGCCAACGTAGAATGAATCAATTTGCTAAAGCTGGCATCATAAAAGCCCGCGTCCTCATAATAAACCAATACATCCTTCGGGAGATTCTGCATGATTCTTAAAAGAGACTCCAGCCTGTTGGTGAGAAGTTCCTCGCTCTGCATCGCATTAAAGCCGGAAATCAGAAATACCCTGGCATCCGTGATCAGGCTGGAAAAATCCTCATTCAGATTCATAGTGATATTGTCATGATCATTATGATCTTTACTTTCTGGTAAAAGAAAAGAGATGAGGTGAGAAATGTGACAAAAAGCGGTTAGCAGTTCATCCTAAAGGTAGAGAACCCAAAAAGGAGGAAGGAATGCTAACCGCGCCAGAAATAACTATAGCAGTACTGATGAATGTATTGCAAGTAACGCCGATGGGAACAAACGTAAATGTAATGCGTCTGATGTGGGCAATGCTGAATGGGTCGTTTCTGAAAAGTCGAGGAGCAATCCATAGCGCATTGAAAGAAAGCGGGTTTGAAGATGAGGAGCTCCGGCGAAGCTTTCGATAAGGATCATGGGATATCACAAGTCTGCTGGGGTCGTGGCAAGAAGAAGTGGAAAGGGAATGGGAGGCAAAAAAAGAAGGGTACCGAGTGAAAAGCATAGATATCACAGGGTTCTGGCGACCGAAGCTGCAAGGGAAAGTGAACCGACTCTATAACTCAACGGCTCGGGCATTGCCCGCGCTCATCTTTGGAGTGATGATAAGCTCGGGGAGATAGGCGGGAAGCGAGTGCCACTGCTCAAGGCAATCGAGATGCACGGTTGGAACAAAGGAAAGTGAGTTTCGGAAAAGCTGCTGACAGAGACGAAGAAATCACTGGAGTCAGACGAAGTGGCGGTGGTCGATGCCGGGTTTACAATCAGAGAAATGCTAGAAAGCGGCATAGACCGATTTGTCCTGCGGGAAGCCATTAACTGCACAGTGCGCCGCAATGAGTTCCCCAAACGCAAAGAAAAAGGCAGACCACCTGAATATGGTGATATTGTGCGTCCGCTCTCTCGCAGCTATAAGGGAAAGCGACTCGAGGCTACAACTCCGGACTCGTCTGGTCGCTTTCTCTATAGTGGTCGCCTGATTTGCTATCAAGCATGGCACAATCTCGTCCCCAGAACAACCAAGGTGGATACAGCCAACCGTACCTACTCGATTTACGTCATTCAGGATCCGGCCTACAACACACCTTTGGTTTTGGCGACCGTTATGACTTTGCAGCCTGAAACCATTTATCTTGTCTACCTGGAACGCTGGCCTGTTGAACCTCCCCCCCTTGGCTTCCAAGCAGATGATTGGCTTACATCGTCAATTTGTTCATGCCGATGAGGCTTGTTTCCGCTTACCTGAACTGGGGCTGCTGGCTGGCAATCTTCTTTCCCATTTAGCCGCTTCTCTTCCTCCCATACCGACTGGCTACTGGGATCGAGAGCCTCAATCCACTCCCGGCAGGCTGCGCCGTGTTCTCTCGAGTGCTCTTTTTCCAACTCCTGACCAACTCGACCCTGACTTTCGGAAAAAGGCCTCGGTTTCACACCATTTCCCTAAAGGCGTTCTCGCTCATCGCCGCCTCAATGCCGCTGCTTAAACTAGCCGAGCACTATTTTTACATTTTATCCCGTTTTTTCAGGGTGGATTCTTTTTTCCGCCCCTTTCGGTTTGCCCTTTGTCACTCAAGCCTTTACCAGAAAGTAAAGTTGATAGATAATCCGATTTGCCCGACTGGTACAGAATTCGATGTCACCAACTCTCACGCAGGTATCTTGCCCAAATTGCACAATCAAGTGCGGATACGAGCTCTCTTTTGTATTGCTACAAACATAGGGGCTATCCTGTGGAATGAGTTTTCGCACATGGTCATTGATGGTGACAAGATGAAGAGCCGAGGTATAGCCGAGCTTCCGCATGGCGATGGCGGCACGCACGGACGTCCCACCAAGCGTGATTTTCCATTCAAAATTCTGCACAAAATGCTCAATAATGGCCGACGAGGAAACAAAGCGTTCGCCGCCAGTTCCGGCCTTCAAGAAACTCAGGATCGAAATCACCAAATCACGTTCATCATTGATCACTATATTGGCATCCAACTCTTCACCTCGGATGCGATAGTGGATGATCAGGTTTTCAATGACCTTAGAGTCCCAGACGATCTCATAATCGATGTTGTCGCCAAATCCCAGGGCAATTTTTTCTGTCATGAGTTTTTTACCACTGGTGACAAGATTCAGAGTTCGGGCGGCACTACAACTTATAGCCTCATCATTTAAAGTGCGGACAATTGTCCTTCGATAGAAAACGATTCTGTTGTCCGCAGTTTATGTGGCATCTCGATTGGATTCCTAATATAGTGCAGCTTTAGCGGCGGCATCAAATAGGTCAATTTTATGGTGGCAAACCTTCTTCATGGCTTCTATACATGGCGGGTAAATCGAATTCGGTTCTCGAAGGGTGGGGTCGGAAAGCACTTCACGGCACTTCTGATAAAAAGCGTCCTTCATATCGCTGGAAATATTGATCTTATTGATACCCAGTTTCACGGCTGCAGCAATTTCATCATCAGGGTTTGCAGAGCCGCCATGAAGAACAAGCGGAATATCGACTCTGGATGCAATCTCCTTCAGCAAGTCCAGTTTCAATTCTGGCTTCTTATCTTTGGGATAAATGCCGTGGGCAGTCCCGATTGCCACCGCCAACGTATCCACCCCTGTTGCCTCAATGAAGGTAACAACATCATCTGGATTGGTATAGATAATCTCTTCCGCCCCTGCTTCGGCCTCGGAATCGACAGTGCCGATGGTGCCTAATTCCCCTTCAACCGAAACATTGACCGCATGAGCAAGCTCCACGACTGGTTTGCAAATTGTAATATTTTCCTCAAGTGGCAGTTCAGAAGCATCCATCATGACAGAGGTGAAGCCGCACTGGATGGCTTCCATAATGTGGACCATTGATGAGCCGTGATCTAAATGGATACAAACGGGAACCGTGGCTTTGATCGCTTCCTCGATGGCTGACTTGATAAAGGAAGGACGCACAAAACTCAACTCATCTGGATGAATAGCCAGGATCAGGGGAGACTGCTTTTCTTCAGAGGCTTCAATCACACCACTTAGGAGCATATTGCTACTAATGTTAAAAGCGGGAACAGCAAAAGAATTTGCACGCGCTACCGCCAATAAGTCCTTCATATTCAGTAACATAATGGATTCTCCATAATTTAATGTGCAAGACGACCGATCAATTATTTGGTGTTCATTAAGAATTATTGCGGCAGCGTGCGTTAGAGATTATAAGGATTCAGAAGATGGGACACGGATGAACGCAGATTTCACGGATTGACTCTGGGATAATCCGTGTTCATCCTGATAATCCGTGTCCTATTTTTCAATCCCTATAAGGCTAAACCAAAAAAATAATTATACGCGAACGAGAGAATGGAGAGGGGGAATAAGGACAAACCATTTTTCTAAACCAGGTAAACGTTGGAAGCGTTGTTCCAAACGGTCCATCTCTTTCTGAGTGAGTTTGACGCCGGTCTCATAAAGAGTGGAATTCAGGTGAACGAAGGGTTGTAGTTGGTTAAAGCGAAAAGAACGGCAAAATTGAGAACGGTCTCAAGAGAATCGAGAAGAGAACCGTTCCAGTGTTTTCAAGATGGCCCCAAACCCGTTCGATGGGGTTGTATTTACTGTGATAAGGAGGGTAGCAGGCGAGCTGAATAGAGAGACGATAGTGCTCAACAAACTGAGTGAGACGATACATAAACTGAGTCCGACGGGTATGATTTTCGGGACCATTGTCCTGATTGATCACGAGGGTCTTGACGTGAGGAAAGTGTTCACGTACGCTTTCCCAAAATCAATCAGGCAGTCGACAATACAGTCACTCGTCACTTTCGACTGAGTCAAGTAAAGAAAGAGTTCCTTGGTTGAAGGGAGGTAAATGCCAAAAGGAGTGACTTTCTCGGTCTTCTTATCTTGAAAGTCATGATCGAGCGCTTTGACAACCACTCGACTTATCCCTTCTCTCGAGAAACGGTCAAGTAAAATCGTCGCTTTGGCATCCCAAGAGAGGCGCAGAACCGTCTCGTCTGCATCCGCTTCTTGATTGATCTGATGAATTCTATCAAAGATCGCATCGGTCTCTGGGATCTTTTTCACTGGTTGACTTTTTTTGACCCGGTTTGAGCCATAGCCTCAGTAGATCCAAATTTCAGGTTTTGAGAGAGAATTCTGGCTAAACAGTTGACATAAATACAAATTTGCCGGTCGATATCTAGCTTTTGCGTTAGATTTGGGCGATTTTCAGATATGAAATAGGTTGTTTTCTGTAACCGAAATCTGAATAAATGACTCCAAAATCCCTGCAATCTCGACTGAAAATAGCCAAAAACGCCAAATTTGGATCTACTGAGCCTAACTCATTGAGCTTCAAGCGGATGGCCTCTTCGCCAGGCAATTCCTCATCTGTGTATCCTTTCTGCTCGATGAGCTGGGTACGCATTTCGGCGGCGGTTAGTCGAGTGTACAATTGGGGGGTTCGAAAGGTGGGATCGGTCTGGCTGAATTGATCGGCGATTTCAACCATATCGGCCAGTAAAGTGGGGATATGGTCTTCGGCTTTTTTGCGACCACGTCGGTGGCTTTGGTCGACATAACAGAAGCCGCCTTCTAGTTCTTCCAGGGCTTTGGCTATCGTCGCCCGATTCCAGCCCAACTCTCGTTCTGCTTTCGTCGGACCCCCTTCGCATATCGTTTTGACCGTTTGGGCCATGAAGTGCCTTCTTTCGTATCCACTTAACATGGCCTTCGTCTCTTTCAAGACTTCAACCATTTCTGGCGAGATTGTCATTTTTGCTCCTTTTGGAGAGCTAGTTTAACACCTTCTCGCGTATATTTTATTTTTTGGATTGGCCTAATGTAACGATTAGGTCACACTCGCTGTTTATACTGATATTTGCTCGGAATGAGTAGACCGCAATCATTAGATTTCTTCGGCTTTGTTGGCCCGATGCGCCTGTTGCCAAAAGGGACAAACGAGAAGTTTCTATTGAGGGACAATTGTCCGAAGTTTAAATGATTGTGGCGATGAGAGTTGAAATCGTAAGAAAGAAATCGCAAATGACTGGGCCAATTTTCAAACAATATATAGAAATGAAATATGCAGAAATCAAACGGTGGAGAAGCGAGTATGCATCCCACCGTCCTATCCACATGCGCAGGGGACAGTCGCACTATCTATCCATTGCGCTCGTAACACTACTAGTCTTGAGCGCCACCAATCTCTGGATGGCAGACAGAGCCCTGGCATCACAGAAACCAGAAGAATTTGGTCAGTTGACCAAAGCGAGCCATGTCTATGTAAGCAAAATGCGCGCGCAGAGCGCAGACAGTGCAAATCCTGCGCTCACCCTCCTTGATGAAGATGGTTCGATCACAAATCTGGTCGCATCCAATGATGGTCCGACGAACCTTGGCGACACCATTCACTTTGTGGCGACGATTGATGCGGGCAGGAATGTCACCTACACCTGGGATTTTGGCGACGGCCATACGGGGACAAGTGCAACAGTCTCTCATGTCTACCAAGCAATCGGCACCTATTCTGTTGAAGTCACTGCACAGAATGGGGTGAGCAGCATGAAAGCCAGTACACAAGTCGTTGTCAAACCAGCCCATAGCGGCTCTAAACCTGTGACCAATCTGCTTGCCATCAACGACAGCCCCGTGTTTAAGGGGGACATTGTCACTTTGATGGCAGAGGTCGCCAGTGGTGACAACGTTGAGTT
This sequence comes from Chloroflexi bacterium TSY, assembly GCA_019217005.1. Next base: position 130,870 of record JAHBNG010000005.1, read on the forward strand.
CACTTGGGAATTGGGGGACGATCAGGTGGCCAGTGGAGCCTTCGTCACCCACACATATGCCGAATCGGGTACCTACACAGCGACAGTTACTGCCAGCAATCGCGTCAACTCGCTCAGTATGACAACAGTGGTGACTGTGATGGACGAGCCTGTCAGCGGTGTACCCATTGCCAATTTAGTCGTTAGCCACGACGGTCCTAACGTGGTGGGAGAGACCATCAACTTTACTGCCACTATCGATGCCGGCAGTGGTGTTCGCTATGAGTGGGATTTCGGCGACGGCGACACAGGGAGTGGGGAATCGACGACACATGCGTATACGACCGAAGGCCGGTATGTAGTTGTTGTGCGGGCCAGCAACAGTCGAAATAGTTTGGAAGCAGAGACAGAAGTACTTATACACAAGGCATCGACGACTGCGACCGTCGATTTTTTCCTCCCGCTTCTGATGCGATAAAATTCGAGTGTGTATCACAAAGTGTGTAAATGAACAAGGAACAGCATGAGTATCAACTGGAAAGATACAGAGTGGTTGGCGCAGGTTGAAGCATGGATCAGATCCCAATTGACTGTACAAAATATCGCTATCTCTGGTCCGATCGAACAACCCCATGTCCGCCCGTGGGCCACGGTATTGCGTATCCCAACCAGTGCGGGAATTGTCTTTTTCAAAGCGACGACACCCGCATTGGCCTATGAACCAGCACTGACAGAAGCCCTATCTCGTTGGCGCCCTGACTGTATGCCACAAGTACTGGCCAGTGACACTGAAAGTGGTTGGCTGCTCATGCATGATGCAGGTACTCCTCTACGCGCTTTTATTCAAGCCGAAAAGAGTTATGAACGCTGGCTAAAATTGCTTCCGCTCTATGCAGAAGTTCAGATTCAGCTGGCCAGGCATGCAGATGAGCTGTTGGCACTGGGTATGCTTGACCGCCGCCTCTCGCGCCTGCCCGTGCTTTATGAAAATCTTCTGGACAACCAAGAAGCGCTGATGATTGGTCACCCCGGTGGCCTTACGCCTGAGGAGTACCAGGAACTCAAGATGCTTGCACCAAGGATAGGTACCATGTGTCAAGAGTTGGCGCGGGTTGGCATTCCAGAAACGCTTCATCACGATGATTTTCATGATGCCAACATCTTTGTGAAGGAAGGGCGCGTTACTTTTGCCGACTGGGCAGAGAGCGGCATTGGTCACCCATTCTTTACACTTGTGGTAATGTTGCGCAGCACGGCCTATCAGCTTAGCTGGAACGAAGATGCACCGGAGCTTGCCTACTTGCGTGATGCCTATCTGGAACCATTCACTCAATTCGATACACGCCAAAACTTGGTCACAGCCAGCAGGAGCGCTCACCGCCTAGGCATGTTCTGTCGCACGCTCACATGGCATCACGTTGTCTCTAGTTTGGATGAGCCAGAGCGATCAGAGTATGCCGAGGCTGTTCCAGGGTGGTTGCAAGAGTTTCTTGGAGGCAAGTTAACGGCATCGGATTGAGTGAAACCAGGAACTAGAAATAGGACACGGATTGACACGGATACACAGACCTATGGTTGTTCTAAATATGTAGATTTAATCGTCTGGATTAGCCTAAAATGGAGAATTTTCAATGTTACTCAATGAAATCTTCTCTTGCTATGTGTCGAACACGTACCAGGGGGACAAACAAACGTTCAAGCAGATTCAGCGATATTTCGAAGAAGTAGGGCTCGGCGGTGAAGAGCGATGGCGACAAGTGAAAGCAGATGAGACCAGGGTCATCTTCGCCAAAGGCAAAAGTGTCGCGTTTACCTTTGACTACCAGTCCGAGATCCTTGAAGTCCGTTCAAGGATCGACTACACCGAACCAGATGGTCTGATCACCGTCAGTGTCGGGAACTCAGGGTTTCCATTTGAGGCAAGGTTGGCCAAATCCAGATATCAAATGCTCTTGAACAAAATTGATGCTTATCTCACAGAGCAGGCGATTGTTCGCTAGTGCTATCAATTTAGGAGTGATAAGGTGACAAGATAACAGGTGACATGTAGATTCATCTGTTCATCTTGTCATCCTCTTTGGTTCTGGCCTGGACCAAGTTCGGAGGCATGATGAACAGAATGTTGACGATTGTCTTACAAGTTTTTGGCTATATGTGTCTACTTGCAATGATCACCACGATCCAGGTCGGGCGGATGGGTGTATTTGAGCCTCCGATTCTTGTAAGATTAACCATCGGTTTCATTGGTATCGTTCTTGTACTCATCGGAGCATTTGGGATGGGGAGATCAAAGTAACTAGACCTGATCAACCGCGTAACCTACTAAAATTAGGGTCTACGCGAGAAAGTGGGAGAACAGGTTGAAACCATGTTCATGGCAAGACCGAACGTCCACCTTCGTGGACGAAGTCGGATGCCGAGATTCTCGTAGGTCCCGTCTCTGGCGGAACTAGCTCCAAGACGCAACCATGTCCAAGTGACGATCCAGGGTGCTTGGCTTCTGTTATACAGAGATGTGGGACCTGCGAGCAAATGCAACGATTGGCTACTTTCTGATCAGTGGGAGATATTGACGATTTGGTGCCCAGATAAGAGCGGGCGTCAGCGGATCACCCAACAGAAGGTAGTTCAATCGTGCTTCTTGGCAGCACCCCTTTTTTTGAAATAGCTCATGGTATCCAGCTTCAATCAGTTCTCCCATGCGTGCACCCAGCGGTGGGGAACGCCACAACTGATCATGGAATCCGGTCATTAATGCATTGTTGCCATAGGCCACGGCTGAGCCCGCCGAGCTCCAGATCGCCACGGCACCGCCATCCTCATACCGCTGAAACCGCTCATCAATGGTGGTTCCTGTGGTGGAAACACGTGTGAACTGTCCAGTGTAACAAGTCATCTCCAGAACGATTGAGAGTTGATCGATGTTTTTCAATTCGAATATGTCATTCGTGCCAAACAAGTATGCCTGATTCACAGTAACATCTGTTGAGGCCCACTGGAAGTGATGACTATGCCCATTAAACGAAACCAAACCAGGTCCTTGTTTAAATTGCTCGATAACACGTAGACGCGCCTGTACTGGATCAGCAATACGCCAAGGGGCAGAGCGGTTGGATGGACTTGGATCATAATAGACCCGGTTAGTGACCATGTTGGGAGACTGAACCGATGGGATCCCGCTCTTTGGATCACCCAGAATAATTAGATCCGATAAATAAGCGAAATCTCCTGCACCATCCTCCTTTCCATCTGCGCTCAAATAATTATCTGCCACATAGAGGCTGGTATAGCGCCACTCATCCAAAGAATCGTCTACTGGATTGGTCTCATACCGCAATATCTTATTGACGACGGCAGAAACTTGTGATTCATCTTGAACAGAAAAGCGTCCCAGCCAAATATCAGCGACGGAGCTGGGATCCGTCAAGTAGCTTGGAGTTGTTAGACTATCACTGTCTAAGTCGCCGTCAAGCTGCGCAAAACAGCTTTCACACGCTGTTTCGCCGATAAATGGGTCGACATTTGCTAAATAGGCTGGTATCACGTTTTGATTATGTATTCCATCCTGTTTACCCATATAATTGTGTGGGTCGACTGTGGAATCTCCAACCAAGACGGTGGAAATAGGAGATGGGTTCCAATTGTGAACGGCAAAGCGCAGAAAATCCCGAATGGCCTCTGGGGAGACATGCCCGAAGGACCATGTATCATAAATATCCTGGATCGAGATCATCTGAACGAAGTATCCCTGTCTTTGACGATGCTGTACCAATGGCAATAATGCATCAAAGAATTGCACAGGAGCAATGTAGAGGGCATCAGCTCCTGTCTGTGTGTCAAAGAGGACAGGTTTGTGTGCCGTCAGCTGCGGGTGATGGAGGGTGCCAGGTCCTGATAAAATGTAATCATGTGGCTGTGGTCCGCTCTCAAATAGGAGATCAGTTCCTATCGTTGCGTGGATAATTCGGGGGTTCAGTGGTTCAGTAATGTCGTACAATCGATGCTCTCTTGGTGGGTTGATCAGCTGATAGCGCCAGGTCCCGGATACAGTGGAGAATGCAGCCCCTTGATAGCGAAAATCGAGGTTGACTGGCTGACTCCAATAAATTTTATCGAGTCGAATTTCGCTTAACAGTCTACTTGGTAATAGAACAAGCTCTATCTCAGGAGGATGAAGTGGCGTTTCGATTGTTTGTTGCCAGTTCTCATAGTTGTCAAGATTCTGCCAGCTAAACGACTCTTGCAAGACACCTACATTGACCTGCAGCGTATGAGGTGCGATGGTTTTTGCACTCCCTGTTAATGTAAAGACAGAAGGGATAGAGCTTTCATTTACCAAGGGCAAAACATGATTCAGTTGAATCGAGAAGCGGGGATAGGTGGCTGGATTGTTCTGCTGTCCGGGTGAAACAACCATGCTCCGCGAAAACCAGTGGTCCTCATCGATACCAGACATAGCGGACTCATAGAGCTTGTTTTCTTCCCAAATGCCTCGCTCGATTGCCGTCTCTCGGATTGGTGCGCTTCCTATAGACGCATCATGTGTGCTCATACGCAATCCATTCCCTGATTCTGCCGTCAACCAGTAGATAGCAGTAGCGTTCCATCGATCACGAACGCTCATTGTGTGGTCGGCAGGTTGGGCATAGAAACGCAATTCGGTCGTTTCATCCAATCGGTTATCTGTATCGCGCACTTCTAACGGGATCTGCACGCCATTGAACCACAGATGTAACTTGGCTAGATCGATGCCAGGTATCATGCCGGCGGCAACGAACGCATCGCCTCTTATTTGCTGAATTCCGGGATGATGAACGTGTATCTTGACTGCATTTTTCACTGCAGCAGGATTCGATGGGCCAAGTGATTCGGGATTAAAAGTGGGAGCGAGACCAGACGAACGAACAGTTAACAAAGAGAGTGGCTCTTTGATGACCTGAACATCGGGTACGAGGGCCTCAATCTTGCGAACCACTCTTGTAGACCCGGCTTCCACATAAATAGGACTAAAGGCCAAGACAGCCACACGTTGACCCCGCAGACGCCCTTCTCGCAAAATGAAGACTGGCTCAGATGGAAGAACGAGCGGCTTGGGTTTGGGCTGTTCAAATTCCTCTTCCCAGCCAATTGCCAAGGGTGCTAGTGGCTCCGCAATCTCCAGAGAAGCTGACCAGATCTGATTGTCTAATTGATGAAATTGAGGAATCGGGTGTACATCATCTGGCAGCCATACAGTCTCCAACTGCATTGGAAGCGCATAACCACCAAATCGCACGCGAGACATACTTTGGAGCGCGGCTTCTGCGGAAGCTACGCTGACCCCGCCCACACTGGTTGATTCTAGCGTCCATTGAATGGTGACTCCCTCTGCATGATTGACGATTTGTGCAGATGACTGAGCATCACCAGACGTGTCTCGATTTACATGTTCGTCCAAGCTCTCTGCAGCGTTTGATGGCAAGGGGTGAGAGAACCAGATAGACAAGAGTAAACTCAGGGCTAAAACAGTTCGTGTTAAAAAAGAATTCGTCTGAATCAAGCTTGTCATGATCTATCCATTATTGTAATCGCACTCATAACACATTCACGTAGGTCCCGTCTCCGGCGGGACTAGCGTTAAATAAGCTTTCAGCTAATCAGCCGTCAGCTAGGTCGAAGCGACCACTTCGTGAACAGCCAGAATCTGGCCATGTTTCGTGGTTGATTTTTATACTTTCCTATTCTCAGTAGATCCAAATTCCTGCGGAGTCGCCATGCATGGCGCAGCGTTCTCTTACGCCGGTCCCGGTCGAGTAGAGCCGCATTAGAGAATGCTACCTCCGCGGATAAAAGACACATTTTGGATCTACTGATTCTACAAGATAGCGGCCTTTTCCAAGTGAAGTTCAGCGTATTTGATGGCAGTCACACAGGGATGTGTGACCTACAATAGTCTGTCTGATGAGACAAGCCTAAACACCGGATTATCGTGGGTCCCGTCTCCGGCAGGACTAGCTCCAAGATAGCAGTCTCTTTCAAGTGAAGATTCAGGGTACTTGATGGCAGTCACACAGGGATGTGTGACCTACAATAGTCTGTCTGATGAGACAAGCCTAAACACCGGATTATCGTGGGTCCCGTCTCCGGCGGGACCAGCGACAAGATGGCCACTTCTTTCAAGTGAAGATCCAGGGTATTTGACGCTTGTCACTTCGGAGAAGTGACCTACGATACTACGATATCATTCATTAAGAATCAATGGTAAGTAAACTGACGATTCTGTGCCGGCTAATCGCACGCGCACAGGGCCATGAGGAATCTGTCGTCCATCCAGTTTGGCTTCGACCAGCCAAAATCGGATCTCTTCCCAGGCTGGATCAGTTGTTGGATCATGGGGTATCACGATCTCATATCGCCCGTCTTGACTATCCTCTCCAGGAACCAGCCGATTTGATACGCGGACTGTTGAGTCGAAAAATTCATCTGTTCCTCGATGCAGATAGAAACCGAATGTATCAAGCTCAGATGGTGTTCTCCATACCACTGCAATTTCTTGACCTGTGCTCGTTTCACGCAACGTGGCCATAAACTGATTCAGCGTTACCGCGCCAGCCGCCGATACGAGCCCTGCACCCCAGATGGTCTCATTCTCGGCCGGCTCTAGAAGAGTGATCACGGTTTGCCCAGTTGCCAAATCTGCTTTGCTGGTAAAGGGATTCGAACTCCCTACGGTATCTGGCTTTGTAAAATCGAAGAAAAGTGGAGGAATAAAGCGCAGAGAATACTTACCGGGGATCAAGTCAGCAAATTGATAGAATCCTGTAGCGTCTGTTTTGGTTCGCGCAATTTCAATTGGTTCCTCGTCATTTTCATTATAGAGGATAATTGCAACATGGGGTACGCCCTCTTCATTTTTATCCTTCAGGCCATCACCATCCTGGTCGAACCAGACATAATTGCCGATGCTAGCAGCCAAAACCATGCCAGCATCCAAATTTGGATTGACCTTTCCAGCATCCAGCTTGCTGAACTCCGTCTGGTCCGTTTCAAATGCGGGATCGCTGTCTGCTGTTTCATCGTTGCCCTGATTCGGCCACGTCATCACAAAACCACGTGGCCTGACAAATGCGATTTGGTAGTTGCCAGGAGCCAATTGGCTAAACCCGTAAAATCCCTCTGCGTCAGTCGTGGTTGTATCAACAAGCCCTCCATTCCCATCGTATAGTTGGACGGTTACATTAAAAACGCCAAACTCGTCTGGATCCTGGATGCCGTTTGTATTGCTGTCATACCAGACGCGATTTCCAATGGCAGAACCGGTAAAGAATCCAATATCCCAATCTCTATTTTCTTCACCACTCTGGAGCATAATCGTTGGAGATCGTCCTAGTTCAGAATTCACATCGCTATCCGCTGCATGATGACCTCCCTGCTGGAATGGGCTGAAGCTATAGTTGTCCGGTGACGTTACCTCAACATAATATTCGGCTGGTACGAGATTCGTAAAACTGTAGCGGCCAAACACGTCCGTTGTTGTTGAGAGACCTGTTGTTGTGTCATCGCCTTGATAGAGCGTAATCAATACACCGGGCAGCCCACTTTCACCAGGATCTTGAACACCATCTGCATCGCTATCTAACCAGACACGGTCGCCCAACGTCGCAAGCTGATAAACGCCCATATCCAACGAAATATCCTCCGCAGTGACGGGAAGGACCCCTGTTGAACCGGTCTGTCCAGTGGCGGGATCTGCATCGCTATCCACTGTGTCGTCGAATGGTAAATTCGGTGCCGTTTGGTTGGGGGGACTTACACCATAACCATCAGGCAAAGTCGTTAGATCAAATATGACATAGTAATTTCCAGGAGGGAGCTCATCGAAGAGGTACGTCCCATTAATTGCTGTGGTTGTGGTTTGTCCAGTGTATTGACCGTTGCCGTCACTATCCACAACATAGAGCGCGACTGATATACCTGGCACACCATATTCATCGGCATCTTGAATTCCATTCGCATTGAGATCATTCCAGACAGTGTCCCCGATGCGTACGCCGACGGGTGCGTGAATCCCCATATCGAGCATGAATGTCCCTGCACGGCCTGCCACAAACATCGTCAACGGTGTACGTCCCGTGCTTGGATTGACGTCCGAATCCAACTGATCATTACTACCTGCGCGCGGGAGAGTTACACTATAGCCTTCGGGAAGTGAAGCGAGATCGAAGGCAACTGAGTAGACACCGGGCGGGATTTGCTCGAAACCGTAACGCCCATTTGCATCTGTCTGCACTGACTCGATCAGGTTTCCATAAACATCTTTAATTGCTTGACCATGTTGAGCAACCAACGTGACGATGACATTCGGGACATTCTTCTCATCGGAATCTTGAATACCATCACGGTTCTTGTCGATCCAAACGCGGCCAGCGATCTGAAGACCTTGGATCACACCCATATGGAGGCCCCAATAGTTAATCCCGCCTGGTCCAATTTGCGTAAGAGGTGTTTGCCCCGTGAGTGGATCGACATCGCTGTCTATGAATTGGTTAATGGGATGGGATGCCCCCTGAAAGGGTAACGTTGCGACATAGCCAGCAGCAATACTATGTTGCTCGAAATGCACCGAGTATGTACCCGGAGGGAAATCGTGGAATTGATAATAACCGTCTGGATCGGTCGATGTGGCCAGAGGGGTTCCGTCTTCTCGCAGAACAGGTGCCCCATCCGGAGCACGAAGAACGGTCAAAACATGGGGAACTCCTGGTTCATCCAGATCTTGCAGACCATTAACATTTCGATCTTCCCAAACCCGCCCCCGCAACGACACAGGTGTCCAGATGCCCATATCCAAACTATAATCGACATCTCCCCCATTTAGTTTTCCCGTTAAACCGGTTCGACCGGATATTGGATCTGCGTCCGAGTCGGCACCGTCGCTCCCACCAGCGTTTTGATGAGTGACGGCAAAACCTGACGGTAGTGTATCGAGATCAAATTCAACAAAATAACCACCAACAGGCAGACCAGAGAATGTATAGAGGCCATCTTCGCGAGTGAGGGTTGTCAAGGGTGTACCAGGGTTGAGCGGGTTGTCTACAGTGGCATTAGTGCCTGCTGAATAGAGTGTCGCTTTAACATTGGGTAGACCGCGCTCACCGGGGTCTTGAATGCCGTTGTAATTGTCATCAACCCAGACTCGATTGCCAACCGTTATTGCACCATAGACTCCCATATCCAAACTAAGATCCACGGCCAATTCGTGGAGCATCTCAGTCGGGTCTGACTGTCCCGTGGCAGGTTCGACATCGCTATCAACGAAATCGTTCTGTCCTACATTGCGTTCTGTGACCAACATGCTATTTGGCAGCGTGTCCAGATCAAATGAAACAAAATAGACACCTGGTTCTAGGCCAGAGAAGAGGTAATCGCCACGTTGATTTGTCTCTGTTTGACGAGGTATCTCAGGACTTGCAGGCTCCATCACGGGCAGACCAGTCTCACCGTGAAAGAGAGAGACGACCACCTGTGAGATTCCAATTTCTCCAAACTTTGGTTCGTAAAGACCATCTGCATCTTTATCGAACCAGACTGTCCCCCCAACGCCTACTGGTTGATAGATGCCCATATCCAACGTAAGATGATGGGTACCAGACGTCAAGAAGCCTGTCTGCGTCGATTGCCCACTGGAAGAATCAACATCCGAGTCTGCGGCCTCGCTTGCGCCAAAGACATTCGCAGCCGTCACTCGGTGGAATGGGGTGGGCAGGCCTGAAAGATCGAAGACTACGTAGTAATCGCCAGGTACTAGATCGTTGAATCGATAACCACCAGCAGCTCCTGTGACTGTCATGCTGATTGGCGTTTGAACACCGACTCGATAGAGAGTGGCCTGAATGTTGCTGATACCGATCTGCTCGAGATCACCTTGCTCACCGTTGGCATCGTCGTCTTGCCAAACGCGACCACCGACAGACACGGGTTCATAGAAGCCAAAGTCAATGCTCAGATTGCTGTTGCTATCCCCAGCATCACCCAGTCCTTGTGGCCCAATGTTGCTTTCACCGATGGGGGCCTCATGAAGGGCAAGGGGAATGATTGCACTGTGGACACCAGAAAAGGTTCCGTCACTCGGATCGAGTCCATTGTCATCGTTGTCAATGCTGAGTTCGTGAGGCGTTGTACCAGTGAGGATATCCCTCGGCGTGACCGTCAGATTCTGAGTAGTTGCCGCCCGTCGACTCTCATGGAGCGATGTGGGCTTGCTGCTTTGGAATCCAGGCAGCGGTCCGTCATGTGCGAAGTTCTCACTGGCAATTTCGACCAGATAATTACCCGGGCGCAGATCGCTGAAGAGATAGTAACCACCGCTGGAGGTCGTGTCGCTCGTCACAATCGTCCAGCGACTGATATCTTCGTCGATCTCCTGGCGATAGAGGTGTACCAGAACATCGTTGATACCAGATTCTCCAACACCAAGCTGCCCGTCGTTGTTGGCGTCCAGCCAGACTTGATTGCCAAGGCTCAGTGCCTCATAGAACCCGAAATCGATGGTCAGATCGCTGCTCTGGTCTCGTGCAATCCCGCTGCCAGAAGGGGCCACATCCACTTCAGCTACTGGACTATTTGTGGCGGATAGATAAACGGTTCCACTCCGAATCGCAGCTGGCATTGGTGTGCGATTCAGTCCATTGTCGTCGCCATCTCGGCTGCCCGCTCTGTACGGATTCTCTGCGTGAGGATCAACAGTCGTGATAGAACTGCTGACCATGTTTACCAGCAAACCGTCCGCCATAAAATTCTCGCGTGCGACTTCGACAAGATAATGACCCGCAGCCAGGTTGTCAAATAGATAGTAACCACCGTCAGCAGTGACTGTGCTTTGCAGAATTGCGCCATCCGGTTTTCCATCTGGATCGGGCCCACTTTCCGTGCCCCCATTATCTTGATAAAGATGAACGACAACACCATCGGGACCGATTTCGCCTTCATCCAGTAGACTGTTGTAATTCTCATCGATCCAAATGCGATTCCCCAGACTCAATGGTTCATAAAAGCCAAAGTCAATGGTAAAGTTGGTGTTTTCATCTGTGGCAACAGTCGCGACGGCGGGAGCAACATGCTTCTCTGCCTGCGGCTCTTCTCCCACATGCAGTTGAATCATTCCGCTCCGAATGCCGGTTCTGTTTACGGCGCCGACGTCAAGACCGTTATCGTCATCATCACCAAACGACTCAATGTTCGATTCGCTGGGAATCGAATTTGGATCAATCGTCGTCACAGAGCTACTCAACAGGTTGGCCAGCGGACCATCGGCTTGGAAGTTCTGCGGCGCGATTTCCACAACATAATCTCCAACGGACAAGATATCAAACAGATAAAATCCATTGGCATCTGTTGTGGTTGTCATCACGAGAGTCGAACCACTGTCGTACGACTCAACATGGTAAAGATTCAGCAAAACATTGCCGATCCCTTCTTCATCGGACGTGCGGATCCCATTGTTATCTTCATCAAACCAGACGAAATTCCCCAGGGCCACCGGCATATAGAGTCCCGCATCCCATGTCCAATCGTGTTCAGACGAGTGGAGCATTGTTGTTGTTGTTCGACCTGTCTCAGGGTTTACATCGGAATCGATCTGTTCGCCTTCGGTGGAGAGATCCACAACTTCATCATCTGGACCAAAGAGAAATCCTATTGGTGGCGCAACTTCAACCCAATAGGTCCCTGGAACGAGGTCAGAAAAATGATATGCTCCGTCGCTGTCCGTCACAGATGTCTGATTGGTGGGCGCCCCGTCGCCATAGAAAAGAGAAACCATGACCTCCGCAACGCCCGGTTCCCCCGGGTCCTGCAGACCATTGACGTTCTGATCAAACCAAACTCGATCACCGATCTGGGCAAGCTGGTAAAGACCCAAATCAAGCGTTAGATGTTCACTCCCGCTTGACAGAAAGTCGGTCACGGGCGTCTGCCCAGTCAGAGGATCGACATCTGAATCGATCTGTTCATTCGCATTGCCACCGACATGTGGTGGGCTCACGTGATAGCCCACTGGCAGCGATTCTAAATTGTAGATCAAATAGTAAGCACCAGGTGGTAACCCATCAAAGAGAAAGCTACCATTCTCATCACTGAGTGTCGTTCGGAGCGGTTCCTGAGGAGAATCTGCCGCATAGAGGGAAACAAGTACACTTGCCACGCCCGGCTCGCCATGTTCTTGCAGACCATTCGCATTGAGATCATGCCAGACTGTATCCCCAATGCGCACCCCCTGTAAGTCATGGATTCCCATCGCGATTGTGGTCTCGTTCATACCGCTCGATAGGAGACCGGTCCAAGGTGTTTGGCCCGTACTTGGATTGGCATCGGAATCCAGTGCATCGTCCACAGCATTGGGTTGCGACACAACATATCCTGGTGGCAGCATGTCCGTCTCGAAGATCACAATGTAGTTGCCGGGCATCAAATCTGTAAATGCAAAGCTGCCTGTTGCGTCCGTTGTTGCAGTATAGAGTGGTGTCGCAGAGAGGGCATCCTCTCCGGTGTTTGCTCCATAGAGTCTCACCTGCACATCTGGCACACCTACCTCATCTAGATCTTGGCGTCCATTCCAGTTGTGATCAAACCAGACGCGGCTGCCAATAGAAACCGGAATCCAAACACCCATATCAAGTGCAGAGCCGAGCTCTCCGCTGTAGATGAAGCCTGTCAGATGACTTTCACCCGTATCCGGGTACACATCTGAATCTTCTACATCGGAAGCGCTTGGGGCATTTGGTGTGGTGATCTGGTAATCTGGGGGGAGAGTCTCTTGCGCAAAGAGGACATAGTAGTTCCCTGGCGGTAAATCGGTGAACGTGTAATAACCAGTGGCGTTTGTGGTGGTGACGTCGACAAGAGAGCCATCTATTTGTTGTTCGTTCTCGACAGTTGCTTCAGTCAGAGAAGATGGTGCAAAAGCCTCAGTCGCAAAGAGTGACACAGAGACATCGGCAATGCCCTCTGTCTCCGTCGAATCCTGACGGCCATTCCCATCCAGATCGATCCAGACGCGTCCCTCCACGCTGGTCGGTGTCCAGATGCCCATATCACGCGTCAAGAATTGAGTACCGCCAGAGAGATACCCCGTCGCGGGTGTGAGTCCCGTGTCGGGTGCAGCGTCAGAGTTCGTTGCGTCGGAGTCAGTCGCATCAGAGTTGACTGTATCTGTGATAGGAGTGGAGACTCCCGGCACTGTCACTCGATAACCGGGTGGAAGCGTATCGAGCTCAAACGCCACCAAATAATTGCCTTCATCAAGGTCCGTAAAGAGGTAGTTGCCAGACGCGTTTGTTTGCGTTGTGGTAATAATCGAGCCAACATCCTCTTGGTCACCCAAGGCCACATATAGATTGACGGTTATCCCTTCCACAGGCGGCTCATCATCGGTATTGCCCGCAACCCCATCCAAGCCATTCGGTTCATATAAGCCATTGCGGTTCCGGTCATGCCAGACTGTGTCACCAATCACCACGGGGGCAAAGATCCCCATATCCAGACGCGATTCTGTCGGCGCATGATTGTCGCCAAAGAGAAACCCAGTGGGGGTTGTTTGCCCGCTCTTTGGATCGGCGTCGCTGTCTATCGCGTCGGTGGAGGGTAGATCGCCACCACTATTTTGTGTTGTCACAAAATAGCGTGCGGGAAGGGTCGTCAGGTCAAACAGAACGTAATAATCACCCGGAATCAGATCATCAAAGCGATATTGACCGTTCCGATCCGTGGTCGTTGTCCGATCTTGGGTGGGATTCAATGGTTCTGGAACTGGTTGATTTGTGGCGGCATAATAGAGCGTTGCTGCCACGCCTGCCACGCCCGTAGCCTCTTCCACACCTTCATCTTGCAAGCCATTTCTATTCAAATCTTGCCAGACCCGTCCACTGACGCTCACCAACCGAAAGACGCCCATATCCAAATTCTGATCGTGTTGTCCCGATTGTAGGAATCCGGTCTGATGCGTCAATCCCGTGATTGGATCGGCATCGGAATCGAGCGCCTCGCTGACGCCCAGGTTGGGCTGGGTGATATATAGATCCACTGGCAATGTTGATGTCAAAAATTTGGCCAAGTAGACTCCTGGGACCAGATTTGTAAAAGTATAGATGCCGTTGAGATCTGTCTCAGTAGTGCCGATCGGATCGACATCAGAAAGAGATGATGGAAGGGCTAAGTCTGGGGAAAATTCAGCTTGATACAATTGCACCGCAACATGGGCAACACCTTCTTCGCCCAAGCTTGGCTCATAGACCCCATTGGCATTTGCATCAAACCAGACCCGATCTCCGACTTGCACGGGCTGGTAGAAGCCAAAATCCACGGTCAGATTTGCGTGTGCATCATTCAGATGGGAAATGTGTGCGAGGTCTTCTCCAGTTGGTTCGCCAAACAGAGAGAGGGTTACAACGCCAGACGAGACGCCCTGTATCGCAGGCATGGTCTCATTGCGTCCATTCTCGTCGCCCGGACCGCTCGACACCCCTCGCTGTACGGCATCAGTCTCGGCTTCATTTTCATCATCATTGGGATCCAGTTCGGTCGGCGTTGATGAGAGATAACCAGCGAGTGGGCCATCCAACTGAAACTCTGTGGCTGGGATGTGAACCACGTAGTCACCAGGGGGGATGCCACGAAATAGGTAGCGCCCATCTGCACCGCCCATTTGCATCGTTGTGGTTGTCATCAATGCCGTTGCGCTGAGCGGATCCCCCGCTCGGTAGAGCTCCACACGAACATCGTTTAGTCCCGGTTCCCCAGCATCACGCACACCGTCATTATCCATATCCAGCCAGAGCAGATCGCCCAACTCGACTTCATTGGAGATAAAGCCAAAGTCAATGGTCAGATTTGTATAGAGATCGCCTGCGGTTGCAGAAGCAGCCCCCTCCCTTTCGCCGCCGTCTGGTGCAGATGTTTCCTCGCCATGTGGTTCAAAAGTGGGGCCATATTCAAGGCGGATCGGTCCACTGTGCACACCGGTCGATGCAGGGTCTCCCACCGCCAAACCGTTGTTGTTTTGATCGCCGTCGGTGTTGGGATCTGGTTCGACGATTGAACTGCTTAGGTGATTGAACAGCACGCCGTCCGGTTGAAAGTTTTGGGCTGGTATTTCGACCCGATACTCTCCGGCGACTAGATCGTCAAAAAGATATTCCCCTTTTACATCAGTGGTTGTTGTCATAAGGGGCGAGGTCGTGCCGCTGAGATAGAGGATAAGTGTAACGCCTGGAATACCCGCTTCTAGTTCGTCGTGGATGCCGTCGTTGAATCCATGCGGGACGGCGGCGTTCGTACTTGAAGATAGGTTGCCGTGATCCAACCAGACTCGATTGCCCAGACTAAATCGTTCCTCGGCCCGATAATAGCGAACAGTTGTCTCGCGAATTGGTTCAGTTTCGATGATCGGATCGACGCCAATGCGGGGCGTGCCAGACAGGTAGGTCGTATAGGTCACCTGACCCGGCACCCTAATGATGGTTGATAAAGTGCAGGTAATTGTTTGAGAGGGTGCGAGCGTTGTTGTCGGGCAGGCCACCGGCTGATGCGCCTGTGAATCAGCCAATAGAACATCGCTTGATTGGATCACGCTCGTAAGTGCTAGATTGGTTAATGTCACGTTCCCCGCATTGGTCATCGTGTGCGTCCACGTGACCAGCTCTCCGGCGGTGAACAGAGGTCCAGGGGGTGTCACGGCAGCAGTATAATTCTGACGTTGATCGAGCTCAACACCATGCAACGCAGTCGTCAGTTCAAGCAAAGGTGCAGGACGCCACAGCCCAAAATCGATGGTTAGATCCCCATTGGAATCATCCCCGTCGGTCTCTGGCTCATCTCCAATTGAAAGCTGAATTTCTGGACTCCGAATGGTTGGTCTGACTCCATCGGTCTTGTCGATCTCAACCCAGCGTCCATTGTTGTCGTTGTCCTCTCCATCGTCGTGCCAATTGACCCAATTGCTGCTCATGGGGTATGTGACTGGTACGGTGGGTATTCTGACAGAATAGAGGCCCGGGGTTAAGTCATCGAAATGATAGATGCCGCCATCAGCTGTGGTCGTCGTCAGAAGGAGCGTCTCGGAGATGGTCGAACTATTTGGATGGCGATGGTGATAGAGGTGCACTTCAACACCATCGATTCCCTCTTCACCAGCCTCAGGTTCGTACTGCCCATCATTGTCTGCATCATGCCAGACCAGGTTGCCGATGCCGACACCAACCCCAAAATAGTGGCTGGTGGTTACATCTGTGACAGTGATGACGGACGTTGTTGTGAATGTCATCGTGCTGGTGATCGGACCAGTCAGGGTTCCCGTTGTCGTTCCCGTGTCGGTGAGTGTGCCCGTTTCTGTCACGATCTGAGTGAATGTCACGATTTCCGTGTGAATCGCTGTGACGGTGGCACTGTTTGTATATTGACCAACTGCCGTTACAGTAGATGTAAGCAAACAGGTCATTGACAAATTTGGCATCAGGGTGGTCGATGGGCAACCCGACGTGACATCGCCTTCGGGAACATCGACCAGGAAGATGTTGTTCAGCGTCACGTTTCCTGTATTTGTGACGACATACGTCCAAGTGACAAGGTCGCCGAGCGCCAACTCAGGCCCTGGGGGACTCTCCACATTGAACCCGTTTGTCATCTTGGCGATGGCGATGCTTGGCGTATAAACGGTCGAAGCAGTGTGGGTGCTTGGACGACGGCTTTGTGGGGAATGAGTGGTCAGTTCAACATCTCCACTCTTGTAGGCAGAGACAACAAGCTCGGCTCTTAGCGGAGAGTGCTCCATCAACCCCACGCCCCATCTGAGACCAAGTAAGAGAAGGAGTCCTAGACAGAGCGACAGAGCGACAAAACGAATAGGGGATCGGTGATTCTTTTGCATACATCAATTTCCGGTGAATGAACGGCCTTATGCACCTTTAGTGCTAATCCGAAAAGTTCTGTGACGATGCATTCTCACCAGAGAAGCTGATCGGCCTCACAACCACTTTTCGGATAGGTTCTTAACTCGACTTTGTACAATTTGGGCACATTAAAAAGTTAATAAAGAAGGAACAAAAGGGAAGCTGATGTAAGATAGGAGTGAGAAAACAACTATCAAAGAGAGGAGAGCCCAATGTTCCTTCCAGCAGAAATAATCCCGTTGTTCGAGAGCTTTCGCCCAGTCTTCACAGAACCGACGTACCAAAAGGCACTGGTCTTGGTGATAGGGACGGTGTTAACGAAGGAAGACGAACGGTGACAGCGGCGTTGAGAGTGATGGGATTGGAGCAAGAGGAGACTGGTCCAAGTATCACCATGTGCTGAATCGAGCGAAGTGGGATGGATTGATGTTGAGCTATATCTTACTGCACTTGATTGTGGATACGTTTGTGGTCATGGGAGCGCCAGTCGAGATAACGGTAGACGAGACGCTAGAAAGGCGCTGGGGTCCCAAGATCAGCAAACGAGGACACTGGCGAGATAGCCTGGCGCCAGGCCGGAAGATGAACGTAAGCACGAGCGGATTGCGGTGGCTGGTCTTCTGTGTGGTGGTCAAGTTGCCGTGGAGTGACCTCTACTGGTCGTTGCCCTTTCTGAGCGTCTTACTCACAACGCCGAAAGTCAGCGAAACGCTTAACAAGCGCCACCGGACAGTAGCGAAACGAACCATGCAGGTGGTGGCCTGGCTGCGTCGAGCTTTGCCAGGTCGAGAAATCAAGCTCATCGGCGATGGGGCTTACAGTGTGATCGAGTTGGGCTTGCGCTGTCAATCCCAAGGAGTCACCTTGATTGGGCCTCTGCGACTGGATGCGCGTCTCTTTGACTATCCACCCTCCCGTTTGAAACCTGACGGCACAAAACGACCTGGTCGTCCTCCTGTCGTTGGGCAGCGACTGCCCAATCTGGCAGATGTCGCCCTCTTCCAAACCACCTGTTGGCACCGCTGCCGCATTGACTGGTATGGTGGAGAATCTGAAGTCGTCGACTGGGCCACTGGTATTGCCTTTTGGTACTCCACTGGCACTACCCCGCTCCTTCTGCGCTGGGTTTTAGTCCGCGATCCCAAAGGCCAAGCTGAGACCGTCGCTTACTTCTCCACCGACATTCATCAGGCTGCCCCCCACATCATCGCTGATTTCGTCAAACGCTGGTCCATTGAAGTCACTTTCGAGGAAGCCAGGGCTCATCTCGGTGTCGAAACTCAGCGCCAGTGGAGTGACTTGGCCATTGAGCGCACTACTCCTGCTCTCTTTCAGCCTTGTCATTTTGATGGCTCATGCCTTCTCTCCTGATGGCTCTATCCCTTTGCCTCAAGCTGCTTGGTATCACAAGACTCACGCCTCCTTCCATGACCTCCTCTCTCTGGTTCGCCGCCGCTTATGGTCCCATTTCCTTTTCCAGACATCCCACATTTCACCTGCTCTTCGTTTATTCTCTCCCTCTCAGGTGAACACCTTACTTTCTGCTGTCTGTTATTAACTTTTTAATGTGCTCAAAACTTACAAAGTCAAGCTAAGTTATTGGCTCGATGATTGGCTGGTTTATGCTCTGGTTTTAAGACAACCACTTCCTTGAGCAATAGTGCACAGAGCGCTGCCACAAAATAGAGCCCAGCACAGATCGCAAAGACTAACCTTAGATTGTAGAGATCGGCCAACCAGCCACCCGACACAGCGCCAATCGCAAATGCGAATGAACCCAGACCACGGTAGAAACCCATCCGACGACCTTTATCCCCTTGACGTGGATTACCTTCTCCGTTGGTAGCCCGTATTGCATCCTGTTCCAGGATGTCACCCATCAAGGCCAATCCCAAGGTGGTATAAGCCGCCGTAAAAAGACTCGTCGTCAGACGTGCTCCCCAAGCCCACCAGATATCAGGTGCCTGGCTCAGTGCAAATGCGCCTGAGGCAACACCAAGAAGACCCACCACCAAGAGCGGTTTGCGCTGGCCCAGCCAATCTGATGCCAGCCCCCAAAGATAGCTGCCTGCGATCGTCATCAAGACAACGGTCGTCAGAATCCACGCGATCTGTCCAAAGTCAGTCTTGAGCGTTTCATGAAGAAAAATTGTGAAGAGAGGCGAACTGATCCCAATTGCCGTGAAGAAAAGGGCGCTAACAATGGTTAGCAGGCGATAATTGTCCATGAATGGTTTGTGATTTTGGCGTTACAGCTCACATAACAGACGCTTTGTGCCATTGATGGGGAAGGGTTCGATGGAAATGCTGATGACAAAAATAAGGTCGACGCGGATGCATCGACCTTGTGAAATATTCTTCTTAGAGCGTGTTTTAAAAGTGCCAAAGCGTGTCATTCTGTTCACGAAGTGGTTGCGAAGCAACGGCAGAGGAACGGAGCGAAGAATCCTCTTTTTGCACTTGGAACGTTCGATTCTTCGTCCCAAAACCTCCGTTGCTACGCAACTGTTGCCAAACAGAATGACTTTTAAAGCACGCTCTTAGACCAATGTGCGATGCACATTCGGCTATACAGAACTAACAATCCACCATGAACGTCCTATTCCGCTGGCCCCAAGGTGCCATCCATAATTTGGAGCACCACGAATGAATCGGCGTATGGACTATTCTTGTAGATGGGATCGTCGTCTGGTAACCAGCCAGAGGCAAAGCGACTCGGAACTGGATTATTACCATAACGTTCCCACAACGGAATTTGCGGCAATAGCTCATTGTAGGCCAATGCGACAGTACTGATGAGCTCTTTCTGAGCCTCTGCATCATTGCCCGAACCAGCTGCGTCAATAACGTCGAGCAAATTGAGATCGCCAACTGAATCTGTGCTGACATTTACATCAAATGACATTCCTGGGTTATCAACGCTACCAGATTCTGCGCTTCCCGTGGCCGTGGCCGCAGCGTTGTGTGTGGTCAGGTTGTTGTTCAGTGCAAAGTGTGGATGAGGATTGCCTGCACCCCAGCCACGAATGGCCAACTGGAATTTGCCTTCGTTGACATCAATTGGATGCTGTTGGAAGTTAACACCACGGAAGGCAGTCTTGAAACCAAAGGCCGTCAGCTGTTCAGCTGTATTTTCGGCAGCGGCAGACCAATCAGAGAACTCAGCAGGTGCCGTCAGTTCCCATTCCATGCGGGCACCGGTATCGTCCAGCCAAACACCATCATCATCACGTGTAAAGCCAATGCTGGTCAGCAATTCTTCGGCTTTGTCCAGGTCTTGTTGATAGGGATTGAGTGTTGCCTTGGCTTCGTCGGTTAACCAAAGATCGGTCAAGTTATCTGAGAAACCACACATACAAGCCTGCCGCACTTCTTTCATCTCAAATGGGTGAATTGTGTGATTGAAGTAAAGAGCTGGACCGCTGTAAATGGGGGCCCGAATGATGCGATAACCCAATGACTGGAACTCTTTTTCAGTTGCTGGTGGAAAGCCGTGGGTGGCATAATCGACATCACCAGCCAAGACCAAGGGCGTGACCACAGGTGTTTCGCCATTGTAGTTCACCATCCGATCAAAGCGGACAGAATCGGCCATAAACGAGGTCTCTACTTTGTTGAGAATCATTTGAGATTCGGTGATGCTATTCGGGTCAATCTGATAGGGACCAAGTACGACCATCTCCTCTGGGCGAAGTTCATTGAATTCTTGCAAGAGCGACTTCCACTCCTCATCTTCGTTGGTCTTGCCATCTGCAACCAATGCGGCCACCTGACTTGCAAAGTCGCCATAGACCGAGGATGCGGTGATATGCATTTCGCGTAGCACGCGGCGCGGAACCGTTGTGGAGGGTTCGGTTAGAATAAAGTCAACCGTAAAATCGTCGACGGCCACGACGTCATCCAGAAAACGCCAGACAGCCTGACTGAGCAAACGCGAGATCATAAAGGTATCCACGACATCTTGTGAGGTGAAGTCACTGCCGTCACTCCACTTGGCACCTTGCACAATATTCACGCGCAACGTTACGTCATCAACCCACTCCCACGATTCGCCGGCAACGGGCACCCAAGAACCATCTGACCACATTTGCATAAATAGAGGCGGCTCCATCAACGCTCGATAGATACCAAGCGTCATGCCATTGCTCACCCAGGTGTTAAAGTGGCCAGTTGGCGGTGGTGCGTAAGGCCAGGCTGGATGGAACTCTGCCACACCAGATCCTCCATCACCTGCTGCCTGGGCGCCACCTGTATCGCTGGCTGGTGGAGTTGGTGCGGAACAAGCACTCAGGACCAAGGCCAGAATTAAGACGATTGCTGACAAGAATCGTTTATTCATATAACTTTCTGGGGTGGTTCAGAATTAGGTTTACACTTTTGATACATAGATAAAAATCTATATGAGGTCATTTTCTGCCTGAGCATGGCTCAAAGTAGAAAATATAAACATCTTTTCTCTTTGCAAAAATGTAAACCTAATTGTCCGCCTAAAATGAACCACCCCAATAGAAACAGCATCAAAATGGGGGGAAATGCCAGCGGACGATTTAGATTTTGTTGACGTCGCGCCAACAGGTGTCAACAGTTTCTAGTCGGATGATGGATTTGATATCTATCCTACGTGAACTAATTCAATCTGTCAAACGGGTGTTGGTTAGGATTCAGCATCGTTGATTTGCTCACATAAGAGAGCGAGCCCATTCGAGCAATGCGTCTACTCTTTCGTTTGTATCCGCCTCGGCGAAGATACGTAGAAGTGGTTCGGTACCGGAAAAACGTAGAAGCAACCAATTGTCGTGTTCCAGATAGAATTTTGTTCCATCCGTGGTCGTTATCTTGACTACGCGACAGCCAGCAATTTCCTTGGGGGCAGATTCCGCTAATTTGCGCGGCAGAACGATCTTCATGTCTGGCGTTGCAGGCACATTGACCTCACGACTGACCAAGCCCCCGATCGCTGCATAGATCTCCTCCATCATGTCGGAGATGGAGCGCCCTGTCCGAGCAATCATCTCTACCACCAGAGCGCAAGCAAAGATGCCATCTTTCCCCAAAATGTGTCCTCGAATGCTCAATCCACCACTGCTTTCGCCTGCCAACAAAACGTCATGCTCTTTCATGCTCGCCCCAATGTGTTTGAAGCCAACGGGCACTTCATAGCATCTTTCCCCAAAATGGGCTGCAAGCCGATCGAGCAGGTGCGTTGTAGCCAGATTCCGCGTCACGCCTCCACGCAGCCCCTTGATCCGATGCAGATAATAGTAGAGCAATATCAATAACTCATTGGTGGTCACATAGTTGCCGTTGCGGTCAATAATCGCAATGCGGTCGGCATCCCCATCCATTGCCAAACCCAGATCGTAGCCCCCGTCGCAAACCGTTGTGCGTAGAAGGTCTAGTGCACCGGGATCTGGAGCAGGCGAACGACCGCCAAAGAGTGGGTCATGGCGGGAGTGGATGGTGTCCATCCGGCAACGTGCTTCGGTTAAGACGATCTGCAATGCATTTTGGCCGACACCATACATGGGATCAACTGCCACACGCAGCTTTGCACAACGAATGGCATGTAGATCGATGAGTGCTTCAACGGCATCAACATATTCATTCGTGTAGTCAACTTCTCGCACCATTCCACTGCGCAGAGCGGTGTCGAGATCGATCTTGACCACATGCGAGGGTAGGGTTGCATTGGCTTCTTGTTCAATTTGTTCTATCTGGTTATCGAGCGGGAGTGAGCCGTCGGTGGCGAATACCTTGAGGCCATTCCATTCCGGTGGATTGTGGCTGGCGGTAAACATCAACCCGTAGGCTACATTTTCTTCAGCTGTTGCGTAAGTAACGAGGGGGGTTGGAACTGCTTCAGGCAAGAGCTGAACGGGGATGCCATTTCCGGCAAAGACTTCTGACGCGGCTTTTGCAGCTGTGTCAGCCAAAAAACGGCGATCAAAGCCGATTAATACGCCATCCTTTTCGCGTGTTTGCCGAATCACATCATTCGCTAGTGCCTGACAGAGCCTCCGCACGTTATCAAGCGTAAAGCCTTCCCCAATCAACGCACGCCACCCACCCGTGCCAAAGCGTATAATGTTGTGCTCCTCAACGCGACGAGGGCGCAACTGACGCTTTTCCAAAATGAGAGACGCTTGTGCGAGGTCGTCTGCTGTATTGATGCCTTGTAATTCATCTTCATCCAGGACACGGTAGCTTTCAATCACCGAACCACTTTGAATCAAGCGTCGGATACAAGCTGTAAAGGGAATGCCTCTGTCATATTGATGACTTTGTACCACTTGTTCTAAAGCTGGCCAGAGAACGTTTGCCTCGACAATGTAGACGCCCATATTAAATTCAGTAATTTGTTGGACGTCGGATGATGCATGTTGATCTTCGATAATATCGACGATGTTGCCCGTTTGGGATCGTATAATGCGCCCAGCTTTTAGCGCTCTGTCTGTGTGACCAGTTACGAGAGTCAGGCTTGCCTGCTTTAGGCGGTGCCGATGAATCAGTCCAAGGATTGTAGAGCGGCGAAAGAATGGTCGATCCCCATGAAGGATGAGGAGACTGCCGTCAAATTCTTCCAAAGCGGCACGGGCTTGTGCAACGGCGTGGCCTGTGCCTTGGGCGATGGGTTGTTCTACGTAGTGATAGGACTCGCCCAAGTGTGTTTCAATTGAGTTTTGACGTTTGCTAATGACGAGATAGATATCATCCGGTGTCACATGATGGTGTGCCAGATTAATCACGTAATCCAAAATTGTCCGATCACCGAGGTTTTGGAGCACCCAAGGATTTAGAGCATTGTCGGAATCGGCTGTTTGACTAGTGTGACCGGGTCCTGCCGCAAGGATAATTGCTTTGAGTTTTTTCATTTTATCAGAATATCCTGCCACAGATCTTCCCATTCTTCTTCTGTCCAACTATAATCTCTTTGAAAGCGCGGTACATGATAGGTCAAATCATTTCCTAGTAATTGACGCAGTGTCTGATTTGATGTATTGAAGTTAATAGTAGATATTGCTTGCACTTTAGTCCCCAGAACAGAGGCCCTCAGAACAGAGGGCTCCAAAGCAAGAGGTTATCAACGACCCATCAGTGTATCGGTAGTATATAGCCGCCGAGTAAATTCGTCAATGAGTTCATTGACTCTCTATACATATATGGATACAAACTTATGAAATTATCAGCAATCCAAGCCCTCACGTTTGATGTGTTTGGAACAGTAACAGATTGGCGAACAACAATCATCCGCGAAGGGCAACAGCTTGGTTATCAGGAACAACTGGATATCGATTGGAGTCAATTTGCCGATGCGTGGCGGGCGGGATATGGCCCATCGATGCATCGGGTGCGTACTGGAGAGCTGCCGTGGATGAACATTGACGCTTTACACGGAATGATTCTGGACGATCTACTGGAGCAGTTCAAGATAGCGAACCTAAGCGAGACCGCGCGCGAGCATTTCAATAAAGTCTGGCACAGGCTTGATCCCTGGCCAGATGCAAGAGAAGGGCTAGAGCGCTTGCGGCAACGGTTTCTTGTGGCGCCCTTATCCAATGGGAACGTCTCTCTGTTAACAAATATGGCCAAGCACGCCGACCTGCGATGGGACTGTATCCTTTCTGCCGAATTGGCCAAACAGTATAAGCCCGATAGAGAGGTCTATCTTTACGCCGCACAACTGCTTGGTCTGGCGCCCGAACAAGTTATGATGGTGGCTGCTCACAATGGTGATTTGGTGGCCGCACAATCAGTTGGCTTTGCCACAGCCTTTGTCTATCGCCCCAACGAGCATGGTCCCAACCAGCGTACAGACTTGGAGCCAGATCCCTCGGTTGATATTGTCGCCCGAGACTTCCATGATCTGGCAGATCAGTTGCTTGACTAGAAGGCTTGAAGACCAATGGCCGCTGCATTTGAACCAAGTTTCGCAGAGTTGCAAAGTGGCAGGGTGGCGAAGTGATTCACGCGCATCCACGACTCCGCAACCTTGCAACGCTGCAACCTTCTTTTGATAGCCGTATCCACTTCTTCTGAACTGTGTCATAGACAGTGGCAGACGTGTTTTATAGTTGGGATGTCCAGTCTGGATGAATGTGGGCGATAAATCAAATAGAATGGACCGGGTATCCGGGATGAGCAGTGAAAGACGGCTTCTAGAAGGGGCCCGGAAATATGATAAGCAGATATTGACGGAGATCTACGATCTCTACAGCGATGAGTTGTATCGGTATGCCATGCGTAGATTGGGCGATGCCGATTTGGCCGAAGAGTGTATTGCCGAGACCTTTAGCCGTTTTTTACAGGCGTTACAACGTGGGAAGGGGCCTCAGAAATATTTACGCGCCTATCTATATCGAGCAGCTCATAATTGGATGACCAACTATTTTCAACGTCGTCCTCCACATCAGTCAGATATTGATGAACTGCAAATTGGCAATGATGAGGATTTGCTTGATGCATTTGATAAACAGCAAAAACAGGAGCGGATACGCGCTGCACTCGCCAAGCTGACGCCGGAACAGAGCCAAGTCGTGATGCTCAAATATTACGAGGGATGGAATAACCGTGAGGTAGCCGAAGTGATCCAAAAGCCAGTTGGATCCGTCAAATCATTACAGCATCGAGCTCTCGGAGCACTACGTCGCATCCTGTTGCCGAAGGAAGACAAGCCGGTTGAGGACGAGTCATCATGAAGGACAGAGAATTATCTGAATATCTGGACGCAATTCAAGATGTCCGCGCTCGCAACCCAGAACAGGCAGCTCGGGGGCGGGTGCGGTTTTTGCAAGAGATGGAGGCGCGCCAACCCGAGAAACCCCTTGTCAAACAACCTTGGTGGCATCGCCTCCTACAGCCCTTTCAGTCGATTGCCATTTTTCGACATGCAGCAAATTTTGCAATCGCTCTGTTGGTGGTTCTATTGCTTCTCATTCCAGCCGCGGGTGGTACTGCCTATTCTTCCCAACGTGCATTACCTGGTGATGGACTTTACCTAGCGAAACGAGCGATCGAAGAATTCCAATTGGCGTTCTCATTTCAAGATATAGAGAAGACTTTGCTGCATACCGAATTTGCAAATCGACGGCTTGGCGAAGTCAAGATACTGATGGAACAACAACGTTTCAAAGATGTAACGACTGCGACGATCGGTTTTAACGATCATGTAAGCAGAATTGGCAAGTTGACCCAATTGTTGGATAAACAATCAACTGTTGTACAGCAGATTGAAGAAGAGCTCGTGGACGATGCCAGAGAACTTGCTCAGATTGTCGATAAGCTGCCGGAAACTCTAGAAAAGCCGGACATTATCGCTATCGATATCATTGATGATTTTGATGATGTTGATGGTGAATTTGATGATATTGAGAAAGATGGCACTTCTGATGAATCTGATAATCGAGATGACAGAGCCTCGGAGGATAGTTCGGAGGATGGTGAAGGGCTCAGTGAGGAGGCGCCAGATGATTCCGATCATTCTGCTATTCCCCAGGATGAAGTATTGGATGAGGAAGTTGACAAATTTGATGAATTTGATCTCTCCGGTCATGAGGAACCTGAGGATGATTCATCTGATGGAGAACTGATTGACGATGAAGAGCGAAGCGAGGAGGAATCAGACGCATTGGATGAACCGGACATCCCTGAGGATGAAGGATTGGATGAGGAAATTGACGAGTCTGATGAACCTGAATCCCTCGATCATGAGGAACCAGAGGATGATCCATCCGATGAGGAACTGGCTGACGACGAAGCACAAAGCGAAGACGAACTAGATGAATTACAAGAATCTGAACCGTTTGATGAAGATGATACTTCAGACGAACCTGAACCTTTCGATAACCAAGAGTCAGAAGAAGATCGGGATGAAGATGATCCGGATGATCATGAAGAACAAAGTGACGAGGAGCCAGATGCATTAGGCGAACCGGACATCCCTGAGGATGAAGAGTTAGATGAGGAAGCTGATGAGTCCGATGAATCTGATGATGGTGACAATGATGCTTCAGATAGGGATGAGTCCGAGGAAGACGAAGAAGAAGACGAGGAGTGAGCCACCTATATTCTTGAGCGTGTACCACAAAGTGTGTAAACAGGCATCGTTCAGTCAGTGAATCGGTCGCATTTACACACTTTGGGACACACTCCCAACCATTCTCATTCTATGAGTTCCATTTTGCCCCAGCGTGTATGATACATCATATTGAGTGAACAAATGTTGGCGAGAATCGGCTCTTGTGTCTGTCAATTTGCCGGATGGACCACAACCAGCGTCCGGCGCTACTCTTATCGGATCGGTTACAGATTCATGATCTGTTGGATATTCATCATGGGTGTCTTGTTGCTCGGTCCAATCATACCTGCGTTGGCTCAGGATGATGTGCCTACAAATGAGGCAAGACAGGCGGTTCAAAAAGCAACGAAAGGCACGATTCCAAACCAGATTTATCCATCTTCCCATTTGTTTACGCAAATTAGCGCGCAGATGAGCAGCAAGCACCACAATCAGCCGGCTGTCATTCATGGATATGTACTCCTGGCAGGTAACGCTGAACATGAATTCTGGGATATCTCCGACCCATATCATCCTGTGAGGCTCTCAGAGTTCAGAAGTCCACACAACGGCGGCGAAGCGGAATCTCATCAGATTTCCTTTGCCAAGTACTCAGATGGACGCCTCTTGCTGGCCACAACATCCGGACGCGGCATTGATCTCTGGGACATCACAGACCCAAGCGCTCCACAGTTGTTGAACGCTCTGGTCCTTGCGGATATTCGCTATGGTGACAATACGGAAGCTGTTTGGGGTATCTCGTGGCAAGGAAATCATATCTATGTTGGTGGTACGAACACCGGTTTACACATTGTTGATGCCACAGATCCCACCAATCCCACGGTCATCAATCGCATTCCGACAGCTACGTTTGGTAATGTGAGTGCGGGCCCTCTCTTCGCTGTCGGCAATCTACTTGTGATGACAACGCCCAAAAATTCTGCTGGGATTGTGACTTTGGATATCAGTGATCCAGAACGGCCATTCTTACTAGATGTTCTGGTTCCCACATCGAATACATCTTCATATATCGGTGGCTTTTATGGTCGCTATGCGACACTTCTCAGACCCTATCGTATCTATGATGTGACAACCGATCCGAGCCAAATCCAGGAAATTGGGCGCTTCAATGAACCCCATAGCGAATATGTCAGCTTTGGTGACGGGTATCTCTACTTGGGGGAGCTAAGGGGAGGTACGGAGGGAATCTGGAAATACGATCTCACGAATCCAAATGAACCTTTGCTTGTCGGCCGAGTCGTGGGGCGGGATGCACGTTGGGACGACCAATTTTCTGTGCCGGTTGGCAATCTGCTGATCGTCAGTGACGACCAACACGTGAATGGTTTTGTTGGCTCCTATGTGGCCGTTCATGATACAGACCCTGATACTCAGCCACCTGAAGTTCTCTACACAAACCCCATCAACGGTGCGACGGAACAAGCGTTGACGACCCGCATCGCCCTTTCCTTCTCTGACCAGATTGAACTCTCATCGGTGAACAACCGATCGTTTACGGTACGACCCGTCGGCGGACAGCCGATTCATGGTCGCTGGGGGCTGAACCAGACGATCCTCAACTTCTGGCCCGATCACCCTTTACAACCCAATACGACTTACGAGGTGCGTCTACCAGCTGGTGGGATAGCAGATCTCGTCGGAAATGGAATAGACGAAGAGTTTATCTCGACATTTACCACAAAATCAACCTTAGACAATAGCCTGGGGCCAGACGAAGCATTTTCCTGCACACTCTTGCCGCCGGCACCGACAGCGGTCGGCATAACAGTCACCCTGTCGGCCACTGCTCTTGGTCCAACGACCACCTATTTATGGGATTTAGGAGATGGTAGCCAGGCTGTTGGTCAGAGGGTCACTCATGTCTATGATAAACCAGGCCGATATCCGGTCGTCCTGACGGTCTCATCTGCGAATTTGTTGCAATCAGAAAGTTTTGAGGCAGAATCAGCTACTTTGAATGAACGCTGTGCAGCAACGCAGATTGTCCATCGTCCCTTGACTCAAGGCGGCCCCATGCACAGTACTACAATCTTTCTGGATGAGGCCGACAAGAAAGTTTGGGTGGTCAATCCCGATTCCAATAGCGTGACCGCTGTTGCAGCTGATTCCCTCTCTACCCTCTTTGAAGTGTCTGTCGGTAGGCGACCGCGGACATTGGCAAAAGCCCCAGATGGCACGATTTGGGTTGTCAACGATCTTTCCCACAACATCTCCATTCTTGATGGTGTAGACGGTTCGCTTCTGGAGACGATACCGCTGCCATATGGTTCACAACCATATGGCATTGTCTTTGCCCCCGATGGCAGTGCGGCTTATGTAACCCTCCAAGCGCTCGGTTCCTTGGTCAAGATTGACACATCAAGCCGTTCGACTATCATGACAACTATTTTGCAGAATGAGAACCTCCGTGCCCAGCAAGGCTCGATACCCAAAGTGAGTGGTCTTGCGATCAGCCACGATTCGACTCATATATTCGTGACTCGCTTCATTTCGCCCGATTCTGGTGGTGAGGTTTATCGAGTCGATGCATCGAGTATGACACTTCAAGCGACAGTGCCCTTGGCAAACGACCCTGGCCCAGACACACCAGACAGCGGACGTGGTATTCCCAACTATCTGGGTCCGATTACGATCAGCCCGGATGGCAGAAAAGCTTGGATTCCATCGAAGAAGGACAATATGGACCGAGGGCGCGCGCGTGATGGACAGGCGCTCACACACGATAGTATGGTGCGCCCGATTGTTTCGCAGATTGATCTCTTGATGGATCGAGAAGATCTGAGTGCCCGCGTCGATCTGAACGACGCCGACTCGCCCGTTGCCGCTGCCTCCAGCCCACATGGTGATCTGCTCTTCGTGGCTCTTCAAGGCATTAATCGCGTGACGGTTCTGGATGCATACAGTGGTCTGGAGGTTGCTAGCATGGCGACTGGTCTGGCACCGCAGGGGTTGGCGTTGGGGTCGGATGGACGACTCTACGTGCAGAACTTTCTGGACCGTACACTTTCGGTCTTTGATGTGACGACTATTTTGGATGGCAGCGATCTGGTCGCTGATTTGCTGGCAACGATCAAGCTCGTAGAGATCGAACCGTTAACGGACCAGATTTTGCAGGGCAAACAGATTTTTTATAACGCTGCGGACAGTCGAATGGGATTGGAAGGCTATATAAGCTGCGCCAGTTGTCACATTGAGGGCGATCATGATGGGCGGGTTTGGGACTTTACTGATCGCGGTGAAGGGCTGCGTAATACGATTTCGCTACTGGGCCGAGGCGGCGTCAAACATGGTCCATTGCATTGGACGGGCAACTTTGATGAGATTCAAGACTTTGAAAGTGATATACGTCTGCATTTTGACGGTACCGGATTTATCCCGAATTCAGCGTTCAATGTTGGCACGCGCCGCAACCCACTCGGCGATTCTAAAGTTGGCGTCAGTCCCGAACTTGATGCGTTGGCTGCTTACGTCTCTTCGCTCAAAAATATTCCAGCGAGTGCTCATCGAACTGCGAAGGGTAGATTGACACCATCTGCGCAGGCTGGTCGAGCCCTTTTTGTAGCCTTGAACTGTTCAACTTGTCACAGCGGCAACAACTATACTGACAGCGCATTGAATGTATGGCATGACGTTGGAACCATTCAGCCAACGTCTGGCAGTCGGATCGGCAGCGTTCTCCGTGGATTTGATACACCCACGCTCAAAGGGTTGGCGATAAGCGCGCCTTATTTGCACAATGGCTCCGCTGCAACCCTCTTCGATGTGATCAATCATCCGCAACATGGCAATGCCAGCGTGCTCAATTCATCGAGCAAAGGAGATCTCGCGGCATATCTGCTTTCAATCGATGAGAGCATCGAACTCGGTTTAGGACAAGCTGTTCCGTATGAAGCAGAAGCCGCCTATCTATCTGGTGGCGTTGCTGCCAGGGCGAATCATTTCGGGTATTCTGATCTCGGCTATGTGGACTATCCAAACCATTCAGGAAGTCATGTGTTCAGCGAATGGTGGGTGCACTTGGATTCGTCAACGGTAGCTCAGTTGACGTTTCGCTACGCAAACGGAGATATCATTGATCGTCCGCTGACGCTAATCATAAACGAACGGATTATCCAAACAGTTCACTTTGATCCAACGACATCCTGGGATCAGTGGCAAGACGTAACCATCGAACACGTGGCATTGACGGCTGGTCGCAATGCCGTTCGGCTGGTGGCAGATCATGACCTCGGTCCCAATATCGACTACCTCAGGTTGACTTCAGAAAGCGACTAGCAATTTCCGCAGAACCAGTTGTTCCAACCCGTATCCATTTGAGAAGCGCCGTGTCATATGAGATGGAAAACCAAAAATGCTCTAGCGGGATAGACAAATTCAGACTCTGTCGTCCAGTTGGCGGCATGGTTTCCACAAATGTTGAATCACGATTCTACAGTCAGGAGAATGATTATGAAGTTGAATACGGAATGGAAACGGTATTTTCTAAATGGACCTGCTGCTCTTGTTGTGGCGGCTGGACTTACCTATTCGTTTATGGTAACACCACAACTGGTGAATGCGCAGGGAGCGCAAAGCTCCACGTTTGACAGCCCACTTGATGACGAAAAGGAAGATAATGATTCACACAGTGAGCGTGATAGCATTATTGATCTCTATCGAACACATTTGGCAGACGCACTTGATATCACCATAGAGGAACTGCAAGCTGCGCAAGAATTGGCACGAGATAGCTCCGATGAAGAGGGCAGAAACCCGGAGCATTTGGCAGATGCGCTTGGTATAACGGTAGATGAACTACGGTCAGCGCGCTGGGAGGCAATATTATTAACCCTGGAGGATATGATCGAAGAGGACGAAATCGCCGAACCTGACGAGGATGAATCTCAGGACGACGCCATAGATGAGGATGAAGAGGCACCAGATGGTGACGAAGAGGAATTTGACGACGAAGAAGAGGAACCTTCAAACGAGGATGAATCTCAAGACGACGAAGAAATTCCAGGCGATGATGACGATGCTTCAGACGAGGATGATGAGGATCTAGATGCTGGCGAGGATGAATTTGAGGACGAGGAAGAGACTCCAGATGCTGACGAGGAATTTGAGGATGAGGGATCTTCAGATGAGGATGAAGAGACTCTAGACGCTGACGACGAGGAATTTGAGGATGAAGAAAAAGAGGAACCTTCAAACGAGGAAGAGCCACAGAACGAAGAAGATGAATCTCAAGACGACGAAGAAATTCCAGGCGATGATGACGATGCTTCAGACGAGGATGATGAGGATCTAGATGCTGACGAGGATGAATTTGAGGATGACGAATCTTCAGATTTTGATTCTGACGAGATTCTGGACACAGAAGACGATGAGATTTCAGATACTGAGGACGAATTTGAGGATGAGGAATCTTCAGATTTTGATTCTGACGAAGATGAAAGTTAGAACAATAGTAATGGCAAACGTCTGAAAGATACGCAGCAACAATAGCAATTGAATCTATTAGAATTCAGTAATAATCTGACCGTGTCATATTATGTCATATGACACGGTCAGATTGTTCTATTTTATAGTCACATCATTTAAACTTCGTACTTTCGTCCGCAGTTCTGGCAGAGTAAAAAATGCTGCGAAAATACGGAGTTTAAGTGACTTCTCTATTAAGGAAGACGCGCTTTAGCGTTTCGAATCAACTCTTGCTTCATTTTCCACAGCTTCGGTGTCAGCGAAACATGGTATGTATGTGGGTTCACCAAGCGGCGAACACCTGGATCATGATTTGCCATATCCATCTGTCGCAGCTCTCGAATTTCGTCCAAGGATGGTGAGTGATAGACGAGCTTCCCTTGATTGAGAATGGGAACCAGCAGAGGTTCGATCTTGGACATTGAACCAGAAGGAAGTGTACGTTGCATATGTTGATTAATGGGGTGACGAAGAGTCTGCTCGTTATCAATGGTTAAGACCTCTTCCTGTAAACAGATCAGATCGGCTGTAGCCTTGCCACGCTCATCATAAATCCTGTAAGCCTCTTTCTGTCCAGGATTTGGAGTTTTGGCTGGCGTATTAGAAATTTTGATCGCTGAACGCCACTGGTTCTGATGTTGTACAGCGACAATTTTATAGACTCCACCAAGGGCTGGCTCTCCCCACGATGTAATGAGACGTGTCCCGACCCCGTAGACGAGACGATTGATTAGATGATCCACATCCAATCCCGCTTGGGGTGCTTCTTCTCGAATCTGGGTTAGAATCTGCCAAATGACCAATTCGTCCAGATCACCCGAGAGGACAATGCTCACGTCGGCAAAGCCAGCCTCATTCAGCATTTTGGCTGCTTGAATGGCTAGATGGGCAAGATCGCCAGAATCGAGTCGAATACCGACCGGTTTGTGCCCTTGGCGCTGCAACTCTTCAAACACGCTGATTGCGTTCGGAACACCACTCTCCAGCGTGTCAACTGTATCGACGAGCAATAGACAGTCCGTGGGATAGACATCTGCATACGCTCGAAATGCTCCCAACTCGCCCTCACCCAATGCCATAAAAAGCTGCACCAGACTGTGAGCATGGGTGCCTTTGGGAGGCAAACCCAGCACATGTGAAATACCCGCGTTGGATGAGAAGCTTGCCCCCCCAATCAGTGCAGCACGTGAACCGGCATTGGCACCTCGTTCATGACCACGACGCAAGCCAAATTCTAAGATGGGACGTCCAAGTGAACTGTCCACCATGCGGGCGGCTTTTGTTGCGATGAGAGTCTGGTAATTGAGGTAATTGAGGAGAGATGTTTCCAAGATTTGGGCCATGGCCAGCGGCCCCTCGACGATGGTGAGCGGTACATGGGGATGAACCAAACGTCCTTCGGGAATCGCACGAAGATCAAGTCCGTTGAAGGTGGCTTCGGTGCGAAACCAGTTTAGGAAGTCTTCTGCAAAGAGTGGATTGCCAGCATTATCATTCATGTGGCGCATCCGATCAATTTCTTCATCGCCGACTTTTACGTTCTGAATCCATTCGACGAGCCATTCCAACCCAGCATTGACGCAATAACCTGCTTGATGGCTTCCGTAGTCAGGATAACGTCGAAAGAAGTGATCGAATTGGGCTAGTGTTTCATGGAGTCCATAACGGAAATAAAGTTGCGCCATGGTCAATTGATATTGGTCGGTGAAGAGAATGCCTTCGGCAAGGCGTTGCTTTTTATTCATAGGTTGTCACAAAGAACAGGATTTTATATTGCGGTTATGATGAAAACAACCCCAATCTTATCATTCATGGGCATATACGTTATAATTAACATCATTCATAAAACTTTACTTTCTGGTAAAAGAAAAGAGATGAGGTGAGAAATGTGACAAAAAGCGGTTAGCAGTTCATCCTAAAGGTAGAGAACCCAAAAAGGAGGAAGGAATGCTAACCGCGCCAGAAATAACTATAGCAGTACTGATGAATGTATTGCAAGTAACGCCGATGGGAACAAACGTAAATGTAATGCGTCTGATGTGGGCAATGCTGAATGGGTCGTTTCTGAAAAGTCGAGGAGCAATCCATAGCGCATTGAAAGAAAGCGGGTTTGAAGATGAGGAGCTCCGGCGAAGCTGGTGGAGCTTTCGATATGGATCATGGGATATCACAAGTCTGCTGGGGTCGTGGCAAGAAGAAGTGGAAAGGGAATGGGAGGCAAAAAAGTTAGAAGGGTACCGAGTGAAAAGCATAGATATCACAGGGTTCTGGCGACCGAAGCTGCAAGGAAAGTGAACCGACTCTATAACTCAACGGCTCGTCGGGCATTGCCCGCGCTCATCTTTGGAGTGATGATAAGCTCGGGGGAGATAGGCGGGAAGCGAGTGCCACTGCTCAAGGCAATCATGAGATGCACGGTTGGAACAAAGGAAAGTGAGTTTCGGAAAAAGCTGCTGACAGAGACGAAGAAATCACTGGAGTCAGACGAAGTGGCGGTGGTCGATGCCGGGTTTACAATCAGAGAAATGCTAGAAAGCGGCATAGACCGATTTGTCCTGCGGGAAGCGATTAACTGCACAGCGCGCCGCAATGAGTTGCCCAAACGCAAAGAAAAAGGCAGACCACCTGAATATGGTGATATTGTGCGACCGCTCTCTCGCAGCTATAAGGGAAAGCGACTCGAGGCTACAACTCCGGACTCGTCTGGTCGCTTTCTCTATAGTGGTCGCCTGATTTGCTATCAAGCATGGCACAATCTCGTCCCCAGAACAACCAAGGTGGATACAGCCAACCGTACCTACTCGATTTACGTCATTCAGGATCCGGCCTACAACACACCTTTGGTTTTGGCGACCGTTATGACTTTGCAGCCTGAAACCATTTATCTTGTCTACCTGGAACGCTGGCCTGTTGAACATCCCCCCTTGGCTTCCAAGCAGATGATTGGCTTACATCGTCAATTTGTTCATGCCGATGAGGCTTGTTTCCGCTTACCTGAACTGGGGCTGCTGGCTGGCAATCTTCTTTCCCATTTAGCCGCTTCTCTTCCTCCCATACCGACTGGCTACTGGGATCGAGAGCCTCAATCCACTCCCGGCAGGCTGCGCCGTGTTCTCTCGAGTGCTCTTTTTCCAACTCCTGACCAACTCGACCCTGACTTTCGGAAAAAGGCCTCGGTTTCACACCATTTCCCTAAAGGCGTTCTCGCTCATCGCCGCCTCAATGCCGCTGCTTAAACTAGCCGAGCACTATTTTTACATTTTATCCCGTTTTTTCAGGGTGGATTCTTTTTTCCGCCCCTTTCGGTTTGCCCTTTGTCACTCAAGCCTTTACCAGAAAGTAAAGTAAAAAGGAGTGTAAAGATGACACAGACATCGATCAAAGCCGAGAGAAACGAATCTTTGGTTGAAACAAGTGTTGGAACAGCGAATGGTCAGACAACGATTCTGAACGGGACAGATGCACCACAACTTGACGTTGTTTTGCGCGAAGATGCGCCCGATGATGGACGCCATGTTTCATTGGAGGAATATTGGGAAACTTGGTACGAGTATGGGGATGTTAGTTACGAATGGAACAACGGACGACTGGAGGCAAAACCTTTGACCACAAAGACACAGTATTGCCTCTTCAGATGGTTTGTGATGTTGCTTGAGCAATATGAGCAAACGGTTCAGCAAGTCGATGTAATGGGATTGGAAACAGGTTTCAAGATGGAGGTCCCTGATCCTGACAACCCTGATACACTCAAAACAGTCGTGCGCAAACCTGATGTTGCCGTTATTCGACATGATAATCAGATTCAGTGGGGAGAGGGAGAACGTTCTTACAAAGGGATCTGCAATGTTTGCGTCGAATCTATATCTGATTCTGCCCCCAGCGAAATTCTCCGCGATACGGAGGGAAAATATGAAGAATATTTGTTTGCTGGCGTACAAGAGTATTACATTCTTGATCCAGAAAACGAACATATGCATTTTTATGAGCGTACAGAGACAGGTTCCTATCGGGAGATGACGCCTACGGATGATGGTATTATCCGCTCGAAAGAACTGCCCGGCTTTCAGTTTCGTTTGAAGGATCTTCACAGCCTACCTACGTT
The DNA here is from genome assembly GCA_019217005.1 of Chloroflexi bacterium TSY. The sequence continues at coordinate 167,411 of JAHBNG010000005.1, forward strand.
AGAAAGGCTCGCTCTGGATGAAGTCTATCAAGGTTATATTTTACTTCACTATCAAGCAGCGGAAGAGCGAGCCGAACAAGCGGAAGAGCGAGCTGAACAGGCAGAAGAGAAGATGGAGATTGAGCGTCAGCGGGCAGAACGTTATGAGGCCATGCTACGTGAATTAGGTGTCTCAGTCGACGATGACAGTTGACAGTATATCTGAGTCTGTACCACAAAGTGCGTAAATGGATATGGTCACCAGAGTATGGAACGCTTGTTTACACACTTTCGAACAGACTGGTGTGTCCCAAGGTGTGTAAACAGAGACCGCTACGGTTACACACTTTGGGACACACTTCCATATCTACTCGTTCCGTTGCTCGGTTCCCTCACCTTTTTCTATCATCTCTGATCCTAGTAATGGCCTTACTTGCTCCGGTAGAAGCTGAATGCTGTTTATGCGTTGCTGTACATTCGCTGCCCCAACACTATCTCCACCTGTATCCCAAGCAATAACCCCGTAGTTATCGAAGTCGGCGATAGCCGTTTCAAACTGAGACGACCAGTTGATAATGCCGTGATAGCCGCCCGTCAATGGTGCCGGATCTGTGAAACTTCCCAGAAATGTGTCGTTGATCCAGATCCGAAAGAAATCCTCATCTCGCTCCACGTGGAGTTGATTGATTGAGGTTCCTGGTCTGATCTGAGCGCTGTAAAGCCAGGGAGTTTCGAAGAATGTATTCCACGTCAGTCCAAACCAGCCCGACCCATCAATATATTTGAGCAAAGCGTAACTCTGGGCATCGGGAATGACCAGGAAGGCGTAATAGTTCCTAAAGTTGCCATCTTCCCCAAACATAATGCCATAGGCTGTCTCATAGAAGGATTCTCCCCGGCTCATTTCGGCTGAGAAGAATCCATTCTGTTGTACTTCGGCGGGCGAGCGATAAAGACAGAGGAAGTCGGCGCTCGTCGCAGTGCGATAGAATCCGCTCAAGTAGACCGCCTGACAGATATCTTGCGTGTCCACAAACCACCCACTGTTATCAAGGGTAAAGTCATCTGTATAAACAGTTTCAAATTCGCTGCTTTGGAAGTTGTCGAAATCCGCCCGAGCAGTCGGTGCACTCAACCCCGCCCAATTGGCAAGCGCGGCATAACCATTGCCAGCCAACACATTGTCTGAAACTACTTCAAGGAAAATCCCATTGACAAAGAGGAAGATCGCCGATGATTGGTGTCGTACTTTCAGTCGATTGACGCCTGTAACGGGGCGTATATCATTGCTCGATACAAAGGGGCCTAAGGCATCACCAGTCAGGTCGGTCCAAACCCCATCAACCCGTCTTTGCAGGGCATATTGTTGATTTGCAGAATCGATCCAGAAGGCATAGAAATTACTATCTACGCTGATTTCAGGAGCATCCAATCCAAAAATCAAACCATAAATGCTGCCATCATTTGCCGTCACTTTTTTCGCATCAACTTCATAGGCGCCGGTTGATTGCGGATCGCCTGACGGAACCACAGCCATACAGATTTGGTTCGCCTGCAATGTTTCAACCGTATAGGTATCATTCCGCCCATTATTGTCTACATCCATATAATTGAAGGAACAGATGGAGCCGCTACCCACAAACCATCCACTTTGATCGTCAGAGAAATCATCAAGAACGCGGATCACGCTCGGTGTGTTTGTTGCAGTTGGTGTGGGTGATTCGCTCATCTCTCTGGTTGGCGTAGCAGTTGGTGTGGCAGTTGGCGGTTCTGTAGGAGTCGAAGTGGGTAAGCGCGTCCCTTCCGGTGTAACGGGAGTGAAGGTTGGCACCGGTGTATTGGTTGGCAAAGGAGTAGGTGTGATGGTCGGTGTATCGGTTGGGGTGGGGGTATTGCTTGGCGTCGGCGTAAGGGTTGGGGTTGGGGTTGGTCCACCGACAGCGGGCTTCTGCACAAGCGGCAGTAAAATACGGCTACCATCACCTTCCCCAAGCGGACGGGTTGGCGTGGGAGTGGGAACAATCACACCTTCGTTTCCAAGATCAACTTTAAAAATGCTGCGTCCATGGGTGGCGGCAAAGAGAGTTGTCGAGCTGCGGTTGATCTCCAGATCGACAACAGCGACGTTCGGCAACCCATTGTTGAAAACTATCCAACTATTGCCGTCGTCGGCCGAATGGAAGACGCCCGTATCGGTGCCGATGTAGATATGTCCAGGACGTAGCGGGTCAACTAGAATGCTCAAGGCGGGAACGTCAGGCAGATTGCTGCTGATGTCACGCCAGGTTGCACCGCCATTGTCTGTTTTGAAGACATGGCCGGGCTGACCAGGGGTATGGGTGTTGAAGCCATTGAAGACAACGTAGGCTATCTGACTGTTATTGGGCGAGACGTCCAAGGCAGAAACATAACGATTGGGCAGAGGAGCTTTGGTCACATTCTCCCAATTCGTCCCATTATCCGTCGTCACTTGTACATTGCCATCCGATGTGCCGGCATAGATTGTTTTAGAATCAGTTGGCGCAACGGCGATCGTCGACACGTATCCTTGTCCTTTGCTCAGATCGTTGCTAATGGGCGTCCAGAAGTCGCCACGATTTTGCGTACGATAAACACGGAATGTTCCCAAGTAGAGAACCCCAGGTGTTGACGGGTCGGCTGCAATCGGAATGTAAAAGAGCGATGGATCCTGTTGGCTCACTCCGTTTATCTTAAAGGGCCAGTCGGTGGTCAACGTAGTGCTTTGATCATTGCGCTGAAACGTTCTCCGAAAGCGGGTACCGTACCAGATATTGGAGTTGAAGGGATCGATCAGCGCGAAGCCACCATCGCCTCGATCAACAGCAGTCCAGCCACGGGTTGTGCCACCGTCGGTTGTGAAGGCTTTGTTGTTATCCTGCATACCACCTTGGATGATCTGGTCGTTCTTGGGATCGACAGCAAAGCCCGTAAATTGAAGGGTAGCCAATCCATCATTGACGCTTTGCCACGTATCGCCACCATTGGTACTTTTGAAGACACCGCCGTCGTTGCCTGCCCAGATCGTTTCCGGATTGTTCGGGTCAAAGGCAACGACGTGCATGTCTGGATGCAACGTGCGATTTGGCACGGTACCGGGGGAAAGATCAGTCCAATTGGCTCCACCATCATCGGTACGCACGAGTACGCGCCGGATGACCAGGTCGTCTACACTTTCACCGACATAGTCCGCTTGTCCACCCAACAGCAGCGTGTTTGGTTGCGTGGGATGGACTGCGATTTCGTGCGAGTACCAACATTGTTGACCACAAAAATTGTAGTCGTTTGTTGAAACAACGTTCCAGGACTGTCCTCCATCAGTGGTTTTGTAGACCCTTGCGCCGTCATATTGATTGGGAATCCGGAGATGAAAGCTGGCATAGATTGTTTGAGGATTCGAACGGCTGAAATCGAGTACAACGCGTGCAACATTGGTCTGGTTTGGATTTGGCAGTCCATTTGTTAAAAGCGACCAGTTCTCCCCACCATCGACGCTCTTGGCCACGCCAAACCCGTAGAAACCACCGTAGAGTACATTGGGATTTGTGGGGTCGAGTATCAGATCGCTGGCCCCCTGACAGTTGTCGCATCCGATCATCCCTTGCCAAGTCTGACCGCCATCGGTCGACTTAAAAACGCCGCGTTGCGGTGTAGCAGGGCCCGAAACGGCACTCAAGGCCGAAGAGACATAGAGAATGTTCGTATTTTGGGGATTGATCTCGATTTTGGAGATCCCCAGTCCGCTAAAGACATCCGCACCGAGCCGAACCCAAGAAGCACCGCCATCGGTCGATTTTAGAATCCCCGCGCCATAATAGTTGTCTCCACCCGTAGTGGGTTCACCCGTGCCGACATAGACGATCTCCGGATTTTTGGGATCCAGTGTGATCGCCCCCATTGCCAAGGAAGCTTGATCATCGGTCAAGGGTGTCCAAGATGCACCTCCGTTCGTTGTTTTCCAGACACCGCCCTGCGCCGCGCCGATGTAGACGATGTCCGGATTGAGGTGGTTGATGGCAATGGCTCGTACACGACCACTGACATTAAGCGGCTGCTTGCCCATCAATGAGCCAATCATGGGGGCGGGGCCAATGCTTTGCCATTGAGGCAGATCAAAGGCGGGCTGCACAGGCATCATTGCCAGCGTCTGTTGGACAGCAGTGGCGTAAGCACCCTTGAAGAGTCTATCGAGCGGGTAGGTGCGTTGCGCCAAAAAAAAGTTTACGCGCTTGAGCGGCCCATCGCCTAATCCCTCGAATTCGGTCATTGGCGGACGACCGGCTACCGACGGCAACCTCTGCGCCGCTGTTCGTCCAGCGAATTCAGTAGGCAGATGGGCAAGATCGAGTTGGTGCCATCCTGGGTCATCGGACAGCTCTTCCAGCGTTGCGGTGCTCAGGATCATGCCTTCTGGCGGGTCAAACAGATGAACTTCAGGTGCTGGCAGTGAATGAATGGATGATTCCGACTCAATTGACTGACATGCCGCCAGAATGAATAAAATAGATATAGCAAGAAGGATAATATGGCTGCGAACGGGAACGAACGGTGAGTGGTATTGGTTAGACACGATCTGCGTTCTCCAATCTGATATTGTCACTCTCGTTAGTCCAAATGAAAGACTTCTTCCAACACCAAAAATCCTTCATCTGGACGCTTGCCATCAAGGGCCTCAAAGAAGGGGGCCATATCGGCTTGCCAACGTTCGTTGACTTCTCGATCCGCCATGCCAGCCAAGGCAGCTTCTAGGCTGGGGGTTTCAAAGTAGCCCACGAGGAGACCATCTTCCCGCAGAAAGAGCGAATAGTTGTGCCAGCCTGTTTCGCGCAATGCTTGGAGCATGTCGGGCCAGACGCTTTCGTGACGTCTTTTATATTCATCCAGCATACTTTGTTTGACTTGCAGTAGGAAGCAGACGCGTTGCATTGGGGTTTCTCCTTTTGAATTTATGAGTTACGCGTTTTTTATAGGGAAGATTCATCGGTCCCTACGAAAACGCCATCCGAACCTTAACCATTGTGACGCCGTACCGAAAGGATACGCAAATCCTGCAAATGATATACGTATTCCTTACGCACCCGTAAGAATACACTAGGAATTTTCGTCATATTAAACGGATAATATTGGTTGGCATTCGTGATGTCATACTTGTTCGCAGATGAGACTGATTATGTGTTGCGAGCAATGCCCATTAGTGACAAACTATGAAAAAATTCCTGGTGAATATCATGTCCCAACTCGAAAATCTATTCTCCGTTCTTCCGTTGGAATTTTATGCCTGGATGGTGGTGATGATCTCGGCTGTTCTCGTTGTTGCTTGCTTGTTGTTGTCGTGATTAGGCCATTCCAGAAAAATAATTCCCATGAAGACAAGCTCTTTAGCCTGGAATGGCTTTGGCTCTTCCTATCGAATTGGGTATTTTATTTTCTGGAAAAGCCTTCCCCAAACACCTTACGCAAAAATTCACCCGACGGACCAAGTTGTGTAGCAAAATCATCCCATCTACATTCAATTGAGACCATGCCATCGTACCCCGCTTGCTGCAAGAGACTTACAAACTCGGCATAGGGATAACTGCCCGTGCCCGGTGCGCCGCGGTCGGTATCCGCAACGTGAATGTGAGCAAGCCAATCTTTGCATTTGAGAATGTTGTCCAACGGTTCATTATCTTCATCCATGTGGTAAAAGTCAGCTAGGACGCGGATTGCGGGATGATCCGCTTTCTCGGCGAATTCAACGCCTTCGGTGACGCTATTAATAATATTGCTTTCCCGCTTATTTAGGGGTTCGATGGCGATGGTGATCTCGTTTTTGGCAGCAACCGGGCCGACCATTTTGAGGAAGTCAACAATCTGTTCCGTTGCATCAGCTCGCGAAAAACCTTCAGGAATCGAGCGCGAGCCACCGCTGCCAAAGACGACTGTTTTGGCTCCTGCAGACCTGGCTCGTCGCAACGAGACATCTACATAGCGCTTCACGCGATCCTGATCAACTTCTGGACCGACAACTGGTATGGTGCGGGGAAGAAAGACGTTAAAAGCAGACGTTGGAATGGCTGAAGATCGATGCTGAGCCAAAACCGGTGCAAAGGTTGCCTCATCTTCTTCGCCCAGCATCGAAACCACTGTGCATTCTATATAGTCGAACCCCGACTCATGCACGATAGCAGCATTGTCAATTGATGTACAGCAACCAAATTTCATAATACCTCCTCACATTCATGTTTTTCCATTAAATCACGGAGAGCTTTGACGGCATAGGCCATACCATCCGAACCACTAAAACCGCTGCTGTGACCAGCGATTGCTAGATGTGGCTCCAAAGCGAGAAATCCCTCGTATCCACTGTCCCGCAACGCATCGAGCAATTCCCCGACTTGCCCATCGCCCTCGCCGGCAGCCTTCACGACACCGCCGTCCAAAAGAGCGTCTTTGATATGAACATAGCCCACATACTCACCCAACAGAGGCCAACCATCGGTTGTGACTTGTGCTTCGCCCACTTGTACAAAATTGGCTGGATCCCAAGCAAATCGCAAATAAGGGTTTTTGATTGCGCCGATGAGTTTGTGACAGCGGGCAACGGTGTCACCCACAATGCCCTTCTCGTTTTCAAGCAAAAGGATAAAGCCGTGACGCTGCGCCTGTTCCGTTAAACCGTTGAGCCGTTCTGCTGCGTCATCGATAAATCCATCGATGTATTCGCTCTCATCTTCGATGAGTTCTTCATCGTCTGGCTCTGGCGGATAGAATGAGAAAATACGGATGTTGCGGGTCCCCAACTTCTCACTATTTTGGAAGATACGATCTAGATTTGTTAATTCCTTCTGCGCTGGGTCGGCCAAAGGTGATTTTCCAATGGGACTGCCTATTCCAGAAACTGTAATCGACGCAGCGTCGCACAGTTCTTTTGCTTTGGCAACAGCATCTTTTTCCATGTTCACAATGTTAATGTCCCAGGCAGCACGCAATTCCAAGTTGCGGATATTTAATTGATTCATGACGTCTAATTGCTCTTGTAGATCAACAGCAATCTCGTCACCAAAAGCGCTGATGGTAAACAATTGAGTTTCTCCTTTGTGACTGAACAATGATTCGGAATCGTATAATTTAAGGTTGTGCTCATGCGTTTGTCTTCAATTCCTCAAGCAATGCACCATATTTTTCCCGATCCAACGGCATTTCGACTTGTTCGCCTGTGTAGCTGGAGTAGATCATGGCGTTGGCGAGTTCGAGCGATTTGCGGGCTTCGATGCCGTCGGCAGCGACTGGAACGCCATTTAGAATGGCATCATGCAGGTTGCGGTAGACAGCCTCGTGGTTGCCTACACCTTCGGGTAGTTCGATTTCCGCCTGTTCGATAGCTGGACCGCTATACATCTGTTTGCTTTCAGCGATATGTGTGTGCACATCGGGTGTGAAGGTGCGATAGGTTAGCCCATCGTGCGCCATCTGAAGAATGCCTTGGGTGCCGATAATTTCGAACCAGAACGGTTTGCCTGCCTCAGCCGTGCTGATATGGAGCGACCCGAGGGCACCATTGGGCCACTCGAGCATGGCCTGTACGGTATCTTCTGTCTCGATCTTGTGAACGGTGGTGCGCGTCCAGGCCGCGACACGGCTAGGCTGACCAACTAAGTAGCAGAGCATGTCCAGATTGTGAGGAGCCTGATTCATCAACACACCGCCGCCTTCACCTTTCCATGTTCCTCGCCAGCCAGCAAACTCGAAATAGCTGGCCGTGCGTGTCCAGGTTGCGGCCATGTTGACATGTTGAATGTCGCCCAGTTGACCCGACTGGATCAATTGATGAATCGCCTGCACCTGAGGATTGTGGCGCTGTTGAAAGTTTATCGCCAGAAGTCGGTTTGCTTTGCTGGCTGCTTCGATCATGGCATCGGCTTCAGCCACTTGAACAGCAATGGGTTTTTCCACGAGTACATGACAACCGGCGTTGAGACTGTCGATAGCCAATGGCGCATGAAAGGGATGGGGCGTGATAACGACAGCTACATCAGGCTTTAGCTCGTCCAGCATTTGTTTATGATCTGTGTAAAAGGGACAGCCTAATTCTGCTTCGAGAGATTCTTTTATGGCCGCATTGACGTCAGCTACACCAACGAGTTCTGCAGTGTCGAGCTCTAGACAAGAGCGATGAAGTTTGAAGATGCCCGCACCCGCGCCAATAACGACGTGGCGTAGGGGTTGGGTTTTGGTGGTTTCCACGATTTTTGTCTTCTTTCTGTTGGTTCGTGTTGCGTTTCTGGTGGTACATGGCGGCGTAAATAGACGGACGGTTAGAAATCAGGGGGGTCGAATCGTCCGAATCGCTCTCTACCTAGGGCATAACCCTGGCTTCTTTTATACCTCAATGTACTAGAATTGTTTGAACAACTCGGTTAGTTTGTAATCCAAGAGCGAGTTGAGGATGAGATCGGCTTCGGTAAAATCGAGACTTTGGGTCATTGTATTCGGCACTGCAACGCAGACAAGTCCGGCTCGTTTGGCTGCCAACATGCCGTTGCGTGAATCTTCGAACGCAAGCGCTTCATGGGGCGCAACATCGAGTGCACGAATCGCTGCCAAATATAAATCTGGCGCGGGCTTGGCGCGTGCAACGTCATCCCTAGTATAGATCGCTGCGAAATGCTGGAGCATGTTGCGCTTCGATAGATGCTCTGTTACCCATTTACGGTCGCTGCTTGAGGCAATCGCCAATCCCAAATCGAGGCTTTGTGCTTCGCTAATCGTTTCTTCGACGCCCGGCAGAATCGGTTGACGATCCACAATGTTGCGATAGTGAGAACGACGTTGCTGTCTGATCCGCTGGCGATCGATGAGCTGACCGGAACGCTCTTCCAGAAGAGCGTATGGGTCGAAACCGCCCGCACCTACTGCCTGACCAACGAAAGGGAGCCATTCGTCCAGGGATAGATGAGCGTCGTGGTTGGTGAACACTTGGTTCCAGGAATCGTAATCAGGTGTTTCTGTGTCGATGATCAAGCCATCGAAGTCGAAGATGATTGCTTTGATCGGCATGGTTGGATTAATTTGTCAAATGAGTTTGTGATCTGACGCCGTTTATGGCCTCAATTTTTCACCCGTGGAGATGAACAAACAGGCTGTTTGTTCTACTTATACCGCACTAGCTTATCACTTTAAAGTAAATTCGACTGTTCTACTCGACTGAAATCGGTCAAATTTATTTTAAAGAACTGGCAGTGCTCAGTATACTATCTGTTGACACCACTGACCGTGTTCTCTAATAGTGCGTCGAGTTCAGCTTGGTTGGTGGTGAGCATATCGCCATGCTGGGTGAGAACCATCGCCGCCAGGGCAACACCGTTCCGGGCGCCGCGATCCAAGTCGCCATCGAGCCAGCCATGAATGATACCAGCAGCCAATGCATCTCCTGCTCCAATCCGGTCAATGACTTCAACTGGATAGGCCGGCGCACGCAGAAATTGGAGACCATCCCAGACCACAACACCTTGATCGCCGAAGGTGACGCAAACAATTTTGGCATTGCTCTGGCGGACAAGTTGCTCGACAACCGCTTCTGGTGTACCTTGGCAACCAAATAGTTTCTCTGCATCAGCCTGACCACAGAAAAGGAGATCAACTTCTTGTATAAGGGGCAATAGTGTCTGTCCAGCCTCTTCTTCGGACCAGAGTTTGTTCCGGTAGTTGATATCGAAGCTGACCGATATGTTTGCCGCTTTGGCGCGCGTAATGGCTTCTTTGGTGAGCGCATAACAATTGTCGGATAAGGCAGGTGTAATACCGGTTAGATGGAGTAAGCGCGTATTGAGTAAATAGCCCCAATCGATCTGATCTGGACCAAGCTGTGACGCAACAGAGTCAGTTCGGTCATAAATGACTTGAATGGCACGCGGTGGGGCTGCGAACTCAACATAAGCGATCCCCATGCGACCAGTATTGCTCCAAACGACACCATCTAGATTCACGCCTGCCATGCGAACTTGGTTTGCTACATAATGCCCTAGTGGATTATTGGGCAATCCGCCAATCCAGGCAGTTCTGCGGCCGACCTGGCTCAATGCAACGGCAACATTCCCCTCTGCACCGGCCGGATAGACGTCCAGTGTTCTCATCGTTTCTAATCGTTGGCCAGCCGGAACGCTATAGCGTAACATGGTTTCGCCAACTGTGGTTAAATCGTATTGCATTTCTGAAGTTCCAGCATATGTGATAAACTATGAATGGGATTGATTATCGTTAGGCGTAAATACACGAGAAATAATTCCGATCCGGAACGTGGTTGTGAGTTCAGACAGATACTCGAGTGAACATGTATCGTCGTAGACCTTTCCGGATAAGTATTTAGTTGGATCTTATCATTCACCTCGACAATTTCAAAGTTAATCTTTGGAAGGTATTTACTACTTCATGACATTGGGTATCTCCCAGGTATTATATGAGCGCCAAGTTTTACTGTTAAATCATAGGGATTGGGATTCCAAAAGATAAACAGAAGCAAATTTTTCAGGCGTTGCTTGACGGACCTCGCTTGCGAATATGGATCAATTGTGCCAACAGCACAGCTGCAGAGTTCAATTGAGCAACACTCTTCCTTGAACCAAAATGGTTCATATGGTAACTTTAAGCAGTTAGGCTTTTCCAACAATTAAAACCCCGAATTTGATATGGAAAAGCTCAAGCCATTCCAGAGAAATCGACTTGGCAAATCAGGGAGCTATTTCTCTGGAATGACCTTACATACATTTATGTCACCCGCTTCCTCGTATGCAGTTATTGAGCGCGTAATCCACAAAGAGAAAGTATTCGAAACATGACGAGTTCAGTATCCAAACCAGAGGCTCCCATTGCGGCCATCAAACCCCGGCGTGAAACGATCCACAACGACACGCGGATAGATGATTACTTTTGGCTACGAGAACGGGAAAATCCAGATGTTGTCACCTATCTTGAGGCGGAAAATGCATATACGTCTCAAATGATGGCACATACGGAGCAACTTCAGAAGCAACTGTATACCGAGATGCGTAATCGCATTCAAGAAGAAGATATCTCTGTTCCTGAGAAGATCGATGATTATTTCTACTATTATCGAACCGAAGAGGGAGAGCAGTATCCAATCTATTGCCGTAAATTTGGTTCGATGGAGGCCGATGAAGAGGTGTTATTGGACCAAAATGCGCTTGCTGAAGGGCACGACTATTTTACTGTTGGGGTCTTTAAGGTCAGTCCCGATCATCAACTGTTGGCCTATTCGACTGACACGAGTGGGGGCGAGTTATACACACTTTATATCAAGGATTTACGATCAGGTGACCTACTGAAGGATATAATTGAAGAGACCTTTTACAGCGTTGAGTGGGCGAATGATAATCAGACTCTTTTCTACACGAGACTTGATGATTCATGGCGCCCCAATCGATTGTTCCGCCATCGGCTTGGTGATGATCCCACCACCGATCCAATGATTTATCAAGAAATGGATGAGAAGTTTCGAGTGGGTCTCTATAAAACCAAAAGCCAAGACTACTTGATTCTTTCCATTCACAGTGCAATCACGTCGGAAAACTGGGTGATTTCGGCAGACGCGCCAATGATGGCACCAATGGTGGTCCAACCGCGCGAAACTGGTGTTGAATATTATGTTGAACATCATGGTGAACGATTTTTGATCACGACCAATGAGCAGGCCCAGAATTTTTGCGTTATGCAGGCGCCAGTCGATCACCCAGACAAAGAGAATTGGCGCGAGTTTATCCCCCACAATCCAGATGTAAAGATTGACCAGGTTGAACCATTTCACAATCATTTGGTCATCTATAAACGCATGGGCGGTCTGCGTCAGATAGAGATCCAAAATGTAGAGACCGGGGTATCACATCATGTCAAATTCCCTGAACCGGTCTATACGTTTTATGAAAGTCTCAATCCAAGCTTTACAAGCAACACGTTGCGCTTTACGTATCAATCTCTCACGAGGCCCGACTCGATCTATGATTACAATATGAGTGATCGAACGCGTGAGTTGCTCAAGCAGAAGCCCGTCTTAGGTGGATACACTCCAGATGATTATGTTTCTGAACGTCTTGTCGCGACTGCATCTGATGATGCTCAGATCCCAATTTCAATTGTGAGACATAAAAATACCGGGGTGGATACCCCCAAACCTCTCTTGCTTTACGCATATGGGTCATATGGGTACAGCATTGAACCATCTTTCAACTCAAATCGTGTTAGTTTGCTTGATCGGGGGATGATCTATGCAATTGCCCATATTCGAGGTGGCGGTGAGATGGGGCGCCCTTGGTATGACAATGGTAAGTTACTCAACAAGAAGAACACCTTTACCGATTTTATGGCCTGCGCTGAACATTTGGTGACGGAAGGATATACCACGCCTGATCAACTGGCAGCCATGGGCGGCAGTGCAGGTGGTCTGCTCATGGGAGCCGTTACGAATATGCGTCCCGATCTCTTCAAGGTGATTGTGGCTGATGTGCCTTTTGTGGATGTGATCAATACGATGCTCGATGCCTCCATCCCTTTAACTGTTGTTGAATATGAAGAGTGGGGCAATCCAAATGATCCCACCTATTATGAATATATGAAATCCTACTCACCCTATGACAATATCGTTGCAAAAGAATATCCCAATATTGTTGTCACAGCCGGATTAAACGATCCACGCGTACAGTACTGGGAGCCGGCAAAGTGGGTAGCCAAGTTGCGTGCCCTCAAAACAGACAGCAATCGTCTGGCGCTCAAGACGAATATGGGTGCTGGACACGGTGGTGCTTCTGGTCGCTTCGATTATTTGAAAGAGATTGCCTTTGAGTATGCTTTTATACTGGATGTATTGAAGAGTGAAGACTAAGTACTAAGCGGATATGATGGGCCAGCTGAACCTCCCTACTAAATTCAAATTTCATTTTCGAATGAATCGAAGAATCTATATGGGAGTTATTTTCACAATTCCTCATCTGGCCAAGCCAGAAACAACAAGGGATCCACGAAGCACACGAAGAAGAAAGCAGACCTTCGTGTGCTTCGTGGATGATTTTCTAGCCCAGTATACAAGAAATTTACGGATATGCGCCTTAAAGAAAATGGCTCATTGGGATCTTCCGTGATAAACCCGCTTTGGTTTCGATACGCTTCGCTACTCAACCGGCGCTAGTCCCGATTTTGGTCACCGATCACGGACATTCCCAAAGAGCCAAGAAAATCAGAGTGTACGACACAGGTCGGATCTTCTGAGCCCCCGTTTTCTACTCCTCTCTAAATAAAGTCGAGAAAGCATTTGAACACGGATTGACACGGATTAAATCTTGAAAATCATAGAAATCCGTGTCCTATTTCTAAGTACTCCGTAAAGTAAGTTATGCGGTCTGTTCGCCCCCATCCCCAGCCCTTCCCCCACTCGTGGAGGAAGGGAGCCAGATTCCCCTCTCCCAGCCTGGTTCAGGGGCGGACACTTTCTATGCGAAATGGCCAATTAGGCGATTTTGGCGGCAATTCGAGTCGTTGTTCCGACAAATCGCCGGATTTACCGAACGAAACTTGCACATTTAGGCATTTAATTATGAGCGTTTACGGTGTAAATGCAGCACTAATTGCCAAATCGGTCAAAATTGACCCAAATATCCATTTCGTATAGTACCTGTCCGCCCTCAAACCCAGCCTGGGAGAGGGGGCCAGGGGTGAGGGCCAAAATGCCAAAACACTTTGTTTACGCTGTACTAAGTTCTTTTCTGAGTTCACTTATTTACAGGCTTAGTCGATTCTAATTTTCGAGGAGGAGGCGTTTGCTCATGTCGGTTGCCGTCGCGTACAGCCTCATGAGAGAATGCTCCGTGGGCATAAGGTACAGTTTGGATCGACTGAGTCTATGTACGAAGTCCAAGAAAATGTCTAAAATTCAGTCATACAGGAAGGAATACCAATGCAAAGCAATACCATACGTTATCGGGATGATGGAAGTATTGACCTGATTACACAAGAATTGTCCGATCCAAACAAAGGGGAAATACAGATACAGGGTGGCGCATGTGGCATCTGTTCCTGGGATATTGCTACGGCAAAACTGGGGAACAAGATGTCGCCACCAGCTCCTCCTGGACACGAAGGTGTTGGATATGTGACGAAAGTTGGATCAGATGTAACTGGCTTTCGAGAGGGTGATCGGGTTGCTGGAGGCGGATTTGCAACTGTTCGCAATATTCCGGTGGAACGAGCCTACTCGATTCCGGAATCGGATTTGGCTGATGAGTATTGGATTGTAGAACCGGTCTCCTGTGCCGTTACAGGTCTGGATCATTGTCGCATCCAAGCGGGCCAACGAATCGTCATGATCGGGTGTGGATTTATGGGATTATTAATTCTACAAGGGTTACTTCATGCTCCACTTGATGATCTCATTGTGATCGACATTAATCAAAAACGACTGAATCTTGCATCTAAGTTTGGGGTTTCTGAGTACTACAATGTTGCGGAAATGGATAGCGAAGAGCTTGCAGAGATGTTAAAAGCACGGGAAATTGACGTTGTCGTCGATACTTCTGGTAGCCAATCTGGTCTGGATCTTGCGACTGATATCGTGCGACGCGGAGGACTCATTAACTTGTTTGGTTGGCTAAAGGGGCAGCAAGCAACGTTCGACCCGACAAAGTGGCATACTGGTGGATTTACGGTTGTTAACTCGGCCCCTGCATCTCGGTTGCGTGATCCATTTCCAGCAGCCATCCGATTACTTCATAAGGGGTTGATTGATTTGCGCCCCCTTGTGACACATGTGACAACTTTGGATGAGTATCCAAAATTGATGCAGAATATTTTAGACGGAAATGAATCTTATATCAAAGGTGTGGTAAAGTTGGAGTAAGCTTGAACAAATGTGATGGTTTCTCCGAGAAATTGGCCCATCTTATTCTTCAGTATCCCCGCAACCAAAAACGACACCTCGAAATCAAGATCGATCACAAAAGCATAGTACGTTTTTCTGTAAGGGATCTGTAACAAAAGAAATATGAGGGCTGCTGTATAATTTGGGTGGCTATCTGATACAGGTCGTGGACGCGAATTAAGTGACGCGATTTATATAGATTCTGGTTGTAGCCAGAGAATCTTACATTCGTTGACTATCCATCACTTACTGGACAGCCACTATCCTGATACATTGGCTACGTGTGCAGTCTGAATGTTCTAAGGCCAAATTTTCGTTTATATTTTATCGGAAGAAACCAAATAGATGTTTAAATGCATCTATCTGTTTGATCAAATTGAGTAAGTTTGCTGACTGTATCAATGATACTAAAATAAATGGGGTAAATCAAAGCAGAAGTAGCAAAAGAATAGAAGTCAAATAATTTGTCCAAATACTTCTGCCGAACTATACAAACCCTTCGGGAAAAGGCAAAAATTTATGAAAGAATTATTACGCGGTTTGTTTTCTTCAGGTGCGAAAAACAATGTCCAAAAATCAGAGTCCATTGTAGTTGTCTCTGGTCTTCCTCGGTCGGGCACATCAATGATGATGAAGACATTGGAAGCGGGTGGTCTGGAAACATTCATTGACAATATTCGCGTCGCGGATGATGATAACCCCAAAGGCTATTATGAACTTGAGCGAGTAAAGCAACTTGATAAAGGCGACACTGAATGGTTACCTGAAGCTCAGGGGAAGGTTGTCAAGGTTATTTCTGCCCTACTCAAGCATCTTCCATCTGATCATCAATATAAGGTAGTTTTCATGCATCGAAACATGGATGAAATACTCGCTTCCCAGAAGAAGATGCTCATCAATCGCGGTGAGGATCCCAACAAAGCTAGCGATGAAGAGTTGACAGAGCTCTTCAAAAAACATAAAGCTAGCGTCGCGAATTGGTTACATACACAACCAAATGTCGACGTGTTAGATATCCACTATAGCCAATTTTTAGCCGATCCTCAGCAGGATGTCCAACGTATTAATGCGTTTTTTGGGTGGTCAACTCAATGTTGAGAAAATGGCAGAGGTGGCGGATCCTCAACTGTATCGTAATCGGTCTGACGCCGTTGCAGAAAAAGTATAGAATCGTCATTCCCATACTGTGGTTGTAATGAAAACCTGGTTTTCCTACAGCTCTACCTGATAGAGCAAGACTAGGTTCTCATATAGAGTTCGGTTTAAAGAGGATGGTTTTAATTTTAGAATGAAGGCGGGTACGTCAATACCCAAAACTTCATCTATATTATTTCTCTCTGTATCATTCCAATATAATGTAGTATTAAGTGGAGATATTTTAATGTTAAGTCGTAGTATTCGCACAGCGATAGCGAGTTTTATTGGATTCTGGGTTCTGATTCGTTTTGCGTTTGGTTATATCGATCCCAACACTGGCGGGATGTTGTTTCAGCTATTGGCTGCAATTTTCGCCTCTCTTACAGGCATCTTATTGTTCTTCTATCGCTATGTGCAGATGTTCATGGCTCGCGTCAAGCGTATCTTTCGTGGTGTGAATGGACAGGAAATTGAAACAAGCGGTTCTTCAGATACGGTTGAGAACTAATATTCTCTTAAGTCACTTCTATTTCTTGATGATGCGGAATTGAAAATGAGCGAGCTGGCTCTTTTGATTCCGCTCAGAACAAGCCCACAGTCTGTTCCTCTGCCAATACTTTGTAACCACTCTGTAATCGTGAATAACATTGTGGACTTTTTTTTGCCCTCATCCCTAAATATTGTTATACGCTATCAGGGTTTCACAATCGAAATTTGGAGTCAGTATGCGTACGATATTGTTAGGTTTTGATGCATTTTCACCTTCTTTGTTTGAGAATCTCTCAAACGAAGGAAAATTGCCAAACCTTACAAAATATTCTGAAAGCGGTCGATACAGTCGATTCGCTGTGACAAATCCCGCTCAGAGCGAAGTATCTTGGACAAGCATTGCAACAGGTCTGAATCCAGGAGGACATGGGATTTTTGATTTTGTTCACCACGATCCCAGCTCGTATACACCCTACGTTTCATTATTACCAACGAAGACAAGCATTGTTGGTACACAATTTACTCCTCCTTTTACAGCAAATACAATCTTTGACGAAGCTGTCCGCCAAGGTTTCTCTGCAACAGCACTCTGGTGGCCAGCTAGATTTCCTGCGCGTCCCGAGTCGCCTGTTCGTACGTTGCCTGGTCTTGGCACTCCGGATATACAAGGACGTATGGGGGTCGGGGCATTCTTCTCGACGGATCGAGACGTTGTTGCTGCCTTAGATAAGACTACAGGAGAAGTTCTGACAAAAGTTGGCAAAGATCGCTTTACCGGTTCTTTGAAGGGTCCTTCTCAACAAAAACGCGGGCAAGTCAAAACCGCAGAAATCGAGATCGAATTAAATCTCATTGATGATCGATCGGCACGACTTCACCTTGGAAACCAAACTGTCGAGCTATCGCTTGATGAGTGGAGTCCTGTTTTAGAAATTCAATTTAAGTTGGGTCTTCTGGTCAAAGTTCATGCGATTACACGTGTGATTCTGACGCAGATTGCCCCAGAACCTAAATTATATTTTTTGCCACTCCAGATTCACCCTCTCCATTCTCCTTGGCGTTATGGTGTACCTGGTGGATTTGTCAAAAAGTTGTGGAAATCAACGGGACCGTTTTTAACTCTTGGGTGGCCTCAAGATACAACAGCATTAGAAGAAGGGTGTATTAGTGACAAACAGTTTTTGAACCTTTGCGGCAGTATCCTGGCTATTCGAGAGCGTATCTTGATGAATCTATTGGATGAATTTCGAGAGGGAATTCTGTCGACTGTCTTTGATTCATTAGATCGAGTCCAGCATATGTTCTGGCGACGACGTCCTGATATTGTTGAGCAATGGTATACGAAACTTGATGATTTGGTGGGGCGTGTCGAGAACCGACTGGCCGCATCAAATCATGGCAATGTGCGGTTCGTGATCGCTTCAGATCATGGATTTTCTGATTTTGACTACAAGGTTCATCTAAATCGCTGGTTGCTTGAGCAGGGCTATCTTAAAGCTAAATCTGATGATGGAGAAGCGGGTCTAAGACAAATTGATTGGGCGCAATCCAAACTCTATGCTGTTGGGTTAAATAGTGTCTATATCAATCAATCTGGGCGGGAAGGTCAAGGTTCTGTAGGGGAATCAGAATCAGAGAAGTTGATCGATCGATTACGCACAGACTTGGCGCGGTGGAAAGGGCCTGATAATAAACCCGTCATACAGGAAATTGCCAGCCGCAATGAAATATTAGAAGGCCCCATGACGCCCTATGGTCCGGATATTCTGATTGGTTATTCACCTGGGTATCAGGGTTCGGCTGAAACCGGTTTAGGGAAGTGGAAAGAGAGGTCGATTGAACCCAACGCTGACTATTGGAATGCGGATCATTGTATCGATCCTGAATCTGTACCGGGTGTTCTTTTTGCAAATGAAGGGTTAGAGAATTTCCCATCTCCCACATATAAGGATATTCCCGCGCTCACCGTCGCAAGTGATATCAAACAGAACGGCAGAGGAACACCACCTCCATCATATAGTAATGAAGACACAGAAATCGTAGAAGAAAGGTTGAAGGGTCTTGGCTACCTCTAATAATTCTATTCTGTCCAAACGAAATCTTCTTTTGGCATTTGCGGCTTGTGCGTTCCCGAATCTATAGCTGGTCTATTTTTTGGTTTCTTGAGCGGATGCCTGGCTGGTTGTTTTATCTTGATATTTGGGGGTGGTTCATTTTAGGCGGACAATTAGGTTTACATTTTTGCAAAGAGAAAAGATGTTTATATTTTCTACTTTGAGCCATGCTCAGGCAGAAAATGACCTCATATAGATTTTTATCTATGTATCAAAAGTGTAAACCTAATTCTGAACCACCCCGATATTTGGGAAATCTTTAGTATTTTTGCCTATACTCAAATGTTTGCTTTGGTCGAAAGCATTATCATCCTTGGCATTGTTCTGCTCGTTGTCGCACTGTTATCGATTCCATTCCGTTTTATGCGTAACCATTACCTGGCCTTGTGCGTCGTTAGTGTATTAGCAACGGCAGTCTGGACGATTGGAATTCAATATAATGATCAGACCTTGCGCAATGGTTCATTCCTGCTCATAGCTCTAGGAGCAGCAGGATATATTGCCACGATATTAGTCTTGTGCGCTCTGATCATACGAAGCGCGAAGTTTTCTGATATTATCGTATCCATTGCAGAACGATTATCGATCCTACTATACACTTTACTTTCTGGTAAAGGCTTGAGTGACAAAGGGCAAACCGAAAGGGGTGGAAAAAAGAATCCACCCTGAAAAAACGGGATCAAATGTAAAAATAGTGCTCGGCTAGTTTAAGCAGCGGCATTGAGGCGGCGATGAGCGAGAACGCCTTTAGGGAAATGGTGTGAAACCGAGGCCTTTTTCCGAAAGTCAGGGTCGAGTTGGTCAGGAGTTGGAAAAAGAGCACTCGAGAGAACACGGCGCAGCCTGCCGGGAGTGGATTGAGGCTCTCGATCCCAGTAGCCAGTCGGTATGGGAGGAAGAGAAGCGGCTAAATGGGAAAGAAGATTGCCAGCCAGCAGCCCCAGTTCAGGTAAGCGGAAACAAGCCTCATCGGCATGAACAAATTGACGATGTAAGCCAATCATCTGCTTGGAAGCCAAGGGGGGATGTTCAACAGGCCAGCGTTCCAGGTAGACAAGATAAATGGTTTCAGGCTGCAAAGTCATAACGGTCGCCAAAACCAAAGGTGTGTTGTAGGCCGGATCCTGAATGACGTAAATCGAGTAGGTACGGTTGGCTGTATCCACCTTGGTTGTTCTGGGGACGAGATTGTGCCATGCTTGATAGCAAATCAGGCGACCACTATAGAGAAAGCGACCAGACGAGTCCGGAGTTGTAGCCTCGAGTCGCTTTCCTTATAGCTGCGAGAGAGCGGTCGCACAATATCACCATATTCAGGTGGTCTGCCTTTTTCTTTGCGTTTGGGGAACTCATTGCGGCGCACTGTGCAGTTAATGGCTTCCCGCAGGACAAATCGGTCTATGCCGCTTTCTAGCATTTCTCTGATTGTAAACCCGGCATCGACCACCGCCACTTCGTCTGACTCCAGTGATTTCTTCGTCTCTGTCAGCAGCTTTTTCCGAAACTCACTTTCCTTTGTTCCAACCGTGCATCTCATGATTGCCTTGAGCAGTGGCACTCGCTTCCCGCCTATCTCCCCGAGCTTATCATCACTCCAAAGATGAGCGGGCAATGCCCGACGAGCCGTTGAGTTATAGAGTCGGTTCACTTTCCTTGCAGCTTCGGTCGCCAGAACCCTGTGATATCTATGCTTTTCACTCGGTACCCTTCTAACTTTTTTGCCTCCCATTCCCTTTCCACTTCTTCTTGCCACGACCCCAGCAGACTTGTGATATCCCATGATCCATATCGAAAGCTCCACCAGCTTCGCCGGAGCTCCTCATCTTCAAACCCGCTTTCTTTCAATGCGCTATGGATTGCTCCTCGACTTTTCAGAAACGACCCATTCAGCATTGCCCACATCAGACGCATTACATTTACGTTTGTTCCCATCGGCGTTACTTGCAATACATTCATCAGTACTGCTATAGTTATTTCTGGCGCGGTTAGCATTCCTTCCTCCTTTTTGGGTTCTCTACCTTTAGGATGAACTGCTAACCGCTTTTTGTCACATTTCTCACCTCATCTCTTTTCTTTTACCAGAAAGTAAAGTTTTATGTGGTATGAAGATATTGATTTAGATTGGCGAGCACGTCTTTGGGGGTGGGATTGCCTGTATGCACCACAGGCAGTTGTTTATCATATAGGAGATGCGCATGGACATGGTCAAAGTCGTTTTGGAGCAGAAATCAGTATGCGCAATCGCTGGTGCACAATTCTATCTAATGAGAGTTTAGCCGAATTATTTAAAAACGCTCCATGGCTGATTAAAGAAGAAATTGGGCTTTTACGTCATGTATTGACGCATGGATTATTTTTTACCTATCTGAAGGCGCTTCGGACATTCATTACTATGTTGCCTTTGACATTGTCGAAACGGCACTGGGTACGACGCAACGCGAAACGTGTTTCTCTGCCTGAGTATCCAATTTTTGTCCCATTCATGCCCGAGAAATGCGAGCCCGGACAATCTACTGCATAAGACATTAGCTTCAAGTCGGTGATAGTTGGGTAAACGAAGTCCCCCTTGTATTCAGGTAAGTGTGTTTATGATAAAGGAGAGTAAGCTTTGTCTAATGAACTAATCGGTCTTATTCCGGCTGCGGGAAAAGGTGTACGTTTAGGATTACCTTATCCAAAAGAATTGTATCCTATTATACGTAACAATCATTATAAGCCTATCTCGCAGTTCGTTGTTGAGAATCTTACGGCCTCAGGTGCAGATGAGATTGTTTTTGTCATCAATGAAACAAAACATCAATTGATTGGCTATTTTGGTAGCGGTTCGCGATTTGGATGTCAAATTAGCTATGCTGTGCAAGAACCATTGGAGCAAACAAATTCGTCAACTTCACCGGGGCTTGCACACGCATTGGACTCAGCGTATCATCTGGTGCGCGGTAAAACTGTTGCATTCGGAATGGCGGATACGTTGATGGAGCCAACTAATGTTTTCCGACGTCTCTTAGATGCTGCAAGCTCAACTGATCAATTGATCTTGGGACTGTTCAAGGTAACGCGGCCACACAAATTTGGGATGGTCGACCTAGATGACCAGGGAGTTGTGCGCCAGGTGATTGATAAACCGGCAAAAACACATTTAACTCACGCTTGGGGCTGTATCGTTTGGAGAGAGGAGTTCACCGAGTATCTTCATCGCAAAGTGAATGTTGAAGGCGTCGCAGACTTTGCCCAAATCATGAATGATGCATTGGCAGAAGGATTACCGGGATTTGGTGTCGTTTTGGAAAATGGTCAATACTCCGATATGGGTACCTATGACGAAATTGTCGAATTGGAAAAGAAATATCGAGACTCAGTAGATCCAAATTTGGCGTTTTTGGCGATTTTCAGTCGAGATTGCAGGGATTTTGGAGTCATTTATTCAGATTTCGGTTACAGAAAACAACCTATTTCATATCTGAAAATCGCCCAAATCTAACGCAAAAACTAGATATCGACCGGCAAATTTGTATTTATGTCAACTGTTTAGCCAGAATTCTCTCTCTAAACCTGAAATTTGGATCTACTGAGTCTAAAATGAAACCAAATGTCATCTTAATTGTAGTCGATAGCCTTCGTTACGATCACGTTGGTGCTCATGGGGGGCGTCCAAGTTTGACACCCTATTTGGACAGATTGAGTGCTGAGTCTGTTGTCTTCGACCAAACTATCTCGCAGGGCCCGGTTACAAGAGTATCAATGAGTTCAATGATGAGTTCTACTTATGCCTCAATGTACGGTCGCGAACTCATGTTGGGATTAGAGCGTCCTATTGTTCAAGATGCTTTGCATAAAAATGGTTACAAGACGATCGCCTTTTCAACAAATCCGCATCATGGATCGATCTTTGGTTGGGAACGGGGATTCGACTATTTCGATCACTGCGATGTTGACCTTGAATACAAACGGTCGCCATTGATACGCTGGCCCAATCAGCTCATGAAGCGTTTGGGGCGTCCGTTAACTTGGCCCACAACTTTATGTGCCAAAAGCGTCTTTCGTTCAGTTCGATCAAAGATACAGGATTCTTCGCAGCCATTTTTTCTGTGGACCCATCTCATGGATGTCCACTGGCCTTATAATACGCAAACATTTTCGTGGAATCCAGAAAATCAAGCAATCAGAAACAAATTTCGCGATTTTCGGCTAAGATTATTTAGTAAACCAGAATCTTCCACGAAAGAGGAAGTCGATTGGGCTGTCGAGGCATATCGTGCGTCGGTTCGATATACTGATGCACAAGTCGGTGCCTTTATTGATTGGTTAGAACAGTCTCAGTAGATCCAAATTTGGCGTTTTTGGCGATTTTCAGTCGAGATTGCAGGGATTTTGGAGTCATTTATTCAGATTTCGGTTACAGAAAACAACCTATTTCATATCTGAAAATCGCCCAAATCTAACGCAAAAACTAGATATCGACCGGCAAATTTGTATTTATGTCAACTGTTTAGCCAGAATTCTCTCTCAAAACCTGAAATTTGGATCTACTGAGTCTGGCTTTTTGGAGAATACTCTACTGATTGTTACTTCTGATCATGGGGAAGAATTTCTAGAACATGGCAACTTCTTTCACTCAGGCAAATTATATGACGAGTTGATCCGTGTTCCCCTTATTATCCGTTCTCCAAAAAATTTAAAAACGGCCATCGGACTTCGATATAGTGAACAGGTCCGACTGCTTGATATTGTCCCGACAATCTATGATGTGACAAACACAGAACCCCCTGAAGATGAGTTATTTGGGCATAGTTTGCTTGACGCCTTGCAAGGCAATTCGCTTCGACCTAAACCGGCTATCAGCGAATATCCAACGATACCTCTTTGGTCAATTCGCGACAAGGGTTGGAAATACATATACAACTCAGCTACCGATAAAGCAGAATTATATGCATTAGAAGATGATCCCGAAGAAAAGAGAAATCTAATAACTTCTGCACAAGACAAAGCAAAACATTTTGCAGAAATGTTGCAGCAGCACTGGAGCAATATCGGTGGGCTAGATAAATTAGAAGAAGAAGTGCAAGAACCGGTTGTTGATGAAATTGTATCATCACGACTAAAAGAATTAGGCTATCTGAACTAACAACGATTGTTTGCACTACAAGGTATTCAGGAATAAAACTTAATGAAACCAAATGTTATTCTAATTGTTATTGATAGCTTGCGATCAGATTATGTTGGCAGACGTGCTGATGGGACGACTTTGACGCCAAATCTTGACCATTTTGCCAGTCGCTCTCTTACGTTTGAAAATGCTTTTGCACAAGGTCCATCGACACCACTCTCGGTGAAAGCACTGCTTAGTTCTACCTATCCATATGAGTACGGTGGCCCGAACAAACTCCTGTCGCCGCAGCGCCCCATGCTCCATTCTTATTTGCGAGAAGCTGGTTATCACACAGCCGCGATCGTGGCCAATCCGTACCTATCCGCATCATTAGGGTGGAACCGAGACTTTGATCACTATGACGACTGTGATCGGCATCAAGTTTTTAAGAAGAAAATACTGTTTCGCAGCATCAATCAACTGACAAAAATAACCAAATCTTCCTTGGCTTGGCCAGCTACACTTCCAGCAGAAACATTGTTTCAACGAGCGGCTGATTGGCTTAAAACCCCGTCGAAACCCTATTTTTTGTGGATCCATACAATGGATGTTCACTGGCCATATCGACCACAATACTTTACATGGAATCCAATTTGGCAGCGTAATCACCGAAAGGACAAGGTGATGCGCTCCAGGCTAGTTTCCGACTCGCCAGATTTTACGCCCAGTGAGCATCAAGAATTATTGAGACAATACACTGATGCTATCCGGTACACGGATGAGCAATTGGGGCGTTTTTTTGAGAAACTAGAAACTTGCGGAGCATTTCAGAATACGATTGTAGTTGTTGTGGCTGATCATGGAGAAGAATTTGGAGAACATGGTCGATATTTCCATTCTCCTAACATGTATGATGTACTTCTCCACGTTCCTCTGATAATTCATTTGCCTTTGGAACTAGGAGAAGGGGGCCACCGATGTCAAGAGCAGGTACGCCTGATTGATATCATGCCAACCTTACTTGACTTTGCAGACATTCCCTGTCCTGATTTTGTCCGTGGGACAAGTATGAAATCGATTTTCCGTGGAGAGGCAGACCCTGCAGAACGACCGTCGATTTCCGAGGCGCCATCAATGCATGGATATGTCTTGCGCTGGCGAGAATGGAAATATCATTTTAATATACTAACTGGTGCTGCAAAATTGTATAACATTGTACAAGATCCTGATGAGATGTTGCCGTGTACAGATGAGTATCCTGAAATCGTGGATAGAATGCAATACCAATTAGACGAACATATTAAGGAAACATCCCGTACCCGGATAGAGACGACTGAGACTTCTAGTGATCCGCAATTAGTAGAGCGATTGCGAGAACTAGGTTATATGGAATGATTCGTCAAACTATAATTTGTCTGAGAGAAATAGATGATTCGCAATTTACTGCTTCTAACAATAGACTCGCTTCGGCTAGATAGTGTTGGCTGCTTTGGTGGCCGAGCCTCTATCACGCCTAATATTGATCGATTTGGCAAAAGATCCTTCAACTTTACGAACGCAATTTCGTGTGGCGGTTGGACACGACCTTCCTTAACCGGGTTCTTTTCATCCACATATCCTTCGATGTATGGAGGAAGTTGGGGAAGATTTCATGTCAGTAGGCCCTCTCTTATAGAAAGATTGCAACAGCACGAGATCACGACCGGTGGCTTTGTTAGTAATCCTCAGGTCGGTCGAACATACGGCTTCGAACGAGGATTCAACAAATTTGAAGAATTAGAACCTACATATAGCGGCGCTAAGTGGGCCTATTTGCCGGGAATGCAGAAAATATTTCAGTACCCGCAGATTCATCAGGTTTTTCAGATGTTAGGTGTCCGCACTGCACCGCCCGCAATTACTGCAACGGCGGAGGAGTTGATTCAGAGCCTCAGTAGATCCAAATTTCAGGTTTTGAGAGAGAATTCTGGCTAAACAGTTGACATAAATACAAATTTGCCGGTCGATATCTAGTTTTTGCGTTAGATTTGGGCGATTTTCAGATATGAAATAGGTTGTTTTCTGTAACCGAAATCTGAATAAATGACTCCAAAATCCCTGCAATCTCGACTGAAAATAGCCAAAAACGCCAAATTTGGATCTACTGAGACTGGAAAAGAAATCGCAAATGCTTGGACTGATTTACAAAAGATGTACATCTGTGCAAATGCGCATGGACAGTATCATCCTGGCGAAGCTGCAGTAAAGCAAGTGATGGAAGCTTACTGGCAATCAGTTGCTTTTGTTGATGAACAACTGGGTCGATTGTTCGATTATTTGGAGCAAAGAGACTTGCTCGATTCAACAGCTGTTATGGTCACCGCAGACCATGGAGAGGAATTTTTTGAGCATGGACGTTGGGGGCATTATCAACTCTACGATGAGAATATACGGGTGCCATTACTGTTGTGGATTCCTGGTAGAAACCAAGGTCAAACGATTGAGAATCAGGTCAGCGCGATTGATTTGGCTCCGACAATCTGTGAACTGATGGGGGTGTTGCCTGACGAAGGAATGTTAGGCAGAAGTGTCCTCCCCTTGTTGCATGGCGAACAAGATTCGCATTCTGATATTGCGTATGTTGAATCGATGTGGTCAAACAACTATCGCCTGGTTATTAGAACAGAAACATATAAATACATGTACGAAGAAAAAATTTCGGATAGACCAGAACTCTATAATTTACAGGATGATCCAGCAGAAAAAAGGAATTTGTGGAATATAGACCTTGAGCAGGCTCACTATTTTGATGAGCTACGAATCCAACATCAACAGCGGGCAGAGCAGACGAACCAGGCCAGTATGGAGATGGAAGTTGATGTCGATAAGCAATTACAGCTTCGTCTGGAAGCTCTCGGTTATATGGATTGATTAGATAGTAGGGAGTCGGAATTAGATGAGTCGAACATATCTTCCATTCGGCTTCGTTGACGCAAAGCCCCTGTACCAAACGGGACAAGCCTTCGTTTCACCCGAGAATGATATGTTCAACCTATTTAGGCTAAACCAAAAAAATAATTATACGCGAACGAGAGAATGGAGAGGGGGAATAAGGACAAACCATTTTTCTAAACCAGGTAAACGTTGGAAGCGTTGTGCCAAACGGTCCATCTCTTTCTGAGTGAGTTTGACGCCGGTCTCATAAAGAGTGGAATTCAGGTGAACGAAGGGTTGTAGTTGGTTAAAGCGAAAAGAACGGGCAAAATTGAGAACGGTCTCAAGAGAATCGAGAAGAGAACCGTTCCAGTGTTTTTCAAGATGGCCCCAAACCCGTTCGATGGGGTTGTATTTACTGTGATAAGGAGGGTAGCAGGCGAGCTGAATAGAGAGACGATAGTGCTCAACAAACTGAGTGAGACGATACATAAACTGAGTCCGACGGGTATGATTTTCGGGACCATTGTCCTGATTGATCACGAGGGTCTTGACGTGAGGAAAGTGTTCACGTACGCTTTCCCAAAATCAATCAGGCAGTCGACAATACAGTCACTCGTCACTTTCGACTGAGTCAAGTAAAGAAAGAGTTCCTTGGTTGAAGGGAGGTAAATGCCAAAAGGAGTGACTTTCTCGGTCTTCTTATCTTGAAAGTCATGATCGAGCGCTTTGACAACCACTCGACTTATCCCTTCTCTCGAGAAACGGTCAAGTAAAATCGTCGCTTTGGCATCCCAAGAGGCGCAGAACCGTCTCGTCTGCATCCGCTTCTTGATTGATCTGATGAATTCTATCAAAGATCGCATCGGTCTCTGGGATCTTTTTCACTGGTTGACTTTTTTTGACCCGGTTTGAGCCATAGCCTAACTCATTGAGCTTCAAGCGGATGGCCTCTTCGCCAGGCAATTCCTCATCTGTGTATCCTTTCTGCTCGATGAGCTGGGTACGCATTTCGGCGGCGGTTAGTCGAGTGTACAATTGGGGGTTCGAAAGGTGGGATCGGTCTGGCTGAATTGATCGGCGATTTCAACCATATCGGCCAGTAAAGTGGGGATATGGTCTTCGGCTTTTGCGACCACGTCGGTGGCTTTGGTCGACATAACAGAAGCCGCCTTCTAGTTCTTCCAGGGCTTTGGCTATCGTCGCCCGATTCCAGCCCAACTCTCGTTCTGCTTTCGTCGGACTCCCTTCGCATATCGTTTTGACCGTTTGGGCCATGAAGTGCCTTCTTTCGTATCCACTTAACATGGCCTTCGTCTCTTTCAAGACTTCAACCATTTCTGGCGAGATTGTCATTTTTGCTCCTTTTGGAGAGCTAGTTTAACACCTTCTCGCGTATATTTTATTTTTTGGATTGGCCTTAATGCTCATTCCTATGAAAGACTGGAAATCTTAAAATGAGTAACTCTCATAATAATTTGATTCAAGGGGAATCGCCCCCATCTTCGAAAAGCTCTCCGTTGGTTCATGTTATTATTATCAATTGGAATCAGGCTAAGTTGACTAATGAATGTTTGCAATCCTTATTTGAGTCAGACTATCCTGCCATCACCGTGATCGTTGTCGACAATGGCTCTACTGACGATTCTGTTGAATTTATTCGTCGTTCATTTCCCCAAGTCATTATGTTGGAACCCGGTGAAAATTTAGGGTATTCCGAAGGAAACAATTTTGGTATTCGCTATTCTATTCAGCAAAATGCCGATTATATATTGCTGCTCAATAACGATACAACAGTCGCTCCCGATATGTTGAGCCGGTTGGTTGAAACTGCAGAAGCTGATTCCACAATTGGGATCGTGGGTCCAACTCAATATTACTTCGATGAACCGGACACAATTTGGGGGGCTGCCAATTATATTAAGTGGATAAAAGGATTGCCCGTGCGAAGCAGAATGGGGCACAAGGACAATTCGCCTGATGCACATTATGGTATAGACAACACGATCGATGCGGATTATATTGACACTTGTGCCGCCCTGGTTCGCCGAGAGATATTTGAGCAGGTTGGTCTGTTGGATGCGCGATATTTCATCAACTATGACAACGCTGATCTTGGACTTCGCTCTCGAGAAGCTGGCTTTCGAGTTGTTTATAGACCAGCCGCCAAAATGTGGCATAAAGTTTCGGCTTCGATGGGATTGGCGTCTCCGGCCACGACTTATTATATGACTCGAAATTTACTTCTTTTGTTATGGAGTCGTGGCAGCGGTCTTTCTCGCTTCATTGGTGTCAGCCGCGTCGTTGGCAGTAAATTGCGAACGATTGCCGCGTGGACGATAAAACCACAATACAAGGATCAGATGTTCCAACGAAGACGTAATGCAAATTTATTGGCTTTACGTGATTTCTGTCTTACTTTACTTTCTGGTAAAGGCTTGAGTGACAAAGGGCAAACCGAAAGGGGCGGAAAAAAGAATCCACCCTGAAAAAACGGGATAAAATGTAAAAATAGTGCTCGGCTAGTTTAAGCAGCGGCATTGAGGCGGCGATGAGCGAGAACGCCTTTAGGTAAATGGTGTGAAACCGAGGCCTTTTTCCGAAAGTCAGGGTCGAGTTGGTCGGGAGTTGGAAAAAGAGCACTCGAGAGAACGCGGCGCAGCCTGCCGGGAGTGGCTTGAGGCTCTCGATCCCAGTAGCCAGTCGGTATGGGAGGAAGAGAAGCGGCTAAATGGGAAAGAAGATTGCCAGCCAGCAGCCCCAGTTCAGGTAAGCGGAAGCAAGCCTCATCGGCATGAACAAATTGACGATGTAAGCCAATCATCTGCTTGGAAGCCAAGGGGG
Organism: Chloroflexi bacterium TSY; assembly: GCA_019217005.1. The sequence goes on from JAHBNG010000005.1 coordinate 196,896, forward strand.
GATGTTCAACAGGCCAGCGCTCCAGATAGAAAAGATAAATGGTTTCAGCTTGTAAAGCCATGACGGTCGCCAGAACCAAAGGTGTGTGATAAGCAGGATCCTGAAAGACGTAAATCGAATAGGTGCGGTTGGCTGTATCCACCTTGGTTGTCCTGGGGACGAGATTGTGCCATGCTTGATAGCGAATCAGGCGACCACTATAGACAAATTGACCAAACGAGTCTGGAGTTGTGGCCTCGAGTCGCTTTCCCTATAGCATCGAGAGAGCGGACGCACAATATCACCATATTCGGGTGGTCTGCCTTTTTCCTTACGTTCGGGTAACTCATTGCGGCGCGCTGTGCAGTTAATCGCTTCCCGAAGGACAAATCGGTCGACGTCGCTTTCTAGCATTTCTCTGATTGTAAACCCGGCATCGACCACCGCCACTTCGTCTGACTCCAGTGATTTCTTCGTCTCTTTCAGCAGCTTTTTCCGAAACTCACTTTCCTTTGTGCCTACCTCGCATCTCATGATTGCCTTGAGCAGTGGCACTCGTTTCCCGCCTATCTCCCCCGAGCTTATCATCACTCCAAAGATGAGCGCGGGCAATGCCCGACGAGCCGTTGAGTTATAGAGTCGGTTCACTTTCCCTTGCCGCTTCGGTCGCCAGAACCCTGTGATATCTATGCTTTTCACTCGGTATCCTTCTAACTTTTTTGCCTCCCATTCCCCTTTCCACTCCACTTCTTCTTGCCACGATGAGAGCAGGCTTGCAATATCCCATGATCCATATCGAAAGCTCCACCAGCTTCGCCGGAGCTCCTCATCTTCAAACCCGCTTTCACTCAATCCACTATGGATTGCTCCTCGACTTTTCAGAAACGACCCATTCATCATCGCCCACATCAGACGCATTACATTTACGTTTGTTCCCACCGGCGTTACTTGCAATACATTCATCAGTACTGCTATAGTTATTTCTGGCGCGGTTAGCATTCCTTCCTCCTTTTTGGGTTCTCTACCTTTAGGATGAAACGCTAACCGCTTTTTGTCACATTTCTCACCTCATCTCTTTTCTTTTACCAGAAAGTAAAGTTCTTAGACGATATGGAAAAATGGGACCGGAAGTCGCCCGTATCTGTTATGGTAACTGATGTATGAGTAAAATTGCTGCAAGTATTATCATTCCAACCTATAATCGTAAAGAATCGCTTATTGAAACGCTTGATTCTCTTACCTCACAAGAGAATGTCGAGGGTGATTTTGAAGTGATTGTGGTCGATGATGGTTCATCGGATGGGACAGAACAGATTGAGTCTGTGTCATATCCATTTATATTACTCGATAGGGGGTGGTTCATTTTAGCTGGATAGATAGGTTTACACTTTTAGAAACAGAAAGAACGTTTATATTCTCTGATTTCGCCGGTTCTCAGAGAGAAAACGGTCTCATATAGATTTTTGTCTATATATCAAAAGTGTAAACCTAATTTTGAACCACCCCCTCGATAGTTGTGAAATGAAGGTTTTCCAATTTTGACAAAAGAGACAAAAGTCATCTCAATAGATTGCATCAAGAAAAAAGTGCAGAAAAGGAGCCATCAAGATGCAATTGCCGATAGTAAATGTAGCGCCACTGGTCAAGGAGCATAGCGAAACCTTTCGTTCAGTATTTGCCAATCGTAAACAGTTTCGCCACTTTGAAAACTATCTGACGGGTCTGATGGTCTTGGACAACAAAAGCATGGCAAATATTGCCCGTTGCATTCTAGATAGTGCAGATAAGACGAATGTATCACGGTATCTGAGTGAAGCTCCTTGGCGAGCCGAAAACTCAATGATGAGCGTATAGGTTACATGAAGTCAGAGACAGCACAATACCAACGTTCAGAGTCAGAATCGGTATTAGCGATTGACGATACACTATGTGAACATGTGGGAAGTCTGTTCGAGTATATCGACACCCACTACAATCATAGCAATGGTCAGCATCCACTGGCTCATAACTTAGTCACAAGTCACTATGTCAGTGGCGCTATCCGTTTTCCGGTCGATGCAAGTATCTACCGACGGTACGAAGAGTTTACCGACTGGGAAGCATTTGTGGAAAACATTTCCCAGTGACCGAGATTCCCAAGAAAAGAAAGAACGAACCGCTTTTCATAAACGAGTGGATAGCCACCTATTAACTGACCCCGCCTTTCGAGAGCGAGACGAAGCGTTTAAGACCAAGATAACCATTGCCAGTGAACTGGTTGAAAAGCTGTTGAACGAACCCTTATCTTTGGTTGGGCTCTCTTCGATGGTTGGTATCTCGCTCCAGATTTTCTAGCTGTACTCGATCGTCTGAATAAAGATTGGATCAGCATCTTGAAGTGCAATCGCAATCTGGAGACAAATAGTTTTCGTTTGCGGGATGAAGATGGTCAGCCGATAACTTTCGAGGGGCCACATATTAAAGTCAAAGAGTTGGTCCCCTACATCCCCCAGAATGCCTACAAGCCTGTCACCATTGATGGTCGTACTTACTACACCTTTACCATGACTGTGCGTATCCCTTCTATCGGCAAGGTACGCATCGTGATTAGTTTTGATAATCCTGAATTGCAAGACAATTATGCCGTTTTAGTGACCAATCGCACCGACTGTAATGCCAAACGCATTCTCTCGATTTACCTGCTTCGTTGGCCTATCGAGACGGTTTATCAGGATGGTAAACAACTGCTTGGTCTTGATGAATATTGCATGCGAACTGCCCACGCCTTTCAAAAACATTGGTCTCTGGTCTTCGTGGCTTATTCTCTCTTGCACCTTGATTGTTTGGGACCATCATTGGCTAAAACTCAATTCTCGCCCAGCAAATCCCTTGGTGAGGCTACCCGGCAGCAAACTCAGTCACTGATTCAAGATCTCATCTTGACGGCTCATGATGCCTTGAATGACGGACAGGAGATTGCGGAGGTCTTCGCTACCCTTTTCGCCAAACGGCAGGTCTGCTCTGCTTAATTTGACTTTGTCAAATCTGGCACCTGCTCAAAATACAACTATCGAGTATATTACAGTATATTCGTCAACAAAATCAAGGATCTGCTGTTGCACGAAATACAGGCGCCAAAGCCTCTCGTGGGGATCTATTGATCTTTCTAGACGATGATATGTTGGTTGAGCCATATTATGTGTCAGGATTATTAAAAGAACATGCCGAATCTGAGCGCATTGTTGGTATGGCTCATGAATTACCCTATGTGCTGCCTAATGCTTTGCCATTTACTAGAAAAGCAGCAAAGAATGCCCTGCATCAAGCTGTCGCACCCGAAGGCGCATTTGTTGATTTTACTGCATGTGTAACGAATAATCTGTCTATCGAGCGTGATGATTTTTTTGAAATTGGCATGATGCAAGATATCGCTGGTGATGGACCAACGTGGTGGGGTGATGTTGATTTTGGGTATCGAGCTTTGCAGGCTGGTTTTCGATTCCGTCGTAGTGGAATTGCGAAATGTTATCATCGAGATTACTCAATTAGTAGTCTTGAAGCGACCGCCAGTAGATATCATAAGGCGTCCCGTATGGCCGTCTTATTGTTTCAAAAATTTCCAGAGATTCAATCATCTTTGCCGATGTTTTATGACAAAACACCTATTAAGTGGGGGAATGATTCACCACGTCTTGTGACGCGTAAGCTTGTGCGACAGCTGGCGTCAGTGAAACCCATGATTTCATTTTTAGAACGAATGGTGAAAATCATTGAATACATAAACCCTTCTACATTATTACTTGGTCGTTTCTATCGATGGATTATAGGTGGATATATTTTCCAAGGCTATCGTGAAGGGTTGCGCGAATTTGGACCGATAGAAAATAGTTAGGAATGTGATATTTAGTAGACCACAACGCGTGAAGCAATCATTCTCTAATGCGCAGGGGCGACGTTGGAGATTACACGCAGTAGGATTTCTCAGAGGTAGAGCGTTCAAATGGCGAAAAAAGACGCAGTAGAGAATCTCGGACCATTTGGCACGCTCGAGTCTGTTTTGACTGAGAAGTGCAGGATTATGTCTACTGCGTGTAATAGAGAACGCCTTCTCCATGTTGCGGTCTTCTGATATTAGATATTTGGATGAGAATAATTAGAATTTATTATGGTTGAACAAATCTCTCGTGTGATTCTGATCATTTTGGACAGTGTTGGTTGTGGTGATGCGCCTGATGCAGCAGCGTATGGGGATGAAGATTCGAATACGCTCGGTAACATTGCGAATACAGTGGGTGGACTAAATTTGCCAAATATGGCGGCTCTCGGTTTAGGGAATGTTGCTTCTATTCAGGGTGTACCGCCAGTCTCTAACGCATCTGGTGTATATGGACGACTAACAGAGGTAAGGCCAATCCAAAAAATAAAATATACGCGAGAAGGTGTTAAACTAGCTCTCCAAAAGGAGCAAAAATGACAATCTCGCCAGAAATGGTTGAAGTCTTGAAAGAGACGAAGGCCATGTTAAGTGGATACGAAAGAAGGCACTTCATGGCCCAAACGGTCAAAACGATATGCGAAGGGAGTCCGACGAAAGCAGAACGAGAGTTGGGCTGGAATCGGGCGACGATAGCCAAAGCCCTGGAAGAACTAGAAGGCGGCTTCTGTTATGTCGACCAAAGCCACCGACGTGGTCGCAAAAAAGCCGAAGACCATATCCCCACTTTACTGGCCGATATGGTTGAAATCGCCGATCAATTCAGCCAGACCGATCCCACCTTTCGAACCCCCCAATTGTACACTCGACTAACCGCCGCCGAAATGCGTACCCAGCTCATCGAGCAGAAAGGATACACAGATGAGGAATTGCCTGGCGAAGAGGCCATCCGCTTGAAGCTCAATGAGTTAGGCTATGGCTCAAACCGGGTCAAAAAAAGTCAACCAGTGAAAAAGATCCCAGAGACCGATGCGATCTTTGATAGAATTCATCAGATCAATCAAGAAGCGGATGCAGACGAGACGGTTCTGCGCCTCTCTTGGGATGCCAAAGCGACGATTTTACTTGACCATTTCTCGAGAGAAGGGATAAGTCGAGTGGTTGTCAAAGCGCTCGATCATGACTTTCAAGATAAGAAGACCGAGAAAGTCACTCCTTTTGGCATTTACCTCCCTTCAACCAAGGAACTCTTTCTTTACTTGACTCAGTCGAAAGTGACGAGTGACTGTATTGTCGACTGCCTGATTGATTTTTGGGAAAGCGTACGTGAACACTTTCCTCACGTCAAGACCCTCGTGATCAATCAGGACAATGGTCCCGAAAATCATACCCGTCGGACTCAGTTTATGTATCGTCTCACTCAGTTTGTTGAGCACTATCGTCTCTCTATTCAGCTCGCCTGCTACCCTCCTTATCACAGTAAATACAACCCCATCGAACGGGTTTGGGGCCATCTTGAAAAACACTGGAACGGTTCTCTTCTCGATTCTCTTGAGACCGTTCTCAATTTTGCCCGTTCTTTTCGCTTTAACCAACTACAACCCTTCGTTCACCTGAATTCCACTCTTTATGAGACCGGCGTCAAACTCACTCAGAAAGAGATGGACCGTTTGGAACAACGCTTCCAACGTTTACCTGGTTTAGAAAAATGGTTTGTCCTTATTCCCCCTCTCCATTCTCTCGTTCGCGTATAATTATTTTTTTGGTTTAGCCTCAGTGCGGGTAAAGATACAACAACAGGGCATTGGGAACTAGCCGGTGTTATCCTGGATCAGCCATTCCCTGTCTACCCCAATGGGTTTCCACGTACATTGATGCATGAATATGAATCGCAAATTCATCGTGGAACGTTAGGAAATTACCCCGCATCGGGCACTGAAATTATCAAAGAGCTTGGTGCAGAACACGTTGCGACTGGCAAGCCAATTATTTATACTTCAGCGGATAGTGTATTTCAGGTCGCTGCACACGAGGACGTTATTCCTATCGACGAACTCTATCATTATTGTCAGGTTGCGCGTGATTTATTGCAGGGTGAGCATGCGGTTGGGCGCGTGATTGCGCGACCGTTTGTCGGTTCAGAGGGAGCATTCACCCGCACAGAGCGTCGGAAGGACTTTAGTCTTGAACCTGAACGTGACACAATTCTCGATGTTGTAAAATCGGCAGGTCAAGATGTCTGGGGTGTTGGCAAGATTGAGGATATTTTTGCTCACCGTGGTCTAACTAGAAGCGATCATACTGGCAATAACATGGACGGTATCGATGCGATCATCAAAGCAATTCAAACAGACGTAGAGGGTCTGGTTTTTGCGAATTTGGTTGATTTCGATGCACTCTATGGCCATCGTAATGATACGACAGGGTATGCTGAAGCTCTTGAACAATTTGATCGGCGACTTCCCGAGATTATGGCGCCGATGAATGATACTGATATCTTGATCATTACAGCTGATCATGGAAATGATCCAACAACACCAGGAACTGATCATTCGCGTGAGCGTGTCCCTCTGCTGGTGACGGGAAAGAAAGTGAATGTCAATCAAAATCTGGGTACACGCGAAACTTACTCTGACATTGCTGCGACGGTTGCAAATCTGCTTGGACTCAAATGGTGTGGGCCAGGAAGCTCCTTCGCAAGCATGCTGCTAAACTGACAATGCCCTAAACTATGCTATCTCGACAATTTCTTACTGGTTCGCCATTTCAATTTCTGAAAGCAAACAAAATGGTCCGTCAATGGGCCATTATTATTTGTATTCTTGGTTTCTCCGCGCTTGTCGTTCCATTGCTTTCATCCGCTCAAATTATACTCTTGATTGGTGCAATTCTTGCTGTCGTACCAATTAGAATGCTTCCTGCACATCCTGGGATGGTTTTTATTGCCCTAATGGGGACTTTATTGATTCCCTATAATGGTCCAAGTGGTGTGAATCTGACCATGGGACTAGTCGCAGGTATGTTGGGAATCTGGTTACTACGGATGCTGTTGGAAAATGGGCAAATCGAGATGGTGTCTTCATTGCCTGTACGGCCGATGTTGCTGTTCGTTTTGGTGGCAATCATCGCTTATGGGATAGGGCAGATTCGATGGTATGCTTTTGCGGATCAGGCACCACAAGGGGCACAACTAGGCACCTTGGCTCTCTATGTTCTATCAGTTGGAACATTCCTGGTCGTTGCAAATCAGATACATGACATCAAGTTGTTGGAAAAGCTTGTTTGGGTCTTTTTTGCTGTGCATATATTTAATCTCGTCGCACGTTTGGTGCCAGGTATCAAACAAATTCTTCTGCCTTTCATTGCGCAATCCGGCGGTAGTCTGTTTTGGACTTGGGGAATTGCATTGGCAGCAGGCCAGGCAATCTTTAATCGTTCCTTGCGATTGCGCTGGCGATTGCTGCTCGCCCTCCTGATACTTTTGATCTTATATGTTCTTTACTTTCTGGTAAAAGAAAAGAGATGAGGTGAGAAATGTGACAAAAAGCGGTTAGCGTTTCATCCTAAAGGTAGAGAAACCAAAAAGGAGGAAGGAATGCTAACCGCGCCAGAAATAACTATAGCAGTACTGATGAATGTATTGCAAGTAACGCCGGTGGGAACAAACGTAAATGTAATGCGTCTGATGTGGGCGATGATGAATGGGTCGTTTCTGAAAAGTCGAGGAGCAATCCATAGTGGATTGAGTGAAAGCGGGTTTGAAGATGAGGAGATCCGAAGAAGCTGGTGGAGCTTTCGATATGGATCATGGGATATTGCAAGCCTGCTCTCATCGTGGCAAGAAGAAGTGGAGTGGAAAGGGGAATGGGAGGCAAAAAAGTTAGAAGGATACCGAGTGAAAAGCATAGATATCACAGGGTTCTGGCGACCGAAGCGGCAAGGGAAAGTGAACCGACTCTATAACTCAACGGCTCGTCGGGCATTGCCCGCGCTCATCTTTGGAGTGATGATAAGCTCGGGGGAGATAGGCGGGAAACGAGTGCCACTGCTCAAGGCAATCATGAGATGCGAGGTAGGCACAAAGGAAAGTGAGTTTCGGAAAAAGCTGCTGAAAGAGACCAAGAAATCACTGGAGTCAGACGAAGTGGCGGTGGTCGATGCCGGGTTTACAATCAGAGAAATGCTAGAAAGCGACGTCGACCGATTTGTCCTTCGGGAAGCGATTAACTGCACAGCGCGCCGCAATGAGTTACCCGAACGTAAGGAAAAAGGCAGACCACCCGAATATGGTGATATTGTGCGTCCGCTCTCTCGATGCTATAGGGGAAAGCGACTCGAGGCCACAACTCCAGACTCGTTTGGTCAATTTGTCTATAGTGGTCGCCTGATTCGCTATCAAGCATGGCACAATCTCGTCCCCAGGACAACCAAGGTGGATACAGCCAACCGCACCTATTCGATTTACGTCTTTCAGGATCCTGCTTATCACACACCTTTGGTTCTGGCGACCGTCATGGCTTTACAAGCTGAAACCATTTATCTTTTCTCTCTGGAGCGCTGGCCTGTTGAACATCCCCCCTTGGCTTACATCGTCAATTTGTTCATGCCGATGAGGCTTGCTTCCGCTTACCTGAACTGGGGCTGCTTGCTGGCAATCTTCTTTCCCATTTAGCCGCTTCTCTTCCTCCCATACCGACTGGCTACTGGGATCGAGAGCCTCAAGCCACTCCCGGCAGGCTGCGCCGCGTTCTCTCGAGTGCTCTTTTTCCAACTCCCGACCAACTCGACCCTGACTTTCGGAAAAAGGCCTCGGTTTCACACCATTTACCTAAAGGCGTTCTCGCTCATCGCCGCCTCAATGCCGCTGCTTAAACTAGCCGAGCACTATTTTTACATTTTATCCCGTTTTTTCAGGGTGGATTCTTTTTTCCGCCCCTTTCGGTTTGCCCTTTGTCACTCAAGCCTTTACCAGAAAGTAAAGTATGTTGGATATTTCAGAAACGGCGGATGGAAATCGGGCTGGATTCCACCACTCATTAGCTTGATGGCAATTGTTGGGTTGCATCAATGGAAACTCGCCCTATATGTGGTACCCTTCGCCATTATTCCGGCGATACAAGTTGCTCAAGAGCTGATCACGACAGATTTCTATAGTTGGAGCACGCGCCTTGAAGCATGGATCATTGTGTTGGAGATTGTTAAAATAAATCCAGTTATAGGGATTGGAATGGCCAATTATCGCTGGTATACGCCACTCTTTCCCATACGTGGATATGACGTGTTTTTCGTCTCCCATAGCCAATATATCGATTTGATTGCCCAGACGGGTATTATTGGCATTCTTTGTTTCTTCTATGTCTTCTTCCGTGTTACCCAACTCGCATGGCGCCTACGAACCAAGGTGGGCAATGGATTTGCTTATGGCTATGTGTATGGAGCAATTGGTGGATTAGCTGGAACCATAGTGGCGGGATTTTTAGGAGACTGGATTATCCCCTTCTTTTATAACATTGGGATGAAGGGGTTTCGAGCAAGTATGTTGGTATGGCTTTTCGCTGGCGGATTAGTGGTCATCGAAAAATATTATATTGAGCCATCACCGAAGCAAAAAGATAGCTCGGGATTAACTGAATATAATGGGGTTAACAACTAAATATGAATCAGCTTGCATCTTTTGTTAAAGATGAATTTGGATATAATCTTGCTTCAACTTGGCATCGTTTGCGCGCCGGAGTCAACTCGAACAAAAGGCGTGTATTAATCAATGGTGGAACAAAAACTGGAACGACATGGATGCTCAAAATGGTTACGTCCGTTCCTGGCTACTATATTTCTTCTGGCTACAATTTCCGCGGGGATATTCAACGATACAATGAAGTACTACCGGGTGAGGTTATACATGGTCATGATCCATATTCTGATGAACTGTGGGAAATTCTGAGTCGTCGGGAAATCAAAGTTATATTAATGGTACGTGATCCGAGAGATCAAGCCGTTTCGTTAATGTATCACATTGAGCGAGATAGTTCGCATCCTCAACACAATACATTCATGGAATTAGATAAAGCCGGTCGCTTGTCGATGTGTATAGGAACAGATTCTTCAGGATTTGGGGGAGTATCGCGTTGGTGGCATACATTGACAAAACCCTGGACCGATGATACGACAAAGGCCATTTGCATACGATATGAAGATTTGAGTGCTAATACATACCAGGAGTTGAGCAAAGCGTTTCGACATGTTGGAATTCCCGCAAATAATGTCCTTACTCGATCAATCGTAAAACGAAACAGATTTGAGCGTCTGTCTCGTGGTCGAAAGATTTGGCAGTCTGGTCGTGTGCCTGGTAAGGAAGATAAGAGTTCCCACTATCGTAAGGGAATTGTTGGCGACTGGCGTAATCACTTTACAGATGAGCACAAAAGGGCATTTAAAGAAGTAAATGGAGATGCTTTGATTCAGCTTGGCTATGAAAAAGATTTTGATTGGTAAGACATAATTGTTGACATATAGCACTAAATTCTAACTTTAGTCCGGATAACTCATGAAAAATGGATACACCTATGGATCGTATTCTTAATTTTGGCCAGTCAAAGACCCTTTACTGCCTGGAAAATGCGATCATAACCCCAACCATCATAAATAGCCAGGACAAGACGTTTACGGGATGTGTATATGATCACGCTGGTAAACTTATCCCAGCTTCCCAAAGATCTGGTAAGGAAGTTATCTGGAAGCCAGTAGACCCCGACCCTTTGATCACTGATGAGATCACTGATGAGATCGAAGGGCGATGCATCTATTTAGGCCATTACACTGGTCATTATGGACATTTTCTCCTAGAAACCCTAGCACGTTTCTGGGTTTTGCAGACAAACATCGAATATGACAAAGTCATTTTTCAACCATTTGTTCACCACGTCCCTGAACCCAAGTCGTTCTCCCCTGCGAAGATCTGTTTCGAGTGTTTTGGCATAAAATATGATCGTATGTTGATAGTCAATAACTGTCTGAAAGTTAAAGATCTATGCGTACCAAATCCACTGATCGAGATAAAGAACAAAGCGGATGATGAGCAGGCCCTAATCTATCAACAGATCGCAGAATACTGTCAACACCGATTCGGACACAATAAAGAGCCCCTTTTCAGTCTCAGTAGATCCAAATTTCAGGTTTTGAGAGAGAATTCTGGCTAAACAGTTGACATAAATACAAATTTGCCAGTCGATATCTAGTTTTTGCGTTAGATTTGGGCGATTTTCAGATATGAAATAGGTTGTTTTCTGTAACCGAAATCTGAATAAATGACTCCAAAATCCCTGCAATCTCGACTGAAAATAGCCAAAAACGCCAAATTTGGATCTACTGAGTCTCTTGCCATTGAGACTTCGTAGAAATACAAGACCTCTCAGACTTTACCTCTCAAGAAAGAAGCTGAAAGGATTGCGTCATTCTATTGTTAATGAAAACGAAGTCGAACAACTGTTTCGCTCTTTTGGTTTTACTGTAATTTATCCGGAACGAATGAGCTTTGAAAAGCAAGTTGTGCTATACAGTAAAGCCGAGATTATCGCAGGTTTTGGAGGTTCGGCAATGCATAATTCCGTGTTCATGCCCAAAGATTCGTTGGTAATTAATCTCGGTAATGTGAAACATCCGACCGACTGCAACAGTAACCAGCGACTTTGTGATAGTTTCACTAAAGTGCAATCTGCATTTATCAGATATGAGGGGAAAATCATTGACCAAGATAGCGCTGTTGGGGAGTTTGATACTCAACATTTACGGCGTGAGGTAGAATGCCTATTGTAAGAATGATCAGAAGTGGTATCAGTAGATCGCAATCGTTAGATTTTTCGTTTCGCTCGAGAATGATACGATTACGGTCTACCGAGTATAATGCGCTGCGGACACTTTGCTGGACAAATCAAGGAGGTACTAATGGAGAGGGTTGGTGATGATGAATGAAGATAGCCTAAAATTCAGCACTGGATAATCCAGAGGCGACACAACCCAGCCCTGCACGGTTCTCCACTTTATTTTACATTTTGTGGCCTTGATAATTGCGACCACGATAGTTACGTATATTGAGTGACATTACGACGAAAATCTTTCGTGTTTTCTGCTGAATAACCAAGTACTGACATGAATTTACCGACCATATCATCTGGATCGTAGGAGAAAACAACTAGATTATCGAATACTTTGCTCAAAAGCTTCTTTTTTCCCTCATAGTCGAACAACCAGGAATCTCTATCTACATAACGATAAGAATCTTTATCTTGAGAAAAACCTACTCCGTGCTTTTCTAATTGTCTTATATAGGACTTTCTATAAGAATCAATTTCCCGAAAACAGCAGACTACGACTATCTCTTGAGAATATTTGGAGAATAGCTGAATAAGTTTTGTATATTCAGCTTCAGAATTTAGCAGATATAGTCCTTCATTTGTCCAAATGATTTCTTGACATCCTTCGTTTATTGCTTGTCGATAATGTCTCGCAATATCTGCCTTAAGCCTTCTTTCGAAAAACCAGAAGAAAAAACGTGATTTCGAAACTAAGAGATTGTCTTTCATTGGAGATGAACGGTTTTTACCAAGTGCATATACATTCAAAGCCAAGTGCGATGGGCATTTAAAACCAACAACCTGATCCGGCACATATAGTCCTTGTTTTGCCAATGTGGCCTTATTTTGTTTCATATAGTGTTGTATTGAACTTGTGCCAGTTTTATGCTGCCCAATATGAATAATCGTTCTCATTCTTCAAGTCCTTCTAAATTGATGTCACCTATACATCATGCATTACTTGAGCTAGGTCAGATAGAAAAAGAGTATTTCGTCATCAGAGAGCTAAGTGGTCGCATCAGCATCCTCTCTTCACACAATTTGATTTTCAGCTCAATGGAACTCCATTGTGTGTTGCCCTTCTCCTACTGATACAAAAACATCTTGACCCATTGCACTCTCGTGTAAATACTGTTCGACTGACATCAAAAGTTAACGGTTCAAGCAATTTCATTCTGGTTTTGGAAAGATTAAGATCCGATCCGAAAAGTGGTTGTGAGTCCAACCAGCGTCTCGAGTCAAAACGCATCGCCGCAGAGCTTTTCGGATAAGCACTTAGTGCGCACGCTCTAACCACTTTGATTTCACGCAATGTAGAATGTTCGAACGAGATTTACCACAAAATATTAGCACAGGGAAGATAAGATGTATATTTCAATTTGCTGACAGACTATCAGCAGACTTTTCCTGTTCCAAGACTGCGTTCATGCTAGATCTCCATTTCAGGGGTCGTGGCTGCGGGTTAAGTGACGCGATTTATCTAGACTCTGGTCGTAGCCTGTGAATCTTGAATTCGTTGACTATCTATCACTTACCGGACAGCCACTATCATTTCAGGCTTTTTACTTATCATGACATTTTAGATTCTGTTGACATTTAGCGTGCGCCGTCAGAGCGTTGGTCGCTTTGAGAGATACTTTCTCTCAGGGGGCTGTCAAATGCCAACGGCTCCTAGACTCAGTCGATCCAACTACTCGCGGAGGAGGTTCTTTCACACCGGTTTTGGTCGGGTAAAGCCACATGAGAGAATGCTGCGCCATGCGTGGCGACTCCGCGGACCTAAGGTACATTTTGGATTGACTGAGACAGGCTCTCAACTACTTTTCGACACGACCAGAAGCCTATTTGCTGCGACTATAAGTCTCAATTACACATCTTATTTTGATTTTTTATCCGTAAAGCAAAATCAGCCACCAATGCGTCTACGGTAATCGTGATGACACCCTCAGCATCAGCAACAGCTATTTCTGTGGCAAATATCTGTTCTGCACGAACAGTCTTATATGTATCCCACCACTCCAAGCTATAGGATTGACTAGGCTTGAAACCATCAATTGCAAAAGTGGTCGATATCGGTTCGACCGGACGAGCATCTGCCGCATGCTTCCATGTATTCTGGCGATTCTGTATCCAGATATGAGCACAACCATTGACTAAATCTTTTTGTCCCCATACTCGTACTCCCTCATTGCCAACGGATGCATTTAGATCCTCATAATGCCCGTTATTTAAAGGAATTTCATCAATAAAATTATAATATGATCGAAATATAGAACGATGATCATGCGATTGCTCTTGATAGATCTGTCGATGGGTTGGGGCGCCAACCCAGAAAGACTCTATCAGGCCTCCCGAATTAATACCTCCCCAGACCAGGTTGTGGAGCCACAGACCATTTGATACATTTTGCTCAAAAAGATCTGGTCCATCAAATATATATCCTGTCTCTCCACGCATGATAGGTTTCCCCGCGCCATTGGGACGATTGGCACCATGATACATACTGAGCTTCTGAGAAAAGAGCGCTGCATCATAAAAGTCCGAAAGTTCATAGATGTGCTGTAAAGGTTTCGTTCGCGATTCTTGAGCATAGTGATGTATATCGGCATAGTCAATATAGGCATAAGCGGGATTGGACCAGAACTGATTGGGGAATCTAGACCAAAAAGATGTCGTAACAAGATGAATATTCGGATGCTGAATCTGTTGCCCTTTAGGAATAAACTGCGTACGAAAGTATTTACCCAACTCATCAGCCAGGATATAGTGCAGAGCATCACCGGGATCGCCCTCATTAAGCAACTCCCAGGAATGAATATTGGGCGAAAATCCCCAGCGGGCCTGAAGATAACGCCACCATGCCTCTTGAAGCCATCTAGTTTTGGTTTTGCCTTCGAGTTCACGCCCTCGACCAAAAAACAGCTTTTCGGGGTTTGTTTTCGGGGAATAAGTTGAAAGAGTTCCGTCCTTTTCATGGATATTGAGTAAATAGTCGCTTTTTTCTAAGATAACCAATTTCAAATAAACATCATTCTGTTTCGCAAAGTCAAGAACCTTGTCAAATGCATATGAATTACGCTGGTCAAAATAGAAGTGTTGTGCCATCCAGGGCTTATAGACTATATTTGGACCATACTCCTCATTGCCTTTTACCTCTTCAAGCCAGACATAATCAACAAAGACATTGCCTGCCGTCGCATTTTCAATCGTCAGATAGAGCCGGTCCAGGAAATCATTATCCCCGCTATTCAAATTTCCCTCCAGGATAGACCAGCCACCATTTTCCGGATCTGCATAGTGATGCCACTTTTCGGTTGTACTATAGGTCGCCGCGACGACTGTGCCGGTGCCTGGATAGCTACAGCGTTTTGTTTCATCGTTGTTGTTCCATAGCCATCCGGCAATCTTCACTGTGAAACCGAAGGGATGTCCAGCAACTTTCGGACCGATCAACCCTTGTTCCTTGTAGCGTACGCGCATCCGATAGTCGGTATTTGGTTTGACTGCCAACAAAGGTGACTCCCACCCCAGAACCATGCAGGGTGTTAGCTTGCGCTGTTGGCCTTTGTCGTTCTTGGTCTCATCGTGGGAAAGCCACAAAAATACGTCGCTGTCTTGTCTGGCAATTGGTGAGTCAACGCCAGGCGTTAAACTGAACGGCGGACCAGCATCATGTCGAAGCCGACTATTATCTCCTTGTGTCTGATGTGCTGGGTTGAGGGATTTCCAGGGGCTCCAAGCAGATCCAAAGATAGACCACTGAGATAACCAAATTCGCAATAGTTGAATATTATTTTCACGTAGCTTTTGAAAAGATGATTGATTTTCTGTTGGATTGATCCAATCAACTCGACGATAGTTTAGGTTGTAGCCAAGGCCAGGAAAATAGGTCCCATCATTATGCTCAAAGTATCGACGATCGCGTTCACTAACCCGGATGAAGCCTTTATTGCTGGAGGCGGCAACACGAAAGCTAGATGCATCTGTCTCGTTGTGGCCATCTTTATCTTGCACCGCTATTTTGTACTGCCAAACCCCCTGTTGATGTGGTGCGAAACGTACTTTCCAATTGGATTCACCAGTCGGATAAAACCAGTCGTCATTCTTTTTGATTGCTTCCTCAAAGTGTTCGTAATAAAACGCAGGTTGGATGAAGACGGTTGTCCAGTTGTCTGGTGAAAAAAACGCATTAACCGTCACACCCAATTCCGGCTTGATTCCTGGTGGAGGTGTAAAATCATATGGAAAGTTGACATTTTCTGCAGATGTATTGATCGACAATGTGATTTCAAATTTTTCATATTGAGGAATGGCTCCATCCGCATAATCACCCAAATTTGTAGATACTATTTCGATTCTAGATGTCCCTGGTGGCTCCGTTGAAATTGGTGTAGCAGTTGGTGTTGGATTGGGAATGGACCCGCCTTTGGGGGTAGATGTAGCAGTCGGACTGGGAATGGACCCACCATTAGGGGGTAGATGTAGCAGTTGGGCTGGGAATGGACCCGCTTTCTGAAGTCGCCGTGATGGTGGGTGTAGGGCTTGCAGTTGGTTCATTTGGCACAGTTCGTGTTTCGGATACTGCTTGCCCGGCCATGAATGGTATATAGAAGGAGAAGTTTTTTGATGAAGATTCTTGTGCTTTGGATTTTTGCATTCCAAGAGTGCAAGCACTAAGACAAAGCGTTACAAGAAGACCAATACGAAAAAAGTTCCATTTTGATTTTTTATGTCGAGTCATTACGAGAACCTTTGAAAACTTCCGCACCTATAGCATTAATATTATTTTGGAATGGTGGTACCTATTCACTTTCAGTAGACCGCTATCGTTAGATTCTTCACTTCGTGGGTGCGATGCACCCACTGCGTGAACGGAATGACACGATTGCGATCTACTGACTTTTGTTGGCGACAACGGAATTTGGCATAACCAAAGTCCCACCACCCGGCTTGTTGTAGGCTTCTATTGTTGCGGTAAGTTTCTGGATATGATAAAGATCGCCTCTCATGAACCCAGGAATGTCAAGATAGCGTTCAAGCTCTTTTCCAGATTCTTTCAGAATGAGCGCTTTTGCCATGTAGAGTGCATGTGAATCATATAGTGGAGCAATGGAGTTTTCAGCGAAGGCATCTTCTGGAAATGTCACAAACCAGTATGGCGCTACTCTATAATATTCAGCAAGAGCTGCTTGGACTTTGTCTAAAGCGTGAACACGGAGATATTCAGCTAGTTCCGGCACCAGAAACATGAAGTTACTAGCCACAACTAAAGTGCGACAATAGGCGTGCTGGCTATTGGGACCTTTGCCAAATTCTCGGTAGGCCGAATCTTTGGTAAACTTGCTCACTCTCAACTTCATTAAGCGTTCTAATTCGTCTTTAACCTCTGGTGATTCAGGTTCACCAGCAGCCTTTTCTAATTCCAGAAATCCCAAATACCCTGCAATGTAAGCATTATGGACAAATGGCATATTGGTCAGAAGAGTGTCCGAGGGTTGTATCGAAAATTCCGTTTCAAATGCCTTTCGGCTGGCAGATAGGATGTCCTTGGCTCCACCAAACTCAGATGCATATTGCCATAATGAATAGAACGCAAAGGGATTGCGTCCCCAAACCCCCTCTCCATTCCAGCCGCCGCTATTTTTGAATGTATGATTAACCGTTCTTGGAGCTTCGGCCTTGGCAAGATCGAGATCGTCTGGGAGGTCGAAAATATCACGTGCTGCTCCACCCCAGCCAATATGATTGTATTCATATGGCGGGTAATTGCTAAATTCATTCTGGATATAGGTTCGAACCTCTTGCCTCAGTGCATCTGGCAGCAGTGGTAAAGTGCGAATGAGAGTGTAGATCGTTTCGGACGGATTATGCCAGTAATCAACCAGATCGTCTGCGCAAGTTTTGATGCTTCTACTCACCAAACCACCGTGGCGTCCATACCCTGGTCGCAAGTGCCCTGCATCCAGCATTTTCTGAATTTCCTGTTCTAACTCTTTTTGCAGGCCCTGATGTCCATGTAACGTAATGTCAGTCTCTTGAGATTTGACAATTTTTGCAAGCGGTAGGGCAATTGGAGCCACATTTGTTTTGGCAAAGGCCAGGATTGCATTACTGCGATGCATGTAAATTTTACCATTATAAGGAATTGGTGGGTTGCCATCGCCATGATTTCCATAAATGCCGTTTGGACCGCCAAATGCCGAATAGTGATACGGCCAGTTGCTCTGAACTGGATAATAATATTGGCTACTATAGCCTGGCAAAATCTTATCAAATAGATTGTAAGCGAAATATGTCCATTCTATGCTCTGATCAACGATGCTAAAGGTTGCACCAACCCTATCGCAACAGCGATTCCAATAGATCTGATTCCCTCCAATCGCATATGCCTGGGGTTCGTCTACGGCATTCCACCCTCTCGTTGGTAAACTAATAAATGGAGTATCGAGTTTCCATCCACTAATATGTCCGCCAGTGATTGCAGGATCTGACATATAGTTATTGGATTGATAAATAACACCGTCTGGACCAACAGCCGGTGGATACCGATTCCCGTTGTCATTGCCTAGCCAAAGGATAGGGGCATATTCCGGTTTCCCATCATGATCGAAATCGTAGGTCGTCTCTTCACCGGTTGCAATATCCAAAACAAAATAGGTTCGGCGCCAGGGCTTCTCTTCGAAGTATTCCGTGACCGCTGTTGTCGTTCCATTCGGCGTGCGATTGGGTTTGCTCATGTCGAGGGTCTTAGTCCCCTCTATCCAATCTCCTGGTTCTTGACCTTCAACTCCCACAAATGTGCGTTTTGGATCGACAGCATGATTTGGATAGACATCCGCTTTTTCTGAATTAAAAAGCCTACTTTAATAGCTGGCCTGAACAAACGGTAATTGAAGCTGCCCGAGAGAATCACGCGATCTCGATAGATAACGGGCCACCAGGAACGGAAGCCCGCACCGGGAAGTTTTTTTGATTTCCAAATCAAGTCACCATTAGCTGCATTGAGAGCATAGGCATGGCTGTCATTCGAGGCAAAGAAGACAACACCATCCCTGTATGCCGCTGAATATAGTATCGGTCCATCTGTCCGATACTTCCAAGCCAATTGACCGGCCTTGGTCCCCTCTGCATGAACTGCATAGAAGTAACCGTCGCGATTACCGGCAAAAACTTTATTTTCGGCAAGTACTGGATTTGTGTGAAAACCCGCTGTTGCCTCATACGTCCAAAGCCCTTCACCAGTGAAAGCATCTACTGCGTGAATACGTCGGTCGAATCCGCCAAAATAGACTACACCATCGTGCACTGTTGGCGAATGACCCAATGGAAATTCAGTAGGATAGATCCAGCGCTCTGCTCCGTCTGACGCATTGAGTGCATAGAGTCCATGAGATGTGGCAATGAAGAGCATTTCATATGCAGCGATCACTTGTACTTTTTGGGAGATATATGATTCAAAAGGTTTGTGCCATACAGGTTTGAGATTTCCAAGTACCTCTTCTGGCGTCCAGGAAGTAAGCTCCGGATTCGCACCTGCCATGGCCCACGCATTTATTAGATTGACATCGCCTGGAGTGGGTCGCGGCGTGCCAACCGTTGGTGAAACAGTCGGTGTCGTACTAGTCGTTGTCGTAGGAGTCTTTGAGGGAAGGGAATCCTCCGTCGGTATGGCAGTAGCTGTTGGCGTTGCATCGTTGGGTGGCGTATCCTCTGTAGGTGTTGGACTGTTTGTCGGTACGGAACTCTCTTCTGGCGTAGGTAAACGGACGCTGCGTTCAAAAAGGGGCAAGTAGATTTGAGGTGCTATGGAAGCCGATTCTACTCCGTCTTCATCCGTCTGTGCAAACGTTATCTGGATGGAATATAAAAATATAATCGTCACAAAAATAAGAATGATTGATAACAGCCTAAATCTAGGATTGTTATGCATTACGATAGTTCTCCTTGTCGCCACATACATTAATTTTCAATCGATGATTATTCCTGGATTTTATGTGGAACTTTTCTGGTATTTTTATAAAAATTGACGAAAAAATATACTATACTGCTAGCGAAAAGATGCTAGTACGTACATTCGTAGCGGATGAACCAAATCGATGTATAGAAAGAATCAGCAACTTGTTGGATACGCGTACAAATTAAGCCGATATAGACCCTTCCCACGTTTGGCATAATTATGAGAGTGGTTCGATGTTCTTAAGTTAGGGGTTCTATCAACGCAGACTCAGAAGGTATAGATTTATCTTGCCAAGATTTTTGAAAAAGCGATAGGTTGTATTTTATGGTGTTATGTCTACTTTCGAGTGGAGTATTATCCCGGCACCTCAGATATGACCTGTATGACTTTTGGGCGATAATACACAATATTTGTAACCAAAAAACTTGTCCACTTGCAGCAAAAATGACTATATCACCCATCAGAATATTGTGCTTCACACATTAACTACTCGTGTTATACTATTTGCATACATGTCTGAAACTTCAAATATTCGTCGATTTATTCTCATGATTGACACGATTTTGCCGATAGGTATTTGAGATTTTAATGGCTGTTTTCCAGGTGTTAATCACGTAATTATTTTCTACCTGTAGACTTTCGCGAGATCATAATAGTGGCGCCAATTAAACTTCGGACAAGAGGCTCGATTTCTATTGAGAGCTTCTTGTCCGAAGTTCGAATGATGTGACTATCAGGAATGTTTTATGTATATACAAAAGTGGTATTATATTTTCTTTGTGTTTATGTGGTTGTTGGTTCATGATTTTATTTTTGAGCAAGAACGGTCTGTTCAAGCAGAATCAATTCAGGGTCCATTGCACGACACTCAAGTTAGCGGAGAGCTCACCTCTGACACAGTTTGGGATATTTCTGGCAGTCCGTATGTTTTGACGGGGCAAATCGTGGTTCTTGAGGGTGTGACTTTGTCGATTCAATCAGGCGTGGTCGTTAAATCAAAAGCAGGCAGCGTGTTGGAAGTTAGAGGCGATTTGGAAGTCAATGGGACCAAGACAGAGCCTGTTATCTTTACTGCAACGCAGTCAAATCCCACTCCTGGATTCTGGCAAGGATTACAGTTTGAAGCGACAAGCAAAGCAAATTTGAAACATTTTGTCATAGAGTATGCTGGACGGATTGATAACACAAACAAAATACGCGCCGCAATTCAAATTCAAAGTCAACGGGTCACGATTGAAAACGCTGATATCAGAAATATTCGGGGCGACGGAGTCTATAGCGCCGTTGGGCTAACGTTGCAAGAGAGCCGCATAGATAATTTTACATCTAGCGGCGTGAACGTGTTGGGCAACCTGTTGCTGACGAATGTCGAAATTACAAATGGCAATCGAGGGGTAATCGTTGGTGGTGCATTTACCTTAAGGCAGAACCGCATTTCAGAAATTGATCGATATGCGCTAACAGTAGCCAGTGATGCACTTACTTCGGGCCTATTTTTGGACAATACTCTACACAGTATAAATCTTCCAAAAGCGATTGCGATTGAAGGAAGTACGTTAGATGGCGTACATGATTGGCCATCTTGGATCACAGCATATGATTTGCATATGACTTCGTCTTTGGAAGTAGCCCCAACCGGTAGATTCACCCTGCCTGCTGGTATACAGATGCATTTTCTGCCCAGTACTCGTCTCCTGATTTCTGGGACACTCCATGCTCGCGGAACATCAGAGAAACCGATTCTTTTCACAGTAAATCGAACAGAACCAGATGCCGGTGATTGGCACGGTTTAAAGTTTCAAAATGGAAGTCAAGTCCGATTAGAACATATTATTCTAGAATATGCTGGAAGAAAAGATGAGGATACAAATTTGACCGCAGCGATTCAATCCAATAGTCACGATGTTGAATTAAGGCATTGCAAAATCCGAGAATCCCGCGGGGATAGTATCCTTAGTACAGTTCATCTGGTGATCGACGCATGTCGGTTCGCTGGTTTTACAGGAGTTGGAGTCAATGCGGTTGGGAATGTCACTTTGAATGAAACTGAAATTATTGGGGGCAAGCACAGCATCGTTGTTGGTGGTGAGTATACCTTGACAAACAGTATCTTCTCAGGTGCAAGTGAATACCCTCTCAAATTATCTGGGGATCGGATTGCCTCTGGCACGTTTACCAATAATGTTGTTCGCGACAATCTTGTGGCTGCAATTGAAGTTACTGGAGGTTTACTTCACAATACCCATCAGTGGCCCCAGTGGATAACTGATTTTGAATTGGATCTGACTTCCTCCATTGTTGTCGAACAATCTGGCCTATTGTCAATCCCGGCTGGCGTACACATCAAGTTCCCGCTTGACAGTAGTCTGTTCGTCTCGGGAACTTTGAATATCATGGGAACTCAGGTACAACCTGTTCTGCTTACGGCACACAAAAGCGAACCTGCGCGAGGATTCTGGAGAGGGGTAGAGTTTGCCTCGACAAGTAATGGATTTTTGCGACACTTTATTGTCGAATATGCTGGACGAGAGGTCAACCAGAGAGATGTGAATGCGGCTGTCGTCATTAAGAGCCACAATGTTGTGCTGGAAAATGGAGTTATTCGTCACAGTAGAAGCGATGGAATTCATAGTTTGGCCAATGTGGTGATACGTGACAGCCAGATTCGTGAATTTGGCGGAACTGGAGTGTATGTAGCAGAAGACCTGATATTGTTGCGGACGGAACTCGTCAGTGGCACGCGCGGAATTATCGCAGATAGTGCATTTGCGATTGCTAATAGCACAATTTCTGGGATAGAGGAAACTTCCTTACGAGTAAATGTACAGGCTGTTGCGGATAGTGTCTTCACTGAAAATACGATTGCAGGAACAACGAAAGATATAATTGAATGGAGGGCAATTGAATGGCATACATGAATGGCCCTCTTGGCTGGCAGAAAAGGAGCTTGTGTTTCTCTCGTCTTTGGCAGTAGAACGTGATGGCAGGCTTACAGTGCCGCAAGGTGCGACTCTTCATTTTCCGTTTGGCAGCGTTGTCAGTATAGAAGGTTCTCTGGACGTAAATGGCACTCAAGAATTTCCAGTGTTATTTACATCTAGTCGTCTGAACCCTACTCCTGGTACTTGGCACGGGCTACGTTTTGGCGCTGACAGCAGGGCGGAGATGAAGCATTTTGCCGTTGAGTATGCCGGACAAAAAGACGACGAGACCGGTATTAGCGCGGGGATCATAATTCATAGCGATCAGGTCAACATAGAATCTGGACGCATTGAACATACAGACGGGGATGGAATCTACAGCTCTGTTGGCCTGAAAATGTTCGATGGTTATATCTCGGATTTTGCGACCATTGGCCTCAATGTTGCTGGCGATCTGACTTTAGGAGATACCAGGATTGTTAGCGGTACAAGTGGATTAAGTGTGTCTGGTGTGTATACGCTGACCAACAATTCGCTCTCTGACGTAACAGGCTATGCACTTCAAGTGCAAGCTGATTCCATCGGCCCAAGTAAATTGTCCGGCAACATGTTCAGTGGAGGCATCAACAACGCAATTAAAGTTGAGGGTGGCATGCTAGATGGCGAACACCATTGGCCTACATGGATTGCCGATCACGAGATACATCTGACCTCCGGATTGGAGGTGAATCAAGGGGGGATGCTCACTCTATCGCCAGGCACAAATCTGCATTTTCCATTTGCAGGTTCTCTACGCGTTCATGGTAAGTTGGTTGGCAAAGGAACTGCCGAAAATCCCATCATCTTTACAGCAAATCGTGATGGGCCAACAGTTGGATTCTGGCGGGGCTTGAATTTCGCACCCAAAAGCGAGGTCAAATTGGAGCACTTTCGCGTGGAATATGCAGGGCGACCCGACGAGGATACAGGCATTCGGACGGCCGTTCTAATTGAAAGCAGCGACGTGGATTTGCTGGGTGCTGAGATAAAACACACGCGCGGCGATGGAATCTATAGCCTGACAGATTTCGTTTTGAAAGAAAGCCACATCTATAGCAACACCCAGGTCGGTATACGCTCACTTGGTTCATTGATCGTGTCTGACACGGTGATCGAAGGTGGTACCCATGGAATCATAGCTGACGACACCTATACACTGACAAATAATAGCGTGGTTGGAGCAAGTGAATATGGCCTACGCCTCGTCTCAGAAGCAATAGGAGTAGGGGGATTTAAGAATAATACGATCAGTGGAGGTGCAATCGAAGTAGCTGGCGGTCAAATCGAGGGCACTATCCAGTGGCCAGCATGGTTGGCTTCATATGAGATACATTTAACATCACCACTAGAAGTCAGTCAGGGCAGTTCATTAAGCCTGCCAACGGGGCTGCATTTGCACTTTCCTTTTGCAAGTGCATTCGTGATAAAAGGTAAGCTGGATGGACGTGGCACACCAGAACAGCCGATCGTCTTTACCGTGAATACGAACGAACCGAAAAGTGGATTCTGGCAAGGTTTAATTTTCGAAAGCGGTAGTGATGTCAAACTGGCGCATTTCCGGGTCGAGTATGCAGGACGTACCAATGATGTCAAGGGTATCCAGTCTGCTCTAGTGGTTGAAAGCGAAAAAGTAGACTTGGAACATGCTGAAATTAGATATACTCGCGGGCATGGAGTCCTGACCCTCGTGCCCTTCTCTTTGCGCGAAAGCCATATCTATAGCCACACGGATGCGGGGATACTTGCTGTGGGTCCATTAACGGTGTCTGATACAGCAATCGAAGGTGGAACACACGGAATAATAGCCCATAGTGATTATGCATTGACAAATAATCACGTAACTGGAGCAAGTGAATATAGTCTCGTTATCGCAGCAGAAGCAATTGGGAAAGGGAAATTTGAAAACAATATCGTGAACGGTGGAACAGTTGAGGCGATCCGTATCGCGGGTGGTCAGATCAAAGGCGATGTTATTTGGCCAGATTGGCTCACGTCATATGCTATCCATCTTGTTTCATCCTTGGAAGTTGAACAAGGAAGCTCGCTACAGCTACCTCCAGGATTGCGCATCTACTTTCCATTTGGTGGCGTTTTGGATGTGAGAGGAAAGCTTCAAGGGAAAGGAACATCAGATCAACCGATAGTATTTACAGCCCGACGAGATGTTCCGAGGCATGGATCCTGGTATGGGTTAAATCTTGCTGAGGGGAGCGAACTTGTCTTAGAAAACTTTGTGATTGAGTATGCAGGCAGAAAAAATCAGGAAACTGGCCGAGCAGCAGCGATCGCTGTCGATAAGGCCGTTGGGCGACTAACCAAAGGAATTATCCGTAAGAATGCTGGCGATCATATCTATGTGGTCGATAGCTCAGATTTTTCGATCACCGAAAGTCAGATATATGAAGGGTGGAACTGCGCAATCATCAATCAAAGTTCAGATTCACCTGTACAAGCGACAAACGTCTGGTGGGGAACATCAAAAGGTCCACCTCATCCAATTTTAAACCCTGGCGGAGATGGACAAGGAGTAAGCGATGGAGTGAACTTTCATCCCTGGATGACGGCCGAACCAGACAATTTCGAACCCGGACAGAATCCCATGCCAGATTTGAGCATGTATCCAGTGCGGATCTATAGTCCAATCTTGTTAAAGCGATTTAAGAGTCGTTGTTCTTAATTACAAGAGGCAAAAAGATTTTCTCTATTTCTGCACCTCTGAATTGGGGATCAAGATAATCGCTAAGACCATCACCGTTAGAATCAAGCGGTCCCTCATCAACTGTCGGAACACCGTCGCCATCATCATCGGGATCAAGATAATTGGGAAACTGATCCCCATCTGTATTGTCGTTTGTGGGATCGCCATCATTGTCCGGATCTTCTGAACGTGTCTCAATGCCATCATTATCGTCATCCGAATCTAGATAATTTGGAACTCCATCATGATCTGTATCATCATTGATTGGGTCACCATCACCATCGATATCCTCATCACCATTTGGAACTCCATCATGATCCGCATCCTGAAGCGGCGGTGGCAGCGTTTCATCTCGTGGGTGGATCACAATTGTGACCACCGCTGATTGACTGCGCCCTCCCCGATTCGTCATATTTGGCAATACGGCCGTTATCGATAGATTGTCTGAAATTGCATAGGAAAACGTATCCGTGCCAACAAAATTGCTGTCTGGTGTATAGAGTATCTTCTGACCTTGCTGAATGGCCGTTCCATGTTCCGGCGTACCGACAGTGGTGATTCTGAGTGGATCGCCATCCAAATCGATATCATTTTTGAGGACATCAATCGTGACAGCCGTGTTCTGTTGGGTCGATGCGCTATCGTCTAAAGCTTGAGGCAAACGGTTCTCCGGTTGGTTATTGACTGGATTTCCCCATACAACATCCAGGCTTGGTCGCACATTTGCCTTTGCATCTGATGACCAGAAATATTTTCCGCTGTGATAGTTCGTGTCAGGTGAATAGAGCACCAGACGTAAAGGCTCAGCATTGGTATATGCATTTGCCATAGCCAACCCGATATCCCAGTGGCGTGCCAGATTGGCGGACGTAACGTCCTTGGGCAACGGATCCACAGACGCTCGACTGACATTTGGACCAGCAAGTGGTGCGTTATTCCAATGGATCTCTTCTTCCAACCAATCCTCTGCAACAGTTGATATCTGAATCAATGATGTTGGCGCTCCACTATCGGTGCCTTGACCGGCATTACCAAATTGATGCATGGTCAACGTCGCTGACACAATCGTCATATTGGGGGGAATCGCTTTTATTGGAAACGTGATATAAAATTTTGAGAAACAAGGCCAGTCCGCTACATCGATCTGACTCTGAATATTAATCTGCGCAAAGCCAGCATAATTTGCTTGACCCCATTCCTGCCAGTAGTCAAGTCCCGATCCACAAGTGGAATGACCGCCAACATGTGCATCGGTCACCGTTGCTCCATTCAACCCGTGACGAATTGTTGTCGATTGAATCCCCGTTGTTGGCGGCGCTGAGTAGTTGGGGAGGCCAAAAATCAACTCACCCCAAGTCGAGGGTTGGTTGGAATCCATCTCACGTGGCCACATTTGCGCATCAATTGGATTCCCTTCTGCGTCGTCCCGATCATGGATGATCAAGCCTAACCTCCAGCGTGTATTGGATGGTGGTGAACCTGTTAGACCGAGGCTCTCAAAGGGAATTTCAAAATTTGCTTTCCAGCCACGAGCTTCTGCTCCATTATTCAATCCACTTCCACGCCAACCTGTCTTATAGGTGAAAGGTGTGGAAGCAGTCTGCCATCCAGAGCCATTTCCTTGCCAAGCCGCACGATGACTCTCAAGCGTCCCCTGTTGACTAAGCTGTACAACAAAACGATGTGCCCCTCGTGTTGTGGCAGATGGAGAAGAGGCCTGCTCTACGTTGCTTATCTGTAGGAAAAGTTCAAGAGCGTCCCATTGAGTGAGGGTCTCTGCGCTGGGTGTTCGAGTATACCAGAGTTGCCGATCAAAGATGCGTGCTTGTAAGACCAAGCTATCTTCTTTGTAATGAGCACGTACATCAATATAGTTCCGCGTTTGGTCCACCTGTCCAAACCAAAAGATCGCGCTCTCCTTGAGTCCGCCTTCAGCTTGAACCTTCGGTAAGTATACTTTGTATTCCCGTTCCAGATTACCAGGCGATGATGGAGTTGGTAATAAAGTAGGTGTTGGTGATGCATTCGTTGGTTCATCAA
This sequence comes from Chloroflexi bacterium TSY, assembly GCA_019217005.1. The sequence continues at coordinate 224,293 of JAHBNG010000005.1, forward strand.
TCGGTTGATACCAGTCTGCGTCGGGGATACGACCAAAGCCACTCGCAGCCTTGATCCCAGGTTCCCGCGCGCTAAATGACACCTGGGTAGATGGCTGAATCCTTAAATCCATTCGCTGATGATTCACGCTATGTGTCGCAGTTCGGCTAAAAGCACCTCCTGATGTGATTAATAAAAGAAGAATTCCCATGAGCAATTGATGGACCAGTTTGTACATTTTAGGATTTGAGCTCCCGATTGTGACAACGGTTCAATTGGAATCTTTGCCGCTGTTCCAGAATGACCGGTCTGATGGCCACATCAGTTAAACTGCAGACAATTATACGATCTGTCAAGGTTTGTTGCTCGACTCAAGTAATACGAAAATTACTCTTGTATCCTGCTTTGCCACAATTCAAGCCATTTGGATTGAAACTATCACCTTACGGTTTTGTGCAAACCACCACAATAAAATAAGGCTCTACGCGAGCTACTTAATATATAGCCTTTCAGGAAAAACTTTTCCTGTCGTTGATGGCGTTTCGACCGGTCAGCTAGTCAGCTCTCTGGCTGACCGGCTGAAATGCTGACAAGCTACTGTTTCGCGTGGAAAAACATTATCTGAACATCTATAGCAAACAAAGGGTGCCTGAATTTGCCTAAATCAACCATTCGCCCATACAGTATACATAATGAACAGGTCATGGCTGCGGGTTAATTGACGCAATTTGTATAGACTCAGTCGATCCAAATTCCTGCGGAGTCGCCATGCATGGCGCGGCGTTCTCTAACGCCGATTCTAGCCGAGCAAAGCCGCATTAGAGATTACACGCAGTAGGATTTCTCAGAGGTAGAGCGTTCAAATGGCGAAAAAAGACGCAGTAGAGAATCTCGGACCATTTGGCACGCTCGAGTCTGTTTTGACTGAGAAGTGCAGGATTATGTCTACTGCGTGTAATAGAGAACGCCTTTCCAAAGGAAAGGTGCGCTCATTCCGCGGTTAATAGACACATTTTGGATCGACTGAAACTCTGGTCGTAGTCTGAGAATGTTGCATGCGTTGACTCTCTATCGCTTACGGGAGTGTGTCCCAAAGTGCGTAAATGTAAGTCCTAACTTTGTGGTACACACTCTCACTTATCGAACGGCCATGATCAATGAACAGTTCACGTTGGAGAATGATACTGGAGACTATGAGGAAAGATCAATGGCTCAAAACACCAAGAAACGGCAGAAGAAACTCCAAAAAAAGAACGCCAAGCGCAAACAAAAACGCTCAATCATGGCACGCGTCGCCCATGCGACAGCGTCCCTATCACTCAATCAAGCCAAAGATTGGCCTCTTCACGAGGTCTGGGTGACCGAAGACTGGGACGTTCCAGAAGAGTTGGTTCAGATCGTTGTGGCACGCAAAGGCCCTAGAGATTTCATCGCGGTGGCCATTGTGTTGGTCGATCTGGGCTGCTTGGGCGTGAAAAACGCTGATGGCAAAATCACCACAGAGTATGAATATCAACAGCGCCAGAGCGAGATGGCGAGCAATCAGACTCTCATCCCAGCCGACCTCAACCTGGTGGCCAAGATTATTCGCGAAGGAATTGCCTATGCTGACCAATTTGGCTTTAAACCAAATCGCGATCTAGGAAAAGCCATGAAGGTGATCGGAAAAGCCGATCCAGATGCTTATCCAGAGGAGATTCCGGTCGGTGGTTCAGATGGACGGCCTTTTTTCTTCGCTGGTCCATACGACGATTCAAAACGAATCATCGACAAGCTAACGAACAAGCTAGGACCAGACGGTTTTACCTATGTCGCACCAGCGGAAGCGTTTGGGGATCTGAAAGTCGAGGATGTATATGATTTCGACGATGATGATGAGGATCATACTATCGACTTTGATGATTCAAGGCAATCTAATATTTAAACGCGAATTCTTCGCACCTGTAGTCAAATACGCGGTAGATTCGGTGAAGAGGATAAACAGAATTGATAGAGTGTTCGCTCTTCTAAACCTGTTTATCCTGTCCATCTGTGGATCCTATTTGATCCCCGAATACAAAAAGCTCCGCACAAAGCGACGCTGGAAGATGATAAACGTGACAAGCAACGGCGCTGCTACAATCAGAGTCGCTGCCATGAGGAGTGACCACCGAGCGCCGATTTCGCCCAATTGGGTAAAACGTACCAACCCAACCGTCAATGGACGCACATCATCGCTCGTTGTTACGACAAGTGGCCAAAGAAACTCATTCCAGTGGTAGCTGACCGACGAGAGGCCAAATGCGATTAGGGCAGGCATGGCGGGCGGCAGGTAGATGTTGCGCAAGAGTTGATGCCATGCACAACCATCGATAATGCCGGCATCGACCAGCTCTCGCGGAACGGCGAGAAACGCTTGACGCAGGAGAAAAGTACCAAAGGCCGAACCAAAATAGGGAATGGCAACGGCTAGCCATGTATCAAAGATGCCAAGCTGCCGAATCATGGCGAAATTCGGTGCCAACAATGCGGTTGTGGGGATCATCAATTGTAACAGGACGAAGAAGAATAGCAACCGTCGACCAGCAAAGCGGTAATGCGCAAAAGCAAAACCTGCGAATGTCACGGTAACTAACTGAACGCCCAGAATCAGTACAACAATCGCAATCGTGCTGATATAGTATTGACCAAACGGAGCCAATTCTGTTGCACGAGTGTAGTTCTCTAGCGTCAATCCTGTTCCGAACCAGACATCCCCCCGCCCCAAGGGCTCATTGGCTGGCCGAAACGAAACCACGATACACCAAGCAATGATGACGGCCCATCCTGCTGCAAAGAGGTAGGTGGCGAATTGAAGCACTATTGTGCCCCAGAAAGGTTCTGTGCCAAGTTGCTCACCATGGAGCGGTGATGTGTCTTTCCCAGATAGCGATGGGGAAAGAAAATGTTTGCCTCGCATTTACACCCTCTCCTCGCCCTGTTCAGAAAGCAAAAAGTTCGTAACGGTGAAGAGCAACAATACAAGAATAAGAATTACTGTAATGGTTGCTGCTTGCCCCACATTCAAATACTCAAAGCGCACTTCCCATAACCAGTAGAGTAGCACCGTACTCGCACCACTCGGCCCGCCACGCGTCAAGACAAAGATCTGGTCCACGGTCTGAAAAGCGCTAATTAAAGCGATTGTCGAGATAAAAAGCGTTGTTCGTCGTAGCAACGGCAGGGTAATTTGCCAAAGTTGTTGCCAGGCAGTGGCACCGTCCAAGCTTGCGGCCTCATATACATCGGTTGGCAAATTCTGCAAACCAGCTAGATAGAAGAGCATATAGTAACCTGCATTTTTCCAAACCACGACGATCATTGTGGCAAGCAGTGCCAGTCGCGGGTTGGCGGTCCAATTTTGGGGGCCACCATAGCCTGTTAAGCGCAAAAACGTGTTAAAGATGCCATAATCGGGCGTAAAGAAAAAGAGCCAGATGGTGGCTGCACTGACCATGGGCAAGACTGTTGGATAAAAAAAGGCCAACCGCACGAATCCCAAACCCCGCATCCGACGATTGACAAGTAGAGCAAAGAATAGGCCAAGTGCTATACTAACCGGAACAGTTCCGGCAATGTAGATAAAGGTATTGAGAAGAACTTGATGAAATGTCTCATCGCCAAAGAGATCGGCATAATTTTGAACGCCATTGAAGGTTGGGATCCGATACTTGCGGATGTTCAGTCGCTGGATAAAGAAGCTCTGATAGAGAGCCAACAACGTAGGCCAAGCTGTAAACAAAGTAACAAACAAGAGGGTCGGCGCAATGAGGAGATATGGAAAGAACGAGCGATGCTTGGGAGGAAAGTTGTTGTTGGTCAAGGACGGTTTCCTCGATATTGGAGTGTGTCCCAAAGTGTGTAAATGCAGCCGATTCTCTGACTGAGTGGCGTTCATTTACACACTTTGTGGTACACACTCTGATCATCGTATCGTCAAATTGTAGAACAAACAGCTTGTTTGTTCCCCATCACCATCGAATAACCTTTGCCATCTGGACGATACGATGACTAACGCCATCATTGTTTACCCAAGAAGGGTCTTGATGACGATCTAATTCCAAAAGAAAGTACCACGCAATACGCACCACGTCTCTTATCTAAAATCCGCCAACGCCGCATCCGCCTCTTCTTGCGCCTTGGCCATGGCCTCTGCAGCCGTCATCTCACCATTGTAAGCGGCCTGAAGGTAATTATGGAAGATATTGCGGACCTCACCCAGATTTTGCACAGATAATTCTGCCCCAGCATGTTGTAGAGAATCACGTAGGGCAGCAGCTTGGGGCGCAGTGTCCAAATATTCTTGCATGACCTCCACTTCATAAGCGCTGGCACGGCTGGCAATGTACCCCGTATTGATGCTGTAATCGGCCATATTTTCCGGTCGCGACAAAAACTCGATAAACTTCCAGGCTGCATCCTGCTGCTCTTGAGGAGCACCATTGAGGATATACAGATTGCCACCACCTGGCACTGTTGCATATGAGACGGCGTTGTTGCCTGGCAATGGCATAACACCCACCTCAAAATCGGCCGAATCCAAGATACCTGCCAGGCTTCCGCTTGAGTGAACAATCATGGCCGCAGCGCCAGATGCAAAATCAGATGGTGTTTGACCCCAAACTGCCTGTACGCCAGCAGGCATGGCGCCATACTCTTGAGCTAAATCGATATAGAACTGTACGGCGTCGATGACGTGCGGATCATCGAAAACAACAGTGGTATCATCCGCAACGATATTTTGCCCATTCCCAATTGCCAATGGCTGGAAGAGCCAGTAGGGCCAACCAGACGGCCATTCAATCCCCAACCGGGAAAACTCATCTCCATCTTTGATCGTCAATGCCTGCGCCGCATTCGCCAGCTCATCCCAGCTCGTGGGTGGCTCGATTCCAAGTTCGGCCAGTAAGTCTGCATTGTAGTAAAGAGCGACAACACTACGTTGGAAAGGCAGGCTCCACAATGCATCATCATACATAGAGTTTGCTAAAAAAGCAGGGTAAATATCGGACAAAAATACGTCGCTGTCCTCCATTGCCGCAATATAATCATCGAGTGGTACGATGAGATCTCCATTGACCAAATCATAAAGGTCTGTTGCGAGCATGACGGCTAACGCTGGTGGTGTACCGCCACCCTCAACCGTTGTTTGTAGCGTCGTTTTAACATCTCCATAGCCACCAGCAAAAACAGGCTCCACACGGATATCTGGATTCTCAGCTTCGAACGCCGCTGCATATCCATTTAGAATTTCGGCAATTGGGGCATCGACTGCCACCGGATAAAAGACCTGGATTTCTACAGGTTCAGTGGACAATGATGCGCCGCTGTCTCCAGGCGTCGCAACTGGAACACATCCAACAATCAAACCAATGGGCAAGAGGACTAGTACAATAAATCGAGAAGGGTACATAATGCGGTTCCTTTCGGGTATATGAGAAGATAATTCTTTCACTCATCTCGCAAACGCTTGTAATCGGTTATCCGTGTATCCGAGGCAACATCGTTCGGACAAGAACGATTTAGGCTTTTCCAACAATTAAAATCCCTAATTTGATCTGGAAAAGCGTAAATCATTCCAGAGAAATCGACTTGGCACATCAGGGACTTATTTCTCTGGAATGGCCTTATACTAGACAAATTGAGGCATCTCGATTGTACTCCATCAATCGAGATGTATAATCACTCATGAGCCGTTCTGGAATCGATGGCCGCATACTATACTGCGGTTGTGATGAAAACCGTAGTTTTCGAGAGCTCTACCACAGAGGACAAACTACGGTTTTCATGCAGAGCAAAGTATATGTAGTATATCTTGTCAAAATCGTGCCGTAGAATGAGGATGCTGGTATACTCAGTAGATCCAAATTTCAGGTTTTGAGAGAGAATTCTGGCTAAACAGTTGACATAAATACAAATTTGCCGGTCGATATCTAGTTTTTGCGTTAGATTTGGGCGATTTTCAGATATGAAATAGGTTGTTTTCTGTAACCGAAATCTGAATAAATGACTCCAAAATCCCTGCAATCTCGACTGAAAATAGCCAAAAACGCCAAATTTGGATCTACTGATACTATATCTTGAATAATCCACTTACGCAAAATCGACCGTTCACAAGGCTTTATCTTCCAATATCAATAGAATGCAATCGTGTCATTCTCGGTTTTGTTGACATATAGCGTGCGCCCTCAGAGTGTTGGGTGCATTGTGCGATGATTTCTGTCGAGAGGTTGTGGCGCTACGCACCCACTCCGTGAGCAAATGTCAACGGCTCCTGGAACGAAGTGAAGAATCTAACGATTGCGTTCTACTGAATATATATCATGACACTTAGGAGAACTCGGTGAAATCCAAAAAATTACGCTACCTTTTCTATACGTTTACTTTACTTTACTTTCTGGTAAAAGAAAAGAGATGAGGTGAGAAATGTGACAAAAAGCGGTTAGCAGTTCATCCAAAAGGTAGAGAACCCAAAAAGGAGGAAGGAATGCTAACCGCGCCAGAAATAACTATAGCAGTACTGATGAATGTATTGCAAGTAACGCCGATGGGAACAAACGTAAATGTAATGCGTCTGATGTGGGCAATGCTGAATGGGTCGTTTCTGAAAAGTCGAGGAGCAATCCATAGCGCATTGAAAGAAAGCGGGTTTGAAGATGAGGAGCTCCGGCGAAGCTGGTGGAGCTCGATATGGATCATGGGATATCACAAGTCTGCTGGGGTCGTGGCAAGAAGAAGTGGAAAGGGAATGGGAGGCAAAAAAGTTAGAAGGGTACCGAGTGAAAAGCATAGATATCACAGGGTTCTGGCGACCGAAGCTGCAAGGGAAAGTGAACCGACTCTATAACTCAACGGCTCGTCGGCATTGCCCGCGCTCATCTTTGGAGTGATGATAAGCTCGGGGGAGATAGGCGGGAAGCGAGTGCCACTGCTCAAGGCAATCATGAGATGCACGGTTGGAACAAAGGAAAGTGAGTTTCGGAAAAAGCTGCTGACAGAGACGAAGAAATCACTGGAGTCAGACGAAGTGGCGGTGGTCGATGCCGGGTTTACAATCAGAGAAATGCTAGAAAGCGGCATAGACCGATTTGTCCTGCGGGAAGCCATTAACTGCACAGTGCGCCGCAATGAGTTCCCCAAACGCAAAGAAAAGGCAGACCACCTGAATATGGTGATATTGTGCGTCCGCTCTCGCAGCTATAAGGGAAAGCGACTCGAGGCTACAACTCCGGACTCGTCTGGTCGCTTTCTCTATAGTGGTCGCCTGATTTGCTATCAAGCATGGCACAATCTCGTCCCCAGAACAACCAAGGTGGATACAGCCAACCGTACCTACTCGATTTACGTCATTCAGGATCCGGCCTACAACACACCTTTGGTTTTGGCGACCGTTATGACTTTGCAGCCTGAAACCATTTATCTTGTCTACCTGGAACGCTGGCCTGTTGAACATCCCCCCTTGGCTTCCAAGCAGATGATTGGCTTACATCGTCAATTTGTTCATGCCGATGAGGCTTGTTTCCGCTTACCTGAACTGGGGCTGCTTGCTGGCAATCTTCTTTCCCATTTAGCCGCTTCTCTTCCTCCCATACCGACTGGCTACTGGGATCGAGAGCCTCAATCCACTCCCGGCAGGCTGCGCCGTGTTCTCTCGAGTGCTCTTTTTCCAACTCCTGACCAACTCGACCCTGACTTTCGGAAAAGGCCTCGGTTTCACACCATTTCCCTAAAGGCGTTCTCGCTCATCGCCGCCTCAATGCCGCTGCTTAAACTAGCCGAGCACTATTTTTACATTTTATCCCGTTTTTTCAGGGTGGATTCTTTTTTCCGCCCCTTTCGGTTTGCCCTTTGTCACTCAAGCCTTTACCAGAAAGTAAAGCTTTACTGTGCCTCGTCTTGGCGGGAGGAATCGGTGCTGGTTGCCAATCGCTTGTCACGCCCAGTAATTCAACCGTGGAAACAACAACAGAAGGAGAATCCGTCGTGACAGAAAGCGGCTTGGAAATTATCACAATCGAAAAAGGGACGGGGCCTCAGCCAGAAGCCGGTAGCATTGTCGTTGTTCACTACACAGGAACACTCGAAGATGGCACCAAATTTGATAGCTCACTCGACCGGAACCAGCCATTCCAATTTGCACTTGGACAGGGTCAGGTAATCCGCGGCTGGGATGAAGGCATTGCGCGGCTTCATGTGGGTGGCAAGGCAAAGCTCGTCATTCCACCCGAATTGGGCTATGGTGAACGCGGCGCTGGCAACGTTATCCCACCAAATGCGACGCTGATCTTCGAAGTTGAGTTGATCGATATCTTAGAAGGTTCACCTGCGAATCCGACGGAGGTCAATGAGGCAGACTACAAGGAGACAGAGAGCGGTCTCAAATATTATGATTTTGAGGTTGGTGAGGGACCCACACCAGAAGCTGGCGCAACCGTGATTGTACACTACACTGGATGGCTCGAAGATGGCACTAAATTTGATAGCTCCATCGACCGAGGAAGTCCCTTCCCATTTACCGTTGGTGCTGGTCAAGTCATTCGTGGTTGGGATGAAGGCGTTGGCTCCATGACGGTCGGCACCAAGCGTCAACTCGTGATTCCACCCGAATTAGGCTATGGTGAACGCGGTGCTGGTAATGGCGTCATTCCATCCAATGCTACATTGATTTTTGAGGTTGAATTATTGGAGATTCAATAATAATGACAAACGGCAGCTTTCCATCCCTAAAACTGGCCGATTGGCAGCCCACGCGAGACGCGCTCAGCAGCTACGCCAAAGTGCTTGGCAGCGTCCATCGTACCTTAACCCCTCGTCAAAAGCATTGGTGGCACATTGCACTACATGTTCATACGACCGGCATTACGACAACATCGATTCCTGGCGCCGCAGATGGTGGTGTCTTTGAAGTCATAATGGATCTCATCAACCATCGGATCAACATTGCCACCAGCGCAGGGGCAACAGCAACCATTCCAATCACGGGGCAATCTGTCACAGCACTCCTTCGGGAAACAGTCAGTGTATTGGCTGGTTTGGGAATCCGTCCCGAGATGGAAACTGCCTGGTTTGAGAGTGATTCGTCCCTGGTCTATGATCAAGCGGCTGTGCGACAATTCCATCAAGTACTCGTCAGGATTGATGCCGTATTGAAAGAATTCAAAGCGGGCTTACGGACCGAAGCGGGACCTGTTCTGCTTTGGCCACACCATTTTGACCTGGCTCTTCTTTGGTTTTCAGGTCGTTTGGTGCCCGATACGGATCCCAACGATGAAGAACATTCAGACGAACAGATGAACTTTGGTTTTTCCACAGGCGACGAATATATTCCAGATGCTTATTTCTACATTACTGCATATCCTTCACCTGACGGACTGGCAGAGACACCTTTGTCTGACGGTGCCTATTGGTATACGGAAGGTACAACGATGGCCGTATTGCCCTATTCTGCATTGGTCGATACACCAGATGCACACGGCACGTTGCTCAATTACTATCAGACCGTGCAACGTGCCGGACAATCCCTCCTGCAATCATCTTGATAGAAACAATCTCTTCAGTATCAGTAGACCGCAACGCGGAGTGAGCATTAGAGATTACACGCAGTAGGATTTCTCAGAGGTAGAGCGTTCAAATGGCGAAAAAAGACGCAGTAGAGAATCTCGGACCATTTGGCCCGCTCGAGTCTGTTTTGACTGAGAAATGCAGGATTATGTCTACTGCGTGTAATAGAGAACGCCTCCTCCGCTGCAGTCTGCCCTGAAAAAAAGGGCAGCAAGAGAAGAGAGAGAGGGGTTAAAGGCCGCGTTGAATAAGAAGCGGGTCCAAGTTGTCCCGCCAGAGTGGATGGCGTCGTTGCCTGTGCCCAACGCAAATCAGTTGTAGTGAGCACCGTACTTAGGCGGTCGGTGCCAAGAAAACCTTGAAGCCGAGGGACTCGAGGGTTTTGAGTGCGCCGGCTTGTGCATGCTCCTTGCGTCGTTTGAGAAAGAAGTCGCCGCCGAGTTCTTCAAAGACGGCATCGGGCTTGTCGATGAGATGATAGACGATGGTCAAGATGGAATGGGCCACGGCAATAGCTGCCCGCTTGGCTCCGCGTCGTGCCTTGAGACGGTGGAACTGTGCGGCGAGATAGGTGTCCTTGGTGCGAGAGGCGGCCCGCCGCTTCAATGAGGGCGGTGACTAACCATTTCTGGCCTTTCGTCGGCGACCACTCTTGCGTTTGCCCGCCGATTCGTTGTTGCCAGGACAGACACAAGCCCAGGAGGCCAGTTTCTTAGCTGAGGGCCAGCTTTCGACCGAGGGACCGATCTCCGCCAGAATTATCTCGGTGACGACTCGCCCCACACCGGGAATGGCATCTAGGCGTGCGATGAGGTCAGCATGCGGAGCCATGAGGACCCCAATCTGTTGATTGAGGGCATCAATGCGTACATTCAGGTGATCGAGATGATGCAGAACTTCTTGCAGCATAAAACGATGATGAGGACGGACCAGTCCCGTCAACGCATCAACCAACTGGGGAATCTTGGCCCGCAGCCGCTTTTGTGCCAAGTCAGCCATGGCTTCTGGGTCCATCTCATCTGCAATCAGGGCCTCGATCATCTGGCGTGCCGATACACCTTGGATGCTCGTGACCACCGATCCCAACTTGACGTTGGCATCTTCCAACACCTTATGCAGGCGATTGACTGCCGCACTCTTCTTGCAAGAGACGCGTCCGATAGCGCGTCAGGTCTCGCAAGTCCCTTTGCTCCACATCTGGAATGAAACTGCGCTCCAGCAGTCCATAACTCATCAGTTTCGTGATCCAGGCCGCATCGCTCTCATCCGTCTTGCGACCAGGCACCTGTGCCAGATGGCGGGCATTCACAATCCAGACCTCAAAATGCTCATGCAACACATTGTAGATCGGTTTCCAATACACTCCCGTACTCTCCATCGCCACATGCGTGATCCCATACGACGACAGCCACGACCTCAACCCCTCCAACTCGACCGTCGTTGTCCCAAATCGCTTGCGCACCTGCTCCATCCTCCCTGATTCATCTACCACACACGCCACTACCATCCGCTTGTGAACATCCAGGCCGCTGCACTTCGGAAACATCACTTCCATCTTCCTTTCCTTTCGCAGCCGCTTATGTGTACCCGATTGTGAGCACAGTCTGCCCTGCGTGTTTCGTCCCGAGGAACGTCCACATCCCGTGGTGCGTCGGTGTACACCAATCTAGCTACTGAGCGTTCTTTACTTGACCACGGACCTTTCCCGATTTCTGTTCGGCGGCTGCCACCACACTTTAACACATTTTTCATCCCCTGTTGTGTTGGCTCACCGCATGTTTATCTACTGAGTATATGAAACAATTTAAAGAATTTGCCGAACGTGAAGGAGGCAATGCCGTATGAGTGACATGACAATCGAAGTGCGCAACACCAAAATATCCCATTTGATCGACTTTGGTGTTGATTTGGAGCAAGTAGCAACCGGTTTCCAATTTACAGAGGGTCCCATCTGGCATCCAACCGAAAAGACGCTCATTTTTAGCGATATTCCAGGCAATACTCTCTATCGCTGGAGTAGGGTTGATGGGGTCACGGTTTTTCGGACACCGAGCAACAAAGCAAACGGCAATGCGTACGATCGTGAGGGACGGATTCTCAGTTGCGAACACGCCACAAGCCAGGTACGACGGCCCACTCTCGACGGCACAATAGAGACACTGGCCACCCACTATGGTGACAAGGAGTTGAATAGCCCCAACGACATTGTTGTTAAACTCGATGGTGCAATCTATTTTACTGATCCACCCTATGGACGGACAGCTGTTTACGGCCGTGAACGCGAACAACAGCTGAACTTTCAGGGCGTCTACCGCTTGGATCCAAAAACAAATGACCTGACGCTGCTGGTGGATGACTTTGCCAGACCCAATGGCCTCTGTTTTTCGCTCGACGAACGTCAACTCTTTGTCAACGACACAGAACGTCTCCACATTCGTTGCTTCGATGTTGCCGACGATGGCACGTTAACCAATGGCCATCTCTGGGCTGAGACCACGGGTGAAGGACATAGTGCCCCTGATGGCATGAAGATCGACCAAGAAGGCAACGTCTACAGTTGTGGTCCTGGCGGTATCCACATCTTTGATCCAGAAGCCAACTGTTTGGGCGTGATCCAAATGCCAGAGCACACGGCTAATCTTGCTTTTGGTGACGATGATCTCCGGAGCCTCTACATCACAGCATCAACCTCGGTGTATCGGCTGCGGGTCAAAGTGCAAGGTCACTCGACTTTTGCAGGTTAATGATCCTAATTTGTCCAGGATAGAAATTGGAGAGAACCCATGAGCGCAGATGCTGAATTTGTTGACTACCTGATGGAACTTCTTGAGTCCGTTGAGGGTGTCACCCGTAAACGGATGTTCGGGGGCTATGGCCTCTTTCGTGATGGCTTGATGTTTGGGCTCGTCGCCGATTCAACGCTCTATTTTAAAGTCGATGACCAGAATCGAGACAGATTTGTCGAGCGCGATCTCGATCCGTTTACCTATGACAAAAAAGGCAAGCCCATGAAAATGTCATACTACCGAGCACCAGAAGAAGTACTCGACAATAGCGACGATATGGTCGAATGGGCAGACATTGCCTATCAAGCCGCTGTACGCGCCAAAAAATAAACCCCTGGCGTCGGCGCCACAAACAGCAAAGGAGCACCAGTCCAAGCACCAAAACATCATGACGCACACCTGGACCAACTGGGCAGGCAGCCTCTCCTGCCAACCCAATACAATCGTACAACCAACCAGCGAAGCCAACCTTGTTGCCCTCGTAAAACAGGCAGACAGAACAAATGTCACCATTCGCGTCGCAGGCACAGGCCATTCATTTGTTCCCCTCTGCCTAACAGATCATCTGTTGATCTCCCTTGATAGATTGCAGGGCGTTGTAACAACAAACTCTGACACTCTGGAAGCCACAGTCTGGGCGGGCACCAAAATTCACCAACTGGGCGATCCTTTGCTCACAGCCGGAATGGGCATGGAGAACATGGGCGACATTGATCGGCAATCGATTGCCGGTGCCATCTCAACCGGAACCCACGGAACGGGCCGCGACTTGGGCAGCATCTCAACCCAGGTCGTTGGGTTACGCTTGATTTTGGGGGATGGAGAGCTTCTGGACTTACGTGTAGAAGACGATGACGAACGCTTCAAGGCAGCTCAGGTTTCCCTCGGTGCCCTGGGGATGATTTCACAAGTGACCCTCCGCCTTCTGCCTGCCTATCGTCTCCACGAACGCACCTGGGCCGAGCCATTCGATTTGGTGTCAGACGAAGCTGCGTATATCACCGGTACAGGGCTGCTGGTTGATGGTGGGTACACGGCCCAGTAGAATTTGGACAAAGAAGAGTTCATTTATCGTGCATGATTCACAGCAATCGATTCTAAAGTTGACCGGTATCTCAAAAGAGTTTGGTCACGTTCGAGCGCTCAACAACGTGGCCTTTGACGTGAGGGAAGGTGAGATTCTGGCCCTGGTTGGCGACAACGGCGCGGGAAAATCGACGCTGATCAAGATCGCATCAGGTGTCTATCAGCCGGACGCAGGTCAAATTCAGATCGATGATCAACCAGCTACGTTTGCGAATCCCCATGTGGCTCGTGATCATGGTATTGCCACGGTCTATCAGGATCTGGCGCTGGCGGATGACCGAGATGTGGCGTCGAATCTCTTCTTGGGGCGCGAGCCAACCCGCTTTTTCATGGTTGACAAACAACGCATGAACCGAGAATCGCGCCAGATTCTCAACCGTTTGCGCTCGAACATTCCTTCTGTCAAAACAATGGTCGGTTTTCTTTCGGGGGGGCAACGACAGGCTGTCGCGATTGGACGTGCCGTCTCGCAAGGCGGGCGCATCTTTATCTTGGATGAGCCCACTGCCGCGTTGGGCGTTCGTGAATCTGCCAATGTTTTGCGCTTGATTACGGAACTGCGTGACCAAGGTAGTTCCGTCGTCGTGATCAGTCACAACCTGAACCACGTCTTCTCGATTGCCGATCGGATCACTGTCCTGCGTCATGGTCAAAATGTGGGAACCCGCGTGAAATCAAAAAGTTCTGCGGACGAAATCGTCAAAATGATCACCGGAGCGGATCTGTTGGGAGGAGACGAGCATTTGCGTGTGGCAGCGGGGGAGAGTGACAACATGACAAGATGACGAGATGCTAGCAACGGTAGGTCGCTTCTCTGAAGTGACGAGCATCAAGCACCCTGGATCGTTATTTGGAAAAGGTCGTTCTCTTGACGCTTGTCCCACCGAAGATGAAATCTACGATAATCTGTCAAAACTTGGATGACAGAATGAATGAAATTAGCTGTACAACCAGAAACTCCTGGTCCCACGCAACACGCACGACGCAACACGTAAGGCAACTCAATGACTGTAGATAGTTCTGTCGAAGTTGGTTTTGAAGAACCGATTGAACGCGAGCGCGGATGGTTACACCGTTTAGTGACGCAACGCGAGATTGGTATTTTTAGCGCCGCTTTGATTCTTTTTGTGATTCTAAGCTTCATTAATCAAGGTGAAGTGGACAACAAGTTTACTCGAGTTGACAATCTTATTACGATTGCGCGCCAAATTTCGCTGATTACGATCATGGCCGTGGGTATGACCTATATCATTATTGCAGGCGAGATTGATCTCTCGGTCGGTTCGCTCTTTGGCGTGACAGGCATTGTGTTGGGTTTCTTGATCAAGCAGTTTAACTTTGATCCATATTTGGCGATGCTGGTGGCGATGGCACTTGGAACCAGCATTGGGTTGATGAATGGGTTATTGACGACGAAGTTGGGTGTGCCTTCGTTTGTCGTAACATTGGGGGGACTGAGTGCTCTCCGAGGTATTGCATTGGGGTTGGCTGGTGGCTGGCCGGTTTCGGGGTTGCCCGACTACCGCTTTTTTGACATCACGGGCGGGTATCTCGTTATTCAGACTGATGTCTATACGAGTATTCCCATGCAGGTTGTCTGGATGATCGTGGTGTTGACCGTTGGTTGGTGGATCTTATCCAAAACTCGATTTGGGTATCATCTCTATGCAACTGGCAGTAACAAACAAGCTGCTGTGTTGGCTGGTATTCAGACTGATCGGGTGAAAATTACGGCCTTTATGTTCATCTTTACTTTCTGGTAAAGGCTTGAGTGACAAAGGGCAAACCGAAAGGGGCGGAAAAAAGAATCCACCCTGAAAAAACGGGATAAAATGTAAAAATAGTGCTCGGCTAGTTTAAGCAGCGGCATTGAGGCGGCGATGAGCGAGAACGCCTTTAGGGAAATGGTGTGAAACCGAGGCCTTTTTCCGAAAGTCAGGGTCGAGTTGGTCGGGAGTTGGAAAAAGAGCACTCGAGAGAACGCGGCGCAGCCTGCCGGGAGTGGCTTGAGGCTCTCGATCCCAGTAGCCAGTCGGTATGGGAGGAAGAGAAGCGGCTAAATGGGAAAGAAGATTGCCAGCCAGCAGCCCCAGTTCAGGTAAGCGGAAGCAAGCCTCATCGGCATGAACAAATTGACGATGTAAGCCAATCATCTGCTTGGAAGCCAAGGGGGGATGTTCAACAGGCCAGCGCTCCAGATAGAAAAGATAAATGGTTTCAGCTTGTAAAGCCATGACGGTCGCCAGAACCAAAGGTGTGTGATAAGCAGGATCCTGAAAGACGTAAATCGAATAGGTGCGGTTGGCTGTATCCACCTTGGTTGTCCTAGGGACGAGATTGTGCCATGCTTGATAGCGAATCAGGCGACCACTATAGACAAATTGACCAAACGAGTCTGGAGTTGTGGCCTCGAGTCGCTTTCCCTATAGCATCGAGAGAGCGGACGCACAATATCACCATATTCGGGTGGTCTGCCTTTTCCTTACGTTCGGGTAACTCATTGCGGCGCGCTGTGCAGTTAATCGCTTCCCGAAGGACAAATCGGTCGACGTCGCTTTCTAGCATTTCTCTGATTGTAAACCCGGCATCGACCACCGCCACTTCGTCTGACTCCAGTGATTTCTTCGTCTCTTTCAGCAGCTTTTTCCGAAACTTACTTTCCTTTGTGCCTACCTCGCATCTCATGATTGCCTTGAGCAGTGGCACTCGTTTCCCGCCTATCTCCCCCGAGCTTATCATCACTCCAAAGATGAGCGCGGGCAATGCCCGACGAGCCGTTGAGTTATAGAGTCGGTTCACTTTCCTTGCAGCTTCGGTCGCCAGAACCCTGTGATATCTATGCTTTTCACTCGGTATCCTTCTAACTTTTTGCCTCCCATTCCCTTTCCACTCCACTTCTTCTTGCCACGATGAGAGCAGGCTTGCAATATCCCATGATCCATATCGAAAGCTCCACCAGCTTCGCCGGAGCTCCTCATCTTCAAACCCGCTTTCACTCAATCCACTATGGATTGCTCCTCGACTTTTCAGAAACGACCCATTCATCATCGCCCACATCAGACGCATTACATTTACGTTTGTTCCCACCGGCGTTACTTGCAATACATTCATCAGTACTGCTATAGTTATTTCTGGCGCGGTTAGCATTCCTTCCTCCTTTTTGGGTTCTCTACCTTTAGGATGAAACGCTAACCGCTTTTTGTCACATTTCTCACCTCATCTCTTTTCTTTTACCAGAAAGTAAAGTGGTATAGGAATTTATAAAAGTCAGTCATATAGCGTCGCCAATTCCTGGCTGATAGCTGATGGCTGCGGCGAAGCCGCTTTCTTGTGTTCTTCGCTACGCTGCCGGTGCCAGTTGCGGGCCTCCAGGTAGTCCAAATGAACCAGAGCTGTTGCTTTCGGAGTCGCGTTCTTGAACATGCCAGACCGTGACATGGGCGTCGATCTCTTTCTGGCCGTTTGCTTTGGCAACGGAGACACGATGGTGGCCATCGCGGATGAAGTAGACATCATCAATCTGCACAACTTCGATGGCTGGCAGAGCAACACCATTCTCGCAGGCCAGTGCGATGTTGATCCAGCGACCTTCTGTGTGTCCTTTGAGCGGTAGGAAGTTGCGATTGAAGTCTTTACATCGTCCCTCACTGCCTTGTATTTGAGCAATTGGGACAACCTGTGTACCAGCATATCGGCGAGCAATCACTGTACTCTGCTTCTCTATTTCGTGTAGATTTAGCAATTGATTGGGGCGACCGGTGATGTACGACCAGATCCGGCTTGCAAAGCCACGCTTGCGCAAACTTTCGTACCGACTTCTCGCTGCTATTCGTGATTCTGATGGTAACATTGAGGCAAATGCCATTTGATTCTCCCAAAGATTGTTTATGTTTCGTCACACATTTGATGTGTGGATGTCCATATGTTAACACACAAGATACACATTTGTCAATATGTGATTTAAAATTCAACCTTAAAGATTTGCACTCAAAATACACTTTTTGTACACAAAAAGAGAGAATATGCTTTTCCTCAGCTGATTTATGGTAGAAATTTACATAATTTTGCGTTTATGTATCAACAATGTGTATTTTGAGGGTGTATTGAAGATTTTTCTCGAAGACGCAGTGTTCACAACCGAACTGACAAGACAAATCCGTATCGAATTCAATGGTGAATCAGAGGGTTTAATTGGGTGTTTTTGATTGCCAAAATCATCAGATACAGCTACAATACAAAGTAACATTTTTGCTCGTATAAACAATATTCTATTGAGCTGCCGCAAAGTATATTCGGGTGTGTCCTAAAATCAGTAGACCGCAATCGTTAAGATTCTTCGCTTCACTCGAGAATGACACGATTGCGGTCTACTGAAAATGGGTTCACACCCGATTTTATTGGAGCTGTATGAAACCCTTTCGCATTCTTTTTCTCTTTGCTAGAAATTATACCGGTGTTCTCACAATTACAGTTGTTAGTATCTTGCTGCTCGTTGGCGTCCAGCTTCTTGTCCCTTGGATTATTCGTTCGATGATCGCGGCGTTGACAAATTTAGACGGTGAGGGACTGACACAAGAATTAATTACCCGCTTGGCGTTGCTTGCTTTGGCTGTCTATATTGCCAGGGGATTCTTGCAGTTTTTGCGTAGTTACATGGCGCATATTGCTGGGTGGGGCGTGGTGGCCGAAGCGCGACGATTAATCTATACCCATGTACAGCGACTCTCTTTGCGCTTTTATGAGGATAAGCAGACGGGTCAACTCATGTCGCGTGTCGTCAATGATACGGACAAATTTGAGCTATTGATTGCTCATGCCGTGCCCGATATCATGGCGAATATATTGACGCTCGTTGGTGTTACCTCTGTTCTGCTCTATCTCAATTGGAAGTTGGCATTGATCAGCATGGTGCCGATTCCGCTGATTATCCTCGGATTGAAGGCATTTTCGTATTATGTGCGGCCAGCATTTTTGAAAGAGCGCAAAGCATTGGGTGAACTAAATGCAATTCTGGCCGACAATCTGTCTGGGATTCGTGAGATCAAGATCTTCACGCGCGAACAGACTGAAAACCAGCGCATGAACAAGCGGATAGTCGATTATCGAGATTCAACTCTCCATGCACTCAAGATGCTGGCAATTTTTCGGCCCTTTATCGAATTTACCTCGTCTCTCGGGACCATTGCCGTCATTTATTTTGGTGGATGGTTGATTTTGAATGAGACTTTGTCAATTGAAGATCTTGTGGCCTTCTTTCTCTATCTAGAGCTCTTCTATCAACCTTTGCATCATTTGAGTGATGCTTGGGAAAAGATTCAGGAGGCGCTGGCTGCTTCGGATCGGGTGGGAGACCTGCTGAATGTCTTGCCCGAAATCCAGGATGCCCCTTATGCAATAACGCTTCAGACGCGGGCCGCAGGTGCATTGCAATTGAAGAATGTTCATTTTGGTTATTTAGAAAATGAGCCTGTCTTGGAAAAGATCAATCTTGACATCCCTGCGCAGGCGACAGTGGCACTTATTGGGCCAACTGGTGTTGGCAAAACGACTCTGGTCAGTTTGATTCCACGTTTTTATGATGTGTGGGAGGGGTCGATCAGGCTGGATGGAACCGATATTCGGGATGTTTCCGTCCAAAGCCTCCGCCAACAGATCAGCATGGTGCTGCAAGATGTCTTTCTCTTTCACGGCACGCGAGAATATTCTTTTTGGTCGTGCCTATGCATCAGAAGAAGAGATGATTGAAGCGGCGAAGATTGCCAATGCCCATGATTTTATTCTGGATTTGCCGAACGGATACGATACGTTGATCGGTGAACGAGGTGTTAAGCTCTCCGGTGGTCAAAAACAGCGCCTTTCCATTGCGCGCTCAGTTCTCAAGGATGCCCCCATTTTGATTCTGGATGAGGCAACATCGTCTGTCGATATAGAAACTGAATTGTTGATTCAAGAAGCATTACAACGCCTGATGATTGGACGTACAACGCTTATTATCGCTCACCGCCTCTCTACGGTCTGTAATGCAGATCTGATTGTTGTGATGAAGGACAATCGTATTATTGAGATGGGGAATCATGAGCAACTCGTGGCGCAAAATGGATTCTATTGGCATTTGACTCATATCCAGAAACAAAGTCTATTAGAGTTGAATGATTTTGAACATCACCTGGATACACCAATGCACGAGCAGCGGTTGGTGCCTCATGCTTAAGCAACTCACAATATTGTCCAGTAGCCGATTGATGTTGCTTTTTGCCCTGACACTTTTGTTGGTCAGTTTGCTCTTTTTCTCGCGAACAATCTTTGGTTTTCCTCTAAGTCAAGATCTGCTGACTGGTCGCATTCTTCTCTGGCATAGTCTGACTGGAGACGAAGTCGATGCATTGCACGATATTGTCGATACGTTTCATGATTTGAACCCCCGCATCGGTGTTCAGTTAACATATATTGAACAGTCAGAGTTACGCGAACGCTTCCCGACTGCGTCCGATTCTGGTCTGGGACCTGATCTCTTTATTGGTCCAAGTGACTGGATTCTTCCATTGGCCCAGAGTCAGCTAATCCGAAAAATTGCAAATGGTCAAGAGCAGATTACAGGCGATGAGCAAAGCGACGACAGACGGCGCTATATTGAATGGGAAGACAATTCGATTCTGACACAAGAGGTTTTAGACCGTTACTCGCATACCACACTTGACAGCGTCTTCTATGAAGATGGAATATATGCGCTCCCTCTCTGGTTAAATCTGCAAGGACTCTATCGTAATAGACGATTAACCCGTGGCGCTGTGCCGACCCTCGATGCGTTGCTTCAGGAAGCAGAGCGCGGTCGGCTTGTTTTGATCAGCACAGGGTTTCGAGATGCTTTTTGGGGTGTGCAAACATTTGGTGGGACTCTGTTAGATGCAGAGGGCCAAGTTGTGTTGGATCGGGGCGGATTTGCGAATTGGTTGAATTGGTTGAAAAATGCGAATGATGCCCGTGGAATGATCTTGGATACCAATCGTCGTTTGCTTCAGGAGCGATTCCAAGAGGGAGAAGCAGCCTATTATGTTGGATACGCCTCAGAATTCCGTGAGATTCAGGAGGCTGTCGGCGGCAATGTGATCGACGTAACGCTACTTCCCGCTGGTCCGACGGGGATTGCAGGACCATTTATGACGACAGATGGACTCTTTTTCAACACTGCATCCACTCCTAAACAACAAGAGATTGCTCTCAAGTTGGCTCTCTTTGTGACAAATGCAGAGCAGAGTGCGAATCTAATGCGCTGGACAGGTCGTGTGCCTGCAAATACGCAAACGCGAATCAACCAACGGCTTCATCCAACGATTGCTAGCTTTGCCGCCCAGGCACGAACCGCCATCGCAATCCGCAATAGCACAGAATATCAGTCCATTTTGGCGCTTGGTGAGCAGGCGTACCG
Organism: Chloroflexi bacterium TSY; assembly: GCA_019217005.1. The sequence continues at coordinate 245,149 of JAHBNG010000005.1, forward strand.
CCAAGTATTGGAGGATGGGGTTGCACCAGGTGAGGCAGCAGTGAAAGTCACTCGGAAGATGAACCAAGCGATCAATCGCGAAGATAGTATTTATCTTGCCGATACACCATTGGAACAGTGTGTAGGAGTTGGAACGGTTACCCTCTGGGATCTAGCTGACGAAACACATGGCGCAATTTTAGACGAAATTATCCGACAATTTCATATTCGTTGTCCAACCATTATTGTAAAACGACGAACTGTTACAGCAGATGAAGTACGCGACCGGTTTCGGGTTGCGAGAGGGTATGGTGGACCAGTGGATCTGTTGCTGGCACCTCATACATTTATTCCTCTGTTGGTTGAGCAAGGTACGATTCGCGATGTAACCAATCTTGTCGATGCTGACATGTTACAACAATATCTGCCAAAGGCCCTAGATGCCCTACGCCATGGCGACCGACTGTATGGAATTCCAGAGTCAATCGATACGTTTGTCTTATACTTTAATAAAGAGTTTGTAAATGATCCTGTCCGTACACTGGATGAATTACTCAATACGTCAACTGCCACGACTGGTGCTGCCTTGCATACTGGATTTGAACACATTGTATGGACAATGCCTGGATTTACCGGTGCTCTGGATGAGATTGATCTGGAGCATCCGCGCCTTGCTCGCAATTTGGTCGATTGGCTTCAATGGCTGCGCAATATTCAAGGCAAATCTGAGTTTGTCTTGGCCCAAAATGATCGAATGCTGCGCGAACAGTTTAGTCAAGGCAAAACGGCTTATTACATTGGAGGTATGGATGGACTCAAGCAACTTCAGGATAGTTTAGGAGAGAATCTAGGTGTGACAACCTTGCCAGCTGGTCCAGAGGGGGAAGGAAGTCCACTTCTGGATGTATATGGGATCATGTTCAATGGCCAGATTCGCAATGAACAGGCTTTGGTGGCGCTGGAGTTTGTTCTCTATGCCACAGGCGAGGTGGGGCAACAATATCTCTTGAGCAATCGCGAGCTTGTGCCGGCCAATGTAACAGTTGAGACCGATTCGATGGTGAGTGCCTTTATTACCCAAGCGCAAGGGGCAACAATCAGTTCACAGACCATTGTGTTTGACGATCTTCGTCGCATTGGAATGGAGGCATTGCGTTTGGTGTTAGAAGAAAACATCGAACCGCTTCAGGCTGTAATTTCGGCTACAAAAACAATCTCGACGACCTCTATTGTGGTTGAGAATCTAGACAATCAGTAGACTGTAATCGTTGGATTCTTTGCTTCACTCGAGAACGACACGATTGCGGTTTACTAATAATAGACATTATAGGGATTGAAATAGGACACGGATTTTCAGGATAAACACGGATTATCTCGGGGTAAATCCGTAAAATCTGTGTTCATCCGTGTCCTATATTCTGAATCCTTATAATCTCTAATAATTCACGATGAACTTGATACAAATCATTTTATGTTCGTAGAAGATCCGCGCGTCCAGGCGATTTGGAAGCAAATTATCACAGTGCTCGTCTTGCTGGAGCGCCCAGTTGTCCAGCGACAGTTGGCTGCTTTTGCGCTTGTGATTATCGCATCTTGGTTGCTCTCCGAGTGGTTGCAACGAAGTTTAAATCGGCTTCTTGATGCTGAAAATCGACATCATCGGTTAACGCCTTTACGCGCGCTTTTGTTGCGCGCTTTAACCGGCGTCGAATATACCTTTTTTCCATTTATCGGGCTGGCTTTAGGCGAACTGCTGATTGGCTTTTTCCAGTCAAGAGGATGGCGGTTTGGGCTGATTGGTCAATTGATGCCTCTGTTTTGGCTGCTGCTGGCCTATCGCTTGCTTACCGGTATTGTGTATACATTTTTAGTTGAGGAACGTGCCTATGTCTATAAGCGGCGCTTTGTCCGTCCCCTCTTCCTGATTCTTGTCATCTTAAGTTTTGTTTATAACTTTGCTGCTTCACTTTCACTCGGTGATATTGAGATCGCAACATTCCAGGGCGTGGTGGTCACAACCGCCTCGCTCCTGACGGCACTGTTGCTGCTCTATATTTTCTTCACGCTAGCTTGGTTGCTACACAATGTGCTGAATCGCTTCTTAAAGCGTGATGATGCGACCGATCGCGGCATGGCCGATACGATTATTTCGATCTGTTATTATGCCGTATTGGCCCTTGGTATGTTGACAGCCGTAAGCGCACTGGGTTTTGATCTTTCCTCATTAGCCATTATTGTCGGTGGCATTTCCGTCGGCATCGGCTTTGGTCTTCAGGATCTCGTCAATAATTTCGTAAGTGGTGTTTTGCTGTTGTTTGAACGCACTGTCCGTCCGGGTGACGTGATCGAGGTTGGTGGGCAGCGTGGTGTCGTAGAGAGGTTACGGATACGCTCCACGATGTTGCGTACGATTGATAACATTGAGCTGATTGTCCCGAACAAAAACCTTCTGGCCTCAGCTGTTTCAACCTATACACAATCGGACCGCATCATCCGACGCGTGATTCCGGTTGGTGTGAGTTACGAAAGCGATCCCGGTTTGGTGCGTCAATTGCTTTTAGATGTTGCGGCAAAACATGGCAAAGTCTTGAAGAAACCTGCCCCCACCGTCTACTTTACAGAGTTCGGTCCGTCTAGCCTCGATTTCCAACTCGCTGTCTTTATTGGAGAACCGACAATCGAGCCGCGAGTTCTGAGTGATTTACGCTTCATGATATGGACCACGTTTCAGAAACACAATATTGAGATTCCCTATCCACAGCAGGATCTGCACGTACGCAATGTCCCGTCATGGTCATCCATGTTGCCATTGAACAGCCATGATGGTCACCCTGATCAGATACCCAATGACGAAATGGAAAAACGGAAAACAGGGGAAAGAATCGCTGACAAATTACCTTAAACAAGTATACTTAATATTTCATTGAATGGATGACGAACACATGAATATAGAAATCACAAACCAGGATGCAATCGAAAGCAATTCGGTTCACCAACTGCACAGATCGTCGTCATCGCACTCAAACATTGCACTCAATTCAGATCGTGGGCAATCTCAAGAACAGCATCAAGAACGCGCTCAACAATTTCAAGGAAGATGGGAATTGCGTTGGCATCCACTTCGCGAAGAATGGGTTGTCATGGCTGCTCATCGCCAAAACCGCCCGTGGCGTGGCGATACAATAACCGACAAAACCGATCATTTGCCATCCTATGACCCAACTTGTTATCTTTGTCCCGGTAATGAGCGCGTGAGTGGCGAACGGAACCCAGACTATACAACAACTCATGTCTTTGACAATGACCATCCTGCGATTGGTCTTTATGCGCCGACAGAATTGGAGCCACCACCCGGTATCTATCGCAATCGCCCTGCGACAGGCATTGCCCGTGTGGTCTGCTATACACCGAAGCACAATCAAACGTTGGCCGAGGTCGACCCAGTTGCTGTGGAAAACTTAATCAGCACTTGGCAAAGAGAAACAGTTCAATTGAGTAAAGTTCCTGAAATCCAACAGGTCACTATTTTTGAGAATAAAGGAGAAGTTTGTGGGGTGTCAAACCCTCATGCCCACGGACAGATCTATGCCACAAATTTTATTTTTGATAAGTTGAATATAGAGATCGAGGCGAGCCGTCGCCATCAAATAGAGACAGGCAATCTACTTTTCCAGGATATTCTCTCGAGTGAACAGATTGATGGTCAGCGTATTCTCTATGAGAATGAAACCGCGGTTGCCTTTATTCCCTACTTTGCTCGTTATGCGTACGAAGTCTATCTGGCACCAAAAGCATCTCACCCCTACGTGTCAAATTTAAGCGATACTGAGGCGGCAGATTTGGCCGATGCTCTGCAGAAAGTTACCATTAAGTTCGATAATTTGTGGCAGATATCATTCCCGTATATGATGATGTTACACCAAGCGCCTACGAACAACAGCGACTACGGCTTTTTCCACTTTCATATCGAATTCTACCCTCCTTTGCGCAGACCCAATCTGCTCAAATATTTGGGTAGCCCAGAAACTGGTGGTGGAAATTTTCTGAGTGATACTGTGCCCAGTGAGAAGGCGGCTGAGCTGCGAGAATTGTCGACGGTTCATTATAAGAAGGTGAATGATGACACACAATAACCGCTCCCTCCCCGATGTAGATCGATTGATGAGTACGCTTCAGCAGCTTGACAAACACCCTGTCCCTCAAGCCCGGACGCTGTTTGATCGAGCCAATGAGATCAGCATCGGTCGTGCTCCAGGGCGTCTCGACGTGATGGGCGGCATTGCCGACTACTCTGGATCACTTGTTCTGCAACTTCCTGTGCAAGAAGCAACCCTGGCAGCGCTTCAAAAAAGAGCTGACTGCTTGCTCACAATCGTTAGTCTCGGCACAGATCGGAGCGGAGAGAACGGAATTGTCCAGATGTCGCTCGATGATTTTGTGGCCGAGACTGGTCCGGTTGACTATGCAACAGTCCGCGAACGCTTTCGGCATGATTCAGCAAAATCCTGGGTGGCCTATATTGCTGGAGCCTTTCTTGTCTTGATGCGCGAGCGCAATATCCAGTTTGACCAAGGCGCAAATATCTTGATCCAGTCTGATGTGCCGGAAGGCAAGGGAGTTAGCTCTTCTGCTGCAGTCGAAGTGGCGACTATGAGCGCGATTGCTGATGCATACAACATCGACATTGCACCTCGCGAGATGGCACTACTTTGCCAAATGGTGGAAAACTTGGTCGTAGGCGCACCTTGTGGTGTGATGGATCAAATGACTTCTGTTTGTGGCGAAGCCAATCAACTATTGGCCTTGCTCTGCCAGCCTGCCGAAATTCTGGAACCTGTTACAATTCCCCCTGAATTGGCTGTTTGGGGCGTTGATTCTGGGATCCGACATGCAGTTTCGGGAGCAGATTATGGTTCAGTGCGCATTGGGGCCTTTATGGGTTATCGCATGCTGTTGGAAATGGCGGACGTAGCACGAGCAGATGTCCCCTCTGCCGAGATTAGCGACACGCGTTGGGGGGGATATCTCGCCAACTGTACTCCGTCTGAGTTTTTGCATGAATTTGGCGCACGTCTGCCAGAGACAATGACCGGTTCTACCTTCTTAAAGCGCTATGATGGAACAACGGACACCGTGACACAGATTGAGCCGGAACGTATATATGCGGTGCGTCAACCAACTTCCCATCCAATCCACGAGCACTTTCGCGTCAAAGCATTTGCCCGCTTGCTAGAAGGAGACGCCATGGCGAATGCCGAGTTGCTGGGCGAATGTATGTATCAGTCTCACGCCAGCTATTCTGCGTGTGGTCTTGGCTCCGATGGAACAGATCAACTTGTACAACTGGCGCGTGCGGCTGGTCCAACAGCGGGTATCTTTGGCGCCAAGATTACAGGCGGAGGTAGCGGTGGGACAGTTGCCATTCTGGCACGTAGTGATGCGACTGAGGCAGTTCATGCGATTGCTGAGCAATATGAAGAACGGACTGGCCTCAGCCCCCATATCTTTCAGAATTCGTCTGACGGAGCAGCTCAATTTGGCGTCAGGAGATATACGAACTAAACACTAGACATGTACCTTCTCAATAAATAGCGGTTGGATAGAGCCGAGCTTCCCGGATGGGGTCAAGAATCGTACCGCAATCGGAATCTACATGTGACCCCATCCGGGAAGCTTTCACCCCATTTTATTGAGACGATACTTAGTACTACTGTGCAGCAATATATTGTGAAACACAAAGGAAATTCGTTATATTTCTGGGCATATTGCTAACAAAACGCAAACAGAATGCAAAGGAAAAATGAGATAGACTGAAGAGCCAATAAAATGAAGCAGTCTTCGATGAAAGGAAATCAAGATGAAACTTGCTCAAGCAGTCAATCAATATGACTACAGCCAACTGGAAAGCCCGCCGCTGCTGGAACTGACAGAAGAGCAACTGGCGGCACTGGCCGACCAACTCCAGGAGTATCATGCCATATATAGTCCATACTTCAGCCATGTGGCTCAGAGAGAGCATGCGTACCACTACATGCGAGGCTTGTTAGACCCCGAAATCAAACGCAAATCGGCCGAGAACATCGCGCTGGCGACAGTAGGAGAATCGGGTGTACGCCCCCCCTGCAAAGCTTTGTGGGTCAGAGCCGCTGGAGCGGTGAAGCGATGCTGGCGGAACATACTCGACAGACAGGTGAGTTGTTGGGAGACGCAAATGGCGTCTTACTCCTGGATGGGAGCGACATTCCCAAGCAAGGAGAAGAGTCAGTGGGCGTCAAGCGGCAGCGGTGTGGCGAACTGGGCAAGATCGCCAACTGTCAAGCCGGAGTCTTCCTGGGATATAATAGCTCTCATGGCTATACCTTACTGAACTGTCGGTTGTATATCCCCCAAGAATGGTTTAGTGATGAGTATGCAGAGAAGCGGTACAAAACCGGTCTTCCCACTGACCTGACCTTCCAAACAAAAAATGAATTGGCTTGGTCCATGATTGAGCAGACGCACGCCCTGGGTGCGTTGCCCATCCGCTGGATCACTATGGATGAAGCCTTTGGCAAAGATACTCATCTGCTTGACTGCATTGATGGCCAAACCGCTTACAGCTACTTTGCTGAAGTGCCCAAAGAGACTCGTGTCTGGACCTCCAGCCCCCAGACCTATCTGCCCGCATCATCTGGACGCGGGCGCAAAGCTTCCAAGCTCCGCGTCCGGCCTGGTGAACCTACGCCTCTCACCGTTGCTCAACTCGCTGACACCTTCCAGGAGCATGAGTGGCAACAGCATGTTCTCAAAGAGGGCTCCAAGGGCTTCATCGTTGCTTCCATTGCTTGTCGCCGCATTGTCTCTGTCCGCAATGGGCTCCCCGGTTCTGCTCTCTGGCTCATCGTCCGCCGCAATCCCGATTGCTCTCTGCAATACTTTCTCTCCAATGCACCCCTTGAGACTTCCTTGGATGACTTCGCCACTGTTTCTGCTTTGCGTTGGCCCATTGAAACCATTTTTGAACAAGCCAAAAGCAGTTTCTCGGACTCAACGAATATGAAACTCGCAGTTGGCTCGGTTGGCATCATCATATGACCTTAGTCATTTTGGCCTTTGGTTTCTTGGCTCGTTCTCAGTTTTTCCTCAAATATGATGCCCCCGCTCTCACTTTGCCACAGGTTGTTGAACTTCTCCATGCCGTTCTGCCTAAACCTGTCTTGACACTCGCTGAGACTATCGAGCGCCTTCGCTACAAGCAACGTCGTCTTGCTTCCGCTAAACGCTCGCATTATCTTGTGCAAAAATCGAACATTATCGAGCCTTTACTTGATGCACAGTAGTATTAGACATCATAAGAAATTAAAGTTACAGAACAAAACCCAAGAACCAATCGCAAGGAGAATCCATGTCAAGTTATCAACCAACATCAGCACAGAAATTCACTTTCGGCCTTTGGACCGTCGGCAATATCGGTCGTGATCCGTTTGGAGATGCCGTGCGCGATCCCCTATCACCTGTTTCGCTTGTTCATATGTTGGGTGAAGTTGGCGCCTATGGCGTGAATTTCCATGACAATGATCTGGTACCCATCGACGCAACGCCAGAAGAACGGGACAAGATCGTGGCTGATTTCAAAAAGGCTCTTGACGAGACAGGGTTGGCGGTTCCAATGGCAACGACCAATCTCTTTTTTGACCCTGTATTTCGCGATGGTGCGTTTACGAGCAACGATCCCAAAGTGAGAGCGTACGCTTTGCAGAAGACCATGAGCGCAATGGATCTGGGTGCTGAGCTTGGTGCGAAAATATACGTCTTTTGGGGCGGGCGCGAGGGCACAGAGACCGATTCGGGTAAGAGTGCGCTTGATGCTGGCAAATGGTTCCGTGAAGCACTTAACTTCCTCTGCGAATATAGCATTGATCAAGGGTATGGTTACAGATTTGCCCTGGAAGCCAAGCCCAACGAACCACGTGGTGATATCTATCTTCCCACAACTGGCGCCATGCTGGGCTTTATTGCCACATTGGATCATCCCGATATGGTGGGCGTCAATCCGGAAGTCGCCCACGAGATGATGGCCGGATTGAACTTTATGCACGCCGTGGCGCAAGCCTATGACGCCGGGAAACTCTTTCACATTGACCTGAACGACCAGAACATTGGCCGCTATGACCAGGATTTCCGCTTTGGCTCTCATAACATCAAGCAGAATTTCTTCCTCGTCAAATTTCTGGAAGATGTGAAGTACGAAGGGTCGCGTCACTTTGACTCCCACGCCTATCGCTCCTCTTCCTACGAAGATGTGAAGGAATTTGCCAAAGGGTCTATGCGCACGTATATGATTCTTAAGGAGAAGGCTGAGCAATTTAATGAAGATCCTGAGATTCAAGCCTTGCTCGCTGAAATTACGGCGGATGATGGGTCGATGGATGGATTCAAAGGCGACTATACAAGCAAGAAGGCGAGCCAACTTCAAGCCTTCCAATTTGATCGGACGGAGATGGGGAAAAAGGGGCAGCCCTATGAGAAGTTGGATCAACTGGTAATTGACCTGTTGTTAGGGACCAGATAGGAGAACATGACTAACCGAAGCCAAGAAGTGGCGCGATCTGGGTGCGACCCATAAGTGAATAGTCAATGTCGTTAAGTTAAGATCGATTAGGCGTGGAAGGAGCATGCTCTAATGCGGTTCTATTCGACTCAATCCGGCATTCTCTATTACACGCAGTAGGATTTCTCAGAGGTAGAGCGTTCAAATGGCGAAAAAAGACGCAGTAGAGAATCTCGGACCATTTGGCCCGCTCGAGTCTGTTTTGACTGAGAAGTGCAGGATTATGTCTACTGCGTGTAATCTCTAATGCCTCCTCCTCCACTAACTTAATGACATTGAGTGAATAGTTAAGAGACGTGATGCGCCTTGTTCGAAGATACAGCTCTTGCTGCACCACTAGAATCTCAACTGGTACGACGCAATACGCACCACGAGAGTGAACAATCAACGAAATTAAGACAAATGAAAGGATTTATTCAATGCCTGCTCCGATCGGACTTCAGCTTTACACTGTACGCGACGCAATGAATGCCGATTTTAATGACACTGTGACCAAAATTGCTGAGATGGGCTATGTTGGCGTTGAAACGGCTGGTTTTCCCGGTACCACCCCCCAAAATGCGGCGAAGCTCTTTGCCGATTTAGGTTTGGAAGTGTCCAGCGCTCACTCAGCGTTGCCAGTGGGCGAGCAGAAGAACCAAGTGCTCGATACAATGGCGGCACTGAACTGCACACGCTTGATTTGTCCCGCACTGATGCGCGAAAAGTTTGATTCGGCTGACGGTGTACGGGAAGTTTGTGATGTGCTGAACGAAGCCGCTGAAGTATGTAAAGAAAACGGTCTTTCACTTGGATATCACAATCACTACTGGGAATTTACCGATTTCGGTGACGAAAATGCCTCTCAGGTGATGTTCCAAAATCTCGATTCATCGATCTTTTTCGAATTGGATACCTACTGGGCGCAAACCGCGGGGCATGATCCAATTTCGGTGATCAAGCATTTGAGCACACGGGTGCCATTCTTACACATCAAGGATGGGCCAGCGACGATTGAAGGCGACATGGTTGCAGCTGGGTCAGGCGTGGTGGATATTCCTGCCATTGTCGAGGCTGGCAAGGAGCACATCGATTGGTTGGTGATCGAACTAGACCGCTGTGCAACCGATATGATGGAGGCTGTCAAAAAGAGCTACGATTATTTGGTTGGTGAAGGTCTGGCCCGAGGCAACCGATAGGAGAGACGCTCATGTCCAAAGCAGTCGTCATGGGCTGTGGAGGTCGAACACCAGCCCATATCGAAGCATACCAATATATCGACAATGCCGAGGTCATCGCCTGCAGCGCGCGCACTGATGAGCGCCGTCAAGCCGTTGCCGAAAAATATGGTCTCCATGGCTATACCGATTTGGTCGCCATGTTGGAAGCTGAGTCGCCCGATATTGTCCATTTGGTCATTCCGCCGAGTGCGCGCGTTGAACCGATGAGGCTTGTTTCAGAGGTTGGTGTTCCGATCTGTACTGTGGAAAAGCCGATTGCCACCAGAGTTCAGGATTGGCACCAGCTTCAGACATTGGAAGCATCTTCGCAAACCAAATTTGGCATCTGTCATCAATTTCGTTGGCAGCCCCATATGATGAAGTGTCAAAATGCACTGAAAAGTGGCAAGTTGGGAGATATAAAATTTCTCGATTTTTCCGCTGGCATGAACATTTCAGGACAGGGGACTCACATCTTAAATTATGCAATGAGTATGAATGGTGATAGTCCGGTTGTGCGCGTCTTTGGCGCCGCCAGCGGCACAGAACAGAGCGACACTGTCCATCCTGCGCCGGACTCGACGATTGGCTATTTGACCTTCGAGAACGGTGTACGAGCACTCTGGAATAATGGTCCAACCGCTTTGCGAACCGGTGATCCAAACACCATGTGGCAACATGTACGCGTTGCCGCCTATGCTGATAAAGGGCGCATCAATTATGAGGAATTTGGCGCATGGGAGATTGTTGGCCCTGATGGCGTCGAGGGTGGCGATTTTGGTGACTCTGCTGAGTGGATGCACAACAATATTCTGGCCCAAGCTAGCTTTCACAAAGCCATGATCGAATGGCATGAGGGAGGGGCACCCTGCGGGACCAATCTGAAACAGAGTTTGCACGAATGGGCCGTTGTGTTGGCTCTCTATCAGAGCGCGATGGAGCGCCGACCAATCGAGATGGCGGATTTTGATCCACCGAAGAATCTGTTTGACCAACTGCTTAACAATCTGCGTTAGCCGCATTCAATTCCATTATGATAAGCAACATCCATAGGCTCAGTAGATCCAAATTTGGCGTTTTTGGCGATTTTCAGTCGAGATTGCAGGGATTTTGGAGTCATTTATTCAGATTTCGGTTACAGAAAACAACCTATTTCATATCTGAAAATCGCCCAAATCTAACGCAAAAACTAGATATCGACCGGCAAATTTGTATTTATGTCAACTGTTTAGCCAGAATTCTCTCTCAAAACCTGAAATTTGGATCTACTGAGGCTCAATGAAACAGACGCTGAACAATATCGAGTTCTTCGCATTCGTGCATTGCGCGAACATCCAGAAGCGTTTGGCGCAACCGTCGAACAATGGGAAGAGATGACCGTTGATCAGGTTGCCGAACGTCTCCGTGGAGCATCTGTGAATCTCTGTAGTTTTGGAGCGTTTATTGATGGAACGCTTGTGGGTCTCGCCGGCTTTGGTCGCTCAGAAAATCCAAAACAAAAGCATCGTGCTGGCATCTATCAGATGTATGTAGCACCAGAATATCGTGGGCGTGGCCTTGGGCGTGATCTCCTGGTTGCGACACTCGATCATGCCCGACAGCAGGTTGGACTCGAAGAGGTTGTTCTTGCCGTCACAGTGGGCAACGACACTGCACAATCGCTCTATGAATCGGTTGGATTTGTACCAATCTATGTAGAGCCGCGCTATCTCAAAGTAGATGGAATTTATTATGATATTCAATGGATGGGGCTAAGAATATGACTGAGTTACTCTATTACGCTGATGCCTACCAGAACGAGTTTGATGCTGTAATAACCGAGGTCGAAATAAAAGATGGACAAGTACGTGTTGCACTCAACTGCACTGCATTTTATCCAGGCGGTGGGGGGCAGCCCAATGATATCGGGTGGTTGACAATTGATGGAGTTCGTTCTGATGTCATTAAAGTGAAAAAAGAGGGACCGTCGATTTGGCACTGGCTCTCCAATGATAACGATTCACACGCTATAAGCGATGGTGCCGCTGTCCACGGTGAGCTGGATTGGGAACGACGCTACAAGCTTATGCGAACTCATTCTGCCATGCATATACTTTGCGGCGTGGTTTGGCGAGACTATCAAGCCAGCGTAACGGGTGGCAATATGGATCCGGGAAAGAGCCGGATGGATTTCGAATTTGCATCGTTAAATCGTGAATTGATCGCGGAGATTGAAGAGCGCTGCAATGCTGAGATTACTGCTGGACGCATCCTGATAACAGATATTCTGCCGCGAGAGGAAGCCTTTCAAATACCCGATCTGATTCGCACCAAGATCAATCTATTGCCCGAAGGCATCAAAGAAGTCCGAACAGTCGAAATCGTGGGGCTCGATCTTCAAGCGGATGGCGGAACCCACGTTCGCAATACGAGCGAAGTTGGTCAGATGAAGATTGTCGACTATAAGAGCAAAGGTGCGATCAACAAGCGGATCTATATTGAACTAGGAGAGTAAGCGTGTTGCGTGTATCAGCAGACAATCTAGTTCTGTTACCATCCCTGTTTCAAGCAGCACAGCCAATTCCAACGCAAGTCCCACACAACATGCAATACGCTACAAGATCAAATTATGTCCAACTATGAACCGTATTACATCCCCAATCTCATCTTTGTCACATGCATGACTGTGAACCGCGACCCCGTGCTCTCAAGCGACGCAACCATCCATCTTCTACAAACCATTCTGGACCAACTCAAACGCTCACACCCATTTCAGACAGTTGCCTATGCATTTTTGCCAGATCATTTTCACTTAATGATCAAAGTCAATCAATCGGTCTCGCTCAATGATTTGATACACCATCTATGGCGGCGCTATGGGCGTGATTATCAGACCCTTTTGGGCATACCGGGCAAGATGCTCGTCTGGGAAGAACGTTTCAAAAATCACCCGATTGCAAATCGTACAGAGTTTGCCAAGCATCTCGACTATCTGCACTACAACCCTGTTCAACATGGTCTGGCTAAACGGCCCGAAGAATGGCCTGCCAGCAGCTATGAGACCTGGGTTGAACGCCGCGTCTATAAACTAGGTTGGGGCTGGACAAAGCCCGATTCGATCGTAAATGTACAAGCCCGTTTGTTAGAGTAAGGAATGAGAACGAAATAAGGCTCATCTCCCAAATGTGTGCAAAGAGTCACTTTGCGCAGAGAAACATCCCGGGCGGCGCACATTTGTGGTAGATGCACCATTGAAATAAATTCATCTTTCAGAATCGCTTCATCAAACAATCAAACACGAGGAAACAATGTTCAACGTAGCATTAATCGGATGCGCACATATTCATACACCCGGATTCATTAAACGGCTTCAAGACCGCAATGATGTACAGGTCAAGTTCGTTTGGGACCATGAGGCAGACCGTGCCCAGAAACGAGCCAACGAACTGGGCGCGGTTGTCACCAACGATCTCGACGCAATCTGGGCTGATGATAACATTCCTGCGGTTGTTATCTGTTCCGAGACAGATCGCCATCAACTGTTGGTCACGGGTGCCGCTAAGGCAGGAAAGCATATGTTTGTCGAAAAGCCATTGGGCATGGCGGCAAACGACGCCTATGCGATGGCGGATGCAATTGAGCAGGCTGGTGTTCTATTTCAAACTGGTTATTTCCAGCGTGGCATACCCATCAACCAATTCGTCAAAGAGCAGATTGACAAGGGCCATTTTGGCAAGATCACGCGCATTCGCCATAGCAACTGCCATGCCGGTGCTTTGCGCGACATCTTTACCCCCGAATGGCTCTGGATGACCGATCTGAAACAAGCTGGCGTCGGGGCCTTTGGCGACCTTGGTACCCATTCGCTCGATATTCTGATGTGGCTCATGGGAGATGTGAAGCAAGTGACGGCCACCATCGATCCCGGCACAAATCGTTATGGCTGCGACGAAACGGGCGAGGCTCTCATTCGTTTCACCAATGGCGTAATTGGCAGCTTGGCGGCTGGCTGGTTAGACGTAGCGCATCCCGTAGGTATGATCGTCAGTGGCACTGAGGGGCATGCTCACGTGAACGACGGACAACTCTACTTTCAGAGTGAGCACGTCGAAGGGGCCGATGGTCAATCGCCCTGGATCGACCTGCCCGAAGCCTGGCCCCATGCATTTGATCTGTTCCTGGACGCGACAGGTGGCAAAGCGAATATCCCTCTGGTAGGCGCTCGTGAAGCTGCGGCACGCAGCCATGTCATGGATGCAATGTACCGAGCAGCGAACGGGGGAAATTGGGTGACGATTTGACGGAATCAACAACTCTTGCCCACTTTATCGCGAAGGTGCTGTGACAATACACACAAAAACTAATTTAACGCAGTACTAAGTTACTCGAATGAAAAAGCGGGGCGATTAAACCGCTAAATCGCTCCCGCTTTTTTCGATCGCGCAGGGAGATAAAAGACGCCCTTAAGGTGCCTCTGTCTCATTGTCAGAATCTTCTTGCTCACTCGGCGCTGTCTTGTCCGTTAAATAACGGAAGAAATCCGAGTCTGCTGGTACGACAATACTGTCCCCTGATTTTAGTGCTCTTGCATATGCATCGAGACGACGTGAAAAGGCGAAAAATTCAGGATCTTGTTCCAAGGCATCAGCAAAGATGCGAATGGCTTCGGCTTCGCCTTCACCCCGCAGAATTTGTGCTTCTTGATAGCCTTCCGCCAAAATAACCGCGCTTTGGCGATCTGCCTGGGCGCGGATAATATTGGCCTGCTCTTCACCTTCGGCTCGGAAGAGTGATGACTCACGCTGGCGTTCAGCCCGCATCCGATCAAAGACACTTTGCTCAACCGCTTCCGGCAGATCAGCGCGCTTGATCCGGACATCGACCACTTCAATCCCAAGTTCACGCGCCTTGACTGCTGATGATTCATTGACGCGTGCCATGATGTCCTCACGTTCTTCTGAGATGACGTCTTGAAAAGGGACCAGTGCCAGTTCTTCGCGTAGTCCAGAGAAGACAAATTCATCCAAACGACCACGGGCGGCCGATTCTGTGCGTACGGCCTTAAAAAAGGCCAATGGATCGACAATACGCCAGCGGGTCACATGGTCCACAATCAAACGCTTTTTGTCGGTCGTGAGGTACTCTTGAGGTGATGCATCACTTGAAAGAACGCGCTTGTCAAAATAGGTGAGATTCTGGATGAAGGGTAACTTCATAGAAAGGCCCGGTTCCTGAATGGTGCGGATCGGTTCACCAAATTGTAGGATAATCACCTGTTCTAACTCTTCGACAATAAAAAATACTTGACTGCCGAAGAAGAAGAGGATGATGGCCAAAATGATCAGAACGGGTGCAAGTCGTCGTAACATAATCAACCACCTCCTTCTTGGGTGGATTCTGGTGCAGTTGAGGGTTGTTCTTCAACAGGATTCGTGAGCCCCGGAATCGAAAAATTTAGATCTTTGAGGGGCAAAAATGGTAAAACTTGACCGCTGAGTGCATCCTGATCAAGCAACGTCACATTGACGCTCCGCAAAATACCCTCCAGCGCCTCAATGTGCATGCGCTCGCGTGTGACGTCTGGTGCCACGCGGTAAGCATCCAAAACCGCTAGAAAGCGTTCTGCATCACCTGTAGACCGCAGAATCTGTTGTTCTTTGAAAGCTGTGGCTTCCTCAATTACCTGTTGTTTTTCACCACGTGCCCGCGGCACAACATCATTCTGATAGGCCTGTGACTCATTAATTAAGCGCTCTTTATCAGCCAGAGCACGCACCACTTCTTGAAAGGCATCTCGCACTTCAGCGGGAGGATCCGCTACCTGAAGTTGCACTTCAGTCACCAGAATGCCAGTGCCATAATCTTCTAGCAATGCGACCAATCGTTGGCGTGTTTCGTCCTGCACACGAGCACGTTCTTCTGTAATCACGGCGTCAATCGTCATTTGGCCCACGGTGCTGCGTAGACTGACTTCAGCACTCGTTAGGAGCACATCTTCCGCATTCTGTACATTGAAGATGAAATCCCGCGAGTTTGCGATCTGATATTGAACCACCAGCTCGACTTGAACGATGTTTTCATCTTCGGTCAACATGAGAGCTTCCGAGAGAACTTCTTGACGCCCTGACTGGGTTGTCCGGAAGCCGATTTCGACTCGGCGAACGTTTTCCACATTGACAATCGTAACCTTCTGAATGGGCCGCGGGAAGTGATAATTCAATCCAGGTTCGGTCACATTGGAAAAACGACCAAACGTCTGGACCACACCTTCCTCACCAGCCTGTACACTATAGATGCCCGACGTAAGCCACAAAACGACCAAAACAGCAAGAATAATTAAGTAAAGCCCGCTGCCGCGATTTGAAAACCATTCGGTCAGACGTTCAACGAGTTCATCATAGTCGCCGCCTCCGCCGCGACCACTTGAATAAGGTGAATTATTGTTCATTGTTCCTTTAATACTAGATGTTGAATTCTTTCCACATGGGAACCGAATCCATGATTGATAGTACAGCTTGCCATTTGGATGCTCTCACGAGTGTTGTTACCCAAAGATAAGCGATGATTCTGTACTACTTCTTGATGCTTGAGCAGATATTCTCTATAGTATAATACATAATCGCTAATTTGTATTGTGGTCCAATGTCCCATTCGCGTTTGGTATACTACTTTAAGCTTTTCCAAAAAATAAAATACCCAATTCGATAGGAAAAGCCAAAGCCATTCCAGGGTGATGCGTTCTATCTTATGGGTAATTTTTTTCTGGAATGGCCTTATACAGCAGTTATAATGAACACATGGCTTTCCTATCGCTTTATCAGATAAAGCCAAACGATGTCTTCATACCGAGATCATGCTCTAAATGGGGGTGGTTCATTTTAGGCGGACAATTAGGTTTACATTTTTGCAAAGAGAAAAGATGTTTATATTTTCTACTTTGAGCCATGCTCAGGCAGAAAATGACCTCATATAGATTTTTATCTATGTATCAAAAGTGTAAACCTAATTCTGAACCACCCCTCTAAATGTCAACAAAACCTAGCACGAGATATTGGAATCCCTCTTGGTTTACATGAACGCTATTTTTTTGGCATACGAGTTGAGAGATATACAATATTCGTATTGTATTGAGCTATACCCACGAAACACGTATCACATATTACCTATCACAGAGGAGAAATCATGAGCGAACGAGTAGGATTTATCGGTCTTGGTATTATGGGACAAGGCATGACGCACAACTTGCTAAAGGCTGGTTTTGCCGTGCGAGTTTGGAACCGAACAGCCAGCCGTATGGATCCATTGGTGGAAGCAGGCGCAACTGCCGGGACAAGCCCAGCAGATGTTGCCGCAAACTCGGACATTATCATTACATGCGTCAGCGATACACCTGATGTCGAGGCTGTGATTCTGGGCGAAAATGGTGTGATCGAAGGTGCACAATCCGGATCGTTGGTGATCGATTGTAGTACCATCAGCCCCCAAGTGACCCAGGATATTGCCAAGAAGTTGGACGCCAAAGGAATCCATATGTTGGATGCACCGATTAGCGGCGGCAGCGAAGGTGCGGCCAACGGCACGCTTGCGATCATGATCGGGGGCGAAGCCGCACAGGTCGACCGTGCGATGTCTGTATTCGAGGCGATGGGCAAAACGATTACGCATGTCGGTGAAAGCGGTGCGGGCCAGACGACCAAACTGGTCAATCAGGTGTTAGTGGTGGGTAATTGTCTCGCCATGTGCGAAGCATTGATGCTGGCACAAGCTGGTGGTGTCGACCTAACCAAAGCCTATGATGCGGTGAAGAATGGCGCAGCAGGTAGTTGGATGTTTACCAACCGCGCCCCACAGATCATCGACCGTGACTGGCGACCCGGTTTTATGGTTGATCTGCAACAGAAGGATGTGAGATTGATTCTGGAGGCTGCAGACAAACTCGGCGTTCCGATTCCAGGAACTGCCTTGATCTTCCAATTCTACCGCACGCTACAACAGATGGGACTTGGCGCAGAGGGTAATCATGCGCTAGTCAAAGCGCTAGAGAATCTGGCTGGTTTCAAGATTGGGGAATGAAAGAGGGGATAGTAGATTGTTGATAGTGGATGGTAAGATTTTGTAATAGTGTTAATGTGTCTAAATGAAGACCGCTCGGTCAGAGAACCTACTTCATTTAGACACTTTGTGGTACACACTCGATTTTGTTGACAACGTTGGGTCGGTGGCTTGAAAGAACAGTTTGTCCAGCTTTCCTGTGCACGTGAAGTTCTTACTGTCCGCTATCAACCATCATCATCATCATCGTCTTCATCATCTCGACGCGGCTGGAGCATCAAGAAAAAGAGCAAAATAATCGGAATGAGAGCAAATCCACCCCACATGAGATAGTTTCCAGAGAAGAATGAGGTGCGCTCTTGAGTGGTCGATCCTTCACTTTGGCCTCCCTCTTGCTGCTCATTCTGTGGTGCCAGAACAGGTTGATTTGAATCAGACGTGAGAGGACTCGCTGGTTGATCAGCGGCTGATTGGGCAAGAGGGCTTGTTGATTGATTTGGAGCGAGTGGCGCCAACGGACTGTTGCTTTGGCGAGCTTCATCTACATTTTGGGCAAAAGCTGTTGCAGTTGCTGCATTGCCTGGTGTTGGAATACTCGTGGGGCGCGTTGTGTTGGGATCGGCAGGTTTCACCTCGAATCCGACCAACACTTCCATTTTGCCTTGTTCATCAGACACGGTAAACATTGCTTCCCATTCACCCGTTTCCTGCAAGTCTAGGATGGTGGAATAGTCACCTGGAAAGAGTTCTGGATCAATGAGGATTTCAAAGTCCCCAGCATGATCATCTGCGTTGCAACAGGGCTGAGACGCAGCAGGGGATGCCAAAAACAGCTCAACATCGAGTTCGTTCACTGGTTCATAGGTCTTTATATCGTAGACGAGAAGTGTCAGAACGGTTTCACCGGGCGTAAGCGGAAATGGGTTGATAGCGACCAACCATTCATATTCATCCGTAAAGCCGCCATCAATAATGACACCCCCGTGGGCGTATACCACAGACGTAATGTTGTTGAAAGGATGAATGACGCCAGTCACTATCATGATTGCGAATAGAATAAAACAGAACCGATTATAGAATAATTTTTTCATGATGAATTCTCAAATGTCTGCCAAAAGATAACGTATTGTTCTATTTTACCATAAAAGGATCTAAACAATTGTCAATTGAAAATCATGAATAAAGGGTAAGGAGCCATTTATGCACGTTGGTTTACAAATGGGCGATCTCTCGGATGATAACCTCAAGTTTGCCAAACAGATTCGGTGTAAACAATATCGTTACCGGAACGCCCGATAAAGATGTCCCCCTTGATCAGGGCTATTGGGATGTCGATCGTCTCAGCCGACTACGTGAACGAGTCGAATCTCATGGCATTCAGATTGACGTCATGGCTCTACCACTCAGCTCACACGTCATCGAAAAAGCCGAGAATCCCAACATCATGTTGGGTACATCTGAACGGGACAAAGAGATCGACAACATCTGCGAGTGTATTCGGGCCGCAAGTCAAGCGGGCATTCCTTGCCCCAAGTATAACATGACCATTCTGGGTGTGATCTCTACCGGTCGCACTGAGGGACGGGGTGGTGTTGCCTATCGTGAATTTGACTTCGAAAAAGTGAAAGATGCCCCAGAGACGATTGCCGGGCGTGTCACAGCAGATATGATGTGGGAGCGCATTGAGTACTTTGTCAAGCGAGTAATTCCGGTTGCCGAGGAGTACAAAGTCAAACTGGCCTGTCATCAACACGACCCCGCCGTACCTCACGATTCGGGCGCGCGTGGCGTCAATCGTGTCCTTGGCAGTGTCGAGGGCGTCAAGCGTTTTGTTGATATTGTTGACAGCCCCTATCACGGCTTGAATTTCTGCCAGGGAACAGTCTCTGAGATGCTAGAAGACCCTGGACGCGAAATCTTTGATGTTATTCGTTACTTTGGCGAGCGAAAAAAGATCTTCATGGTTCACTTTCGCAACATTCGCGGCGGCTTTCTCAAGTTTGAAGAAGTCTACATCGATGAAGGTGACGTGGACATGTGGGAGGCAATGAAGGTCTATCAAGAGATTGGCTACGACGGTATCATGTGTCCGGACCATGTGCCGCGTTCCGAACAAGATTCGGATTGGGGGCATCGGCAGCGAGCGTATACGGCAGGATATATTAAGGGGTTGATTAAGGCCGTGAATAACCCATAGAAAGGAGAAGGCGACCGATGAAAGCAATTGAAACACCGGTTCCTGGCCTGCGGTTCTATAAAGATGTAGTTCCCGATTCTTTCCATGATGCCTTTGTAAAGCAGCTAGACGCAGCCTATTACGAGCAAAATGAAGGACACTATGATGGCTTTTCTTTTGCAGACGATCGCGCATTTGATGCCGTATTCTACCCGATGATCGAATATCTGTTTGGAAAAATGAAAGAGCTAAAAATCTTCCGAACATCACCACGTGGCAAGCTACGGCTGGGCTGTACACTGATTGGGTACGAAGCCAACGGATATATCAAGCGCCACATCGATACGCCCCTGTTGAGCGGAGATACAGTTGCTGTCTTTAGTTTCAATTCTCCATGTGTGGCCAATTACTACGAAGAAGATCCACCCCATCGCCACGAAAAGATTTTCATCCCACCCAAATCCATGTATGTCATGGCCGGTGATTCTCGCCACAAGTGGAGCCACGCAATTCTGGCGGACGAGGACACCTACGAAGGGAAAAAAATAGGTCGAACCAAGCGCTATTCGTTGCTGCTTTTTGAGCCTGGTATGGGGTATCGAGAGGAGTTGTTGGTGTTCTAGACTGTGGGTAATCGAAGTTGTGCCATTCCATTAAAATATGTACTCAGCAAGAGAAATAGAATCTTGCAACACAACGATATTTTGGACTGGTATCACGCAATACGCAACACGCATTATGCATGTTTCATGAGTTCGTAGGTCACTTCTCTGAAGTGACGTAGCTACTTCAATGGACCCAAGTCACACCAGGGCTGTGACCAACGGCTATCAACTAAAAAGAGGAGTGAGTATCTTGCACTCACCCCTCTTTCTTCACCTAAAGTTAGCCTAAACCCAAAAAGCTAAAACAGAAGAACCGATAACTCCGCTCGTTCACGCAAGACGTAACACGTATTGCTCACTGTTATTTTGGGAACGACCTTGT
>JAHBNG010000039.1 GCA_019217005.1 Chloroflexi bacterium TSY
CCTGGAACAACATCACCCTCTCCCGGTGAAGATGCATCGCCTCTAGTTCATCAGTTCTACCTACCCCTCGTCACCAACCAAGGGGATAATCAGAAAGACGTCCAAGATGGCGAGCAGCAGGCAAAATCTGCTGCCACAGCTGCATCTAATGCGCTGCAAACGAGCGAAATTCATTACACCTATGATACGGGCATCAACGGCATTGGGCGTCTAACCGAGATCCATCTGCCCTTTGCCTCTATCTTCCACACACATGATGCACGTGGTCTGGTCAAAGTCGAGAAGCGCACGCTCAGTCTGAGCGGCGTAGCGACACTCAAGACAACACAGATGGTTTCCCGTGAGTACAATGCATTGGGTCAGCCACCCACAGCACCTGGAATGATGGGCATGGTGGCAGATCAGCTATGATGAGCGAGGTCTGGTCGATACGTAGAATGGTTCGATCTGAACGGATCTGGCAACCCGTTGCCGACTATGAACGAGCATTGGCGGGCACGCCCGTACACAGCAGTGCCTTCAATCAATCGCGGCAATTCACCTATGACCTGCTCGGGCGTCTGCGGACAGACACGATTCTGGCGGGAACCAGCGCAGTTGCCAATCGCATCTATACCTACAACGATGCCGGAAATCTGAGAAACGTGGATGGTCAAACGTTGGGGATGGCAGCGACGGCTCACTTCACCTACGACGCCCAGCACCGACTCCTGACCGCTAATGGTCCTCAAGATTACTCTGGAGCCTTCACCTATAGCAAGGCGGGCAACATCGAGACAGCCCACATCGAGATGAAGCAGCTATCAACCGGACTGCCAGATCTTTCCCGCAATGTCCGCTATGAATATGGTCTCGTGGATCCCCAAGCGGTCGATCAACTCATCGATCGCGATACCAAAGCTATCGTGGGCCGCTTTCACCATGACCTGTCGGGCAACATGATCAGTCGTAGCGCTGGAGACGGACGACAGGCCCTGCGTTGGGACGGCTTGGATCATATCCGCATGGTTGAAGGTCCCAACGGAACTGAGGTCTACTTCTGACCATCGAGGGCAGCGTATGTTGGCCGCCAATCGGCGGGATGGTGTGCGCTTCTGGTTTGGCGAGCGTGAGACCACTTTACGCTGGATGGCAAACTGATGCGCGGCTATCTGCACTTGACCCATCAAGGGATTGCTCTGGCCCGTGTGGAAGATGGCAAGACCATTGAGCTACAGTATGCAGACGCACTTCGCAATCTGATGTTGGCGATGGAGAGCAATGGCACCGTCAAGGCAAGTTTCCTCTATGGTCCCTTTGGCGAAGTGCTCCATGCAACCGGCCAGCAGAACCATCGTCGTCAGTTCAATGGCAAAGAGAATGACTCCATGACCACTCTGCGTTACTACGGCTTCCGCTACTATGATCCGCTGACCCTACGCTGGAACAGTGCCGATCCGCTCTATCGTGTCCTGCCCGATATCGGTCTGGCAGAACCGCAGCGACTCAATCTTTACAGCTTCACCCTCAACAACCCGGTCAACTACTTTGACCCCGATGGACGCGACAGCAAGAAGAGTCAAAAGGCAAAGGGGAATGAGCCTCATCCTGATAAACCTGGAAAATGTGATATCCGGGTAAATGAGTGCAGACAGAAGAAGAACGAGATGACGAACAAGAAGCGAGCATTAAGATCAGAGATCCGTTCATTGAGAAAGAGGAGAAATGATATGGATATCCAAAGGATGAATACAAAACAGAAATTACGCGACATGGAAGATTTTTGGAAACGGGTTGGCGATTCTCAGCTCCATCCAAAGACTTGGGAATCGGGATGGGAACTCAAGCAACGTTACAAGAACCAGGGAGAGTATATCAAGAGACGCAATAACGAAATTAGGCAAGCCAAGCAAGAATTGAAGCAGGTTGAAAGAGAGCTGGAGCTGATAGATGCGACTGATGCGGTCGTTAAAGCGTCAGAAAATGGACTCCTCTCTATAGACAATTCATATCAACGCAGCAATGCCGAAGTAATGTTCCTCATTCTGGATACAATAGGTCCCATCATGCGCTAAACTTTGAGAAGATATCTTCATCATCTTGTATGGTGAAGCGCCGATATGTGCGGCATTCTCTCAGAGTGATGGGCATGGACGAATTGTTTAAGCTGTGCCAGATGAATGGTTTTGCTGATAGCAAAGTATTTGTCTGGCATGGCCTAAATCCTTATGACATAGAGCTGAGGGCTCTTGAGTCGGATAAGAAAGTGAGGTTGCCTTCACTCCTGCATTCTGCCGACTGCTCAAAGGCGCACCACTGACAAAGATCAAGCTACCGCTTGCCGACAACCACCACCAGATCGAATGATCATCCAACGATATCTCCGGTTGGGCAAGAAGTTCTTTCAGGACGCTGCGGCGAAAGGCAATTATTCCTGCCTGAAGAAAGTGATCGATAGAAACTTGGGAGAAGAGTATAAAGGGATTTGCACTGTCGTTTTCAGCATCGCTTACATAACTGGGAATGCCAAAGGCAGCACTGCTCTGGGTATCTGTGGTGAGGTGTTCATATAGACGTTGGAGTGCTTCAGGGTGACTCCAATGCTGACTATCCAGGCCGTAAATGAACTCTCCTTGTGCCAGCTCAAACCCCCGGCGACGAGTTGAAACCGTCTCAATCCGGATGCGTCGATCTTGTTTCCCATAGGAATTGATATATTGCCAGGTCTGCTGATTGGCGTCCTCATCGACGATGATCAGCTCCCACTCTTTGAGCGTCTGCGCCCGAATGCTTTCGATTGCGCCAATCATGTCGGACTCGGCGGCGCAGGCTGACAGTATCACAGATATTTTGGGCGCCGCAGAATGATGTGCAGGCCCAGCATCTGCTAGGGTCTGCGTCAGTTGTCCATTGCCGTGAAAGTACTTGTGTTCAGAGAGATCATGGTGAAAGCATACATTGTCAAAATAGGGGCGTATACTCGATGTAAAGACAGCCCAGTTTTTGAAGTAGGAACCAGGGTAAAAGTGCAGGTCTCGCCCCAGTAGACAGGCGGCAATCGCGACGTGCAGACGATCGGTGTGAATCACAGCAAATTTGGCAATTGCCGCAAAGAAAGGTGCCACACCCAACAGGTGGTTCCCTTCGAAGCTGACATCACGATTCTCGGACGGGATGGGGTAACGCTTGGCGCTTTCGGCATCGGTGCGGAAAAAGTACCCTGTTTCTTCGGTAGCGGGATCTGCATGTGGTTCAAGGCAGAAGGCCATATCGTGACAAAAGATAGCCGCCGGCAGGTTGGATTGGCTATGATAACGGTCGCGGCAGAAGAATGTGGTGTCGGTCAATGTGGCAACTACCTCGTAGGTGGAAGGCAAGACAATGGTGTGGTGGAAGTGAGGCAGAAGTTGCTTCAGGAAATATGGAGAATGCCCCCATAAGCGGCACCATCCACCGCCACCACCATAGATGAGAACGCTCTCTTCAGCATGATTGACCTTCGCTTGAATGTCGGTCTGCGCGTCGATTTCAGTATAGCAAAGACCGATATCGTGAAAAAATTTGTGGGTCCCGCTGCGGATGAGTGCGTCGCCCCAGTTGCCTGGGTTTGGCATATAATAGACTGGTCTCTGATCACATACTTCTTTCACGCTATCTTCTAGCTGTTGAAATTCTATTTTCACGGTATCCATTGTTCCTTATGGTGCGGTTTTCTATACACAGAAAAAATGATGACCAAATCGATTCGCCGTATCGTCCATACATTGGTATTGTTCTACTATCAAATTTTCTAGAGAGGCGCTCGACAGCGAGCGCCTCTCCCCCTTCAGGCTTCAGGGGCGGACAGGTACTATACGAAAAGGAGGAGAATTAACAAAGAGAGAAAAAACTGGCAAACTAGCCCTAGAAAATCTGAGAAAAGGAAAGGGAAAGAAAAATGCCAGAAAGAGAGCTCGAACGAGAAATCAGACGAATGCTATCTGAAACGATAGAAATAGGAATCCGGACAAAGAACCTGGAGCGCCTGCTGAAAGTGGTGGAGGGAATCATCCAAGCAGGAAGTATAGTCCCCCCCAAAATTGCCTCAAGCCTAAGGGAACTAGGCTTGAGCGAAGCGACGGAAGCAAGCATCGAGCGACAAATCCGCCGATTCGAGAACGATCCAAGCATTACGCCTGAGGTTTGCTTTCACCCATTTGCACGTCGACATCTGATGTTGGGCAGACCGAGAGAATTGCTTCTGGCCATCGATCCAACAACGCAGGATGAGCGAGTGGTGATCTTGATGGTCTCGGTCTGGTATCGAGGCTGTGCACTGCCACTGGGCTGGACACTCTGGCCAGGGAACCAGCCTTTGAAAGGCGATGGTTTCTGGGCCAGAGTCGAGCAGCTGATGGATGAAGTGAGCGTCTTGTTGCCGGTTCGGGTCCCGGTGACGATTCTGGGAGACCGAGCCTTCGGCACACCAGCCTTTACCGATTTGGCTGTGCAGCGAGGCTGGGACTATGTCGTGCGTATCCAAGGACAAACCCGCTATCGAGAGTGGCAGGGCGAGGAAAGAGAAGCGCGCACTCTGGTTTCTGCCCCCTCTCAGCGTCGAAAACTGCGCACCTATGCTTTCAAGAAGCGCGGCTGGCGACCAGTCTCTCTCGTCGCTTACTGGGGCGTCAGACATTCAGAGCCGCTCCTGATCGTGAGTAGCCTCCGCCCATCCTGGCAGCTCCTCAAACTTTACAAGCGCCGCTTTCCCATCGACTCTCTCTTTCGTGATCTCAAATCCGATGGCTGGCACTTCGAGCAAGGACAGGTCACCGACCTTGAGCATCTTGAACGCTTGATTACGGCTATGGCATTGGCCACTTGGCTCACTTTACTTGCTGGCACCGCTCAGGCCTCTTCCATCCTGGCTCGCAAGCCTACTGGCAACCGCAGAACTCGTCCTTACGATGCCAAGTTCTCTCTCTTTGAGCATGGCCTTCGTCTTTTGCGCCGTTCCTTTCGTCGTTTCAGCCTTTCTCTTGGGCTTTAGACTTACTTTCGGCGCTCAACTGGTCTGCTCAGCTTTCTTTTCTCCATCGTCGAGCTTTCATTTTCTCTTGTTAATGTGCCTTCTCTTCTTCGTATAGTACCTGTCCGCCCTCAAACCCTTCAGGCATAGAGCAGACGCTGAAGCTATTTGCTATTCGCCTGCGTGGGGTGGTTCAGAATTAGGTTTACACTTTTGATACATAAATAAAAATCTATATGAGGTCATTTTCTGCCTGAGCATGGCTCAAAGTAGAAAATATAAACATCTTTTCTCTTTGCAAAAATGTAAACCTAATTGTCCGCCTAAAATGAACCACCCCGCCTGCGTTACCAACAAACTGACTATTGAATACCTTACGGGGGCGGTGCTCCCGTCGTAGTGGTCGTTGGCGGTGCTCCCGTCGTGGTAGTTGTTGGCGGTGCCGTTGTTGTCGTGGTCGTCGGTGGAGGACAACTTGGCGAGTCAGAACTGGCCTCAACCTGTTGACGCTTGGCCTGATCTTCTTTGATCAACCATTTGATTTTACTACCGTCAAAGACGACCTCAAATACGTTGTCATGGGTTCCCGGCAAGAAATCTGTGGGCTGCCCACGATCCTTTGGCCCGGGTGCAAACATATTCTTAGAGGTGCCCACGGGAATGCTAACTGTACTGCTGGACTCATTGCGGTAGCCGAAGCGGGCTGTGTAGGTTCCGTCACCATTGTTGACCACCAGCATATACCGTAACTGGTGCTACGACTGGTAATAGAGCCAGAGATAGACCGGCGGCCGCAAAGCCTTGGAGTACATGGCGGCGTGAAAGCGTCGGCTGAGGTGTGGTGCCCCGGCGCAGTAGCTTGGCCTGCTCCAACTCATTCAGCGCTGACGACAACAGGTGTTCCGCTTGCAGGCGCACCACATTGAATTTCTGCTGAATCAGCGTTGTCAACTGCTGCGGTGTGGTTTTGCCATCACAGTGCTGCCAGACCAGGGCCGATGTGGCGTTGAGGACATAGGACTCGTCCCGTTGGTAGTCATATATCCCCAACCCATCACCCACTGCCTCTGTGCGGACTGTGGTGACTTTTTGTGGATTACTCACGAAAAATTCTCCTTGTTACTGAGATTTAAAGATTCGAGATAGTGGTAACTCTATTGTGAACGAATCGCTGGCTGTTCACCTCCTTTCGGTTTTTGCTACACAGCCGGTCGTCCGAAAGCCGATGACGGCCTGAACTCCCCGGCAATTTGGACGAAAAATTTTCGGTGATGTTCAAGCTGGCTCCCCTCAGCTGAATAGCTGTGTGGTCTGTGCGCACAGTATGCTCTTACAGACG
This sequence comes from Chloroflexi bacterium TSY, assembly GCA_019217005.1. Next base: position 6,327 of record JAHBNG010000039.1, read on the forward strand.
CTCTGAATCCGCAGGGCGCCTGTATCCGGAGCGCAACAGGGTCCGTTTTGTTACGCCCCGGATACAGACGCCCTGATGGAATTTCTGGGACGATTGTTTTTGAGCGCGTTTGTCAGGCCGTCTCGGCGGCTGGTTCGGCTAAGATCAGGTTACGCAACTGTTCATTCACAAGCGCTTGATAATCCACGAGCCACTGAGGCTGCAATCGGATCTCTCCATGGCGGATTTCCCCTTGCTCGACCTGCTGTTGGACAAAAGACTCCACTTGGTCGTGCCCCACGTTGCCGCCAGCTTTGTAGTAGCCAAACTGACTCATGTGATAGGAGCCGGTGCCAGCCCAGCGGTAGATATAATAGATATCTTCTGGCCCGATCTCGAACGGTTTAACGGAGCCGGGAAACTGTTTTGCCAGGCGTTTCTCAAAGACCAAGTCATAGCCAGTGCCATCTGCGACATAGCCTCGCACGCTGTTAAACAGTTGGCGGGACCAGCAACTCCCGACATGAAAAAGGTTTTTGATTGGGCCCTTTAACTTCCCTTCCGTCCACATCCAGGCCTGGTTGGGCTTGAAGAAGCCCTTTTGTAGCTCAAAGTGCTCAATGGAAAAGCGCAACCGATGGGGCAGGTAGATGTCGTCATCATCCCACACAAAGAGCAGATCGTGCGAGGCCAGAGCAACGGCTGCATTCATCTTCTCCCCGACCGTGCGGAAACGCTTGGAACAGTTGATCACCTGCACCTCGGCATGGTCAAAGAGCAGCGTTTGATCGACATAGTCATTCAAGATGATCAGTTCTTTGGGTCCTTGATAATCCTGCTGGAGGAAGGAGTGAATAGCTTCTTCCAGAACCTGTGGTCGGGCATAGGTCATGCAGATGCAACTGACGGGCGGTTGATGATTCATGAGGTCTCCTTATTGACATAACCAGAGTTTTCACAAAAGGTTAGGGATTACCAGAGAGAAACCAGGTTTTTTGGAAAAACCTGGTTTCAAAGTCGCTGCGTAAGTCCTAACAGCTTAATTTATACTGAGCAACTTTCGCTGAATTTCTCAAAGAGCCAGTCATCATCGCGTACCCGTTGTGCGGCAAACTCGGCGCGCTGCTGCCAGACATCACTCTCAACGACCACAGCTAGAGCATGCGCAAATTTGTTCTCTCCCTTGAGGGCCGCGACGACGCGGGCCAGGCGTTCCTGATTAAAATGGAGCAGGGCTACCCGCAGCAGGTTGTGAGTGACTGCGCCCCATTCCACGCTGTAGGGATTGGACGAACGGAAGTAGTGGAGTACATTCACCGAGGGCACCATCCAGACTTCGTAGCCCAAGAGCCAGTAACGCACGCAGATCTCCAGGTCTTCGGAGCCCCATTGCGGCATCCCCGTATCGAAGGCTCCGGCCCGCTTCAGCGTATCATGATGCATGGCCATAAAGCCACCGCCTAAGGTTGGAACGGGGTAGGGGTCTTTCTGTACCCAAGGCAGCCATTCTACCCGCAAGTTGGCCTCCGCAATGCGTTGACCGTACGCGACAGGTGCATCGGGTTTGCCCATGACGCCGATTCCAGGGCCAACTACACCCACTTTGGGCTGGTTAAGGACGGCAATGATCGGCTGCCACCAGCGCTCAGGCAGGTCGATGTGGGCATCGGCAAAGACCACGAATTCTCCTTGGGCGATTTCCAGACCCCGATTGCGGGCACCGGCCACCCCTAACTGATCAGCGGTCTGGATGAGATGGACACCTTCCATCGAGCCCTTTACGAGAAAATCGGCACTGCCATCAGTGGAGCCGTTGTCCACTACAATCACTTCGCTATTGTCGGGCAACGTGGCCGCAAACTGTTCCACCGTGCGCTTGAGCAGCACCGATTCATTGGCAGCGGGCAGGATCACGCTGATCTTGCCTGGATAGGTGCCGCGGAAGAGGCCCTCGGCATCGTCAGCGGCCATGGGGTCAGGTGGATCAATCATGTAGAAGGGAGGCGGAAACGGTATCTCTTCTTCCTGATCGGTGCCATATTCCTTGAGTTCACCGTCTTGGAGGAATGCTTCGACTCGAGCAACGTAGTCGTGTTGCCAATGGGGATCCAACTGAATACGACCAGCAGGGATCTGTCTGCGCTCGACCTGATTCTGTACATATGTGGCGACATCCTCGTAGGCATGTCCATTCTGGCTGATTGCGCTAAAGTGATACGAATTCGTGCCGTTCCAGCGATAGATGTAGTAGACATCCTCCGCTTTGACTTTGCGGGCCTGAGTTGAATGCGGCCGCTCATGGTGGCAGAGTTCTTCAAATGCGGTATCGTAGCTATTGCAGACATGGGGGTAGCCATCCACATCGACAAAGAGGTCTCGCGTCCAGCAACTGCCGCCATGAAAAACATTTTGATCCGGCCCACTCAATTGGCCGTTGTTCCAAAACCAGGCGCGGTCGGCCTTGAAGAAACCTTTTTGCGTATCAAGATGGGTCACTGAGTAAGAGAGACGATGGGGTAGATATCATCATCATGCCAGACAAAGACCAGGTCGTGGGTGGCCAAAGCAGCAGCAGCTTTATATTTTTCGCCCACCGAGTGAAAGCGTTTCGGCAGATTGACGATGCGGACCTCTGGATGGTCAAATTCCAAGGTCTGTTCAGCGAAGTCATTGAGGACGATCAGTTCCTTTTCGCCAGGGTAATCCTGCCGTAAGAACGAGTAGATGGCTTCTTCCAGCAGCGCCACGCGGCCATATGTGGGACAAATGCAACTCACCGGGGGTGGTGCGTTCAGTTGAGTGGCCCAGGTCACATGCGGTTGGTGTTCCGGCTGACTTCCGTTAACGGCCACGACCGACAGAGCTGAATTGGCTTGGCTTCCATTTGCCCCCAGTTTTTGAAAAATGTTATGAATTGCCGGATCCTGGGTAAGTGTCTGATATTCCTCGTCTAATGCCGCCAGATCGTCGCCTAGTGTGACGATTTCGGCCTCAACATTCTGTGCATACCCTTTGGGATAGGGCAGAATCGTGCAAAATGGTTCACCAGCGGCAAAGCGCACAGTCTGGTTGGGGCGTGTAAATGTCCAGTTGATCGTCATTGTACAGGGGAGGATTGAGGTATCAACGACGCTTTCCAATGGATACAGCCCATCTTTCGGCTGGTTGATGGGGACACGAATCCAGATAGTCTGCTCTGCTTCTGTCTTGATCTGATAGCCCGTGTGGAAGGTGAGCCGCCCGCCACCAAGGCTACTCTGTACACAACTGGGCGTACCTGCTGGTATGTCTTCTGTCCGTATTTCAATATCTGCCGCGTCTGGTCCGCCATTCCAAGTGGCTTCTATTGCATAGGGGCACAGAAAATCCCATCGGTGGCTATTGATTGTATCCAGAGGCGGACCTTCGACTGACGTTTTGTTCTCCTCATCCAAATCTCTACCATCGGGCGAGGGTTGCATTGCTGTAGCGTGGTCATATAGACGATAAACATTGATTTTCATAGAGTGATCAATTCTCCTTTTCACTTTCAGGGCACATCTCGCATTTAATCATGAGCAAAGGAAATCCCATTCCATACAAGCTGCTCAGAATCCCCATTAAGGCTGCTTGATCGATCACGGTTCCAACGAGTGTGGTGATCGGCCAATCGGGCTGGTGCATACAAATGATTGACAAACCCAGATGGTCTGCCCAGCGTTGGCTAACGTAACCTTGCACCGTAATTTGGTAAGTTGCAGACTCATCCAGACCGAGCCGATGGTTCATATTGTTATACTTTACTTTCTGGTAAAAGAAAAGAGATGAGGTGAGAAATGTGACAAAAAGCGGTTAGCGTTTCATCCTAAAGGTAGCGAAACCAAAAAGGAGGAAGGAATGCTAACCGCACCAGAAATAACTATAGCAGTACTGATGAATGTATTGCAAGTAACGCCGGTGGGAACAAACGTAAATGTAATGCGTCTGATGTGGGCGATGATGAATGGGTCGTTTCTGAAAAGTCGAGGAGCAATCCATAGTGGATTGAGTGAAAGCGGGTTTGAAGATGAGGAGCTCCGGCGAAGCTGGTGGAGCTTTCGATATGGATCATGGGATATTGCAAGCCTGCTCTCATCGTGGCAAGAAGAAGTGGAGTGGAAAGGGAATGGGAGGCAAAAAGTTAGAAGGATACCGAGTGAAAAGCATAGATATCACAGGGTTCTGGCGACCGAAGCTGCAAGGGAAAGTGAACCGACTCTATAACTCAACGGCTCGTCGGGCATTGCCCGCGCTCATCTTTGGAGTGATGATAAGCTCGGGGGGAGATAGGCGGGAAACGAGTGCCACTGCTCAAGGCAATCATGAGATGCGAGGTAGGCACAAAGGAAAGTGAGTTTCGGAAAAAGCTGCTGAAAGAGACCAAGAAATCACTGGAGTCAGACGAAGTGGCGGTGGTCGATGCCGGGTTTACAATCAGAGAAATGCTAGAAAGCGACGTCGACCGATTTGTCCTTCGGGAAGCGATTAACTGCACAGCGCGCCGCAATGAGTTACCCGAACGTAAGGAAAAAGGCAGACCACCCGAATATGGTGATATTGTGCGTCCGCTCTCTCGATGCTATAGGGGAAAGCGACTCGAGGCCACAACTCCAGACTCGTTTGGTCAATTTGTCTATAGTGGTCGCCTGATTCGCTATCAAGCATGGCACAATCTCGTCCCCAGGACAACCAAGGTGGATACAGCCAACCGCACCTATTCGATTTACGTCTTTCAGGATCCTGCTTATCACACACCTTTGGTTCTGGCGACCGTCATGGCTTTACAAGCTGAAACCATTTATCTTTTCTCTCTGGAGCGCTGGCCTGTTGAACATCCCCCCTTGGCTTCCAAGCAGATGATTGGCTTACATCGTCAATTTGTTCATGCCGATGAGGCTTGTTTCCGCTTACCTGAACTGGGGCTGCTGGCTGGCAATCTTCTTTCCCATTTAGCCGCTTCTCTTCCTCCCATACCGACTGGCTACTGGGATCGAGAGCCTCAATCCACTCCCGGCAGGCTGCGCCGTGTTCTCTCGAGTGCTCTTTTTCCAACTCCTGACCAACTCGACCCTGACTTTCGGAAAAAGGCCTCGGTTTCACACCATTTCCCTAAAGGCGTTCTCGCTCATCGCCGCCTCAATGCCGCTGCTTAAACTAGCCGAGCACTATTTTTACATTTTATCCCGTTTTTTCAGGGTGGATTCTTTTTTCCGCCCCTTTCGGTTTGCCCTTTGTCACTCAAGCCTTTACCAGAAAGTAAAGTTTTATTGATTGTAAAAAAGTGGCTGTCGCCTAGGAGTCGTTGACATTTGCCGGCGCAAGCACCCGCTTTGCAGATCACGAAGTGGGCGCTTGCGCCAACAGTGGTGGGTGCTGAGCACCACAACCTCTCGGGTGAAAGTAACGCCGAGCACGAACACTTCTCTGAGGGTGTACTCTAAATGTCACAGAACCTAGGAATGTATAGAAGAATGGTACTACGTTTGTGGGGTGGAGCGCATCGCTCTTAGGGTCGTAGAAAGGTAGTATTTACGGAGTGTTTAGAAGCGAGCCGATACGTAGTTGTGCGTCAGATCAGTGTTGCCAACAAGATTCGATCGTCACAAAACGATTCAATGAGAGCCGAGCTGGCGCGCCTTACGAATTGCCTGGCGGCGATTGTTGACGGCCAATTTGTTGTATATATTGGTTGCGTGTCGCTTGACGGTGTAGAGAGAGATAATCAGCTTATCGGCAATTTCCTGATTCGTCAGCCCCGCCTGCATTAAAGTCAAAACCTCTTCTTCGCGTTGTGTCAAACGATCAAGCAGGGGCTCTTCATCCGCATTGGGGGTGGCATTGGAGGTGGCGTTGCTAGTAGATTTTGGCTGTGGGGCAGAGGGAATACCAGCCACTAGTTGGGCGACATAGTCTGGGGCGACGTCTTTCTGCTGGCGCTGCTCGAGTAAGGGGATGAGCGCAGGCCCACAATCGATAAATGAGCGCATTGCGCCACCTGGGAGGGCCAAACCAAGGGCTTGTCTTAAATTAAGCCCTGCTTTTTCAGCTTGGTCCAGCCGATCGTGAGCCAAAGTTAGATGGGCCAGCACTTGAATTTCTCGCTGTACCCAGTGGCGGGCTTGAACTCGTCTCAACGCTTCCTGCAGCTGAACGATAATCGCCTGTACTTCCGCATCTGTGCCGTGGTTGACCACAATACGGGTTAACAGCAAGAGGGGGGCTGAAAAAAAACAGTTACAGCAAAAGTCGGGTACAGAAATATTATGACAAGTAAATGATTGCGACCAAAAAGAGATAAATTGAAGACCTCCGGAAGAAAAGGCTAGAATAGGAGAGGCCAAGGAGGTCCGGAAAAATGCGCAAAAAGAAGGAGAAGCAGGTAGAGAAACGATACTACCGACCAACAAAGAAGCGCTGTCCGAACTGCAAAAGCAAACTGAAAAGAAGCTATAAATTATGGCATAAGTATCTGGAAACACTGGAGGGCAGATATTATGTGGTAAGTCATGGATATCGGTGTCAAAATGAGAACTGCTTGCAGCAAGAAGTGGTCTATCGTTCCCAAGAAGCAGAAGAGTTGGGTGTACCCGAATGCGGTTATGGGTTAGATGTAATCGTCGAAATAGGATACCAACGATTTTGGCATCAACGAAGAGTGGCCGAAATCCATAAAGGACTAAAAGAGCGGATAACGATATCTGAAAGACAAGTGCTGAACTTAATCGGTACATTTTTAGCCTTGTTGCGAGCTGGACAGCCAGCGAAGGTAGTAAACCAGCAGAAAAAATGGAAAAGGTTGGGCGGACTAATCCTCTCCATAGATGGGATGCAACCAGAGAAAGGAAGTCCAGCGCTCTATGTGGTTCGAGAAGTCCAGTTAGACATCACTTTGATGGCAGAAGTGTTGGAATCAGGGACTCACAAGACTCTGGTTTCAGCACTGTTGGAACCGATAAACGAATGGGAAATCCCTATCAAGGGCATCATCAGTGACGCCCAGGAAAACATCCAACTTGCTGTTGCTCAAGTGTGGCCGAATTGCCCCCATCAGACTTGTCAGTTCCATTGCATTAAAGAAGCTGGGCGACTCACTTATGCGCTTGACCGTACAATGAAAACTCAACTCAAAAAGAAGCTGCGTGGCTTTTTGAATCGGGTCTACAAAACGGTTCGAGAATTGGCGGAAACCGATCCCTACAAAGCAGTTCTTTTGCAATATACTCGCTATCTGCGGTTCACTTTATTGACAAGAGGATTGGCTCCTTTTGAATTAGGTGGCTTACAGATGGTTCAACAATTAATCACGATTGAAGCATCATTATTACGGGCTCAGGAAAAAGGGGGCATCCGTTACTGACCCACTTAATCAAGATTGCTGGTTTTCATCGTTTTTGCACTGTTCAAGCCAACCGCTTACGACGGCAACTTGGGTGGTTGGTGGCACTCCAACGGCTTTTGTCGCCTGACTCTCAAGCCGACGACCAGGTACAGGTCACTGCTCATTCCGTTGCATCAGCTGTTGATCAATATTTAGTCGCACTGACACAGGATACGACTCTCGATGACGCAGATCGCTCGATTGTTCAGCATATCAACACAACATTTCGCAACCGTTGGTGGGGGCTCTTTGTCTGCTACGATGTCTCGGGTCTTCCTTCCACTAACAATGCCCTGGAGGGCTTCTTTGGCCGCTTGAAAACCAATCAACGACGTATCACTGGACGCAAAGTGTTAATAACTTCGTCCTTCGCTATGGCTCTTTGCTGCCTTCGTCGATCCGACTGAAACCAAAGACGAATTGCTCTTCCGGCTGCGATCCGTTGACCGGTCCGCTTATTTATTTGAACGGCAACGTTTACATTCGATCCTGGCTGAACGCAAAGATTATTTTCGCTTTTGCCATCACCTTGATTCAGTCGTTTCTGAACTTGAAATCGCTTGGGAGTCTGCTCTTCTTTCAAATACAAATCGTCATGATTCTGACTCCCCTTCTAACTCAACATAATAAATTTGTACCCGACTTTTGCTGTAACTGAAAAAAAACAGCTACGGCAAAAGTCGGGTACAAAAAATGACCATAAGGGGTGAAATCCTAGAGCAGCCCTCTGTTTGCATGAAAAATTTGTACCCGACTTTTGCTGCTACTGAAAAAAAAGATGGAGTCAGGTAACTTGGTTATTTGAGAAGCATAAACCCATTGCATCGCCGATATTGCGTCTCCTTGCAAATGCCACTGATAAGCTTGGGTTGCTTCTAAAAGCGGCATAAAATCACTATTTTGAAGTCGCACGGTATCCGTATGTAGAATATGGAGGGTTTCTTGTGCTTGCTCCCACTTTCCTTCTAGTTGCAGAAGACGTACAAGGCCCAAGGTGCCGTTAAAGGCGGCTATAAAATTGGTCTCATGGCGCTCTTCAATGGCAAAGATATTTGCGAAATGGGTTTTCGCTTCTTCGAGCCGATTCCATTCATAATCAAGCAAGCCCGCTATCCAGCTTGTGCCCGCCCCTCTTAGGGAATTTGATGGCGCATGGCCTAAATAGCGTGTGATCGTTTGTTGCAGCTGATAATTTTCGCCAGCAACGAGCTGAATCACGCAGAGACTAACAAAGCTCTGAAAGGTGGCTGGGCTGTCAACGCTGGACGTTTGAAGACATTCTTTCAGGCGAGATAAATCTCGTTCTGGATCCCCCAAAGCCTGTTGGGCTATGCTTAGAAAGCCTAAGGCGATGTTCCTGGCCCCACTTTCTGCGTTTGGGAGAAGGCTCAATGCACATCTAGCCCATGCTACTGTTCCAGAAAAATCGTTATCAAGAATATAGGTGGTCACACAACGCAAAGTTTGGTATTGCGCCTGTATGGCCTGATGCTCAGCCGGGGCAAGGGTGCTCTCTTCATCCTGAAGTGCAACCTCTACCTGATCCAGAACAGTCTTTAGCCTAGAGATACGCCAATGGAAATAAAGGCGCCAAGCTTGAGCCATTAAGAGTTTGGGACGTTTCTGAATCACTTCTTGGGGCAGGAGAGCGAGCCATCGCTCCAGGTTCACGCGCCCCTGACTTAGAAATTGTTGACAACGGGTTTCAACTAATTGGACGGCTAAATCGACATTTTGGGCTGCCTGGGCATGGTAAATGGCTTCTTCAACGTAATCGTGGTCAGCATACCACTGGCTGGCCCGGTAATGCAGGGCTGTAATCTCGCTGATACTATATTCTACCTCCAATTTACTGATCAATAGCTCCTGAAACAGATGATGAAAGCGATACCACATGTGTTGGCGGTCAAGCGAAATCAGGAACAGATTCGTTTGCTCCAGCCATTCTAAATATGTCTGCCCATTGTCAGCTAGAGTTTGAACACCAGTGACCGCTTCACACAACGACTCAGAGAATCGATTCAGGATTGATATTTGCAGCATAAATGCTTGAACGGCCGTCGTCTGCTGCGCAAGTACTTCATCAACCAGATACTCTGTGATATAGTGATTGCCTCCTTGCAAGTTGGCAATGAACGCAGCCGGATCATCTATCCCGCGCATGGAGAGCGCAACAAGCTGTAATCCCACAACCCAACCTTCGAGCCGCTGCCCGAGCAAAGATAGGCTCTCATCAGAAAGTCTCATATCCAGCGATTTTGTCAGAAAAGATTTCGCCTCATCGGCTTTGAAACGGAGATCGGCCAACCGGATTTCCGTCATTTCACCACCGGCGCGTAACCGAGACAGGGGCAATGACATCGGGTCTTGTCGGCTGATCAACAGTAGGTGCAGATGTTGAGGCTGATATTCAATCAACTTGCTCAACAATTGATGAATGGCTTCATTCTGGATTCGATGATAATCATCCAGCACGAGAATGAAGCGTTCTGTTGGTGAATTTAGGGGTAAGCGAGCAAGATCGTTGATCAACGCAACGACAATCTCATCGACCGTAGGCAACTGCTCATACGGCAAGAGGTTGTCCACCTGTGCACAGGCATCAGGAAAAACGGTCTCGATGGCGGCCGCCAAATAGCAGAGAAAACGGTCTATGTTGCCGTCATCCTCACCCAGCGAAAGCCAGGCAGTCGGGGACTGGCATTCTTCCAACCACATACAGGCCAACATGGTTTTACCAAAGCCAGCTGGAGCAGAGATGAGCGTCAATTTTTTGCTGAGGCTCGCTTGTAGACGGGTCAACAGCCTTGCTCGTGGTATGAGATTATCCGCGATACGTGGTCTATTGAGTTTGGTATAGATAAGAGGCAATGTCTTGGTGTTGGTAGTCGATGAAGCCATGTTTAAGCTTTGTGATATAGGGTCTGTTCGGGATACAGATGCTGTTGGCGAATTCAAGCATTCGCCAAAGGCGACTTATAGATTTGCACTTTGGGGACCTCCTAGTGTTCTGTAAAATAAGTTCTGATACACTAAGATCTCGTGATTTAGCCGAGTGCAGCTCATGGTTTTACGGTATCATAATTTTTCTGCCAGAACAGTAGTGTTTTGTCAGATAAGTTATGATACAGGTTGGTCATCAGAATCGGTATCCAAAACAGGATAGAAACGCTGGAACTTCTGGCGAGCGAGAGCGGGGGTAAATTGCCATTGAATGGTAGCGGATTGTTCATTGCGCTCGTTGACAAGAGCAAGGACAACAGTCTCAAGAAGCTCTTTGGAATCAATGCGGCGATCAAGAACTTGGCGAGTGATAACCGAGAGTTCAATTTCAACCATATTAAGCCAACTCCCGTTGACGGGGGTATAAACCATCTGAAAGTGCTGAGCCAGAGCGAAAGCTTCCTCAGGCGAAAAGATGGTGTAGAAGGAACTGGGTGAATGAATGTTGAGATTATCCTGAACAATCTGTAATGAATCGGCATCAGGATTGTGTTTCGTTTTGAGATCATGCATGAAGCGAGCATACTCTTGGCCTCTGCGCCGTTCGGTAATCTGAACAACCCGCTGTCCAGTGTGTGGCTGGTAAGCAATCAAGATGTAACAGATGCCCTTGCGTTCATAGTGATGATCATAGCGCCATTTCTTGCCTGGTTTCATCTCAATCGGCACGATTGTATCGCCCAAGAGCTGACAAGGTTTTTCATCGTAACACCAGAGAGGATTCTTGGGGTCATAGGGCTGTGCATAGAGGTCCAAGATTTGTTCCATGTGCCACAAGTATGTAGGTGTTAACTTTCCGATACACCACTGCACCTTCAAATGGGGTTTCAGTTCGTTTTTTTCAGAATTTCACTCACGGTTTCATGCGAAATGTCTTCCACAAACTTTAACTCAACCGCTGTGGTTGCTAGCAGCCTTAAAGTCCATCGGCTTCGCCCATCTGGTCCTTTCGTACACGCTAGTGCCGTGATTTTGGCTCTGGCTTCGTTACTAATCTCGACTGGTCGTCCGCTTCTTGGCCTCTCTTCTAGGGCTTTGGTTAGCCCTTCCGTCACATATCTTTTGCGGATTCGCACCACCGTTGCTCGCGTCACTCCCACTCGTTCCATGATTTCTCTGTCTGTTTTTCCTCCATCTGACAAGAGCAGAATATGTGCCCTTCTTATCTTTCTTACGTTCTCTTTTCCTTTTGCCGTTATTCGGCGGGGTGGTTCATTTTAGCTGGATAGATAGGTTTACACTTTTAGAAACAGAAAGAACGTTTATATTCTCTGATTTCGCCGGTTCTCAGAGAGAAAACGGTCTCATATAGATTTTTGTCTATATATCAAAAGTGTAAACCTAATTTTGAACCACCCCATTCGCCTTAATTCATTTCTGTCTTTATCACTTAGTTTAACTTTATATACTTGCTTCATTTCTCTCTGCCTCCTCGTTTTTTTAGTCACTTTCTGGCAGAGTTTACCGTATTATAACTTATCTGACAAAACACTAGAGCAAATCTACAAATTATTGTACATTGGTGTAATTTCGTTCGAATTAACGAGTAGCAAGAATTAAAAGAGGAGGTCAAGTAGCGTAAAACAAGCGCACTCAGGAAAGGAGTGTGCGATGGCCTCAGATATCAAAATCGAATGTGTCGATAATTTGCCGATAATCGTAACTTTATATATCTTTACTTTCTGGTAAAAGAAAAGAGATGAGGTGAGAAATGTGACAAAAAGCGGTTAGCAGTTCATCCTAAAGGTAGAGAACCCAAAAAGGAGGAAGGAATGCTAACCGCGCCAGAAATAACTATAGCAGTACTGATGAATGTATTGCAAGTAACGCCGATGGGAACAAACGTAAATGTAATGCGTCTGATGTGGGCAATGCTGAATGGGTCGTTTCTGAAAAGTCGAGGAGCAATCCATAGCGCATTGAAAGAAAGCGGGTTTGAAGATGAGGAGCTCCGGCGAAGCTGGTGGAGCTTTCGATATGGATCATGGGATATCACAAGTCTGCTGGGGTCGTGGCAAGAAGAAGTGGAAAGGGAATGGGAGGCAAAAAAGTTAGAAGGGTACCGAGTGAAAAGCATAGATATCACAGGGTTCTGGCGACCGAAGCTGCAAGGGAAAGTGAACCGACTCTATAACTCAACGGCTCGTCGGGCATTGCCCGCTCATCTTTGGAGTGATGATAAGCTCGGGGAGATAGGCGGGAAGCGAGTGCCACTGCTCAAGGCAATCATGAGATGCACGGTTGGAACAAAGGAAAGTGAGTTTCGGAAAAGCTGCTGAAAGAGACGAAGAAATCACTGGAGTCAGACGAAGTGGCGGTGGTCGATGCCGGGTTTACAATCAGAGAAATGCTAGAAAGCGGCATCGACCGATTTGTCCTGCGGGAAGCCATTAACTGCACAGTGCGCCGCAATGAGTTCCCCAAACGCAAAGAAAAAGGCAGACCACCTGAATATGGTGATATTGTGCGTCCGCTCTCTCGCAGCTATAAGGAAAGCGACTCGAGGCTACAACTCCGGACTCGTCTGGTCGCTTTCTCTATAGTGGTCGCCTGATTTGCTATCAAGCATGGCACAATCTCGTCCCCAGAACAACCAAGGTGGATACAGCCAACCACCTATTCGATTTACGTCATTCAGGATCCGGCCTACAACACACCTTTGGTTTTGGCGACCGTTATGACTTTGCAGCCTGAAACCATTTATCTTGTCTACCTGGAACGCTGGCCTGTTGAACCTCCCCCCTTGGCTTCCAAGCAGATGATTGGCTTACATCGTCAATTTGTTCATGCCGATGAGGCTTGTTTCCGCTTACCTGAACTGGGGCTGCTGGCTGGCAATCTTCTTTCCCATTTAGCCGCTTCTCTTCCTCCCATACCGACTGGCTACTGGGATCGAGAGCCTCAATCCACTCCCGGCAGGCTGCGCCGTGTTCTCTCGAGTGCTCTTTTTCCAACTCCTGACCAACTCGACCCTGACTTTCGAAAAAAGGCCTCGGTTTCACACCATTTCCCTAAAGGCGTTCTCGCTCATCGCCGCCTCAATGCCGCTGCTTAAACTAGCCGAGCACTATTTTTACATTTTATCCCGTTTTTTCAGGGTGGATTCTTTTTTCCGCCCCTTTCGGTTTGCCCTTTGTCACTCAAGCCTTTACCAGAAAGTAAAGGATATCACAGATGCATCAACAGCTCAGTTAGATACAATGGTCCATGAAGACGATCTTTTTCCTAAGTTCTTATCCGAAAAGTTCTGTGACGATGTAATCTCACTCGAGAAGCCGCTTGAACTCACAACCACTTTTCGGATAGGTTCTAAGCCGAGACCCTATGATTCTGTTACCAACAAATCTCCTCCGGCAACTGAATCGTCGCACAAGGAAACACTGCCACCCGCGCGTGCGCTCCATGCTTGGCTCGTAGCCACTGCTTCAACACGGACCACTCGGCAAAATGGGTAATACCTTCCCGAGGACTCTGGGTACCGTCAGGGTTGACGCGATTCAGATCGAGGTGGTTGATGCCGGGCATGAAAAAGACGAGGTTGCGTTCACCGAAGCTGAACATCGATTTGGTTCTGGGGTCTCCATACATAGGCATATTGGGACCGTATAAGGAGTGAAAACCAGGCCCCTCCGGGCAAGCCGCGGCGAGAATAATTGTGCCGCGCTCGTGGACAATGGGTGCTTTGGCAGTTTGCCAGACGCTCAGACCCCGTCCTGCCTGCTGTAGTTCATTGTCTTTGGGGTAAGACGACAAGATGCAGACGTCGTAATCTGTGGGCACCTTGGTGGCGAAGACCCGCTTTGCGATCTTTACCCCTGCACGATGCGCTTCAACCAAATCACCTACGACCATACCAGCGATGCCTCGTTGAGAATTAGGAATGACGTTGACAATGCAGTCAACACCAGCAAGGCGGGCAGCCTCTTCAGAGTCGAGGCGTGACTCACTGGCCACTTGCGCAATCCCAGTTGCTGGGCCATTGGGTCCGTGCCAAGCGTGTGCCGTTTCGATGCTCGCTACACCAGGCAGCGCCATCTTGGATCCGCCAGAGAAGCCTGTCTTGTTGTGGGGAACAATGCTTCCGACCAGGATCTTGACATCAGACGCAAGGAATTCTCGATTGAAAGAGACCGGTGTGCCGCGGCTTGTTTCGCCAACCTGGCGACAGTTGCCCCAGGAGAAATGGCCCCGGATGCGAAACTGTTCGACGATTTCTTGACCCACTTTGACGACCAGATCCTGCCGCATCATGTGGCGGTGATTGGCCTGTGCGATCAGAATCAGGATGTCCTCCCGCTGGATCCCCGCAGCCTCTAACTCGGCAATGATCGGCGGCAGCAATCGTTCGCTGGGTGTTGGGCGCGAGAAGTCATCGGTTACGATACAAGCAGTCTTGCGCCCGTGTGCCAAATCACGAATACGTTGTGTCCCAATCGGGTTGGCAAGGGCTGTGGCGATCCCTTGTTCACCGATATCGTCACCATCGACGGGATGGAAATGATCTGCCTGCCAGCCAGCCGTCGGGTAAGGCGAGCTTCAGTTCCCGATCGCCAAACCATGCTGCCCAGCGGATGCAGGCGGTTTGACTAGCGACTGTATCATTGTTTAAGTTGGATGTATTCATGCTCTTATCTTTCATTCGGTTCTGTCAGATCATATCGTACTTATTGGATAGGTTCATTGGGATCTCATATGGTCATGTGGTTGACAGGCAAAGTCAATGTAGGTCACTTTTGTAAAGTGACAAGTCTGCTTCTGTGGAACCATGACACTTTACAAAAGTGACCTACGATTCATGTTTCTTTCTTGCCAACCACAGGAGATCCTGTTGAGCCATTGGATGGTTGTTATTTAGCAAGCAGTTCCATCAGCTCTGTTAATCCGTTTATCTCGTAGGTAATGGTCAATCCATCAGGACGTCTTTTTTTGTCAGGATTATACCAGCATGTATCGATCCCATAATTGATTCCGCCTGCAATATCCGAACTTAAACTATCCCCAATGATCAGGGTCTCTGCTTTTTGGGGATGCCCCATTGCAGCAAACGCCACGTCAAAGATCCCTGCTTGTGGTTTGGCGACGCCGATCTCGTCCGAAACGATGAGCTCGTCTATATAGTTATGTAGAGTCGATTTCTCTAATCGGCTTCGCTGCACTTCTTTTAGACCATTGGTCATGATGAGTAGCCGGTAGCTAGTTGACAGCGCTTTAATTATTTCTTCGGATCCTTCTAACAAATAGGTCCCGTTGGCTAGATTGCCCAAATAGTGCTGGCTGAATGTTTCTGGCTGGATGTCGACCTTGACTCTTTCCAAAAATAGTTCAAATCGTTTGACTTTTAATTCGGCCTGAGCCAGTTTACCCTGTTCGAAGTCATTCCAGATTTTTCGATTTACCTCTCGATATGTTGTCAGATAGTCCTGTTCATAGGGGTACCCTAATTGCTCAATACTTTGTTGAAGTGAGACAGCTTCGGACTGTTCAAAATCAAACAACGTCCCGTCGGCATCAAAAAGTAGCCATGTGTAGTTGTTGTCCATTTCATCAATTACTCACCGATGTAGTAACTCGTTGCCCCAATCGTGGGGATTAATTCAGGATGCGTATCGAGCAACTGTATTGTTAAGCCATAAGCATCCATCGGTGCATAACGGGGAATACTGAGGATATATCGAGCAGTAAAATGAGCATCGTTCGCCTCCTGCAAAACCTCAGCGCATATGCGATGCCAATAGAGAAAACCACCCATTCCACTGCCGCATCGATATTCCACATAGTCTAGGCCTTGCGAACGGTGTCGATTCAGCATCATTTCCAAGAGCATTCGGTCACCCGTCTCGCCCATGCCGCGGTAATGGGTCCAGACGCTGCTCCCAAACTTCCCCTTGACTTCCCATCGCTCGAAATCACCGCCATCTTCTTCAGTGTAAGTATGGATTCTTTTGAAACGCTCAAAACCTGATGGTGCATCATTCACGGCGTCTGCAAAGATTTTAATCGGATCGGGGCGAACCCCGAAAGTAGACTCAGTCGATCCAAATTTCAGGTTTTGAGAGAGAATTCTGGCTAAACAGTTGACATAAATACAAATTTGCCGGTCGATATCTAGTTTTTGCGTTAGATTTGGGCGATTTTCAGATATGAAATAGGTTGTTTTCTGTAACCGAAATCTGAATAAATGACTCCAAAATCCCTGCAATCTCGACTGAAAATAGCCAAAAACGCCAAATTTGGATCTACTGAGTCTCATACGCATCAGCAAAGCCCCATTGTTCCCAATCAATGTCTCGATAATGATCCTTGCCGAGTTCAAGGAGATCCTCGGCGTAATAAGCACCTAAAATGTGCAGGTGTAATTCACAACCGTTTAGTAAATTTGAATTGTTCACTGGTTTGTCCATTTAGTATTTTACGAGTGTGTACCACAAAGTGTGTAAATGGACGCCGCTCAATCAGAGAATTGGCTGCATTTACACACTTTGGGACACACTTCCGTATTCTTAGAATCTGGTCACCTGTTTCGTCCCCACATCAGTGGCAAGGGCCAATGCATCAAAGCTCTGCTTCATGAGGCTCAACTTGATCTCACGATAAGCTGGATCGTTCCAAAGATTGTTGAATTCGCCGGGGGCGGTAGACAAATCGTAGAGTTCGCCAATTTCGTGGCCGTGATAGACCACTAGCTTGTGATTCTGATCGCGGAACATGGTGCCATATGTGCCGTTGAAACGGTCATTGGCAATTGGATTTAGCGCACGGTAGTATTCGCACCGTACATAGTTGCGATGATGATCTGGGTGTTCTGTTTGGGTCAGGTGGGCGTGAAGTGAACGCCCTTGCATACGTTCAGGAATTGGTAGATCGGCAAGCTCAAGAAGCGTGGGCGCAATGTCGGTCAGCTCAACGAGACAACTACGCAGATCGTTTGTGCTAAAATGCCCGGGCCAAGAAAAGATGAGCGGTACTCGAACCAGTCCTTCGTAAAAGCGGCAGCCCTTTAGCAGCAGACCGTGGTCGCCCAGGGCCTCCCCATGATCACTCATAAAGATAACGACGGTATTTTCACGCTGACCCGTTTGCTCCAGAGCATCGAGCATGCGCCCTACATTCTCATCGATCAACTCAATCATTGCGTAATAAGCGGCCTGAATCAGCCTGGCGTCAAACTCATCAGGGTAGCGCCCCAAAGTCTGGAAATCGATATCGATTAGTTCTGCTTGGGTTTCGATGTCGCTTTCGCGGAAGAGTGGTCCAGGCATGTCCGCAACATCATAACGCTCAAGGTAAGATTGGGGCGGGTCAAATGGCGCATGGGGATCAAACATGTTGACACTCATGAGCCAAGGATGATCGCCATTGTTCTCCTCCATAAACTCAATCGCCCGATCGGCGCACCAGGTTGTCTGGTGCAGTTGTGGGGGGATCTGTTCAGGATGTTCGAGCATTTCGCCCAGATTGTGCCCTTTTTCCCGCAGCCAGTCAGCATAGGCATGTCCGCTTTTCCACCGATCATGGACACCGTGACTCCAGTGAAAGACTTGATATCCATCATGTTCTGGCCGGGGCTCGAGACGCCCTTGTGCCCCAGCCAAATGCAGTTTACCTGCCAAGCCGCAAGTATAGCCAGCGTCCGCCAACAGGGCAGTCACCAACGGTGCAGCTTCTGCCCAGCGTTCATTGCCGTTCATGCAGCCATGAACGCTGCTTGGATACATACCTGTCAGAAAACTGGCTCGGCTTGGTGTGCAGATCGGGCTTTGACAAAAGGCATGAGTGAAGGCAACGCCCTCACCGACAAGGCGATCAATATTTGGTGTTCGAATATGTGGGTTATTGAGCGCTCCAATCGTGTCGTAGCGCTGTTGGTCGGTACAAATCCAGAGAATGTTCGGTTTCTGTTTCATCAGAATCTCCTAGATCATTTGTGAACGATTGAGCGCTGAAAGCTACTAGGTCAAATAGCCTGACGACAGATGCTGCGTGCGATTGACATATTGTAATTGGATGTAACTTTACTTTCTGGTAAAGGCTTGAGTGACAAAGGGCAAACCGAAAGGGGCGGAAAAAAGAATCCACCCTGAAAAAACGGGATAAAATGTAAAAATAGTGCTCGGCTAGTTTAAGCAGCGGCATTGAGGCGGCGATGAGCGAGAACGCCTTTAGGGAAATGGTGTGAAACCGAGGCCTTTTTCCGAAAGTCAGGGTCGAGTTGGTCAGGAGTTGGAAAAAGAGCACTCGAGAGAACACGGCGCAGCCTGCCGGGAGTGGATTGAGGCTCTCGATCCCAGTAGCCAGTCGGTATGGGAGGAAGAGAAGCGGCTAAATGGGAAAGAAGATTGCCAGCCAGCAGCCCCAGTTCAGGTAAGGAAACAAGCCTCATCGGCATGAACAAATTGACGATGTAAGCCAATCATCTGCTTGGAAGCCAAGGGGGGATGTTCAACAGGCCAGCGTTCCAGGTAGACAAGATAAATGGTTTCAGGCTGCAAAGTCATAACGGTCGCCAAAACCAAAGGTGTGTTGTAGGCCGGATCCTGAATGACGTAAATCGAGTAGGTACGGTTGGCTGTATCCACCTTGGTTGTTCTGGGGACGAGATTGTGCCATGCTTGATAGCAAATCAGGCGACCACTATAGAGAAAGCGACCAGACGAGTCCGGAGTTGTAGCCTCGAGTCGCTTTCCTTATAGCTGCGAGAGAGCGGTCGCACAATATCACCATATTCAGGTGGTCTGCCTTTTTCTTTGCGTTTGGGGAACTCATTGCGGCGCACTGTGCAGTTAATGGCTTCCCGCAGGACAAATCGGTCTATGCCGCTTTCTAGCATTTCTCTGATTGTAAACCCGGCATCGACCACCGCCACTTCGTCTGACTCCAGTGATTTCTTCGTCTCTTTCAGCAGCTTTTTCCGAAACTCACTTTCCTTTGTTCCAACCGTGCATCTCATGATTGCCTTGAGCAGTGGCACTCGCTTCCCGCCTATCTCCCCCGAGCTTATCATCACTCCAAAGATGAGCGGGCAATGCCCGACGAGCCGTTGAGTTATAGAGTCGGTTCACTTTCCTTGCAGCTTCGGTCGCCAGAACCCTGTGATATCTATGCTTTTCACTCGGTACCCTTCTAACTTTTTTTGCCTCCCATTCCCTTTCCACTCCACTTCTTCTTGCCACGACCCCAGCAGACTTGTGATATCCCATGATCCATATCGAAAGCTCCACCAGCTTCGCCGGAGCTCCTCATCTTCAAACCCGCTTTCTTTCAATGCGCTATGGATTGCTCCTCGACTTTTCAGAAACGACCCATTCAGCATTGCCCACATCAGACGCATTACATTTACGTTTGTTCCCATCGGCGTTACTTGCAATACATTCATCAGTACTGCTATAGTTATTTCTGGCGCGGTTAGCATTCCTTCCTCCTTTTTGGGTTCTCTACCTTTTGGATGAACTGCTAACCGCTTTTTGTCACATTTCTCACCTCATCTCTTTTCTTTTACCAGAAAGTAAAGTTTTGTAGAATCTGCTTTAATCGGGTGAGATCGCATAAAACCGCCGGAATAGACGAACGGCAGTTGATTTGAATTATCTGCTGATGTTTTGAAAGAAGTGGCTGAAATTCAGCAATGGCTCTCTGAATCTGGTCAGTTAGTTCGATCGGACGGAGTGATAGATGTAATTTCCCAGAATCTGCATAGATAACATCATGGATGCTATTAACAATTAATACCATATGATTAATGCAATTGATGAGCATTTCGAACAAATGGTGATGTTCATCTGCAAGAGGGGTTTCATGTTCTTCCCAAAAGAGATCAAGATAACCAGACATCAATGTCAACGGCGTTCCAAGCTCGTGCCCTGCCATATCTAGTTGCTCTTTTGCTTGCTGTAGTTTTTTTTCAGTAGCAGCAAAAGTCGGGTACAAATTTTTCATGCAAACAGAGGGCTGCTCTAGGATTTCACCCCTTATGGTCATTTTTTGTACCCGACTTTTGCCGTAGCTGTTTTTTTCAACTCATTATTTTGTATCCACGTCTTCCCATCTTGTGTTACATCCTCCAAGAGCTGGATGAGTCCAACAATTTTCCCAGACTCATCAATATAAGGAGCTGTTGTCATGTGGATATAGTTAGGCTCATGACTATCCATTGAGCGCTCAACATAGTGAAGTTGAAGGGTAGACCGTACACCATGAAGCAGTTCCTTGAGTCGTTTGTCATTCTCTTCAAGTTCAGGAATGAGCTTTAACAACGATCGTCCAATAAAAGGATGAGTGTCCTCTGAGTCGGAGGTCTTTGTCTTGTATATGTCAATGTCTTCAGAGCGTCGTGACACGCGATTATACCTAGCACGCGCCGAGCGTTTGTTTGTTGAACGATTCGGCGCAATGACTGATTGAGTATGCTGGCCGTTAACTGAGACACGAAAAGCGTCTAATAAATTCAGGAGTGCAAGATCTCCACTGACTTCAACAATCCGAAACAAGCTATCGGTTTTTAAATAAGCAATCTGACGATCTGTCAGAAGTAAATCACAGATTTGAGACTCCATTTACACCATCTCACTTAATTCCTATCAGGATTTCCTCGTCATAGTGTAAACCATGATTTACAACTCAGATCTTACTAAATGCTAACGATTTGTTGAAAAATAAGTATCAAATAATAGAAAAATCGGTAAAGATGAATACTACATCGATCTTTACCGATTTTTTCATGACTCAGAAAATCTGAGAACATTGTTAGACATAGATTTACAAGATTCTCAGGATTTATCTATGTCTGTTCACATCCTATTTCTTAATAATCTCCAGGCTCAGTCGATCCAACATGTGTCTTGTATCTGGAGGGTCGCTATGCATGGTGCGCCATGTATGGCACAGCATTCTCTCATGCGGCCTTTTTCGACTCAATCCGGAATTCGAGAACGCCTCCTTCATAGAAATTTGGATTGTTAACCACTGTGATATTGTGCATCAACAACAGCTAGGATCGTCATATTCACAATGTCTCTCACATCTGCACCGGTTGCCAGTACGTGGATCGGTCGATTCATACCGACTAAAATCGGGCCAATCGCTTCTGCGTTGCTCAACCGGCTTAAAAGCTTGTATGCTGTGTTTGCCGATGTGAGTTCCGGAAAGACCAAAACATTGGCATCTGTCACCTGGCTGAATGGGTAGTGTCGCTTCATCAATTCTGGGACTACGGCCACATCTGCCTGCATTTCGCCGTCGACTTGTAAAGTCGGTTGTGAACTCTTGACAATTCTCGTTGCTTCTTTCACCTTGTTAGATTGTGGATGACCAACGCTGCCGAAGTTCGAAAAGCTCAACATAGCGATTCTTGCCTCAACATCGAATTGGCTCGCCAAGTCTGCTGCATTCAGCGCAATGGCTGCAAGCTGTTCGGCTGTTGGATCGATGATTACTGTGGCATCCGTAAAAAAGTAGACTTTGTCTTGTACAAGCATCAGATAGACGCCGCTAAGGGAGCGATCTTTCTGAGCACCAACGACCTGCAGTGCGGGCCTCAGGACATCGGGATAATTATAGGTTAATCCCGAAATGAATGCATCTGCGTCACCCTTTTCGACCATCATCGGTCCGAAATAGTTGACGCCGCGCAGAAGTTCTCGCGCATGAGTCTGCGTCACACCTGAGCGTTGTCGTCGTTCGTAGAAGGTCTGGGCATATTCTTCACGCTTGGGGGATTGATCTGGCGTGACGATTTCCGGCTTAAACTCGAGCCCAAGTGCCTGGCATTGCTCCATAATCGTTTCTGAACGTCCGAGCAAGATGGGCTTTGCAATGCCCTGGCTGGATACAGCATGTGCGGCGCGGATAATTTGAGGATGTTCTCCCTCTGCAAAGACGACACGCTTGGGGGATTCTTTGGCCTTCAATTCCATCGTGCGCATGACCTGAACACTTTTGCCCATGCGTGCGGCCAACTGATTCAAATAATCATCCAAATCGATCTGAATGCGCGCAACGCCTGTGTCCATAGCTGCCTTTGCAACTGCTGGCGCAACCCACATTAAAACTCGTGGATCAATCGGTTTGGGGATGATGTATTCCGGGCCAAAACGTAGGGTATCGATTCCATATCCGCGCAGGACACTGTCTGGTACATCTTCCTTCGCCAGGGCTGCAAGTGCTTGCGCAGCTGCAATCTTCATTTCCATGTTGATCGATTTGGCGCGTACATCCAATGCTCCTCGAAAGATAAAAGGGAACCCAAGCACGTTATTTACTTGGTTTGGATAATCACTGCGTCCTGTTCCAAAGATAATTCCTTCGCGAGCCGCTTTTGCCTCCTCATATGTAATCTCTGGATCGGGGTTAGCCATTGCAAAGATGATCGGATTACGCGCCATACTTTGCACCATTTCGCGTGTCATAATATTGGCGATCGACAACCCAATGAAAACATCTGCATCGACGAGTGCATCGCTCAGGCTGCGCGCGTTCGTCGCGATCATATAGCGCGCCTTAAACTCATTCATGCCATCTTCGCGCTGATGGTGAATCACACCGCGCGAATCGCACATGATGATATTCTCTTTGCCAGCTCCCAGGGCAACATAAAAATCAGCACAAGCAATCCCCGCGGCACCCGCACCATTGATCACAATTTTGATCTCATTCATCTTCTTGCCGACCAATTCACATGCATTGATGAGTCCGGCACCAGAAATAATCGCCGTCCCATGTTGATCATCATGGAAGACGGGAATATCTGCGATCTTTTGCAATTCTTGTTCAATATAAAAGCACTCAGGTGCTTTTATATCCTCTAGATTGATCCCACCAAAAGTAGGGGAGATCAATTTGCCAAAGCGCACCATCTCCTCTTGATCTTCTGTGTCAACTTCAATATCGAAGACATCGATATCGGCAAAGCGCTTAAACAAAACAGCTTTGCCCTCCATCACAGGCTTAGAAGCCAAAGCGCCACGATTGCCTAAACCCAAAATGGCCGAACCATTACTGATGACAGCCACTAAATTGCCCTTGGCTGTATAATCATAGGCCAAATTATCCTCTTCTGCGATTTCCAGAACTGGGTACGCAACGCCTGGAGAGTAGGCCAAGGAGAGATCATTTTGCGTATCCATCGGTTTGGTGGCCGAGATTTTGAGTTTGCCCGGTCGACCGCTCGCATGATAGTCAAGAGCATCTTGTTTTAAAGTTGACATAGAATTGGCTCCTTGTCGATGAATCCGAATAGAGTTGAAAGAGCTATACTACCTGAGTTTTGTCTTCAATACAAGCAAGCGACGTGACAAATGCACTCATTCTTTGGATTGAAGCGTAAACGTTCATTACAACCCTATCGCGATTGGACATCCAACCGCGCTCGTGATAGTCTTAGACACTGGCTAATACATCGTCTGTAGCAGCACCGACCTGCAGCACAATTTTAACGGGCCAGATGACAATACGAATTATAGTCCAAGGCAGACACAGGGCTGACTGTGCAAGAATCTTGCGCAATGCAGCGGCACTTGGCATCCAGGGTGTTTCTGGTTGCCGTATTGCCAAACTCTACTTTCTGTCCATTAATCCTGGCACAGAGTCTATCGATAGACTCTGTGCTTTTCTTTTGACTGATCCTGTCACTGAATCATCTACATGGCAATCATTGAACGAAGTCTCCCAAGCTGCTGCCTCAGGAGACAATGCACCAAATGATGATGCGCCTCTTCTCACCACACATATTGTTGAAGTTGCTTTGCGCCCAGGTGTGACGGATGTTACTGCGCGTGAGCTCATGCGTGGGATGAATGAATTGGGGCTGCCTCAATGCGAAGTGGCAACAGCCACTCGATATGAGCTTGCTGGAAGCCTTGACGAGTCTGATTTGCATCTGCTCACGCAAGAACTGCTTTGTAATGAGACCATCGAACGTTACAGCCTTGAACCAATCGTGCCCCAATTCGGTACGAATATGGGGGCTAGCGCTCATGTCGAACTGATCGATCTGCTAGATATGAACGACGATGAGTTGATAGATCTCAGCCAAAAGCGGCTACTCTCTCTCGATCTCACCGAAATGCAGGCCATTCAGCGATATTTCCGTCACGAGGAGCGGGGGGCAACAGATGTTGAGTTGGAAACATTGGCTCAAACGTGGTCAGAGCATTGTGTACACAAAACATTTCGCGCTCACATAAACTTTCGGTGGGAAAAAGCTGATGGTACGTTGCAAGAGCACCTTGAAGTAAATGGTCTTCTCAATCAGTACATCCGGGCTGCCACGGATCAGATCAACCCCCCATGGCTCCATTCAGCTTTTATTGACGATGCCGGCATCATCGCATTTGACGATACATATGATTTAGCCTTTAAAGTTGAGACGCATAATCATCCCTCGGCACTTGAGCCATTTGGAGGAGCAAACACAGGGATCGGCGGTGTCGTGCGCGATATCCTTGGCGTCTCGGCACGACCAATTGCCTGTACAGATGTACTCTGTTTTGGACCTCAAGATTATCCCCATCATACACTGCCGGATGGTGTTTTGCACCCCCAACGTGTTGCTGACGGCGTAGTGGCTGGTATTGGAGATTATGGCAACAAACTTGGGCTGCCCACAGTGAACGGTGCGGTATTCTATGACGAAGGGTATCTCGGAAACCCATTGGTCTTTTGTGGATGTGCTGGGCTTTTGCCCCACGGTCGTCATCCAACAGAACCGCAAGTTGATGATTTAGTCGTTCTCATTGGTGGACGCACTGGGCGGGATGGGATTCATGGTGCAACTTTTTCATCCGCCGAATTGACCCATGACACGGCCGAAACCACTGGCAGCGCTGTCCAAATTGGGGATCCAATTACTGAAAAAGGGTTGATTGAACTGATAGAAGCCGCGCGTGATGAGCAACTCTACCATGCCATTACTGATTGCGGTGCTGGGGGACTTTCATCCGCTGTTGGAGAAATGGGCGGGACGTTGGGGGTGGACATCGAGTTGACCTGCGTGCCGCTCAAGTATGCCGGCTTAACCCCTTGGGAGATTTGGCTTTCAGAAGCCCAAGAGCGATTGGTTTTGGCCGTACCTGCACAGAATCGCGAGCGTCTACAAGAGCTAGCCGATCTTTGGGATGTAGAAATAAGCGTGTTGGGTCACTTTACGGGCGACCAGACACTGCGTATTTGCTATGATGGCAATTCCGTTGCCCAATTGACCATGCATTTCCTCCACGATGGGTTGCCGCGCCGACAATTGGATGCCGTTTGGCAAGAACCTGTCCCACCTGCTGAACCGCCACCAGACTCGCAAAATTTAAACGAGATCCTGCTCACCCTTCTTGCCCATCCCAATGTTGCAAGCAAAGAAGAAATCGTGCGACGGTATGATCATGAGGTACGCGGGGGAACGATTGGTCGTCCTTTTGTTGGGCCCAAAATGGATGGTCCTGCTGATGCGGCTGTACTCAAACCACTGGGTACGTGGAACCACTCCAAGGCGGTCACGCTGAGCGTGGGGATCAACCCCCTGCTGGGTAGACGAGATCCATATGCAATGGCTGTTAGCGCAATCGATGAAGCGATTCGCAATGCGGTTGTCGTGGGCGCAAATCCTGAGCAGATTGCCATTCTGGATAACTTCTGCTGGGGAAATCCAACATACCCCGATCGGTTGGGTGCATTGGTGCGCACCTGTCAGGGTTGTTATGAAGGCGCACTTGTATACGGAACACCATATATTTCGGGCAAGGATAGCCTTTATAATGAATTTGATGGTGAACCAATTCCGGGAACGCTCTTGATTTCGGCCATTGGGATATTGCCCGATATGCACTCTTTGGTTACATCAAATTTTAAGGCTGCGGGGAACTATGTTTATTTTTTGGGAGAAACCAATTCTGAGTTGGGTGGTTCGCTGCTTTACCACTGTCTCGATTATGCAGGCGGTGTCGCACCAAAATTGCCACACGATCCACTCAATCGCTATCGACAACTACATCAGGCCATCTGTCAACGACTTGTCAAATCCTGTCATGACCTGAGTGAGGGGGGGCTTGCTGTCGCGCTGGCGGAGATGTGTCTCGGCGGAAGACTCGGCGCTGACATCGCACTACCGAAGACAACTCTTTCAGCTGTCGAATATCTCTTTAGCGAGAGCAACGGTCGCCTGTTGCTTGAAGTTACACCGGATGATGTTGAGCGGCTTGAGGCACTTTTTGCGGGGCAATCCCTGGTTCAATTGGGTCGGGTTACCGAACAGCAAATCTGTCGAATCACTGACTTGAATGGTGAACTGATCAACGTCTCTGTTGGTGAGGTCCGTCATGCTTGGAAGGGAGCAGATTGAACAGCGGATTCAGAGTCGCTCCTATCAACAAGCTTTTGAATTATTGACCAATCAGAGTACGCAACATGCAAGCCAACATCCTGATCATTCATGCCTCTGGAACCAATCGTGATGAAGAAGCCGCTCGAGCCTGTCACCTGGCTGGCGGAGAAGCTGAAATCGTGCACATCAATCAATTGTTGCAAGGTGAAAAGCGGTTTGACGATTATCAGATGCTCTTGATTCCAGGTGGTTTCTCCTATGGTGATGCATTGGGAGCTGGTACGCGTTTGTCGCTCGACATGCAGGTCTATTTTGCCGAAGCCCTTCAAACTTTTGTCGATAGTGGAAAGCGGATATTGGGGATTTGCAATGGTTTTCAAGTGTTGGTCAAAACTGGTCTGCTACCAGGTTGGGACGTAGATCATTCCGCGCGAAGAAATTCCAATACGTCAACAGTGCGCCAGGTAACGCTCACCGAGAATGAGCGAGGGAAATTCGAGTGTCGTTGGGTGCATCTAATGGTGGAGTCGGGGTGTCAGGCCGATTTTTTGCATCCGATCTCGGACCTAATCTTCTGTCCCGTTGCCCATGGAGAAGGCAATTTTCAGGTGCGGGATAGTGAAACTGCTGACCGATTAAAACGCGATGGTCTGATTGCGTTTCGCTATGTCGATGACAAGGGTGAACCAGCGGCTGGGCGCTATCCCCTGAACCCCAATGGTTCGGTTCTAGATATTGCTGGTATATGCAATGAACAAGGCAATGTGGTTGGCCTGATGCCACATCCAGAGGATCACGTGGTTTCCATACAGAACCCGCTGGGACAAAGTGGGCATTTGGGATTGGCACTGTTTCGGGCGATGATGAGTGAGCTGTAAACACGAGTAGCTTTCGTCTGAACTATGTCACATGCCATTTCCGTAAATTGTAAACTTGTGCTTAGAGCGTGTCATTCTGCTCACGAAGTGGTCCGAAGGACGCCGGAGGAACGGAGCGAAGAATCTTCTTTTTGCACTTGAATCTTTGGATTCTTCGTCCCAAAGCCTCCTCAGAATGACTTTTAAAACACACTCTAGGCAATGCCGAAGGATCCAAAATCGAAAGTCGCTATGAACAACACACTCTCCGAGACAAATCTAACTTTTCTTGGTCCAAAGACCCAGGGCAAGGTGCGCGACATTTATCATGATGGCGACCGGCTCTTTATTGTGACAACAGATCGTCTATCAGGTTTTGATCGCATATTGGGTTCGGTTCCATATAAAGGCCAGGTACTGAACCAGCTTTCCGCTTTTTGGTTTCAACAGATTGAGGATATTTTGCGCAGCCATTTGATTGCGATTCCCGATCCCAATGTGGCGGTTGTCGAACAATGTACAACGTTGCCTGTCGAAGTTGTGGTGCGTGGCTATATTACTGGTGTGACAGATACATCTCTCTGGCAACGTTACAGGCACGGTGAACGCACAATCTATGGCATCGAGTTCCCTGATGGATTGCGGAAAAATCAACAGTTACCAACCCCCGTGATCACACCAACAACGAAGGCCGAGCAGAGTGCGCATGATGAACGCATAACAAGCACCGAAGTGGTAGAACAGGGACTTGTGACGGCCACTTTGTGGGGTCAGGTCTGCGAAATTGCGCTGGCAATCTTTCAGCGCGGTCAGGAGATTGCCGAACAAGCTGGGCTGATCCTGGTCGATACTAAATATGAGTTTGGTCTCTCGTCCGATGGTGCACTGACGATTATCGACGAAGTACATACGCCAGATTCGAGCCGATATTGGATTGGTGAGAGCTATCAGAAACGGGTGGATGCTGGTCAAGAACCGGAAAACTTTGACAAGGAGTATGTACGTTTGATCTATGCCGCCCAGGGGTATCTGGGTGAAGGGGATCCAATGCCATTGCCAGAAGAACTATCTCAAGAACTGTCAAATCGCTATATTCGTACGTATGAAATGTTAACAGGGCGAGAGTTTGAGCGTGCCAGCTATCCCGCTGAATCTCGAATTGAGCAAAATGTACGGAGATGGTTGGGAAAATGAGTCAGCAAATTAAACCATTAGTCGGTGTCATTATGGGAAGTACATCCGATTGGCAAGCCACCATGTCTCATAGCTCAGAAACCCTAAAACAGTTTGATGTGCCACATGAATGCCGCGTCGTCTCGGCACATCGAACGCCAGAGTGGATGGTCGACTATGCAAATCAGGCCGAAGAGAATGGTCTTGAAGTAATCATCGCTGGGGCAGGTGGTGCGGCACATCTACCGGGCATGGTCGCGGGCCATACACTACTTCCCGTCATTGGTGTACCTGTCCAGAGTCGAGCACTCAATGGCCTTGATTCGCTCTTGTCGATTGTGCAGATGCCAGCCGGAGTCCCTGTTGCGACAATGGCAATTGGCAAAGCAGGCGCGATCAATGCTGCCTTGATGGCAATTGCGATCCTTGGCGTCAAGCGTCCTGACCTACGGCAAGCATTAGGACGCTTCCGAGAAGAACGAGCGCGCCAGGTGATGGACGCAGAATTACCGTAGGATTTACGGTTTTAGATTTACTACAGCGTAAGGAATGGGAATTTAATAACTTGTAC
Organism: Chloroflexi bacterium TSY; assembly: GCA_019217005.1. The sequence continues at coordinate 35,609 of JAHBNG010000039.1, forward strand.
AGTTTGTGCGAGATTAGAGACTCAGTAGATCCAAATTTCAGGTTTAGAGAGAGAATTTGGGCTAATTAGTTGACATAAATACGTATTTGCCAGTCAATACCTAGCATTTACGTAAAATTTAAGCGATTTCTAGATATGAAATTGGCTGTTTTTGGCAACTGAGATCTGAAAAAATGGCCCCAAAATCCCTTCTCTCCCGACTGAAAATAGTCAAAAACGCCAAATTTGGATCTACTGAGACTGAGAGATTAGAGATTACGAGGGCGGAATCTCTCTATCTCTACTCTCACAATCTCCAAATGCCCAAGTTATTTATGGCTCATTGCTAAACTAAATAATTTGACCATTTTTCACGATCAAGAGGCTTTTTCAATCGGAAATATGTCTGAACAAACCCCTCTCTTACCTGGATCAACAATTGGTGTTTTTGGCAGCGGACAACTAGGTCGTATGCTTGCGTTGGCTGCGAAACCAATGGGGTATCATGTCGCAACGTTCTCACCCGAGACCGATTCGCCAACGGGTCAGGTTGCGGATATGGAATTTGTTGGGGCGTATGATGACAATGAAGCAGTTCATCGGTTTGTACACCAGGTCGATGTCGTGACCTTTGAGTTCGAGAATGTTCCCGCTTCGGTTGCCCAAGTGGCGACCCAAGCAGGCGTTCCTGTTCGTCCCAATGGCAATGTGTTACATGTGGCTCAAAATCGAGCACGTGAAAAAACGTCTTTGGCTCACGCAGGTCTACCTGTCACACCATTTCGCTGTGTGAACAGCTTGGAGTCGTTGAGACAAGGGTTGGAGCAGGTTGGCTGTCCGGCAGTCGTGAAAACAGCCTCTTTTGGGTATGATGGAAAGGGGCAGGTTCGGATTGAGACGATTCAAGAAGTTGATGATGTTTGGAATGCTTTCGTGCAGAGCGGATCTAACCAGCAAACAGAAGAACCCAATCTGATCGTTGAGAAGTTGATAGACTTTGATTGCGAAGTATCAGTTGTGGCAGCACGCGGGGTGGGTGGCACCTTCGCCAGTTATCATGTCGTTGAAAATATTCATCGTAACCATATTTTAGATATTTCGATCGTACCTGCACGTCTTCCGGAGACAGTGGCAGCGAAGGCTCGGCAGCTTGCACAGACAGTCTTGGAGAAGCTGGATGTCATTGGTGTCCTTTGCATCGAATTTTTTGTTACACAAGATCAAGATTTGCTGATCAATGAGATTGCACCTCGGCCTCATAATTCTGGGCACGTTACCATCGATGCTGCCGTAACAAGCCAATTTGAGCAGCAACTGCGCGCTGTCTGCGGCTTGCCGTTGGGATCGACTGAGCTCATCAGACCAGCTGTCATGCTCAATCTATTGGGCGATTTGTGGGATGGCGGAACGCCTCACTGGGAAGTGCTCCTGGCCCAGGCAAATTGTAAGTTGCATCTTTATGGTAAACATGAGGCTCGTCCAGGTCGCAAAATGGGCCACATGACTATTTTAGATCAGAGTGTTGATGTCGCTTTGACAACAGCTTTGAAGATTCGCGATTTGTTGAAGAAATAAGTTTTACATAATACAACTACATGGATGGAGGAAACAACCATGTACTCAGATGACAAATTACGTGAAGAGTGTGGCGTTTTTGGAATCTTTACGCCTGGTCGAGATGCTGCTCCTTTAATTTTCTTTGGACTCTATGCGCTTCAACACCGCGGTCAGGAAGCGGCAGGCATTGTAACATGTGATGGAAACGTGGCCCACGTCCATAAGGGGATGGGGCTCGTCGCACAAGTCTTTAACGAGGAAAATCTGTCCCACTTGCGGGGACATTTGGGTATTGGACATACTCGTTATTCCACAACAGGTTCATCAAAACTGCGGAACACCCAGCCTTACATTGTGGAAACGTTGGATGGTCCACTTGCCATTGCGCACAACGGCAATCTCATAAACGCACCCCAATTGCGGCGCGAACTGCTGGAGCGCGGTGTGGGCTTACATAGCTCGAGCGATTCTGAAATTCTCATGCACGTAATGGCGGGTGCAGGTAGCTCAGATTGGATGACACGTATACGTATTTTAATGGCCAAGGCTGAGGGTGCCTATACACTCGTCGTCTTGACACGTAGTGCGGTATATGGTGTGCGCGATCCCTGGGGTTTACGGCCATTGGTTCTGGGTAAATTGGACGATGGTGGCTATGTCTTGGCTTCTGAAAGCTGTGCGTTTGCCACAATTGGCGCGGAGACGATTCGCGAAATTCAGCCTGGTGAAGTTGTCCGATTGGATGAACAAGGCTATGAGATTGTACAAGCTGCGCCGCCACGTGCAACTTCTTTCTGCACATTTGAGCAGATTTACTTTGCGCGCCCGGATAGCGTACTCAATGACACCCTGGTTCACCAAACGCGGCAGGCCTTGGGTCGCCAACTCGCCCGAGAGGCATCAGTTGAGGCGGATATTGTAGTCGCCGTGCCTGATTCGGGGACGCCCCATGCGATTGGCTATGCCCAGGAGAGCGATATTCCCTTTAGTGAGGGATTGATCAAAAGCCGGTATATCGGGCGTACCTTTATCCAACCCACTGACGAACTGCGCAAAGTGGGTGTTGCGATGAAATACAATCCACTACCCGACAACCTGATGGGCAAGCGAGTCGTGATGGTTGATGATTCGATCGTGCGCGGTACGACGTCGGGACCATTAGTTGATCTACTGCGGCAGGCTGGTGCGCGTGAAGTTCACATGCGGGTTGCTTGTCCACCCATCAAACATCCTTGTTTTATGGGCGTGGATATGGCTTCTCCAAACGAGCTGATTGCTGCCCAAATGAGCCTAGATGAAATTTGTTTGCACATAGGGGCCGATTCGCTGGCCTATATTTCGATTGCAGGCATGATGAAAGCGCTGAATGCGCAAACGGTTGGATATGGATATTTTAATGGAGCCACGAGAAATCCAGCAAACTATATGAACCACGCAAATAGTCATCCATACGAAGTACCGCAAGAGTATTATACTGGCTCCGGATATTGCAATGCCTGCTTTACGGGGCGCTATCCCTTTGAAATTTCTGCGACCTGTATTGAACTGCAAGAGAAAGAAAAAGTGACTGAGATGTGGGGAAATTAGGGGGGGGTGTCCCAAAGTATGTAAACGCAGCGGTTCTCTGACTGAACAGCGTTCATTTACACTCTTTGTGGTAAACACTCAAATTAAGAGAAAGTTACGAGTGGGGAAGGGGGGATCATGAAGGTTTTAGTGATTGGCTCGGGTGGACGAGAACATGCATTGGCTTGGACAATCAGTCGCTCATCGCACGTAACGAAGCTTTTTGTTGCACCTGGAAATGGTGGCACGGCAATGTTGCCGGATACTGAAAATATTGCCATTGAAGTTGACAATTTACCTGCACTCCTCGACTTTGCTCAACGAGAATCGATCGATCTCGCCGTTGTCGGTCCGGAGCTTCCCCTCGTACTGGGTATCGTGGATCTTTTTCAAGCGCAAGGAATACGAATTTTCGGGCCGAGTCGCACGGCTGCCCGTTTGGAAGGGTCCAAAGCCTTTGCGAAAGAGTTTATGCAACGTCACAACCTCCCCACCGGTCAAGCTGAAATCTTTGACGACTTTGACGAAGCCACCCGCTATTTACGGACGTTGGACGATCTGCCCGTGGTGAAGGCTAGTGGACTAGCCGCGGGAAAGGGCGTACTTTTGCCTGAGACGATGGAGGAGACGGCTCAGATTTTACATCAAATTTTGGAAGAGGGGCGTTTTGGCGATGCAGGGAAGCAGGTGTTGGTTGAAGAACGTCTCTCTGGTCCAGAAATGTCCGTGTTGGCTTTTTGCGATGGCGAAGAGTTTCGTATGATGCCTGTTGCCCAAGACCACAAACGATTACGAGAACGTAATCGAGGTCCAAATACAGGCGGGATGGGCGCATTTGTCCCGGCTCCATCTGCCTCACCCAAACTTCTAAAACGAGTGGAGCGCGAAATCTTGCGACCGACGCTTGCCGGAATGGCATCTGAAGGCACACCCTACAAAGGCGTTCTCTATGCCGGGTTGATGTTGACAAAAAGCGGTCCAAAACTCCTCGAGTTTAACTGTCGCTTTGGCGATCCAGAAGCTCAAGTTGTGCTGCCTTTGCTGAAAGGCGATCTGGTCGAGGTAATGCTCGCTTGCATTGATGGGAAGCTTGACCAAATACCACTCATGTTGGCTACGAAGTCCAACGAAAGAGACCAAGCTGGTGTGACCATTGTGATGGCATCCAATGGCTATCCAGACGAATACACAATCGGCGTCGAAATCACTGGCATTGACCAGGCAGAGGCGAGTGGGTGTCTCGTGTTTCAGGCTGGCACGAAGATCAAGGATGGGCGTTTACTGACCGATGGAGGACGTGTGCTAGCCGTTACTGCTTTGGCCAACGAATTGAGTGAGGCTGCAACGGTTGCCTACGATGGCGTTTCCAAGATCAACTTCAATTATGCTCAGTACCGCCGTGACATTGCTCGGCGACATTGGGCGTAGAGATTCGAGTTCACTTATGAGCCAATATAAAGAAGCCGGTGTCGACATAGATGCCGCAGATCAATCAGTTGATCGATTTAAGCAAGCTGTTCGTGAAACACATGGACCCGATGTGCTAACCGATATTGGGAGTTTTGGCGGGCTGTTTGCTCTACGCAATTTACCCGATCAACCGATTCTTGTGGCCTCGACAGATAGCGTTGGGACCAAGGTTGAGCTAGCAGCTTCGTTAGGACGTTTTCGCGGGTTGGGGCACGACATCGTCAATCATTGTGTCAACGACATTCTGGTTCAGAATGCACGCCCTCTCTTCTTTCTCGATTACGTTGCAACGGCCAAGCTTCATCCTGATGTCGTTGCAGAGATTGTCATTGGCGTAGCTGAGGCATGTCAGCAAGCTGGATGTGCGCTATTGGGTGGGGAATTGGCCGAGATGCCGGGCACCTATGTGGATGGCGCCTATGATCTGGTGGGGAGTGTTGTGGGATTGGTCAATCAATCCGATCTATTGCCCGACTGTGAATCTATGCAAGCTGGTGACATTTTGATGGGACTGCCCAGTAGCGGTCCGCATACGAACGGTTATTCGTTGATTCGCAAAGTGATGGTCGGGCGTGACCTAAACGAAAAGCTTGATCGTAACCTCACGTTAGCCGATGCGTTGTTGGCATCTCATCGTTGTTACTTGTCAGAAATTGATCAACTTCAGCACTCGGGTGTCCAGTTGAAAGGACTCACGCACATCACAGGTGGTGGTTTTCTGGATAATATTCCGCGTGTTCTTCCCGAGCACCTTGCCGCCCAGCTCACATATGCTGATAGACAGATTCCCGTTATCTTTCAACGCTTGGTTGAGTGGAGCGGTATGGAGCGGGACGAGGCATTTCGAGTCTTCAACATGGGCATTGGAATGGTGCTCATCATTCAGGAGTCAGATGTTGGTTTCGTCAATCAGGTGCTGCCGGAAAGTGTCAAACTTGGTCAATTGGTAGAGCGTGATCGGGGGCAGCCAGGGGTAGCAATTGATGATCAGTAGACTCAGTCGATCCAAATTTAAGCGGAGGAGGCGTTCTCTATTACACGCAGTAGGCCAAAAAAGGGGTAAAATAGCCCTAGGAGGCCAAAATGAACCAAGAATTTAGCGCCGCAGTAACAGGATTCTGTGCCCATGTGAGAATGCTTTCTCCGCAAAGCGAAACTGTAAAACATTACGAAAGTGACCTAAATCAATTTGGCCAGGTGATAGAAAAAAGGCCAAGAGAGATAGGTCGCCAAGAGATAACGACGTTTGTAACGGCGCAACTCGAAGCGGGGATGAGCAGTGCGACGGTCAATCGCAGAGTGGCAACGTTGAGCCGATTTTTCGACTACTTGGCGGATGAGGCAGAAGACGAAAGCTGGTCAAACCCGGTGGTGTGGCGTCTACACCGACTGGATACAGGTTGCCATCTTCCCAGAGATATAGCGGAACGCATCGTCCGCCAGTTATGGGGGGAGCGTGAGTCAAGGTCAGATAAGAGACCAAGTGATGTTGGCCTTGATGCTCGACGTTGGCCTGCGGGTGGGCGAAGTGTCGAAACTAGAGATGGGCGATATTGAAGCTGCCATAAATCCGGACGAACTGTGGTCACTGCGCGTACGCGGCAAAGGGAACAAAGAGCGTCGAGTCTGGTTGACGCCAGAAACCACAGCGCTGTTGGTGAGCTATATGGATGAGCGTCCTGATGCAGTCGATAGCCATCTGTTTCTGACTCGTCGTCACAAAGGCATCAGTGTCCGCGGAATCCAGGAGCGCCTCGATTATTACCGTCAGCAAGCTGGACTCTCCGAGAACGAGGTCTCCTGTCATCGCCTGCGCCATACCTTCGCCAGACGAATGGCAGAGTCGCGTATGCCACTGCCTAGTCTCTCTCATTGGTTGGGCCACAGTCAATTGAAAACGACCCAGATTTACATCGATGGTGCCAATCCTGATATGCGAGCCGACTATGAAGCTGCTATGGAGCAGTTGTCTCGCCAAGCCGCATGCTCGGATATTGAAGGAACGACATCTGCAATAGAGACAGAGAATACTGTGCCTTCTGAACATCGCACAGTGGAGCCAGCTGTTGGCATCTGTTTGTCCGCTGATGAGATCCGTCAACGTCTCACCTCATTGCCGCTCTGGCTTCATCAACCCATCATCTCATTACTTCTCCACCAGCAATTACGCTGGAAAGCCCTCTATCGGCGGGAACGAGCCCTTCAGTGGCTTGGCGAACTCCAACGCGGTTGGCAATGGATGCTCGACCAGCGCATGCTCTCCAGCTTATCCGAACTAAGACGGCGCGATCTCCAAGACTCAGTAGATCCAAATTTGGCGTTTTTTGGCGATTTTCAGTCGAGATTGCAGGGATTTTGGAGTCATTTATTCAGATTTCGGTTACAGAAAACAACCTATTTCATATCTGAAAATCGCCCAAATCTAACGCAAAAAACTAGATATCGACCGGCAAATTTGTATTTATGTCAACTGTTTAGCCAGAATTCTCTCTCAAAACCTGAAATTTGGATCTACTGAGACTACATCACCCACCTATGTGACTTAGAGTATTCCGTCCATACCATCAATCATTTTATTTGTACCCTCAAGTGTTTTCTGCATTTTGCTGAAGAATGTGGCCAGTCGATCGCTCCGGCTTTATATCGCATTCAACGTCTCAAACGACCCACTACCTTACCTCGTCCGTTGCGCCAGCATGAATTTGCTCAACTTGAACAGTTCGTCTTAAACTCAACGGCTCAGAGCCTTTCTCCTTCCGACCTCCTTGACCGTGCTTGGTTTCTTATTCTGGTTGATGCTGGGCTACGTATGGGCGAAGTGCAAGCTCTGCTCGTTTCTGACTGGAATTCGGATACACAGACTCTGCTCGTTCGAGATGCCAAATCCCATCGTGACCGTCGGTTGCCTGTTACCCAACGCACTGCTCTTGCCATCGATGCCCATCTGCAACATCGCACCGATGACCTGGCTACTCATTCCCCGCTTTTACTACGCGATGGCTTACCTCTTCGAGCCAATTATGTGCGCAACCATCTTCATGCCTTTGCCGCCCAAGCTAACTTAGAGGGCGTCACTCCTCATCGCTTGCGCCATACCTTTGCCACCCGTTTGCTCAACAGTGGCCTTATGCCCATCACTACCTTGCAGAAACTCATGGGGCACACTCATATCGATACCACCATGCTTTATGCACAGCTCTACGATGAAACCATTCAGCAGCATTATTTAGCCGCTATGGCTTCACATTCTGTTTACGCTATCCCTGAACCTGACCCCGCTATTTGGGGTCCCACTTTGGAGAATGCCTTTGAATCAACTTTTCAACAGCAACCACTTTAACTTTTATGTCTACTGCGTGTAATAGAGAACGCCGGTCACAGTCGAGTAACGCCGCATTAGAGAATGCTCACGCCGCGAATAAAAGACACATTTTGGATCTACTGAGACTATGCAACCTCTTTATTAGACATTATAGGGATTGAAAAATAGGACACGGATTTTCAGGATGAACACGGATTATCCCAGAGTAAATCCGTGAAATCTGTGTTTATCCGTGTCCCATCTTCTGAATCCTTATAATCTCTATTGTATCAATTGTACCAAGTGCATCAAGAATAGAGAAGCTCCATCGCATCACCAGATACTGATTATGGAGTGATGTTGGATTTTGACCGATAATACCACAATACTTATTCCAATGGACTCAGCCACCGGCTGGTCCCATCGCCATCCGCAGCCCAGCCTTCGAGCGTCCCATTGTCGGCGCGAATCTGATACCAAGAAAAACCATTGGCAATCTGAGGCCCATTTATGACCGTGAACTCCTGACCAGGATTGACCCGCGTAATGAGGGGACCATCCGTTCCTGGCAATGCCCGAATCGTCAATTGCAGACCTGAATCCATTGTCACACGCACACGATCCCCAATCCGTGGTGGGCGTCCAACCGGCTGCGGTTCACCCACTTGTGGGCTAAGCCAGACTGTCTCGTCATCTCCATCCGCAACCCAGCCTCTATTTCCTTGGGCATCTTCTACCTGCCACCAGGTAAATCCCCCGTTGCTGACTGGACCGTTCACGACATTCACTCGTTGACCTGTACCAAGTTGCAAGACCAAATTACTAGTTGATCTTGCTTCGCCACGCATATTCAATCCATTCGGGGCCGAAACACGAGCCGGCTGACCTACCGTCAGCTCCGATCCTGGCACTGGTGTGAGGGTAAAGGTAGGGGTGGGTACAGGAACCAGCGTTGCTGTTGGTGCTGGCGGTAGACGGGTCGGCGTTGGAATTGGTGTTGGAAGTTCATTTGCTTGGGGTTGGGCAAATGGAGCGGGCGTCCATGTTGGGGTTGGTCGGGGTGCGAAGCTGCCACAGGCCAAAGCCGGTCCTAAGCCAATCGCGAAAATGGTCAAAAGAATGTATGACCATAAGATGGTTCGTCTCTCTGGACGAGCTTTGCACAAATTAAATGTCATTCTCTATCCATCATCCGCTCAAAGAGTGGCATCCCAAATTGTATGTAATAGGACTTACGCATTGTGCGTAAGTCCTATTACATACAATTTCGATCCAAGAGATTATGTAACTTTAACACAATTTGTCTATGCCACTACTCAAAGAGTCACAGTTGTCAACCAATGAATATTGTCAAAAGTGCTAATTTCGTTGATTAAATCTGACGACACCTCTTCATCAGTCCCCAGAATCATCATCGCGCTAGATCGGGGAGAGTAGCGTCCGACATGCATAAAGCTAATGTTGACATCCCATTGCCCCAAGATCGTTCCTACACGCCCAATAATTCCTGGACGATCTTCGTGAAAGCTGACTAGGAGGTGTCCCTTGGCAGGAAAATCAACCCAAATGTCGTCAATGCCAACAACATGGGGGTGGTCATGTAGGATCGCGCCACGGACAGTCCAGCGACGCTCGCCCGGCTGACTATGATCTGATACATGTGCGCGCGCTGTTGCACGTATGGTTAACATCGTTTCATAACGTAAGTCATGCTGCTTTTGTTTCCGTTCGGAGAGACTCATTCCGCGCCGCTCGGCAATCAGAGCCGCATTGACCAAGTTAATGCGTTCTTGAACAACGTCGGCCAATAGTCCCTTGAAGGCAGCTGCCTTCACATAGGCCAGATCGCAATCGGCCAATGCCCCATGGGCCGTCACTTCAAAATGACTAACCCCTTCCGCACCCAATTGACTGATAAAACGACCCAGACGTTCTGCCAGATCAATATAGGGCAGCAGCACGTCACGATCTTGCGGTGGCATCATGGGAGCATTCACAGCATAACGTGCTGGTTTGTCGTTTAAAATATCCAGTACTTGTATCGCAACGTCTTCCGCTACCTGATTTTGAGCCTCCACCGTGCTGGCACCCAAATGAGGGGTCAAAATAATCTGTGGGTGCAGGCGGAGAGGGCTTTCATCTGATAAAGGCTCTATCTCAAAGACATCCAGCGCCGCGCCTGCCAGCCGTCCTTCAGCAATGGCCTCTAGCAGAGCTTCTTCGTCCAGCACACCCCCACGCGCCACGTTAAGAATCCGTGCACTGCGTTTCATTCTTGCAATCTGCTCGTGGCCAATGTAATGTCGGTTCTGCTCAGTCATAGGAATATGAACGGTCAAGAAGTCGGCTTGCGCTAATACTTCCTCCAGGCTCACGAGCGAAATACCTCGTTGCGCTGCATACTCATCCGTCACATATGGATCATGGGCCAAGACCTTCATACCCAACCCTTGTGCACGGCGGGCGACTTCTTGCGCAACGCGTCCCAACCCCACCGAACCGAGAACCTTATCACACACTTCAATACCGGTAAAGCGGCTGCGTTTCCACTCTCCTTCCCGTACATGTGCATCTGCCTGAGGGATGTTGCGTGCCATTGCCATCAGCATGGCAATGGTGTGTTCTGCCGCCGCGACAGTGTTACCTGTTGGCGCATTGACAACAATGATTCCGGCTTGCGTTGCGGCCTCTACATCAATATTGTCGACGCCGACACCTGCACGTGCAATGACGCGTAAATGTTGCCCAGATTCAACAACCTCTCTAGTCACCTGCGTACTGCTACGCACAATTAATGCTTCATAATCCCCAATGACATCCAGCAACTGCTCTGGAGTCAGCTCTGTTTGAATGTCAACCTCGACGGACTCAGCCTCTCGTAGTGGATTGAGTCCAGCCTCAGAAAGTGGATCGCTCACTAGGATCTTCATTGGATGTTGTGAATTTTGGTCAAGATTTTGAGAACCCATTTTTTTACATACTTTCTGGTGCCGAGACGCCAATCAAGCCAAGAACCCTTGCCAATACGACACGTACTGCCTGACTAAGCAACAATCGGGCACGGCTTAATTCGCGGTTCTCCGGGTCGACGACGCGGCAGTCTCGGTAAAATGCATTGAATGTCTTTGCTAAATCAATTGCGTAATATGTTAGATTGTGGGGCGACAGCCGCTCAATTGCGGTCAGTATCTGCTCTTCTAGCTCCAGCATTTTTCGGATCAGCGTCAACTCCGCTGGATGAGTCAGAAGTAAACATGAGGCACCTGACTCAATGTTCGTCTTTGAGTCCGTCTCTGCATCATCAGAGAAACCAGAACTCGCAGCCTTCTCCAAAATAGAGCAGATGCGTGCATGACTGTACTGAACAAAATAGACCGGGTTTTCATTGGTTTGGGTGACTGCTAACTCCAAGTCAAATTCGATGGTGCTCTCTGGGCTGCGCATGAGAAGGTTGAAGCGTAGGGGGTCAGCTCCAACTTCATCAACGACGTCATTGATTGTCACCAGATTCCCAGCTCGTTTACTTAGCTTGACTTCTTGGCCATCGCGCACCAGCTTGACGAGATCGTACATCAAGATTGTCAATCGCTCGGGATCCACCTTCAGTGCTTGCATCACAGCCCCCATGCGCGGCACATGCCCTTGATGATCAACCGCCCAAACATTGATGACCCGATCGAATTTGCGTCGGTAAAACTTATCATAATGGTAGGCTATATCGCTGGCGAAATAAGTCGGTGAGCCATTGTTGCGGATGACAACTTCGTCTTTGTCATTCTTCGGAAAGTTGCTCGCCGCAAACCAAACAGCACCATCACGCTGGATGATGTCACCTTGTGTTTCTAGCTCGTCCAGTACCTGCTCAACAAGCCCCTCATCATGCAGACTCTGTTCACTATACCAGCGGTCAAATCGAACGCCGATACCAGCTAACTCTTTTGCCAGGTCATCGAGCACGATCTTCAGCCCAATCGACATCAATTCTCCAATTGCCTCCGCTTTAGGCATCTCCATGAAGTGCTCGCCGTGTTCGTTCAATACTTTTTGGGCATATTCAATCATGTATGCCCCAGCATAGCCATCATCGGGAATTACACCCTCCTGTCGCCACCACTCGACATCCTCTTCTGTTCCGACATTTGCAACATCCTCTTGGAGTGCTTTTTCGTCGTGGTTAACGAGTTGAACATAGCGAGCGTAGAGCGTTTCGGCAAAGAGACGAAATTGGGTGCCACCATCGTTAACATAGTATTCACGCTGTACATCATATCCGGCAGCTTCCAGCACATTCGCCAGACTGTCGCCTATCACAGCATTGCGCGCTCCGCCATAATGTATTGGTCCAGTCGGATTGGCACTGACATACTCAACCTGCCAGCGGGCACCTTTGCCTAGATCAATATTTCCAAAAGTCTCTCTTTTCTGGAGAATGACGGCAACCTGCTTCTGCAGCCAACTTTCGGCTAGATAGAGATTAATGAACCCTGGACCGGCCAATTCAACTTTGCCGATTAGCTCATCAACCGCCAGGTTGTCCACAATGGCTTGGGCTATCAGGCGCGGATTCGTTTTTGCGCCTGTCGCTTTCTTAATAGCCGATGCAGTGATGAGTGCTATATTTGTACTATAGTCGCCATGTTCAGCCTGGTTCGGGCGCATAATTTCAATCTGTGGAGCGTCAAACGAGGGCAGTGAGTTTGATTCTTGAGCGGCTGTAATCGCTTTTGCAACGAGTTGTCTAATTTTGTCTTGTAACATCATGGTAATATTGACGATTGTCGTAAATCTTTATACAGTTGCTTTTTCCATATCGTACCAATTGTTGCCTATTTCTACATCCACCTTAAGTGGAACGTCAAGCACATAGGCAGATTCCATTACTTCTCGCACAAGGGGGATGATTGCATCACGCTCGGCGGGTGGTACTTCAAGAACGAGTTCGTCGTGAACCTGTAACAACATCCGGGTCTGATAATTTTCTTCATGCAGTCGTTTATGTAGCCGAATCATGGCGATCTTCATGATGTCAGCGTTTGTTCCCTGTACCGGTGCGTTAATAGCTGCACGTTCAATAGCACTGCGTTGACTGAATGGCAATCGTCCGCTCTGTAACTCAGGGAAGAACCGTTTACGCCCAAGAAGTGTTTGGACATATCCTTTGTCCTTGGCCATCTGAATGGTGTCTGTGATATATTGCTTGACTTTTGGATACGTCTCAAAATATTGATCAAGAAACTCCTGTGCTTGCTTGGGATTCATATCGGTGCGGTTGCTCAGTCCAAAAGCACTAATCCCATAAATCGTGGCAAAATTGATGGTTTTGGCTAAACTGCGTTGGCTATCGGTTACCTGGTCGAGCGCCACGCCAAATAGTCTAGAGGCTGTGGCCGCATGAACATCTTGGTCCGCTTGGAACGTTTTGACCAAATCAGGTTCCTGAGTAATATGCGCCAGGATACGCAGCTCCACTTGGCTGTAATCGGCTGCAAGCAATTGCCAATCTGGTTCAGCGACAAAGGCTTTCCGAATCCGACGCCCAATCTCTGTACGGATTGGGATGTTTTGCAGATTTGGATTGCTGCTGCTCATCCGGCCTGTGACGGCACCTGCCTGGTTAAAGCTCGTATGCACGCGTCCCGTTTCAGGATTTACCAGTGTGGGCAATGCATCAACATATGTCCCCCGCAGCTTCTCCAACTGACGATGTTCTAGGATGATATCCAACACTTGTTGCTGCGTCGCACTCAATTTTGCATTGGCCAAGCGCTCTAATTCTGCCGCTGCGGTGCTATAATGCCCAGAGCGTGTCTTTTTCATGCCCTTGGTGGGAAAGGCCAATTCATCAAATAATACCTGGCTTAGCTGCTGGGTACTGCGTAAGTTAAATGAGCGCCCGGCAATTTTGTATAGCTCCTCCATTAATTCGGTCAGGCGTTTTTCTAATTGGGCCGACATGTCGCCCAAGTAATTGATATCCAGCCTGATTCCCGCTATTTCCATATCAGTGAGTGCGGGTAAGAGGGGAAGTTCAATCTCGCGATAGAGGTCGAAAAGGCTGGCCTCCTTCAGGCGTGGCTCAAAAATGTCGTAGAGACGGATCGTGGCATCAACATCGTCGGCGCAATATGCACCGGCTTGTTCCAACGCAACCTGATCGATCGTAATTTGCTTGCGCCCAGTGCCGATCAGGTCGGTCAATTCGGTCATCTGCCAATTGAGCTCATCTTCTGCGAGTGCCTTCAAACCGAGTCGGCGACTGGCCGGGTTGAGCACCCACGCCATGACCATTGTATCGTGAACATCCCCCACTATCTGTAGACCGTGACGAATACAGACGGTGACATCATATTTACTGTTATGGGCAAGCTTGGTCACGGCCTGGTTGGCAAAAAAGGGTTGAACTCGCTCGCTTACTTGCTCCCACGGCAATTGCGTTCCTTCTGTGTGAGCAACAGGAATGTAGGCTCGTTGACCTGCCTCCCATGCGATACCCAAACCAACTAACCTGGCTTGTATGGCGTCTGTGCTGTCGGTTTCCACATCGAAGCTGAGTTGTTTGGCTGTGGACAACGCTTCAATCAACTCGTTTAAGGTTGCTTCATCCTGTACGAGGAGAAACTCTGATTCCTCTGTGCCACTTGTTGCTGAGCTTTCATTTTCATCCAAGCCGTCTTGCGAGGAGGCAGTGGCACTTTGAGATGTTTTTCCAAAGAGACCAAGTTGTCCCGACTCGCTGTCAAATGTGGGAGGCGTTTTTCCCTGAGGTAGCTCTTTGATTAGGCTGCGGAATTCCAACTCGTTGAAGAACGCTATGACGGCGTTCTGGTCATAGTCTTGTGTGCGATAGTTTTCTGGCGTGAACGTTAAGTCCAAGTCTGTGACAATCGTTACGAGTTTACGGTTAATTTGCACCTGTTCTTGGGCGTCGAGCAGGTTTTGGCGTGTTTTGGGTCCACTGATTTCGTCGACATGTGCATACAATCCATCAAGCGTTTCGTAATTCTTCAAAAACTTAATGGCTGTCTTATCGCCCACGCCAGGCACACCAGGAATATTGTCCGAGCTATCTCCGGTCAGTGCCTTCATATCAATAAACTGCTCTGGCGTTAATCCATAGCGCTCCATCACTTCTTCCAGCCCATAAACAACTGTCTGTGGACGCGGCCCACCGGGTGTATAGAGAATTTTGACTCGTTCTGAAACCAGCTGAAAGAGATCGCGGTCACCTGTAAGAATGTAGGCGTCGATGCCCTGGGCAGCAGCTTGGTGCGCTAAAGTTCCTAGAATATCGTCGGCTTCATAGTCAGGATAGGTAATGATGGGGATGTTGAACGTCTCTAATAATTGTTCGATACGACCCATTTGGCTTCGCAAGTCATCTGGCATGCGCTCGCGCGTGCCTTTGTATTCGGTATATGTCTTGTGGCGCCACGTATCGCCCAAATCAAACGCAACACCCAGATAATCTGGTTGATATTCTTTGAGAACGCTCAGCAACTTGCGCGCAAAACCAAAGACTGCCGTCGTCAGCTCGCCTGCACTCGTTGCCAAGGGTGTCTTGACACCAAAATAGGCTCGATATGCTTGTGAATGACCGTCGATCAGGAGGAGTTTCGACATAGGTAAAGATCCTAGTAAGAATCTATCCGAAAAGTGGTTGTGAGTCCGATCCGCTTCTCAAGTGAAAATCGATCATCACAGAACTTTTCGGATAAGCACTAAGTGCATCGTCAACTAAGTTTTTATGCTTTTTAGTTAGAGAAACGCCTGAAAACTTAATTTACGATATACAAAGTGCCAACAGAAGTTTGCATGAGGTTGTTCAAGCAGTTCTTCAGTGAAAGTCAACACAATAAACTGCTCTACTATTTACGAAACATGTGCTAGTTTGGTTCAACTGCCAACATTCCATCATCAATGAGTGCTTTCACCTGCGGAAGTTTCATAATCGAACGAAGTGTGCGCATACGGCGCCCCGCATCGAGTCGGTAGCGACCGGTTGGCAGTTCGAGAATGAAGTTCTTTTTGGAGCTATTTGTTAAGAGAATGATATCAGCTGGACTTTCATCCCAAGTCGGATCAAATTTATCACGTGCCATGAATAAATCCCTTGATTTCTAAAAACATTTCTTGGAATCCCTAATTTGAACGCTCATTCGCTAAAAGAGCAAATCAAACTGATTATTTCTTTGAGAATCATGTCAGTTTTCGCTCTATTCACGGTTGAACCAATCTGATTGTATTCATTCTAAAGGTGATGGTTCCATTTGACCAAAATATAGAGGTCCATCTACCATAAATATGTCCAATAACCACATCATTTCAACTTCGGACAATCGTCCCTTGGAAAAATGTGTCGATTGTTCGAAATTTAAGTGGCTTCTCTGGTAGTGGTTCACCGTTGACTGACGACTCGCGTTTGAGATGAGATTCTCAGGCTACGACCAGATGTCAATCCGATCGCATCAGTTACCCTGTAACCACTACCGCTTCTCCATAAGGCGATGCTTCTGCTCGCTACTGATTAAGTTCTTATCCGAAAAGTTCTGTGACGATCTATTCTCGCCCGAGAGGCTGCTTGGACTCACAACCACTTTTCGGATAGGTTCTAAGCACCTGCTCGTTGTTTTTCTTGAGCCGTTGTCTGGCGACGTGGAACAAGCGTTAGATTTGCCTGTCTGGCTTGCCATAGTTCAACACCGACCATGAATCCAAATCCGCTAACATAAAGAAGAAGAAACGGTATCGACCAGAATCGTTCTTGGTATATGGCCGTTACAACAGTGAAACTGGCGTAGAGCAATAAAAACAATTCACCATAAAAGACCGGTTCGAGAGAAAGGCGGTAGCTGCTGGTTTGCCATCGATCTGACGCTGTTTCCACATGAAATTTCGGCGTGCGAAGAAATGGTCCATTTTGACCGCGCAACGCCTGCAGAACAGCGATTGAATTGTTCAAACAAAGTCCAAAACCGAGGAGGGTTAAAACACCGATATAGGACCAGCGTCGCAACCAATCGTTCGGATATAACTCGCGCTGTGCAACAGCATAGAGCACTGGTGGTCCCAGAGACGCCAAGCTTAAGTAGGTGAGTGGCCAAGCGGGGTTAATGTTTAACAACATAAGTGGCAAAGACAATAGTAAAAGTAAGAGCAAAAACGGGTGGAGTAGATAGCTTCCTAAGTGGATTGCACCTTGAATCCGTTTGCCCAGTGACCATTCACTAAACAAAACCTGACGGCCAAGCTTTCGTAACGTTTGAATTGTACCACAGGCCCAGCGATATTGCTGCCGTTTGAATGCCGCAAGTTGGGGAGGAATCTCTGCTTGTACGACGACATTGCGCAAAAACACTGGGCGCCAACCAGCAAGTTGCGCACGATAACTGAGGTCCAGATCTTCGCATAACGTATCTGTTTGCCATCCACCAACAGCCGGATCTTGGATACACGCTTTACGCCAGATGCCTGCTGACCCATTAAACCCAAACGCATAATTTTCTGCTTGTCGAGCGGTTTGTTCAATCAGAAAGTGACCATCTAGCGCAAGGGCCTGGCTCTGTGTAATAGATGAATAGGCAACATTGTGATGCCCCCAACGTGCCTGAACAAATCCCACGGGTGCCTTTCCCGCTTTCTTATTTGGCTGATCCCTTTTGAGACTTATCTGTTCAGCATTCGTCTCTTCTTCTAACTCAAACGCCCCCAATGTGCGTAGCAAGAAATCGGTCGATGGTGTAAAGTCCGCATCGAAGATGGCAATATACTCGCCTGTTGCTCTGGGTAAAGCATAAGCCAATGCACCAGCTTTAAATCCTCGACGATCCATTCGTTCAATATGCTCAATATTGCAACCGCGCTGCCTCCACTGTTCGACCGACCGCTGTATGACACTTCTGGTCTGATCGGTTGAATCATCTAGCACCTGAATCTGTAACTTATCTGGTGGATAATTCAGCTGTGCACAAGCGTCAATCAACCGTTCAATCACATGTCTTTCATTGTAAACAGGCAATTGAATTGTAACGGGGGGGAGTTCGACACACATGCGGGGGGCACTGAGTGATTCTGGGACGGGGAAACAACATTGCTGACAGAATAGTACC
Organism: Chloroflexi bacterium TSY; assembly: GCA_019217005.1. Next base: position 53,588 of record JAHBNG010000039.1, read on the forward strand.
GGAGGGGGATTGCGCTCAATCTGTAAAGAGTTTATGATAGGTCTTAAACTACTGGGTGTTAGAAGATAATCTGATTCCAATTGAGGATCTTTTTTTCGTGCCTTCAGAGTGAGCCATAATGCATTAAAACCATAGAAGGCAAGTCCTGTAACACAAAGAACATAGAGCGCATGAAGGATCAATTCTAGCATTGCTATGGAAGCTGATACTGTGGTGAGTGTCGCCAAGATCGACGTCGGAATAGCTAAGGGTGAAAGAGCGAAAGTCAAAACGATCAACTACCTTTGGTGCAAATGGGTGAATACTTGATTGACAAAAAAATAGGTCGACACCAAAATGGCCGACCTGAGCGACATATTATAGCGAAATTAAAATGGGGATCCAAATTGGATCATCACGGAAATAAAGTGTAAGATTGGCGGACAAATTTATTTTTAACCTGTAGAGAAATTACGAGTCCTATGAGTACAACAGAACAAGGTGGAACCCCATCTATTTTGCATCAGCCAATGAATGCAGTTGCCGAGTTGATCGGCCTAGACGAACCTGATTTTCTTCTCGAATTGCTAGATACCTTTTTAACCGAATCAGACCAACTGGTAGCAAATCTAAAAAAATATCGAGCAGATCAAGACCCAAAAAATCTGCAACTTACTGCACATAGCATAAAGTCAACTTGTGCGACGTTTGGCGCACTTCTCATTGCCCAGTTATCTGCCGAGCTTGAAACCGAATTACGTGATGAAATTGGCCAGATCGATATCGACGCACATATTGAGCAAATCACACAGGAATACGCATCGGCACGTTTGGTCTTCTTGCAAGAACGCGAACGTTTGGCAGCAATGTTGTCAGAAGACTGAGAGCGGCAACTTACACAGTTTGTGCTATACCACCATAAATACTGTGACTAGTCAGTAGACCGCAATCGTTAGATTCTTCGCTCCGCTCGAGAATGACACGATTGCGGTCTACTGACTATCAGTCCTCTCCATCCTCTTGTTGACTATCTGTAACGATCTGGTCCTTTAGGTGACTCGGCACAGGTTCGTAGTGATCAAATTCAATTGTATAAACGCCGCGTCCCTGGGTCATCGAGCGTAAATCAGTCCCATAACGCAAAATTTCGGCAAACGGCACGTGAGCTTTGATCACACTACGGTTGCCTTTTTGCTCCATACCTTGAACACGGCCGCGGCGCGTGTTCAAGTCGCTCATGACATCACCCATATATTCTTCTGGCACAATTACTTCCATAGAATAAATCGGTTCCAGCAACGACGGGCCAGCCTCTTGCATGGCGAGCTTGAATGCTTCTCGTCCGGCTGTCTGGAAAGCGATATCCTTTGAATCGACGGGGTGCTCTTTCCCATCATAGACAACTGCTTTCACATCAACGACTGGAAACCCAGCAATGACGCCCTGATCCATCACCTGCTTGATCCCCTTCTCAATTGAGGGCAAGAAGACGCTGCTGATGGCACCACCAAAAACTTCACTGGCATATTCGAAGCCTTCACCACGATCCTGTGGCTCCACGCGCATATGCACTTCGGCAAATTGACCCGCCCCACCCGATTGCTTCTTGTGTCGATATTGAGCAGAACCAGGTCTACTGATCGTTTCTTGATAGGGAACCTTTGGTACGGATGCTTCGACCTTAACGCCAAATTTTGATTCCAAATTCCGCATACCAACATCGACATGCGTCTCACCCATTCCTTGCAAGACAGTCTGTTTTGTGGCAGAAATATTCGAGACGGTTAAGGTCGGATCTTCCTCCGTTAATGAAGTCAAACCTTGGCCCAATTTTGCGCTGTCTGCCTTGGTGGCTGGAGAAACCGCAACTGAGTAAAGGGGTTGTGGATAGGATGCACCCTCGACCGAAATTGCGGCATCGCTATTAGAAAGCGAATCATTCGTTAACACATTGTCCAACTTCGTCACCACACAAATATCTCCCGCAGCAAATTCATCCACTGGCTCTGTTTCTTTGCCGCGAATGCTGAAGAGATTGGCTATCCGTACCTCTTGCCGAAGTCGAGGAACCGTCAAACGATCGTCCTTACGAATGGAACCAGAACAAACACGCACATAATTCATCCGCCCAACGTACCGATCAATCGTCGTCTTAAAGACAATACCGGCTGCCGTTTCGCTGGCGTCATTGGTTAGCTCGATTGCCTCATCTCCCTTGTTCGCGTCAATGGGGCGTTCGTTTGGAGTGGGCGTATAGCGAATAACCAACGTCATCAATCTTTCCAAACCGATGTTGCCAGTTGCTGTTCCACAATAGACAGGTGTAATTGTTGCGCTTTTCACTCCTTGGCTCAGACCATGTCGTACTTCCTCTGCCGAGAGCTCTTCCCCCTCTAGATATTTCATAATAAGGTCGTCATCGGCTTCAGCTGCTGCTTCCACCAAGGCTGTATGAGCTGCTTCGACTTCGTCCGCCATATCTGCCGGAATATCCGCTTCCTTGCCTTCGGGTCCTAAATACGCCTTTAAGTTGACAAGATTAATGATGCCTTCAAAATTGTCTGCTTCACCTATTGGTAGTTGGAAAGGTAATATATTGGCGTCAGAACCAAATGAAACATTGAGACTTGCCACTGCGTTCTGAAAATTGGCATTCTCGCGATCCATTTTGTTAACAAATATGATACGCGGTTTATCCAACGCGGAAAGTCGGTCCCATGCCAGCTCAGTCCCGACTTCAGCGCCTGCAACAGCATCTACAAGCAGTAGACCAGCTTCTGCAACATGAAGGGCGCTGATTACTTCTCCGACAAAGTCTAGATATCCTGGAGTATCGATTAAATTAATTTTTGTGTTTTGGAATTCGACTGGAATAACTGAAAGGTTGATTGAGATTCCGCGCCGTTGTTCCTCCGCATCCCAATCTGAAGCTGTGGTTCCATCTTCAACTCGACCGACGCGCGAAATTGCACCTGTCTTAAAGAGCAATGCCTCAGTGAGAGATGTCTTTCCAGAGCCACCATGGCCTAAAACTACAACATTGCGGATCTGTTCCGTGTTGAACTTCGCCATACTTCCTCCTTAAAGCAACATTTGCTTATTCTGCTGGGCTGACAAGAACTTATACTCAAACTTTGCATTCATGAGACCGCTTGCTGATTTCGGCCAACACTGAAATCTGTGGGGAACAGTATGTCTTTTCGAACAACAGCTGAAAATATTCTCATGTTCACAGCTGAGAGTATATTGTCGTTTGATAATTTTCGGTAAAATGCTGCGCCTGATTGTACTGAAAAATAGTTTGAATGTCAACGATATAGTTGGTCAGAAAAACTATTTGTTTAATTAGATACGGATAGTCAAATCACTCAAGTCATCAACAAAGGTTTACGCCACCCCTAAAGATGTTTTGGAAAGAGTCAATAATGATGATTTGTGCCTCCCTCTACAATCTGGTATTATCTTACTAACGATTTCCTAAACTTGACAAGTATCCAGTGTGATCCTGTCATGTAGAATCCTCCATAGGATAAGACCAGATAAATAAAGAGCACATTCCGCGGCGCGACGAAGATATGTCGGGCACATCTCCTACTTATAACCGTTCATCCAGTTCTTCCACTCTTGTACCGGCGCAAAAGAGTCGATACTCTAATGGAGAACCTGGTTTGATGACGCGCATGCTGCTGATTTGCCATGCTGAAGGTATGCACAATCGTTATTCTTCACTTTTAAATGATGATTTAGTCGACGAGAGTGGCCTAACCGCCGTGGGCTGGGAACAATCAAATGCTGTGGCAGACTGGTTAAAACGGTATGAGTCCGTCGACATTCTGGCGAGTGGACGACAACTTCACAGCCGACTAACGGCCCAGCGTATCGGGCAAGCACTTGGATTGCCTGTAACAGTTGCCCAGGAATTGCCGGCTAGACTGAGTATGGATTTGGCGTTTCCTGATATTGATACGCCACCTGATGAACTTGACCCCGAGATTCATACAAGCACTCATAATGCTGTTGTCGAACCATATGTTGAATTCCACCACGCCTTAATCTCGACACTGACGAAGCTTCTAAGTGAACATATTGGGCAAACAATTGCTGTCGTCACAAGCGAAAGCGCAATTGCGACTGTTTTGCGTCACTTCTTTGGTGCTCACAGGCTCCAAGTAAGAGTTGACCACACGAGTTTATCTGAAATTGACCACGAAAATGGTCAGTGGTCTTTGCGCTACGTCAATCGCACAGAACATATTCCACGTCGTCCACGCGAACGTAGTCACACAAACACACAACTAGCCCTCACTGTTAGCGAGGATGAGGATTTGACGTTGATCGCACAGGTGTATAATGAGATGGCACGCAGTTTGAGACAGAACCATCGTCTTTCTTCTTCGGGGCGTATGCAGGGAGAATGGGGAGATGCAATACTGAACCCAACTGAAACCATGCGGATTCAAAGTCTAATTCGGTATGCTGGCTTTCCTTTAAATTCACGTGTTCTAGATGTCGGCAGTGGCACGGGTCAATTGGCATTAGCCCTGGCCCAGGCAGGGATTCAAGAGGTGGTTGGTATTGATGTAAGTCTCGCAATGTTAGAATACGCAGAATATATGCGTTTAAACAATCCTCCATCGATTGTTCGATCAGTGAGTTTCCGTCTCGCACCAGCTCAACTCATGCCGTTTCGCAATGGGCGCTTTGAAGCAGTCGTTTGCCGTTTGGTCCTCAATCATGCACGGCATCCAGAGACGATCTTGCGTGAAATGGCACGCGTGATGGTGCCAGGGGGAATGTTGGTTTTGGCCGACTTACTAACAGCTGAAGATCCGGTCAAACGTGCCACCCACAATGCGATTGAATCACGACGCAATCCAAGCCATATCGCGGCGCACACAGCTGATCAATATCGGGCATTAGTCGTCGATGCCGGTCTAGAGATTATTTCTGAGCAGGAGATTATCTTTGAGCGCGAACTTGAAGAATGGATTGCATCAATGATTGTTGATGCAACGGATCGTGCTGCGGTACGCGAGATGGTGGAAGCGGGTTTGGAAACCGACGCCGCTGGAATAAATGCCAGACGAGTGGGAGACCGATTAATTTTCGATCAGCGCATCAATTATTTGAAAGTACGCAAGCTTTGAGTATCTGAGCACGAAGCATCGTTCTCTATTTGGCAAGAAGCAGGGAATTGGTCTGACTGATAAGTCTTTGAGGAAATTGTGGTGAAACCGATTGATCAAACATTCTTGTTTTCCGAGATCCATGAGCAGCCTCGGGTCTTAAAAACACTGTTGCAACATGAGCAGCAGAACATACGGGCACTTGCACACGATATAAAGAATCGCGAAATACGACACGTGGCCATTGCGGCGCGAGGGACGAGTGACAATGCTGGACGGTATGCGAAGTATCTCCTTGGTGCCATGAATCAATTGACCGTCTCCTTAGCAACACCCAGTCTTTTTACGATATATGAGCAACCCCCCCTTTTTCACCACACCCTTGTTCTTGGCATTAGTCAAAGCGGCCAAAGCCCAGATATTATCTCAGTTCTTACAGAAGCTCGCCGACAGGGAACTCTGACAGCTGTAATAACGAACACCATCTCTTCTCCGCTTGCACAGCAGGCCGACCACGTTATCAATATCCACGCAAATGCCGAACGCTCAGTTGCTGCCACGAAAAGCTACACGAGCCAACTCATGGCAATTGCGCTGCTCAGCGCAACCCTTGCTGGTGAAGCAAAGATGATAGATGCACTTGAACGGATTCCTCATGAAATTGCCACCACCCTACAATTAAACGAACGAATTCGCACAAATACAGCAAATGATAACCTGCTTATCACTGGGCGCAATGCGGCCCAAGTAGCACAGCGTTTTCGCTACATGCGTGAATGTGTCGTGATTGGACGGGGCTTCAATTATGCAACGGCATTTGAGTTGGCCTTGAAATTAAAGGAATTAACCTATACACTCGTTGAACCATATAGCAGCGCCGATTTTTTACATGGCCCACTTGCGCTTGTGGAGAGTGGCTTTCCCGTCATTGTCATCGCACCATCAGGAAAAATGCTACCACAATTACAATCATTCATTGCCGAATTGCAGCGACATCAAGCTGAAATATTGGTGATCAGCGATGATCAATCTACGTTAGACCAAGCCCATGTCCCGCTTCCATTGCCTGGCGGGATTCCAGAATGGCTGTCGCCTATGATCGCCATCGTCCCTGGTCAGCTATTGGCTATGTATTTAGCCTATGCACGTCATTACGATCCAGATCAACCGCGGTCGTTGCAAAAGGTTACAGAGACGAAGTAAGCGGGAAGCGGATCCGGACGATAAAATACCTAAGGAATGGGAATTTAATAACTTGTCAGTTTGTGCGAGAGTAGAGACTGAGAGATTAGAGATTACAAGGGCCGAATCTCTCTATCTCTACTCTCACAATCTCCAATTGTCCAAGTTATTTACGGCCCATTCCTAAACGTCTCTAAAAGACCAACCGCTAGCTACAGAACAACCAGATGTGCACGAGTCAAATGAATTAGATCGTCAACAGCAATTTCTAGGTTAACCCCACGTTGTCCAGCACTGACGGCTATTGACTGAAAGTCCTTGGCACGTTGATCGAGGTAAATTGAAAATCCCTTGTTGATTAATGCCAAAGGGCTAATGCCGCCCGTCTGCAACCCAGTCAGATTTTCTGCTTGTTCATGGCTTGCCATTTTAACCTTTTTTGCTTTGATTGCTTTGGCAAAATTCTTGAGGTTGAGAATGTCAGGTCCCGGCATGACAACGAGCATCGGTTTCGATTTCGGTCCATCCAGGAGTGTAACCAAGGTCTTGAAGACTTGCTCTGGTGGTAAACCAATGGCCTCGGCGACTTCAACTGCGGATTGCACACCGCTTTCATAATCGTATTGATAGACTTGATAGGCCACCCGTTTATTATCTAAGAAGCGCGTTACATTATTTTTGAACATCTATCACCCCGGTATGAGCAAGAAAGTACGTTTTCAAGATGAGCATATTTTTTGTATATGATCTCAGCGCTCAGGCAAATGTACTACCAAAACCATATTCGTGGCTTGGACAATTGGTAGCACAGTTTCCACCAAACCTATCAACTCTTGAAGATTGATGCCATTGGCTGCCAATGTCGCCCATACACCGAGCTGGTCTGCGAGCTCTAGTACATTCTGCATTTCACCATCTTTCCACCCGATGTGTGGCAGCATTTTTCCATTTAGCCCCAGAAATATGCCGTCTACATTTGTAGAGATGTAGATCTGCGATATATTCGACGCAATTAAGCTTTGAACCACTTGCGGCCGCAATCGCAGAGCCGTCCATGGAAAGAAAGGAGCGAGCACCATATATTCCTCATCTGTCATACCGCTGACCGTCCAACTCCCATCAGCTTGATAATAGACAGGAATATAGGCTTCAGGCTGTCGTCCTACCGAGGATAAGAATTTATCAAGCAACCGTTCTGCTGTTTGCCCTGTCTCTGCATCTCCTGGAACCAATGGAATGATTGCATGACTAGATTGGACAGGAAACCGTATCGTGACAGCAATGCCTAGTTGTCTGACAAGGGGAAGCACTTTTTCTAGAATGGGTTGACTCCCACCAAGTAATTGAATTGTCTGAGCTGAGGCCTTCAATGATTGATCATCCCATTTTAACGAAGGAAGCGAGAGCCCATTTACGATGATTTCTGGACCCGTGAGCCGATTATTTATTTGTATGTGCTGAATGTTGTTTTCAAGCACAAAATCGAGTGTTCCTTGCGTTAATATCAATGATGCTAGTCCACCCGGAATCATCAATTCTACCAATGGTTCGATGGGCATGTCCCCAAAGCTGACATTGCCCTGCGTATCATATTCGATCATAAGAGCAGGCAAATCGACAAAAAGATCGATTTGATCCGCCAACGGATCCATTTCACCAGAGCCAAGACGCGGTGTACAAGCAACCACAAATGGCAGAACAGCAACCACGAAGGTTCCCCAAAGAAGTTTCCACCTCTGTCTCTGTATCCAGAAGTGGGATATGATTGTTCTGGGTTGGTTTAGCATTTGCAGAAGTTCGTTACCATACATGATTCACTCCAGCTATTGTCAGGATAAGAAGGTCATACGGTCACATTACTGTGATTTTATCGTTACGCAATAGAAGTGTCAAAACTTACAAAATGGGCTCATCTATCACAAATATGGAGCGAAAATAGTCCAATACAAAAGGCTCGCCGTTACCGACGAGCCTTTTGTATACCCAAACACCCAGAAGGAGAAAAAGAAGGAGAAAAAAGAGGAAAATTGTTGTTGTGATATTAATATACCACGATTGAGGCTAAACAGATCTTTCAGGTTCCTGACAAACTACCTGACTCATCCAATGGCTCATGAGTCTTCTGTTCTCAATCTGTACAACGTAAGGACCAGTCATCATGACCGGTCCTCCGTATATGTCATATGAACGCCAGGAAGGCGAGAGTTCACCACGCTTCATAAATACTTTGCATGTAAGCCAGCGAAACCCCTCGACACGCTAGAATCAATCCAGCGTTAAAGGCAGTATCTCATAGAGTCGCTGATGTTTCTGGTCGCTTGACCTATCCTTCATTGTCTCACTTTCAACGGCGATTGGACCGTAAGATTTCCGTATGGTCTCAGTCTGAAGAGGGAGAGATAGAAATGGATGGGTGATATTTCTGGTATAGGGATTGATTCCAATCGAGCTCGAATTGTTCTGCTGGGAGTTCGAAGACAGCAGGGATGAGTGACATCCATGTCTCATGGTCAGAAAATGCTTGAAGCAAAGCGGGGATCTTGTGGCGACCATAAGTATTTAGGGCATAGTCAATGACTGACTCTGTCGCAATATAGTGCCACATGATATTTTCTTGGTTTGGCTGCATGAAGTACTCTGAGGACGTTACACTTGATAACGAAAGAGGTAGTCGTTTGTGACTGTTCCGTTTGAAAAGCCGTTCTGCTTGTTCATGCCAAGGTGCCCGTTGGCCAAGTATGTCGGTGCGCAACCATCCAGTAAATCCCCATATGACATTTTCCCACTGATACTGGTTCCTGTTGCGGTAGTTGGACATTGCTTCGGTGACCGCTCGATATGTTAAACGACTCATGATGTAGTGATGAATAAATTCCGCGTCTGACATCGTTGCAGGGATTAGAGAGAGTTGTGGAGATGTGAACTCAAGTCGATTTCCGATTGTTTGCCGTCTACCAACGTCATTAGGCATCAACGCAATGATCAACTTGTCGGCGGGCTGCGGTGCCTCCAACCCTAAGATTTTGTAAAGCTCAACATATTCTTGCTCAATCTGCTGGGCAATAGTGTTGATGGTGGTGGCATCTCTGTCGCGAAATTCGAACTGGAGATGGGCAGTGTCAAATGTACGACGGACTCCCCAATACTGTAGCGCTGGAATCGTGCGCATCCATCCTGCTGATGTTTCATGATAAAATCGAGTTTCGCGATAAGGGCTTGAAAGCCACCAACGACCAGAAGGACGATCAAACCGGACGTAAGCGAGAGACAAATTGTCGATTCGTTCTGTGTCAAGCAACGTTGGAGTATAAGTCTGATCCGAATGTTGCCCTTGTTGCCAATTGATCCGCCACGATTGGCGTACGCTTGCCGCAACCTGCGGGTCCACCAATTCTTGAAAAAGAGCAAGATCATTCGTTTCCCATGCTTTCTCTTCTTGCGCCAACGCCATTGCAATCCCTCTTTGGACCCGCACACCATCGCTTTGGGGCGGCAATGGCGGACGGCTGGTCAGGAGCATCATGGCCGCCACGGTGAGAATTAAGCACCGAATGGACTGACTCGTTAACTGGAGCTCCGTCAAATGTTTCGACTTGCGATTCTCGATAGTCTGACGAACCCGTTTTGAATTCTTCAGGTATTCGGCTTCATCAATTGTCCAATTCAGTTGAATCCGTTGATGCGTCATAAGATTAGCTATCTTTCTTCTGGAGAACGAATATGCCTGGAAAAAGTCCACCTGTATCGACAATGCGTACATGAACAATATTCAAATTCAGACCGCGTAATGCTTTGTTGACTGCATTACGCTTCCAAACCAGCATTGCAATACGCCCGCCTGGTTCCAGGATTGTTTCAGCCCCATGGAGAAAATCTCGAAATAAACTCGTGAAATTGACGTTTGCGCCGAGAACTTTCCCGAACGGAGGGTTTGTGACAATTGCACGGATGCTATTGGCTGCATGAATTTCTGAAATATCGCGGGCATCTGCTTGTTTCAGGATCAATCGGTCAGCAAAACCCGCCGCAGAGAGGTTGCCTTGAGTCCATTCCACTGGTTTTTCATATCGATCGCTACCGTATAGAATATAGGAGGGAAGACATGTAGCTGCCTCAAGCAAAATTGTTCCCGAACCACAGAATGGCTCAAGCAACCGCGGACCTTTGAAGCCCCCCGTATGTGAGCCATTTGTCTGCCAGGGACAACAAGCTGTTTCGGACTGACTGACATTTGTGGGTTGCAGACCCGCCAAATGGAGAAGAGAAAAGGCCAAATTTGTTTTTATTGCAATGCGAGGTCGGAAAACATAATCATATCGAAAGTCAAGCGGCTTGTTTGTCAATTGAAGCGCCACATAACAATTCTGCCGAAAGACATCAACTCGTACATTAATTTCGGGATACTTTAGATTGACCTTCTTGCCATATCGGTTGACCAATGCAGCACCAGCAGTTTTTTGTACATCAACACTCGTAAACTCATGTTGACCACTCCGCTTGCTACTCACACGAAATGTATCTGCTTTGGTCAGACCGGGCACATCGAGTTGTCCTATCACCTCTCGAATCTGGTCAAGTTGCTTCATGGTTGATTCAGGGGAAAGTGAGAAGTAATGGAGTGGCTGATGGATGTGATGAATTGACCGCATCTGCTTGACAACTGGCCATACTTTGTCCATTGGCTCGGCTGTGTGCAGCTGAATGTAGCCTCCTAAGCCATGAGGTTGGCGCTCGAATGTACATTCGGACAACTGGTTTGCCTGAAACCGGAGCCGGCATTCATCGATGACAACATCCTCTAAACCGGGATTGGTGGTAAAAATCAATTCTGGCATAGATAAGGCGTTACCTGTCCAAAAGTACAGCAATAATCTGGCCAATCTACCATATGCACACGCAAGCAAAATAGTGTATGCTGGAAAGGCTTACTCCATCAATTTAACCACGAAGTCCGTAATCGTCCAAGTTATACTCTGCACTGCCATAGATGGCCACGAACAACCACTGCGTGAAGAGAATAGATTTGGCCACTTATGATCGAGCCGAACAGGCGAATTCATTCTCGTCTATGAGCCGGTGCAGCATCATGAAGGAGATATCACAATGCCTCTTGCAATCAAATCCCCAGATGATCTAAAACCACGTCACTCTCAAACACCAAATTTCGTAAACGTTGCAGAATTTGCGGAATTAGAAACGAATCAGTGCCTCACCGTCCATGCAAATGGTCACGTCATTGCGCTCTTTATGCACCAGGAACAAGTCTACGCAGTTGATAATCGCTGTCCCCACATGGGCTTTCCACTCGATAAAGGAACCGTTCAAGATGGCATCCTCACCTGCCATTGGCACCATGCCCGCTTTGATTTAGCCAGTGGCGGCACGTTTGACCAATTCGCTGATGACGTTCGGGCGTTTCCAGTTGAGGTTCGTGGTGAAAACGGGAACCGCCAGATTTGGGTCGACGTGGGGGCTATAGTTGATGAACGGACCCGTCAACGAGATCGTCTACTCGTTGGTCTCGAGCGCGATATCCCACTTGTGTTGGGCAAAGCTGCTCTAGTGCTGATGGATCAAGGTGGTGACCCGGTAGAGCCATTTCGCGCGGGAGTGCTGTTCGGCTCACGCTTCCGGATTGGTGGATGGGGGCAGGGGCTCACAATGCATGTCTGCTTGATGAATATGCAGCCTTATCTGGAAGAATCAGAACGACCACGCGCCATGTTTCACGGGCTTTCAGCAGTGGCCCGTGATAGCGTGGGGCACCCTCCCCGTTTTACGGTACGTCCCCTGCCGGATAAAGAGCCATCTATGAGTACAGAGCAATATATTGCAACCCTCAAGCGCTGGTTTCGTCAATTCATCGAAGTACGCGATGCTGAAGGTGCGGAACGATGCATTGTATCGGCCATTCGAGCAGGCGCAACCGCAGAGCAGATGGCGGACATGCTTTTTGCTGCTGTAACAGACCATCGCTATATCGATGTTGGTCATCCGGCAGATTTTACAAATAAGGCATTTGAGGCGCTTGACATCGTTGGCTGGGATGATGCTGAAATCCTGCTGACAAGTCTAGTTTCTGGGTACGCCAATGCCGCACGAATGGAAGAGTCCAACGCCTGGCGGTACCCAATCGATTTGATTTCGATTCTGGGTGATACTTTTACCCAGCTTGATGATATCGTGAATTCTGCACAGGGTTTGGCTAGCTGGCAAGGGAAGCACGCATTGGTTCCGATATTGTTAGCAGATGATCCACAGGCTACGGTTGATAGTCTACTGGAGGCACTACGTGCGGGTGCATCGATGGTCGATTTGGCCGAAACCGTAACGTATGCAGCAGCATTGCGGGTTGCCCAGTTTCACACCAGCAACGAGTTTGGTGATTGGGATACTGCTCTGCATACTTTCACCTTTTCGAACGCCATCCTGCGGGGACTCAAGCGCGCGCCCTCGGTCGAGTTGTTACGCGGTGTTTTTGATGCTGCAATGAGTATTTACCTGGATCGCTTTTTGAACATCCCGACTGCTCGACTGCCGGAGCCTCGCTCCAATGGCAATGGTGCACACCAGACCTCATCTGAAATTTTATCGGCGCTTCCCAATCTATTGGACGAACAGCAGCGCGTCAATCAATCTGCGCGTCTCGTTGCTGACTATCTGTATGACGAAGGCGAACCCGAGGCGCTGTTGGCATTGTTGGGCAAACTCCTGTTGCGTGAAGATCGCGATTTTCACACGATTCAATGTGTCGAGGCAGCGATTCAGATGTATAAGACTCTGGAAGGTATGCCGGAAGCGACAAATGTTCTCGTTTCAGCAATTCGCTACTTAGCGGCCCATTCACCAACCGTGCGGGCGCAGGGGCAGACCTATCAGATTGCGTATCGATTACATATTGGGGATAATTTGTTTGAAGAGGATGGGGGTGGTTCAGAATTAGGTTTACACTTTTGATACATAGACAAAAATCTATATGAGGTCATTTTCTGCCTGAGCATGGCTCAAATTAGAAAATATAAACATCTTTTCTCTTTGCAAAAATGTAAACCTAATTGTCCGCCTAAAATGAACCACCCCAGAGGATGCAGCGTGAAATGATTTGGGGAATATCTCAATCGAGTCTGTATAAACACACTTGTCGCGAGATCTGCCAATTACGTGGAACAACTATACGACTTCAGGCTCCATGAGTGCTTGCTCAATCAAGGCAGTAGCCTTATCCGCTTCCCGGTATTTTTGATAGACAGCCTTCATGTGCTGCACATTCGTCTTGATCTCAGCATTTTTCAATACAGAATCCACTCTCTTGGCAATATCCATTGCTGACTCTTGATTCATATCGCCGCGTACACCAAGACCATGATGTTCTATACGGACTGCGTTGCTATCTTCATCAGTATATCCTGCAGAATCAGTAGATCCAAATTTGGCGTTTTTGGCGATTTTCAGTCGAGATTGCAGGGATTTTGGAGTCATTTATTCAGATTTCGGTTACAGAAAACAACCTATTTCATATCTGAAAATCGCCCAAATCTAACGCAAAAACTAGATATCGACCGGCAAATTTGTATTTATGTCAACTGTTTAGCCAGAATTCTCTCTCAAAACCTGAAATTTGGATCTACTGAGAATAGACAATCATGGGCACGCCAAAGAAGATGCATTCGTTAATCGTTGTAATCCCGCCGTGGCAAAGCATGAGGTCAGCGTGGCGCAAAACGTCGAGCTGTGGTACAGAGGAAAACGCTTTTACGTTGGGCGGTAGTGTACCTAAGTCATCAGTCGAAACCTGTGGCCCAGTGGAGAGCAGAAGCCTCAGTAGATCCAAATTTCAGGTTTTGAGAGAGAATTCTGGCTAAACAGTTGACATAAATACAAATTTGCCGGTCGATATCTAGTTTTTGCGTTAGATTTGGGCGATTTTCAGATATGAAATAGGTTGTTTTCTGTAACCGAAATCTGAATAAATGACTCCAAAATCCCTGCAATCTCGACTGAAAATCGCCAAAAACGCCAAATTTGGATCTACTGAGACTATAATGAGGCCGCTTCGCAAATGCTTGAACCACACGCTGGAAGTAGTCTAAGTCGCCCACAATAGACCCCATTGCACAATAGACAATGGGGACTTTCGTGCCTGATACGTCTGGTTGCGTCATATAGGCAAACGCCTCGCTAAAATCGGAATCTATATTGGTTTGCGTGCGTTTCAGAAAGATCTGTGGACCAACAAACCACTCTAGATCCTCTTCACGAATAGCATTTGGCAAGTCCAACTCCCAAGCGTTTAGAAATAGAGTTGGAACATGTCGAAAGAACAGAGCAGGCCAATGGTCTGTATTGAATTGTCTTATATCAAATCCGCGATTTTCGGCCAGCTTGTAGATAGTTGAATATCTATATACGTTCGAATGACGATCATTGCCGCTATAGCAATAACGCGCAACAGGTAGGACAACCTTACGCTTTAAACGTTTAGTCCGTCGTATGGCTTCAATCTTGAGGCGTTGAGCAATGGTCTTACCCGGTTGTAGCGTCGATCCAAGTGGAGGAACGCCATAGCCACTGCGTGTCCCTGTCCAACATTGATAGAGTAGCGTGCGAATATTGTGAGATGCTGCAATAATAATGTATGCGCTGAGTTCCTCGTCAATCAGCAATAGGTCAGGTGCTAGTTGCTTCAGCACTTCATCCAATTCACGCTGTTCTAAAAAGTGCTCACGCGGTCCTTCACGGTTTTTATGCACAAGCGCCTCTCGTTCGAGCAAGACAAATTCAAACCCCTGTGCCTTTACGCCTGCAGAGACATAAAACGCACTAACAATGGTAAGTCGATGCCCTTGTTGTCGCAAACGATCGGCAACATGATAACAGGAATTTAGATGGCTAGTGTAGCGTGTAGTCAGAAAGACGATATGCGCCATATTGTGTTTACCTCGCAGTAGTGGCAATTATATCGTTACGTGGATTCGGGATCTTGGATCACCTTCTCCTGCTAGATTGTCATCCCCAGCCGCTTCATGGTTGCCCCTGCAACGTCAATGACAGAGGAGATTTCTTGGGCTGTTAATCTATTGCGATGTTTTCCGACACTATCAACCCGTAGAACTTTGTGATCAAACTGAGATGGGTCAACGTCTAGAAAAGTGCCCAATGCCTTGAGAACCTGTTGAGGATTCAATACCAACTCTTCGTACCGAATGATGTGGAGCTTGTCTGCATACCGCTCCATCATGGCAATCGATTTGACCCAGCGTGTAGCAACGGCCTTAGCCTCACGGAGTTCCTCTCGAAAATAGGAGCTCCAGATCGTTCGAGCGGCCCTTACAACTGAGCTAGCAAGATCTCGCGGATCGCGGTAGATAAAGATGCATTTTAGCGCTGCGTCCTCTGTCAACTTACCAAGCTGAAACATATAGTCTGGGTGTTTATCGCCAACGACAGCTGCCTGCGGGTAGAGATGTCGCAATCCACCGCCGATGGCGGCTGCGTTAACGCAAGCAGTGTCCTGACGGCGCACTGCCGCAAGATAGCGCATTACAAAGAAAAGATTTTGTAGCGCATGAATCCCTTTTATCTTGTTCTGGTTCTTAACAGCCAGCGAAAACGGAAAATTTCACCTGTGGAGCCAGCAGCGGCCGACAGCTAATGCATGGGTATTGTACGATTCCCCCATGCTAAAAAAGTTTCCAAACTCGTTGGTTAGCATTATCGCAGGGTGGGTATTACAAAGTATTGTAAGAATCGATGTCCCGGACCGGTGATGATAGATGCCATTCGAGACTCCCATTTTCAGTATCTTACTCGATAGTTGTGAAATGAAGGTTTTCCAATTTTGACAAAAGAGACAAAAGTCATCTCAATAGATTGCATCAAGAAAAAAGTGCAGAAAAGGAGCCATCAAGATGCAATTGCCGATAGTAAATGTAGCGCCACTGGTCAAGGAGCATAGCGAAACCTTTCGCTCAGTATTTGCCAATCGTAAACAGTTTCGCCACTTTGAAAACTATCTGACGGGTCTGATGGTCTTGGACAACAAAAGCATGGCAAATATTGCCCGTTGCATTCTAGATAGTGCAGATAAGACGAATGTATCACGGTATCTGAGTGAAGCTCCTTGGCGAGCCGAAAAACTCAATGATGAGCGTATAGTCAGAGACAGCACAATACCAACATTCAGAGTCAGAATCGGTATTAGCGATTGACGATACACTATGTGAACATGTGGGAAGTCTGTTCGAGTATATCGACACCCACTACAATCATAGCAATGGTCAGCATCCACTGGCTCATAACTTAGTCACAAGTCACTATGTCAGTGGCGCTATCCGTTTTCCGGTCGATGCAAGTATCTACCGACGGTACGAAGAGTTTACCGACTGGGAAGCATTTGTGGAAAAACATTTCCTAGTGACCGAGATTCCCAAGAAAAAGAAAGAACGAACCGCTTTTCATAAACGAGTGGATAGCCACCTATTAACTGACCCCGCCTTTCGAGAGCGAGACGAAGCGTTTAAGACCAAGATAACCATTGCCAGTGAACTGGTTGAAAAAGCTGTTGAACGAACCCTTATCTTTGGTTGGGCTCTCTTCGATGGTTGGTATCTCGCTCCAGATTTTCTAGCTGTACTCGATCGTCTGAATAAAGATTGGATCAGCATCTTGAAGTGCAATCGCAATCTGGAGACAAATAGTTTTCGTTTGCGGGATGAAGATGGTCAGCCGATAACTTTCGAGGGGCCACATATTAAAGTCAAAGAGTTGGTCCCCTACATCCCCCCCAGAATGCCTACAAGCCTGTCACCATTGATGGTCGTACTTACTACACCTTTACCATGACTGTGCGTATCCCTTCTATCGGCAAGGTACGCATCGTGATTAGTTTTGATAATCCTGAATTGCAAGACAATTATGCCGTTTTAGTGACCAATCGCACCGACTGTAATGCCAAACGCATTCTCTCGATTTACCTGCTTCGTTGGCCTATCGAGACGGTTTATCAGGATGGTAAACAACTGCTTGGTCTTGATGAATATTGCATGCGAACTGCCCACGCCTTTCAAAAACATTGGTCTCTGGTCTTCGTGGCTTATTCTCTCTTGCACCTTGATTGTTTGGGACCATCATTGGCTAAAACTCAATTCTCGCCCAGCAAATCCCTTGGTGAGGCTACCCGGCAGCAAACTCAGTCACTGATTCAAGATCTCATCTTGACGGCTCATGATGCCTTGAATGACGGACAGGAGATTGCGGAGGTCTTCGCTACCCTTTTCGCCAAACGGCAGGTCTGCTCTGCTTAATTTGACTTTGTCAAATCTGGCACCTGCTCAAAATACAACTATCGAGTATATTATGTGTATTCCGCTATGTGCACACCATTATGCACATCCAAAGTATGCTGCATGATGGCCGTAACTTTATCTGCATAGACATCAATATTCATGCTTTCTTCCACCACTTGTCGTGCGTTCATGCTTAAGCGGTGCTGTTTAATTGGGCAATGCCACAAGGAGAGTATAGCTTCTCGAAGTGCGTTTGCATCTGCCGGTGGAACATAAACGCCAGTCTCATCGTGTATTACATAGTCGGCAATACCCTTAGTCTGTGTTACGATAACTGATTTCCCCATAGCCATTGCTTCAAGCAGCGTCGTTGACCCTGCCGCGTAATCAATATCAAATAGGGGAACAACGACGAGACGAGCCCTGGCGTAGAGAGATCGCAGTTCTGTATATGGTATATGGCTGAGAACGGTTACGTTCGCTGTCGAAGCAATATCAATACCCCGAGTTGACCAGGGACTAGATGCCACGACAACGAGTCGGATGTTGGTTCCAGTAAGTGCTTGAAATAGTAATTCATAATCTCGTTGCTCTAGACCAACCGTCAAGATAAAGTCCTCAACATCAAGAGCAAGCGGCCTAAAAAATTGCTGGTCGACATTGTGATAAACAAAATCTGCTCTTGATTCCGGCAACCCGAGTCGATTGACTGCGTAATCAATTTGCGCGTGAGAATTCGATATTACATGAGAAAATGTTTTATGGATCGGCCACATTCGAAAGAACTGCTTCTTAAAGGAAGATGACAATCGATGGGCCATCACAATGTGAGGCTGTTCTGCCTTGATGATCGACGACAGAATGGCCCAAGGAATCGCCAGTTTTTCAGAAGTCGAGTAGACAATATTGTGCCCCGAATAGCGAGCAAGGGCATATGCTGCCTCAACAAAATCCAGCTTGGCAACCATTTCAACTTGCCGTACCCAGCTATACCAGATTGCATTGGAGAGATCGTAACTTACCAAGGTTGAACCTAGTCTACGGCCGATTTCTACATAATCCCGGCGAGGTTCATGATCGCACTCTTGCCCTGAAGAAGGCTGGGTGTGCTTTTTGAGTTGATTGCCAACTAGAATTAATGAGCTTTTCATTGTAGGTTATCATTGGGCACAACGTAAACTGCGTTTCTTGATATTTTTGTTGCAGAGAAGAACACCGAATACTTAGTGCTTATCCGAAAAGTTCTGTGACGACCCATTCTTACCCGAGAAGCTGGTGGGACTCACAACCACTTTTCGGATAGGTTCTTAGTTTACGAAGACTCGAGGAATCGGAATTAAATAACTTGCTGATAGATTTCTTCGGCTTCTTTGCTCGCGAGACGAATATGTTCAACTTACATATTGCTCCTTTCTAAACGATCTAAGCTTCCGCCTGAACCAGATCTAGGCAGCGCTGAAATTCTTGAGCCAAAACACTCACATGCGGCTCTGACATGATCGTATCGTGATTTCCCGGCACGAGATGGACGTCAACACCTTCTGTTGCGATCTTATTCCAACCTCCGGCAAAGTTTGGATCGTCGCCAGCCGGGGCATCTGCTTCTGCCCGATAGAGTATGATTTTCCCATGATAATGGTCAGGAATATAGTTATTCGACTCTTGTGCAATTTTAGCCTTAACGAATAGCTCGTCTAATTGCTTTGGAATCTCCTGCCCGCGACTCAACTGGAACTTGCCGATTAAGTTGGCACCTCTTCTTTTCGCCCGCTCGAGAACATACTCTGCCATTTCTTTCGGAGAGAGTTTCATGAGGCTCTGCAGATGCCATTGAATTTTCGAAGACAATGTTGGATTTGGAAATGGCGTGTCGAAGAGTGCCAACAGACTAACTGTCTCATCCATCACCTGTAGTTGGCGAGCCAATTCTACGGCAACCAGACCTCCATAGCAGGCTCCTCCCAAAATATAGGGTCCTTTGGGTTGAATTGCCCGAATTTCCTGAATAAAGCGGGCTGCTATATCTTCTGTTTGCGTATAGTGAGCGGTTTCTCCATTGATGCCGAGAGGTTGCAATCCGTAGTAGGGACGGTCAGATTCAAGATGATGGACAAGGTAGACAAAGCTCAACATCGCCTCACCAGGAGGTGAAATATAAAAAAATGGTCGTTTTGTTCCTTTCGTCTGTATTTTCACAACGGGAACCAATTGCGTCGGTTTATCTTTTTGTAGTACCTCAACTAACTGTTCGATTGTTCCTGCTTGAGAAAGAATGGTTGCCGGAAGAGTTCTGCCAAAAGACTCTTCAATTTGTGAAAAGAGTCGAATTGCAAGAAGCGAATGTCCGCCGAGGGCAAAGAAATTATCCTGTACACCAACCCGCTCTATCCCAAATACCTCTTGCCAAATCGTTGCAAGTTTTTGTTCTGTCTCAGTGCGTGGCGGAATATACGGGTGCCCATCTATATTGTAATCTGGTGAATTTTCGGGGGATGTTTGACTTTGGCTAAACTCTGGTAAGTTAGAAATCAGTTGTTCTAGATCGAGGAGAAGTATATTGATGAGTTCAGAAAAATTTGAAGCCAATTCTTCCACCGTACCCGCATTAAATCGTTCCGTCCTGTACATGAAATGACCAACTAGACCATCTTCTTCATGCAAGAACAGTGCCAAATCATTTTGCGCTACGTTGTTTGTCAATTGAATCGGTGTGGCTGTAATACCCGGCAATCGTAAATCCTGATTCAGCGTCTGCTCAAGAGCAAACATGAATCGTGAAAGAGGCTGGCGAACGAGCTTTGGAAATTCTGCGACCTGACTATAAGGAAACTCTTGATTGGCAAACGCCTCAAGCGTTCGATCTCGAACTCGACAGACAACCTCTCGAAAATTCTGTGCGTCAGTAAAATCTGTCTGAATCAAAACCGTATTATTGAAATAACCAACTGTATTTACCCACGCAGGCTCTGTTCGATTCACTACCGGTGTACAAATTGCGATTTGATTCTGACTAGAATAGCGCTGAAGCAGCAGTTGAAATACCCCCATCAAAACCACAAACAATGTCGCCTCTTCTTCCTCAGCTAACTTGTATAGAGAAGTGGTTTGATGCTTGCTGATTGTGATAGGTACTGTTGCGGCATGATACAGACGGTCTGCATGTCTCTCCCAGTCCACCTGGGTACGTGGTTGGCTACTTTCGAATGGTAACCGAGGGACGCTCACTGCATCAGCGAATTGAGTTTGCCAGTACTCACGTTGTGCTTTACAAATATTGGACTTGAGCCATTCATGTTGCCATAGTGTATAGTCTGCATATTGTAGAACTGGCAAACGAGACAGCGGTTCTGATTGGGTACCTTGTCGTGATTGGTAGGCAGTCTCCAATTCTCGACAGAGAATTGTACAAGACCATCCATCACCGATGCTATGATGTAGGAGAAGTAGAAAGAGATAATCTTCATCTCCAAGTTGCCACAGGATCAAACGCGCAAGCGGTCCGTTTTCTAAATCGAACGGCTGGTCAATTTCAGATAGAATTGCTTCGTCCAACCTTCCAGGCTTCTTGGCTAGCTCCGTCGTGCGCTGATCAACAAATTGTAGACCAAATGATTCTGGTGGACTGATTTGTTGACATCTCGCGTTGTTCTCTTGGAACGGAAAAGAGGTTCGAAGGCTTTCATGTCGGCGAAACAATTCTGCTACGCTCTCACTCAAGTCCTCAATATTTAGCGATCCATGCAGACGATATGCCTGATATATTGTATATGCCGCACTTTGAGGAGATACTCGGACCAACGAGCAAATCTGCTCCTGAGAGATTGAGAGTGGCATGTACTCTGGTCGGGGAATAGAACCAGGTGCAGGGAGCTCTGAGGTGTTAATCTTATCGGGTTGTAGTAGTGTGAGAATATCATCTTTGCGCACGACCAATTCAGCCTTGAGTTCAGCGGTCAAGACACCTTTTGGCGCATTCAACTTGAGCTTTCCATCGCGGATCGAGAGCTGAATATCCAGCTGACGAAGATGGACTAAAAATTCACGGGTGTTCATATCTCAAATTCCTCACGCTCTTCTGTCTCTCTTGTTCCGTTGACAGAATCTGATGATTTCTCAGATGACGTTGACACTTTTACCCAGCGCAATATGTCGATCTGGTCGGCCATCTGTGCAAGAGTGCGGTAATCAAAGACCCAATTGACTGGCAAAGGGAGCTCGAACTGTGTACGTAGCTGAGCAATCAACTGAATGACCAACAAAGAATGTCCACCGACCGTAAAAAAGTCATCATGAACGTTTACCTCCCCAATACCTAATAGCTTTTCCCAGAGTGCCGCAATGCTCCTTTCCGTTTCGGTAGCGGGGGGCGTCTTGGCAACTGGCTCTGCGTCCTCGACGAAGTACTTTGCACCGGTTAAAGCACGTCGGTCAATTTTCCCATTCGATGTACGCGGAAGTGAATCCACAAACGCGATCTGAGACGGAACCATATAATGGGGTAGCTTATCCTCTAGATGACTCTTGATCTCACCAGTTGTGACATCTTTCCCTTGACGAGGAGTGATATAGGCAACCAATAGTGACTGAGTACTCTGTACAACAACTGCCGACAACTCAACATCTGGATGTTGTGCCAATATCGCCTCAATTTCACCAAGCTCAATTCGATGACCACGAAGCTTCACCTGATCGTCAATTCGTCCTAAAAATTCAATCGAACCATTTGGAAGGTAACGAGCCAAATCGCCAGTGCGATAACATCTTCGATCGACAATTTCAGATTGGCGAGAGCGAGACGTTGGTCCATTCAAATGTGTCGAAGATGTCAATTCATTCAGATTGACGAATTTGTCCTGTGAAAGCTCTGGACGGTTCAAATACCCTTGTGCAATGCCTTCTCCATGGATGTAGAGTTCACCTGGTATGCCAATCGGAACGGGCTGGCGGTTCTCATCCAGAATATATGTCTTCATATTCGGGATGGCACGCCCAATCGTGGGCGGTTCATCTGGTACCAATTGGCAGGCCGTGGCCCAGACTGTGCCCTCAGTTGGTCCGTATTCATTGTAAAGCGCTGTGTTCGGCAATCGATCATAGTGCTGTAGGACAAGTTCCGAAGAGCAGGTTTCACCAGCAACGATGACCGCTACGAGTGATTTCAGGCTCTCTTGCTTTGCGTACATGAGGAGCAAGTTGTACACCGATGGCAAGCAAAGTGTATGGGAGACCTGATGCCGTTCGATTAGCTCAGCAAGACGTTGCACATCATGTTCTTCCCGTTGACGAGGTAGAACTAATGTTCCCCCTGTACAGAGTGTCCAAAAGATGCCAACCACTGAGCTATCGAACGCAAAGGAAGAGAGCAGAAGAAAACTCGTCAAATTATCAGGATAAAAATGACAGCGCGCTGTGGTGGAGTGAACCAAGTTTCGATGGGTAATAGATACCCCCTTGGGTGTTCCCGTCGAACCAGACGTGTAGATCACATAAGCAAGATCGGCTGGCTCTGGTTCTTGGTCTTCAATGTTTATATTGCCTTTGCCTACAAAGCGGGTTTTTCGAACCAGATATTGATCATTGATTGATGTATCGTCGACTTCGGTCTGCATCGCCAGCTCTGGCAAACTGTTGAGCAAAGTTTGCGTCGTGATGAGGAGCGGCGCCTCTGTATCCTCTAGCATAAATGTCAATCGTGAGACCGGATACCCTGGGTCAAGAGGCAGATAAGCACCGCCAGCCTTGAGTATCCCGATAATGGCCACGATCATTTCAATTGAGCGTTCCAGGCAAAGTCCAACAAGCATGTTGGGACCAATACCGAGCTTTTTGAGCCGAGCCGCCAGTTCATCAGTGCGAGTTTTGAACTCACGATAGGACAATTGTTCGTTTTCATAGATGACGGCGGTAGCATCCGGTGTTTTGAGCGCCTGTTCCTCGATAAGATGATGGATACATTGGTCAAGTGGACAATCGACTGATGTAGCGTTCCAGTCGATCAGAAGCTGCTGGTATTCCTCCGGGGTCAACATGACCAGATCGGCTATTCGTTGCGTTGGATTCTTTACCATTGTGTTGAGTAGCGTCTGTAAATGCCCCAGCATTCGCGTCACTGTCTCATCTTCATACTGCGCTCGATCATAGATCATATACAGGGCGAGATGTTCTTCTGGCACGGCAAGCACGGTTAACGGAAAGTTGCTATGTTCGTGATATTCAACATCCTCAATCGTTAGCTCACTTTCAACCGGTAGATATGAGGAGCCCTCTAGTGGATAATTCTCAAAGACAACAAGTGTCTCAAAAAGAGATGTACCTGGCGGTAGATCGCTCCACTTTTGCACATCAGCCAGTGCGCTATATTCATAGTCACGAATATCAAGTTGGCGAGATTGTAAAGCTTGAAGCCACGATGCCAAGCTGGCATTGGACGAGACATCGACACGAGCGGGCAACGTATTGATAAGCATGCCGATCATCTCCTCCACACCCTGCAAAGTTGCGGGTCGACCAGAAACGGTTACACCAAAAACTACATCTGTCTCACTACTATATCGACTGAGTAAAATGGCCCATGCACCTTGCAACAGCGTATTGAGCGTCACACGATGTTCTTGTGCAAAAGCTTGCAACGTTGTGGTATTCTCAATTGAAAATCGGTACGCCTGTTTTTGATAGTTGCTCTGCTCTGGCACGATTTGGTCGTTTGCATGTTTGGTGAACAGTTGTTTGACGGGCAGAACAGTTGGCGCAGTAAAATCTTTCAACTCGTCTCGCCAGAAGCGTTCTGCGGCTGAGCTGTCCTGCTGTTTTATCCAAGCAATATAGTCACGATAGGGACGCCGCGTTGCCAGTGATGGTGTTTGTTTACGGACAAATGCTTCGTAACAGGCAAAAACCTCTTGTAAAATCATTGGAGTTGACCATCCATCAGAGATAAGGTGATGGAAACTCCAGATCAGGTGATGAGTCTTCGCTGCAATTCTGATAACTGCAATGCGTGCAACAGGCGCATGGGCCAGATCGAGGCCAGTGCGTCGATCCTGCATCAGAAACTCTGCAAACCGTGTCGCTTGTTCATCATGCGGGACTGTTTGCCAGTCGTGCAGAACAAAGGCGATCTCTGCTTCTTGTCGCACCACTTGTAGAGGCTGCTCAATACCGTCCCAGATGAAGGCTGTGCGTAGAGCAGGATGTCGGTCAATGATCTGTTGCCAGGCATGTGCAAATAGCTCATGATCGAATTCGCCATTGATAGTGCAAGTATACTGTTGAAAATAGACGTCTGACTCTGGTGCAGCAATTGTATGGAACAACATTCCCGCTTGAGCCGGCGATAATGGATAAATATCTTCTACGTTTTTCATGTCAGAAACAATGGCTCCTATCCTTCAAGAACGCTGGCCAACTGATCCAACCCTGCTTGATCCAACCCTGCCAGTGAGAAATCTGAGGGTGTATACCCGCCTGCAGTCGGGTCAAGACAATGGTCTATGACGTTCTGTAACTCATCCAGGAATCGATTCGCTAGAGCGAAAATCGTCTGTTCTCGATGGAGCTTGGTGTTATAGGTAAACTCGGCATGTAACTCTCCGCCTCTGACATAAACATTCACCTCGAGTGGATGCTCCTGGTAATTTTGTAATCCACAAGATGGTGTCAATTTTTGAAAGAATCTAAATTGCTTTGACCGAGCGGCCATCTGATCTAGCTGGCCTAAATATTTGAATAAAACGTTGGCCCGCGGTTGTGCTGCCAATTGTCGCTGCAGTTCCGGCTCTGGTGAAAGATAGCGCAATATACCGTAGCCGATGCCGCGATTGGGCATGCCACGTACTTTCTCTTTGACAACCTTGATCTCTTTTCCTAACTCGTTCTCAACAGGTAACTCTAGACCGATAGGCGCAATGGAAGTAAACCAGCCAACCGTGCGCGATAAATCAAGATCATTGCCAATATCTTCGCGACCATGACCTTCCACATCAATCAGCATTGAGCGTCCTCCCATCCAGTCCGTCATCGTGCGAGCGAGCGCCGTCAAAAGAAGATCATTGATTTGTGTGTTGTAGGCACTATGCACATCCTGCAGGAGATTCTGTGTTGCATCGGCATCGAGCCTCACACAAATGGTTGCAACCGAGGCTCTTGTCAGATTGGCTGACTCGTGATGAAGATCGACCGGCAGAGGTATCTGGATTTGTCCTTGCTTCAGCCAATACGACAGTTCATTCTGTAACTCATCTGTTTGGGCATAATCATGCAACACTTCTGCCCACTGCCGATAGGAAGTTGTCTTCTTGGGCAATTTAATCGACTCGTGATTTCGTATCTGATTGTAAGCTGTTTCCAAATCCTCTAGAAGTGGGTACCATGACACACCATCAATTGCCAGATGATGAACCACAAGATAGAGCTGCCCCGGGACCTGTTCAGACTGCTCAACAAACGCTGCACCTAAAAGCTTACCTTTTGCCAAATCTAAACTGCGATGAAGTTCAACAACTTGTTCATCGACGACGCTCTGTCGCTCTGCCTCTGATAAGGGTTGTAGATCAACGCACTCCACTTCAACAGGTTTAACCGTCTCTCCAAAACTCTGTTGCCACTCTATACCGTTATGAGTAAATTGTAGCCGCAGCGTATCGTGGTGTTCGACCACTACGTTGAGGGCTTGCTGCAGCGCACCAATTTCCAGATCGGATGGCGTTTCTAACCGCACCATTTGATTCCAATGCTGCGGTTGGGGGTGATTTTGTACAAAGAAATGCGGGGTGGTTCATTTTAGCTGGATAGATAGGTTTACACTTTTAGAAACAGAAAGAACGTTTATATTCTCTGATTTCGCCGGTTCTCAGAGAGAAAACGGTCTCATATAGATTTTTGTCTATATATCAAAAGTGTAAACCTAATTTTGAACCACCCCAGAAATGCTTCTGGATAGGTGTCAAGGGGGCTGACCCACTGATCAGCCCTTGCTCGACGCGTGTGGTTTCCTTGTCATCCAGTTTGGCAACTGATGCCAGATCTGCGATCGTCTGATGATCAAATAGTTGGCGCGGGAGCAGATACAGACCAGCCTGACTGGCACGCGCAATAATCTGAATACTAATAATCGAATCACCACCCAGATCAAAGAAATTGTCGTAGATGCTCACATCATTTAGTCGGAAGACATCCTGCCAGATTTCTGTGAGAATGGTCTCACTGTTCGTACGCGCGGAGACAAAGTCGACGCTCGTTTGGGCGCGACTCTCTCGTGGGTCCGGCAGTGCGTCCCGGTCGACCTTGCCATTTTGCGTTAAGGGCATCTGTTCGAGCCCGACAAAATAAGCCGGAATCATATAGTCAGGTAGGCTTTGCGCAAGGAAATCGCGTAACGCTAGATTCGTTAATGTCTCGGCCCCAACATAGTAGGCCACAAGACGCTGCTCTGTTCGGACCTGCTCCGGCGCTTTTTCCTGGTAACCGATCTCTTTCAGAATGCGCTGTACGTTTTCTTCATCAATGTCATCATCCAACTCATCCAATGCTGCATCTCGCTGCTTGTGCCCCAGCCGCACATCCCAACTGTATGGCAGCGCATAGTTATGGTAACCCTGCTCTTTTTTGTGAACATAGATACCGACATCATTGATCAGGCAGTTCGTCGACCGTCCCGTGTCTGCCGGGCGTATCCACGGAGCGTGATCGGCAAGATAAGTGAGCATCTCGTCTAATTCAACATCCGTGTAACGGTAGAAATCGACGAACTGAATTTCATCAAAGATCGTGTCATCGTTAAAAATATCTACGTCTAAGCATAGAGAGACAGCATCATCTATCCGGTGGTATGCCTTGCGCGCTTGGAGGATAAATTCGTCGATCTCATCAACATCGAAGATGTTGTGATCGTACATGTCCGACAGGCGCGTCTCAAAGAGTTGACCACGTGCCAATCCGGTAAAGATGTGACGGATACCATGTTCGCGGGCCAGGTTCATGCTCAACGTGTAGATAGTCTTAAAGCAGCCATTGCAAACATTGCTAAAACGCTGAAGGCTATCGACAAATATCGCGTTCATGTGAGGTGTGGTCCCAAAAACGAGATCTAGTCCGAGATGCTCTGCCACGCGGCGACAGTTGGCTTTCGCTCCCTCAGAAATAAAGCCATTATCCAGCGTAAAGACAAGCGGATGCAGTCCCAACTCCACCACCTGATAGAGCATGTATGTGCTATCCTTTCCGCCAGAAAGCAGGACCATGCAGTCATACTTGCTCGTTCTATCTTCTTGTAACCGAAACTCTTTTATTTCTGCGGCTAGCACACGGAGATCGTCCATGCATTTGAAATAGCGAGCGACCTGATCGTCGTATGTATCATACGCTCGACACATATGACAGACGCCTTCTTCAAATGTTGCATCGGGATAATTCGAGGGCAGACCACAGCGTATACAATAGAAGACTTCATCGTCAGAAGGTGTCGCTTGCTCGGCTATCTGGCCCGCGAGCACGGTCACAACACACTCATCGATGGCTGGATGTGCGAGAAGCGATGCCTCGATCTCACCCAATTCGATGCGATACCCGCGCACCTTCACTTGATGGTCGGCACGACCCAGAAATTCGAGCGGTGGCACATTGTCATCTGCGGGAAGCCAGCGGGCCAGATCGCCTGTGCGGTAGAGTCTCGAAGGTGCCAATTCATCGACCGCCGGCGTATAATGAAGCTCTGAACGTTCGACAAACCTTTCGGCTGTCAGTTCCGGTCTGTTTAAATAGCCACGCGCAACGCCGTGACCACCAATATAGATCTCGCCAATGACACCTGAAGGGACAGGTTGCCCAAAACGATCGAGTAGATAAATCTGGGTATTGGCAGCCGGCAGACCAATGGGAACCGAAGAAAGAGAATCGTATGCAGGATGATATTGATGAATCATGCAGCCCACAACCGTTTCGGTGGGGCCATACTCGTTATAGAGTTCGATGGCTCCATCAAAAAGATTGTGTATGCTTTGCGCCAGATGGGTTTTGAAATCCTCACCCCCAACGATCATCTTCCGTAAGCGCGTCGGGATTGCGCTCTGGTTGGCACTACCCATCTCATGCAGCAAGGAAAGATGGGCGGGAGTCAGCTTGATAATGTCTACCAGATTTTCGCGGAAGACACGCAAGACCGCGGGTTCACCTGTGCATTCGCTCTCCGCATCACCATAAACGACGATTGTTCCACCTGATACCAATGGCGTGAAGATCGAGGTGACAGTCAAATCGAAAGAGAGCGACGAAAAGAGCGGAAAGGATAGTGCTTCGATATCCTCATTCTTGTCACGACAGTATTGGTCGCGTGCCCACCAAATGTAATTGGTCAAGCCTTGATGACGAATCATTGCGCCTTTGGGTTTGCCGGTCGATCCGGAGGTGAAGATGACGTAAGCCAAATCGTCGGGCGTTACAACGGGATCGAGGTTTGAGTCATCAAACTGTTTAACACTGGTCCAATCACCGTCAAGGCAGAAGATGAATGGTTGGTGACCATTGTTGCTACCATTAGGCTGTGGTCGAATGAAGGTAGCGACTTGAGAATGCAAGCTCTCCTGTGTAAGAAGAATGGGCCCATCAATTTCATTCAGCATGAAGGCCAGGCGATCGCTTGGGTACGCTGGATCGAGAGGAACATAAGCCGCGCCCGCTTTCAGTATGGCTAGGATTCCGACAATTGTATCTGCACTTCGATCTGTGCAGAGTCCAACGAGGGTGTTGCGTGCAACACCTCTTGTCTGAAGATAACGGGCGAGCTGATTTGCATAGCCATTGAGCTGGGCATAGGTCAACTGCTGAGCACCATCGATAATTGCAAGCCTATCGGGTGTTTGAACAACCTGTTTTTCAATGAGTTGGGCGATGGTCCGGTCACTAGGGTAGGAGCGACTCGTATTGTTGAATCGAGCAAATAAGTGCTCCCGCTCATTATCTGAAAGCAGGTTGACGGTTGCAATCGATTGATCTGGGTCAGCCAAACACGCATCAAGCAGCTTGAGAAAATGCTCAATCAACCATTGACGGGTTGTTTCATCGAAAACGTCACAGTTGACATCAAAGTAGAGCGTAAATTGACCGTCGTCATGGAAGTCTTGAATCTGAAGACGAAACGCGTGGTTGCTATCACCATAGCCAACGTGGAGCCAGCGAAAGTCGCAGGACAGCCCAGCAAAATCACCGAAAGAAACGGGCAGATAGTTGAGCACGACATCAAACGCCTTATGAAGTTTGCGCTGCATCTGTGCGGACATGATTCGCAAACCGCATCGATGACATCGTCTCGCGCAGGCACTTTTGAATGAAAGAGCGAAATGTTTCGCTTTCTTCTGCCTGGACAATTAAGGGAAAAATATTGATAAAAAGACCCAGCGTCTGCTTAAAGGGCGGTGCAGTGCGATTGTGGAATGGTGTCCCAATGGCCAACTGATCTGCATCCGTTAAACGGTACAGATAAGTGAAGAGCAATGCACTAAAAATGCTCAGCTGGGTCATATCCGGTGTAAGGGCACGGACACCTTTTTGCTCAGCCAGTTCTTTCAATTTCCGTGAGCGTGTTTCACCCAGAGGGCATACGATACGAGCTGTCTCCGGACGATTGTTTGCCATTGACCGTCCGTAAAAGGCTGTTGGTTCTCTGGTGGCCGCTAGTTTCTCATTCCAATATGCCTCAGCTTTTTCATACACTGGTGAATTGATATATCGCTCTTCATAAGCGATGTAGTCGCCAAATTGCGCCATTGGAGGAGCTGTATCAAGCTCTCCGGCGACGGATAATGAATAAAATTCGGACGTCTTCTCAAAGGTTAAGCGAATAGAGGTGATGTCCGCTGTGAGGTGGTGCTGGTTAAAATACCAGACAAAGCGTTCCGGTGCCAGCCGAATTAAGACAGAATCGAACAGACGCTGGCCTAGGTCAAATGGCTGGATACAGCGTTCGTCCAACCATTTAGACAGCACCGCGTCTGGGTTCGGTTCAGTTGTAAAATCGAGTACCTCAAATGCACCGTGTAAATGTTCCTTCACGCACGCTATTGGACTGCCGTCTTGCTGCGTGAAAACTGTGCGCAGAGCGTCGCTGCGATCGACAACAGCTTGAAAGGCGCGCGCAAAATGGTCGGGATCGACTTCTCCATGAATTGTGAAGGTATGTGCCTCGTTGTAGAGTGGTACACCGGGGTGCATCTGCTGACCTATCCAGATTGCAAGCTGGCTTTGGGTCAGGTTCGATGATTTCATGATAGAGCCACCACTTTCGTCGATTCGAGATAGCGAACCATGTCGCTCACAGTGAGGAAGTGCTCAATTGTCACATCTTCCGGTGGTACATTGATACCAAATTCTTCTTCGATAAACATGACAAGGCGCATGACGCCAAGCGAGTCAACTAGACCAGTTGTCAGCAGATTCACATCGGGCGTTACCGGCGTGTCATTCATGCCCAGTAGTAGATCGTCGGTAATAAATCGAATGATTTCAGATTCAAAGTTCACGAACATCTCCATCAAGTTTCAAGAGTCAATGATTAGGTTCATTTCGCCATTGCCAGTGCTCTGCGGTCAATCTTGCCGCTGGTCGTGCGAGGGAATTGGTTGACAATTCTTATGGTACTCGGCAAAGCATAAGCCGGTAACCGTTGGGCTAAGTGCTGGAACAGCGCTGACGTTTTCACCATCTCCCCCTCTTTGAAAATAACAGCCGATTTGATCAGTGTATTTCCATCCTGATCCGACACGGGAAAGACCGCTCCTTCCTCCACTGCGTCATGAGAAAGGAGTACAGCTTCGACTTCATCCAATTCTACGCGATAGCCTCGTGTCTTCACCTGACGATCTTTGCGACCAAGAAAGTGATAGTTCCCCTCAGCTCCCATCTGTACGAGATCGCCTGTTCGGTAGAATCTGTCCTGTGTTCCGTTTTCATTCTCTCGATAGTAGAATGCTTTTGCATTGCGCTCCGGCCGCTGCCAATATCCTCGCATCATTGTTGGTGTCCGCATGAGTAGCTCACCAACTTCCCCCACTGCGACTGGATGATCCTCATCATCCACGACCAGTGGCTCCATGTTCGGGCATGGCTGACCAATCGGAATATCAGTTGAATCGAAGGGCAGCGGGGGCATGTGATAGTAGGTGCATTGATTGACTTCCGCCGGACCGTAATTATTGCTAAAGCGAGCCCGCGGCATCAACTCCATCAACCGATGCAAATGTTTGAGTGGAAAAGGCTCTCCACCATAGATGATCCAGCGTAGGCTGCTCAAGTTATGCTGTTCTAATGCACCGCGTAACAATAATTGAATCAACGCAAACGGGACCGAATACCAGATCGTCAATTCTTCGTCTGCAATCAGTTGCGCTAGGCTGGCAGGCAATAGCTTGACCTCATCTG
Source organism: Chloroflexi bacterium TSY (assembly GCA_019217005.1). Next base: position 85,569 of record JAHBNG010000039.1, read on the forward strand.
GAATGATCACGGTTGTGGCACCGACCAGCGGTCCTGAAAAGAAATCGAAGGTAGATTGATCAAAATGTAGAGGAGGAAAATTACTCAGACGATCCACATGGGTCAAACCGTAAAGATCAGCCGCCATTTGCGCATAGGCGAGTCCGCTGGCGTGGGTATGCATAATGCCCTTGGGTTCGCCAGTTGAGCCGGATGTGTAAATTATGTAGGCGAGAGAATCTTGCGTCAGGTGTTCTGAGTTCTGTGTTCTGAGTTCTGCGTTGTCAAACTGGTCATAGATATCCGTCCAGGAAAGGGTGGTGTATGGAAGCTCAACGTCATTGTCTATGCCAATTGCGGTTTGCGGGGTTGTCCCTGACGCTGCGAGTTGCTTGAGTTGACGTTGTTTGCTGTGATGAGTAATGATATGCTGGATTCCGCAGTCTTCGATAATTGCCGCGATGCGCTGAACCGGTGCAGTCGGATCAAGCGGCACGTAAGCTGCCCCTGCTCGCATAATACCGTAGATAGCAGTGGCGCATTCCAAACATTTTGGCATGTAAATGCCAACTCGATCTCCCTGCTCTATTCCTAAACTCCGGAGCGCGTTGGCCAGATGATTGGTCTGTTGGTCTAAAATTGCGTAGGTGATGAACTGATTTTTGAAACGAAAGGCAACATGGTGGGGAAATTTTGCTGCACTATGTTCAATGATCTCGGATAGTAAGTGCATTAAACTGTACACCTTCTTGTAGTCTGGCTTCAAATGGCAATTCGATTCGGCTTCTTGTTCTATAATCCCATTAATCGTGCAATAATGTTTCGTTGTACATCCGACGTTCCCGAATAAATTAGCCCCCCTATACCGTCACGTAAATCGCGTTCAACCTCAAATTCTGTGGCATATCCTTTGGCACCATGTACTCGAATTGCGTCTACGCTGGACTCCACAAACATTTCGCTGAGATGGAGTTTTGCCATGGAGGCCTCCATGAGCAAAGGCTTCTCCTGCTGCTCCAGCCACGCCACCTTGTACAAAAGCATTCTTGCTGTCTCCAAGCGCATCTTCATATCGACAATGCGATTGGAGACAGATTGAAATTTGCCAATGACCTGACCAAATGCTTGTCGCTTGCGAGCATAGGCAATACTCTCATCGAGTTGACGCTCCATGCGACCCAGCTGGCTGGCAAAGATGTAGCTACGTTCCGATTCCATCGCCGTTGTAAAGATGCTGACGCCCGCACCTTCTGGTGCTAACCGATTCTCTTCAGGCACGAAACAATCTTCAAAGACCAATTTCCCAAACGGTGTGGTGCGTAATCCCATTTTCTCTTCAACGGGCGTGGTGCGAAAGCCATCCGTACCGCGCTCAACAAGGAATGCCGAAATGCCCCATCGCCCGAGTTCCGGATTCGTCGTTGCAAAGATCACAGCGAGATGAGCGATGGGAGCAAATGTTACATAGGCTTTCGTGCCATTCAAGATGTAGCCATCCTTGACCTTCTCTGCCCGCGTCTGCATCGCATAAGAATCAGACCCTGTTTCTGTTTCTGTAATGCCAAACGCCCCAACCCATTCGCCCGCTATCATGTTGGGCAAATACTTCTGCTTCAGAGCCTCGCTACCAAATTTCTGGATTGCAGGTTGTACGCTCCACATTTGGGAGTTCAACGCAAAGGGCAATCCGTTTTCTCGACAACCGTAACCAATCCCCTCCATAATGAGGATCGCAGTCATGATGTCGGTTGCGCTTCCGCCGTAAGCTTCAGGAACGACAAGTCCCAAAATCCCGTAGTCGGCACATTTGCGCCATGCCTCCCACGACCAGCGTCCCTCCCGATTGCGCTCAATCAGGTCGTCGTTCAGATGTTCTTCGGCAAAAGCAACCGCATCGTTTTTGCGTTTGAGTTGTTCGTCGGTCCAGCTAAAATCCATAGGTCTATTACTCTCAATACTCATCGCTGCCGTAGATGAGCGTTTATCAGTAGACCGTCACGCCTCGTGTCGGACCTCCTCGCACGAGGGCGTGCTCGCTCTTCGGGTTGTGGTCTGCTGATTATTTCAAAACGAGACGTCCATTCTCATCTACATACTTCCATTCATCCTGGAAATTTTTGTTGTTCCAGTGACCCAGGCCGGGAAAGAAGACCATATCGTGTCCGTGCGCTGCGAAGTTGTCGCCATTCCATCGTTCGTCCAATGGTTCGTTGGCTGGCTGATATCGTGTATCCGAAGTGAGGCGACATTTGCCAATCGGCGAGTGATTGTCGAGCGCGCCGTGGAGCATATCTTTGGAGAAGCAGAGAACGTCGCCCGCGCGAAAATCTGTGCTGAGCCAGCGACCCCCAAAACGTTCTTGAAGCGTAAGCGGGTTTGTGCTAAGCCAAGCTAGCTTGTCTCGATCTGCATCTTTTTTGGCATATGTGTTGAGAAGCGTTTCGTTTTTATGGCTGTGTTCCAAAATGATGAGCGCACCTTCATGTTTGTCTACATCACCGAGCGGAATCCAGCTTGTGGAAACCTTCTGAGAACCGCGACTAAGATACGGGCCATCAGCATGAAACCCACACCCTTCGCTCGGGCGCACAAAGCGTGGCCAGCGCATGTCGAAGCATAAAGCTTCGGTGCCAAAGATGCGGCTCCAAAAGTCCATCACCTGTTGGTGAAGGACAACGTTCAAATATGCTTGACCACTCCGTACACTCTCTGAAAAAGCGCGTAAATTGACGTGACTGATAGCCGCATCTTCAATCGACTCTGTTTTGCAGTAGATCGCATCCATGACATCACATCGTGGGTCAATCTCGCCGATGGTTGCATATTTGAGAAGAATTTCACGTCGGGCCTCTAGCACTTCTTTGCGATCAAGCAGGCCACGGAAAAAGAGATACCCTTCATCCCTCATCCGGGTGCGTAGAGCCGTCTCGTCGCTCAAAATATGATTCGATTCACGCAACTCACCGAACTTCTGTGGACTTACGTCCATCTGAATTCCATTTGAAGTAAGATGTATAGCTGTCTTCTCCATGTTCGCCTTCCGTTGGTCGAGCCGGCTGCCCGATGAGCGTTCATCTATCAGAATAAGTTCGCCGTTTTCTGTAAAACCCAGCGAGCCTACGCCTCAGACCGACAAGGTGACAGGGTCGTGGCAACTTGCCGCTCTGCAACCTTGCAACTTTGCCACCCTGCAAATCTTGATTCATTTACAACGGCTTTTGGTCTTCTAGCCTTCTAGCGTATGCAAGCCCTAATCGAATTTCTGATTTGTTCATTTGGGTAGAAGCAATCATAAACCGCCTGAGCAAAATATCCATGCCCGTCCGGTGTAAAATGTCCTTGTCCCTGATCAAAATAGAGGACTTCAATATCGTTGACCGACATCTGCTGCTGAAACTGTTGCCCCATTGCGAGGAATGGTATGCCCTGCTCTCTAGCAAATTCTTCAAGGGCTCGTTCTGGCCGGAGCAAATCATAGCTTGCTAACTTGGCTGACCACTTCACTTTTTCATTCGGGTTTTGCTCGGGTTGAGTGAAAAATGCACGCGGAAAGGCAGGGATCGTTACGAGGCGTAGCGAGACACCTTGCAAAGATAGATAGTCATGGGCACGTTTAATATGTCCCTTGGCAATCGCGATTGCGTGATCCGCTTTCTGGCTTTGAGCCTTTCCAAAGAGGAAATTGCTGACCCCCGGTGTGCTGACGAGACCTGTTCTTTGGATGTTTGTAAAATAGCGACTCTGGACCCCGCTTTGTAAGACGACCCCACGCGTGCTTGGCATATCTAATTCGCCTGGAGTGGTTTGGGCATCTGCATAGGCCGTCTGCAATGTCAAGAGCTTGGATGTTAGAAAATGACTACTCAACGTTCCAAGGGGATCGATGCCGTTCTGATAACCGGGCAAAATGTAATGTTTGAGATCGTGTATCGCACGTATCTGGCTTCTATGAATCTGAGGATATCCATCATCTCCCAAAGTAAAGTTGAGATCATAAACAACTGCTTCAGTATCTGTTTGAAAATCATCACTGAGATGAAAAAATAGGACGACCTCGTCTGGATTAAACTTGTCGACCATATCGATCAAGCGAGTTTCGCTCAAGTAGAGACCAGGACCAAAACCCGGCATGCCCAACGCAATCACTTCGGTGTTGACGTTCTCATCAGTGTTGATCAAGGATTGGAGATGGACGCCCAGATGCTGTTCAGGAGCAATCTGAAGTGCCTGAATAAAGGTATCGCCCAACAGAAGAATTGTTCGCTCGGCTTCAAGCTTAAAATCGGGATAGTACCAACCATAGTTGTTTGTGGTGCCATTTGAAGCCCCCTCACGGTTTTGATAAATACGGCCATAGGGTGCAAAAAGCCCCGCGTTGATGTAGGTGGAGTCTGGCAGCCGCTCGCCATAAAGAAGCAGTTGTAACCCACCTTCAAACAGGAGTAAGCCGATAACGGGAGTCAGGATGAATTTGCGCCAGGGTTGAGCCGTGGCTTGTTCTTTCCAACCGGATAGGACCAAAATTGCCCCGCATAATATGAACCAAAGAAAGATAGCGGTCCGCAACCCAGGGAATTCGCTCCAGCGAGGCCAAGTAAAAAGCGTCCATCCGATAAAAATAAAGCTGAGTATGATTGGCAGAGTCAACCACCAACACGCCTGAATTCTATGCAATATGAATGCTGCTTGCTCGTGAGTGCGTGGCAGCAACAGAACGCCCAACCAGAGAACAAAAAGCAGGCCATAGCCTATCAGGAGAATTGCGATGGTTTTGCTATATGGACCAATAGCTGCGTTGTCTGGATTCTCTGAGGTATGGGCTAATAGATCAACAAGACCGATACTCCAAAGCATGAAGGAAACAACCAAAAAGAGGAGAAAGGCAGGGGCATCAAGTTTGGAAGAAGGTCTATTATACGTCGTATTTTTCATTGAAATCTGGCTTTGTCACAACCGCGGTGTACCGTTAAGGAATGAGCATTAAATCAATTGAACATGATCATTCTCGGGTGAAACAAACAATCTACGTTCAAGTTACTTGATTCCGATCCCTAAATACATTGTCAATTACTTAGTTTACAGAGCACTAAACTCGTAGAACTAACAAGATTCCAATCACACTTAACAATGCCCCAGAAAGCCGCACGATCATGATGCCCTGCGTCTTGCGTTCGGCGATCATTCCGAGCAATGCACCAATCAAGTGTAAACCCACTGTTGCAATCAGAAATCCAGCTACATATGCAATTGTGAGAGCCATCGTATCCGTTGCATTGGGCAATTCTGTTCCGTGAGCGTTTCCATGAAAGAGACCAAAGAGCGCGACAAAAAGCATGGCAAGCTGTAATGGGGTCTTTCCACCCATGAGGATTGCGATACCCAAAGCCAACACGGAACCAGTGATTCCATATTCAACCCAGGGAAGTGCAATGCCCTGTATTCCTAAGATTCCTCCAACGGCCATAACGGCGACAAAGGTCGTTGGCACAGTCCAAATAGCCCGTCCACCCATCTGCGCGCTCAACAGGCCAACCGCGATCATCGCCAAAAGATGGTCAAGGCCAAGAAGTGGGTGCAGGAAACCCGACAGGATGCCACCTCCACCATACTCATGGAGTGGTATCACCAATAACAGATCCATGTAAACTCCCTTTACATTAGTGACATTGTCTTAATTTATATAGAACTGACGGACTTGCTCTATTGGTGGATGTATGCCTTCCACTCGCGATTTACCTACAGAGTCATCGCTCCTCAGACGAAATTGTGCAAACGAGATATTTCCTCTCTAACGTCACGATGGTTTGCACAATTTTCTTGAATGAGCCAGAGTCATCGCTCCACTCGATGGACGCAAAAACCTGAAAGGTTGTCTCTGATAGGCCATAATTCGTCAGATTCCAGCATGTAAATAAATCGGAAGGCAGCAACAGTTTGCCATGCCATTAGGGTCTATTGGCATTTAGGACCCTGAGAGTACTCTGTCTTTTGAACGCTAACTCTATCGGGAGGTAATTCCTCTGTGAGGGACTGAGGTGCTTTGCGCGAACTTCATGGGTGCATGCACTACAATTGTTAGCAGTTCCTAAGTATTTGTTCAGTAAACTGTAATTTTCGAAGGGTGAATTACATTATAATGAGATTCTAATTGTTCATGTATTACAATTGGCTTACAAAAGCCGCTCTGATTGTCGAATCGGAACGAAGAGAAGCTAGACTCGGTCGATCCAAAATGTTTCTGAGATCCGTGGAGTCGCAATGTATGGCGCAGCATATTCTAATGCGGCTCGACTCGACTCGGCGTGAGAAAACGCCCCCTCCGCGGAAAATTGGATCGGCTGAGTCTCTTGAATTGCCGGCCTCATTGCTTCAACGTGAACAGTTTGTACTGTCTGATAGGGATTACGCGGATCCGTTGTAACGCTTTCTAGCTGTATTTTTTGCCCCAAGCCCAATTCAGTCGCATAATCCATTAGCATATCCATCGCAACCTGATCTTCTATCGCCCATCCAGTAGAGTCGAAGACCGTTAGCTGCTCCCGAAGATCTCGGTAATCTCCATGATGTTGAACAAGCTCATAGAGGGTTGGGCCAATGGCGTGTCGTTCCAGTTGTTGACATTCGCCTTCGTTGACCGCTTGTTCAAGGAAATCAGGACAGATAATGCTGCGATTCAGGAGTGTCTGTGGCAGCTCGACCTTACCTGGGAAATCAGAGCCGACAGCATTGATATGGAGCCACGGTTTCGTATCTACATCATCAATGACAGGACCTTGCCCAATGTCTACTGATGTTGCTGTGCATAAAATGTCTGCATAACCAATATAGTTGTTCATTGCATCTGTGGGGATAGCGACAATTTCTAGATCCAGAAAGGATGCCCGCTCTTGAAAGCTTGCGCTGACTCTGGATCGATATCATAGACAAAGACTTCTTCCACTGAGAAGACTCGCGAAAGGGCATGAAGTTGCGTTAGGGCTTGGGCGCCACCGCCAATCAGGCCCACTCTACGTGTACATGGTTTTGCTAGGATGCGGCTCGCAATGGCAGAGGCGGCCCCAGTCCGCAGCGCAGTGAGAAAGGTAGCATCCGCAAGTCCAAGAAGATGCCCCGTTGACGTGTCATAAGCGCTGACTGTCGAAAGAATCGTCGGTAGATTCCGCTGTTGTGGATTGGTGGGATGGTAACCAACCATTTTCACTGTTGCATGACTACCATTTTTCATACTCGGCATCCATTCGAGCAGACCAATCTCTGGTTGACTATACTGAAACCCTGAGCGGGCTGGAATCGTTATGTTATCGTCACAATAGGTAGAAAAAGCCTTTGTCAAACGCTCGATCATCTCATCCATCAATGCATGGATGCCCAGCTTTTGGACCAAACAATAGATATCGTCGGCCGATATAATTAATGTCTTCATTTTTTAAGGTTCAGTTCAAAATCGATATCATTATCCAGACTTATTATTGGATGTTTGATCTCGCTGTTCATAATCCGTAATGAAATGATAAAGACGCCACTTAAATTTCGGACATGGAATCATTCTCGATCGCAGAGTGTAACTGTTCACGTTATCTTCGAAGGCGACAGTCATTTTTCGCACAGAGCGAGCCGTACTTGTTACTGACCTGTCCATTTGAACGTGATGACTGTCACCTCCTCGTTCGGTGTAGCAAGGTGAACTGTTACCGCGGAACAATTGTCCCAAGCTCAAATGATATGATTATTAGACAGGCGGCGCACAATGTTTGTCCATTGTATTTGTCTGCAATGCTTGTATATTATGATTCTGTACAATGTTTGTCCATGATACGGTACATTATAACGGGGATCCAATTATTAATGTATTACAATTGGCTGACAAAATCACAGAAAAGTCTGCCTCTGCACCACATATTTCCTCAGAAAGTGCGCCACTGGATTGCGGAGGTCAAAAAATAATCTCCTTACAAGATTGACCAATGCAAAAATTGGGAAAAAATGGAGAATCTCGGCTAGAATAGGGAAGCGAGGAAAATATGTTCAGCTGGTTGCTCGCTCCCCGAGGTAAATTCTGGTTTTCAAGCAGAGCCCAGTACAACCGAATTCGAATACCGAACCTTATGTCGCAACTTACCCTCTCCCTCCTTGGCGCTCCCCGACTTGAAGTTGATGGTCATCCTCTGTCGGTCGATACGCGCAAGGCGACTGCCTTACTGATCTATCTGGCCGTCACCAACGAAATCCATCGCCGTGATGCCCTCTGTGCGCTTTTGTGGCCCGAGTCGAACCAGAAGCGCGCCTATACATCCCTGAGACGAACTCTCTCGTCGCTCAATAAGGCTTTGAACGGGCGTTGGTTAGTCGCCGACCAGACGACCTTGGCTCTCAACAAACGCGACCCGAGCAAACAGGAACGTGACAACGAAGATCTACAACAGACCGTGACGTTCTTTTTGGATGTCGATGAATTTGAGCGTCTGATCTCTACATGGGTTGAGCATAATCATCCCGAAAATCAACTTTGCGATCGGTGCTTGGCCGATTTGGCGCAGGCCGTCTCTTTATACCGCGATGATTTTCTGACTGGCTTTTCCCTAAAGGATGCTGCCGACTTTGATCATTGGCAATCGGTTCAAGTCGAGGCCCTGCGTCGAGAGATGCTCGAGGCATTGGAAAAGTTGGTGCAGGCGCATAGCGCACGTCGCGAATATGGTCAGGCCATCCTCCATGCCCAACGTTGGTTGGCCATGGAGCCCCTACACGAACCGGCTCATGGTGCACTCATGCAGCTCTATGCCTGGTCTGGCGACCGAGCGGCAGCACTCCAACAATACGAGGAGTGTGTGCGTCTGCTAGATGAAGAGTTGGGCGTTCCACCCCTCGAAGAGACAACTGCGCTCTTTGAGGAGATTCAAGCCAATCGCTCTGCGCCACACACACGCCTTCTTTCACTGGATGCGCAAGCGGTGCACAATGATGTAGGTGTACAAGAGATAGAATCTCCAATCCCATCTGAAACTGCAACCCCAAAGCGGCTCGATCCGCATAAGGTTCTCGCTCGCTTGGAGCCGCTGCCCGATCAGAAGCTCTTTGGTGTCGAGACTGCACGAACAAGATTAGAAGCCGTGATTGAACCGCAGGATCGGCCTTGGTTGATCGCGATTGATGGCATTGGCGGGATTGGTAAGACGACGCTGGCCGACACACTTGTGCGTCGCTTTGTGGAGAGCGAACGATTTGCCGACATCGGTTGGGTGAGCGCGAAGCAGGAAGAATTTCTGGCCAATGTGGGGATTCAGGAGACAGGGCGTCCTGCATTAGATGCCGGGACTTTGACCGATTCGCTTTTAGAACAATTGGATGAGCGCTCCCATTTGGCCGCGTCAAGCCAAGAGAAACAAGCAGCTTTGCTACGATTGGTGAAGGAACACCCGTATTTCATCGTGGTGGATAATCTGGAATCAGTGGTAGATTATGAAGCATTGGTGCCCTATCTACGACAACTTGCAAATCCGAGCAAGTTTTTGATTACGAGCCGGCTCACGCTGCAAGCCCACACCGATATTTATTGCTATAGTTTGACCGAACTGAATGAAGCTGATACCTTGGCCTTTTTGCGTCACGAATCGAAGACACGCGGCATCGCGCGGTTGGCGGACGCGTCAGACGAGCAGTATCAGACGATCTATCAAGTTGTTGGCGGCAATCCACTGGCGCTCAAGCTGGTGATGGGACAGGTACGGTTCCTCGCCCTCTCTCAAGTGTTGGCGAACTTGGTGGAAGCGCAGGGAAAACGCATCGACCAGCTCTACACCTATATCTATTGGCAAGCCTGGCAGATGCTGGACAACACGGGTCGTCAACTCTTCGTGACCATGCCAACCATCCCCAATGGAAATTTCGAGCAGTTGATTGCCATCAGCGAACTGGATCCCGATGATGTCCAAATCGCGCTGGAGCGTCTCATTGCTTTATCATTGGTGCAGGTTCGTGGCGATTTGGACGAACCCCGCTATCAACTCCATCGTCTGACAGAGACCTTTTTGATGAATGAGGTGTTGAAGTGGTCAGTGCAACCCTAACCGATACCCAAGCTTGCCTTGATTTCTTTCAAAAGCGGATTCTGCGCGCCGTTGAATATTGGAGCAACCACGAGGCAGTCAAAAAACTCCAAATCGCCTATTTAGACAAGGAACGTGAGGCCATTCTCAAAGCCATTTCGCTTGGTCTGCAATTCGAGGCGGCCTGGCCCATTGTGCGCCTGTTGATCATCGCTTTGACTCCCTACATGGAACGTCGCGGGCATTGGGATGCGTGGCGGACGGTGTTGGAACGAGCCGTTGAGGTTGCACAGCGTGTGGGGGATCTGGATAATGAAGTGACGTTGACGGCACTCATGGCACGGTTAAGTCAACGGCAAAGTCGACCAAAAGATGTGGTGTATTACTATCGACAGGTGATTCGATTGGCGCGGCAGACAGAGAATCGGTTTGAGGAGGCGCGGGCGTGTTCGAATTTGGGATATTTTTATGTAGATAGTGGGAATTGGTGGCGGGCAGAAGTACTTAACAAACACGCGCTCGCAATCTTTGAAAGTTTAGAGAGCGATCACGGGCGGGCACATACTCATAATCATTTAGGCGCTGTATATACTCGACAACATTTGTGGGACAGTGCAGAACATCACCTGAGACAGGCATGTGACTTGTGGCAAAAAATGCCTGACGATCACAGTCTAATTCATGGATACGGTAATTTAGGATCACTCTATTTTGAAATGCAATGTTCAGATAAAGCTCTTATTTATCTCCAAAAAGCCATTGATCAGGCTCAACTAACTGGAGAAGAATCTCATCTCGGTACATTTTGGATGAATATGGGAATCACCTATATTCAGAAAGAGAATTTTGCGTCTGCAAAATCGTATGTTCGTCAAGCAGAACGACGCTTCAAGAAATTTTCAAACTCGCTCGGAATGGCACAAGCTTGGCATAATTTGGGTGTTATAGCAGTAAGAGAGACAAATTGGCGGGAGGCAGGAATTATATTAAAACGCTCTATGCAAGCATATCGAGAATTGCAGAACCATGACGGCGTGCTTAAGGTTCTCATTACTATGATTGAATATGAGCTTGAGAAGAAAAATTATATTCAAGGGAAAATCTATCTTGATGAACTGTCAAGTTTAATGAACCAGTATAGTAGCGGTCAACAGCTACAATACTTTCAACAGCGTCTCGAGGAATTTCATCAAACCATACTGGCTAGGTAATCGGTATGGTTTGATGAAACGAGAGATATTGAAAGTGTATACTCGTTAACAACCACCCCCCGTGGTACCGCTACTACAAGCAAACACCTGCGGGGCAACCTCTAACCCCATCTCTTCCGCAACAACCCCAGAACCAACAGTCAGAGCGAGTGTCAAAGCAACAGCAACGATTAGTTTTTGAATGTTGTTAGAAATCATCTCAAAATCTCCTTAGTCATGAAAGTTGAATAAAAAGGAGGGTCTGAGATGAGGAATTCCTCGGTGGCTTGTTTAACCACCTACTTGCAAGTTATCTTTTGTGACCCGGTTACGCTTACATTGTAGCGGGGCGGCGCGCGCTGGGCGGGGAGTGGAGCGCGCGCTGGAACATGAAAATACAGGCAATGATCTATACTCGAGCGCGCGCTAGCATCTGGATTGGAGATGGTTATTCACTGATTCTGTCGCATTGACAAACCTGGTGGCGGCACATACAATACCATCGTGAGAGTCCCACAAATTGTCATCGATACCAGGGCACGGATTTTAGCGATGGTTTCTCAGCAAGGTGCACATTGACAATCAGGGTTTTCGGGTCTTTGGAGTTTGAATCATGCGCAAATTTTCATCCTACGGCCCAGTCAGCAAGATATCCCATTATTATGTGCCGCGTACCGAATTGGTTGCTCAGGCGAGCCGACAATTGATGGGGGAGAATCCAGATGAAGGCGGCCACTACAATATCCAGCGGAGCGTTCACATTCCAAACTTAACTGAAGAGGAGGTCGCGCAACTCTTTGCGTGGTACATGCAGGAGAGTGACCAAACAATTGAGGACGATGTCATTGAGCTGATGTTCCACGAAAGAGCAACTTACGTCCTTATGAGGTCATCTATCACTTTAACCTTCACGCTTATCTGTTACGGTTTCTCCAACACCGAGGCGGGCGCGTTCTGCCCGAATTCCCAACCGGCAATGGCAAGAGCGATTTGCTGATTCGTTATGCCAATCGGCTCTACGGTCTGGAACTCAAAAGCTATGTCGATGCTTATGAGTATGGTCAGGCCCGAATACAGGCAGCCCGCTATGGCCGAGAGCTTAGCTTAACGGAGATATGGCTGGTCTTCTTTGTGGAAACGATTGATGATGAAAATCGCGCCAAATACGAAGTTACTTATGTGGATGATGAAAGTAGCGTCACTGTCAAACCTGTGTTTGTTGCAACCGGTGTGTAGTAGACCATATTCAGCCCAATGCCTCAAACCCAACTCTTGCTCTTTGGTCCACCGCGCATTGTGCGCGACGACGAAGAAGTCCCGCTCCGTATGCGCAAGGCCCAAGCCATGTTGGCTTACCTGGCTGTCTCTGGACAGTCCCATAGTCGCGACTCCCTAGCCACCATGCTCTGGCCCGAGAATAGCCAGCGAGAGGTGCGCGGTCATCTGCGCCGCGAATTGGCGCGCGTGCGGAAACTGCTGGGTAAAGAACACTTTGTCGTGGACAATGAGATCATTTCTCTACGCTTCAGCGAGCATCTCCAATCGGATGTGGTCCAGTTTGAAAAGTTGGTGAACCAATCCACCCAATGCCAACACGCGGCCACCAAGAGCTGTCTCGACTGCCTCCCGATCTTGGAAGAAGCCACGGAGCTCTACAACGACGAGTTTCTAGCCGGATTCACTCTGTCCGACGCACCCGAGTTTGATGACTGGCAATATTTTCAGCGCGAGGAGCTGCATCAAATGCTGGTCCAGGTTTTGCAGCAGATCATCCAGGGCTATTGTGCGCAAGGTGAGGTCGAGCCAGCCATTCCCTACGCGCGACGCTGGGTCGATATCGATCTGCTGCATGAGCCTCCTCATCGCCAGTTGATGATTCTCTATGCCCAAGCGGGTCAACAGGCCGCAGCCATTCGTCAGTATCAACGCTGTGTCGATGTCTTGGAGGAGGAATTTGGCGTTCCGCCAGAACCCGAGACGACCGCACTATTTGAGGAGATCCGCAGCCGCAAGGGCGATAGAGTCAAATCAGTAGATATCCATGAACCGACTACCATCAATTCTCATCCTAGCCCCTCACCTCCCTTCCAGGCTGTCGCGCCGCCCCCTCATTTTGTCGGGCGTCTCGATGAAATCGAGCAGGTGCGACAGATGTTATCCGGCGGTTTTGATGAAAACAAGGTTTTTCGGACAGCTCTAGCAGATAAAGCACAACTAGGTTTTCATACAGAGCTCAGTTTAGGTGCGCCCCATACGCCGGTTGTGGCGCTGGTTGGAATGGGTGGACTGGGCAAAACCACGCTTGCAACCCAGGTGGCACATTTGGTCCAAGAGGACTTTCCAGACGGCGTGCTTTGGGCCAACCCAACCATCAGCAGCGTGATGGATATTTTGGATAATTGGGGACGCGCCTATGGATACGATTTTAGCGGCCTGTCTGATGCAGAGAGTCGTGCCGCGGCTGTCCGTGGGGTGTTGGCAGAGAAATCGACGCTGCTCATTTTGGATAATGTGACGCAAGCGGCCGAGGTACGGTCACTCTTGACAAACGGTGAACGGAGTGCCGTCCTCTTGACCACTCGTGATCTGGATGTGGCCCATGCCCTGGATGCGCAAGTCGTTGCATTGGGTGAGCTCACGGCCGAAAGCGGGCGTGAACTGTTGATCAACATTCTGGGCGAAGAGCGGGTCAACGGAGAAGAAGAGGCTGCGAATGAGATCTGTCGCCAACTGCACTTTTTGCCGCTCGCTGTGGAGATTGCGGCGCAACGGCTCAAGTCGCGCGCCCGCATGAAGTTGGAGCAGATGGCGGATCGCTTGGCCAATGAGAAACAGCGGTTGGGATTGGAGATCAGCAACCGAGCCGTGCGTGCTTCTTTTGAGGTCAGTTGGGAAGCGCTCGATGCAGAGTTACAGGCGATCTTTCCCCTGCTGGCGGTCTTTGAGGGACGCCCCTTTACAGTAGAAGCGCTGACTTACGTAGCGGATCTGGATCGATACAATGTGGAGGACGCACTCTTCGGATTGAGTGCGCTGTCTCTGGTTCAGGAGGATGAGGAGGCGTATTATCGTCAACACCCGCTGTTGGCTGATTTTGCCAAGGAGAAGCTGGAAACGCTCTCTTATCGCCAGCACGAACTTCTGGTCGACATGGCTTCTGAAAAGTTGATCAATCCAGTGGTCGCATATGGGCGGTTGGTCGATTACTATTTGGGGTTTGCGAGAGAGAATCAGCAAAACTATGAGGTGCTAGAGCCAGAGTGGGAGAATATCGGAGCGGCGATTCGGGTGGCGCGTGCGCATGAGAGTTGGTCACAGGTATTCTGTTTTACTGATGCATTGGCGCAGACCTGGATGACTCGCGCTCGTTATCGTGACGCTCGTCTGGCTTATCAGTGGGCGCAGGATGCAGTCATTCATATAGGGGATGAAACGCTCCAAGCCACTAATTTACTGCGCTGGGGGACGGTCTGCATTGAGCAAAATGATTATGATGAGGCCAAGCAGTTATTGACCGATAGCCTAACGCTTTTCTCAAAATTAGAGCACAAAGAAGCGGCTGCCACTGTGCAATATCACCTGGCGCGTATCGCCATCGAGCGTCAGCAATACGAAGAGGCCAACCAACTGTTAGATGACTGTTTCACAACTCGGAAAAATCTGAATGATTCACTGGGGATGGCTGCAGTCTATTTCCGGCAAGCGCGCCTCTATTACTATTACGGTCCTGACTATGACGAAGCCGAACGTCTTGCCCGACAAGCTCTGACCATTCAAGAGACTCAAGCTGACAAACTTGGATTGATCTCCACGTTACGCTTGTTGGCTCAGGTCTCAAACATGAAAGAAGAATATCAATTGGCTCAAACATACGGTGAACGCGCCGCAAAGTTAAGCGAAGAACTCCAAGATCCCGGAGAACTTGCTTCTACATTATTTGTCTTAACCGTTACGCACAGAAAGCAGCAAAATTACGCTGCCGCTCGAGAATGTGCCGAAAAGAGTCAGCGCATTTTTCAGCGGATTGGTAATAGACGTGTCCAAGCGATGCTATTTCGCCAATTGATTCGCCAATTGAGTGGGATTTATAAAGAAGAAGGCCAAGATCATTTTGCCTTGGAAATGGTAGAGAAGGGCCTCAACCTCTATCGAAAACTAGACGATGTTTTCGGAACAGCTTATGCCCTGCGCGATATGGGCGACTTGCTTGTCAAGCTTGGTCAACTCACGCAAGGCAGAGAAGCATGGTCAGAAACAGAACAACTCGCTCGCATTCTCAAACATTCAGTTCTATTGAACGCAATAGAGGAACGACTGCGAGAACACTCTCTTTAGGCCCTTAACGGATCAAGATAAACAATAAGTTGTCGATATGCAGTTGATGGTTGAGTGCCGCCGCAGGCCCCTGTTTGGGCCGACGGCCTGCACAATTGTATTGTTCTATTACATCGACACCTCTGGAAATTAGCTACATCGCGACCGCCTGCACGGGCTGTTTCAGGAGAGCTATGGGCCCAAGTGCGGTCGCGATGTAACCGAACAGCGCAGGTATCGATGTAATAAAATAGTACACAATTGCAGGCCCAAACAAATAGGCCCTTACCGGATCAATATCGACAAGTGTCTGTCTATTTCTTGCACAAAGTAGGCAACAAAATCTCACGCAAAGCACATGAAGAATCAGCCTCTCTTCGTGGATCACTATTTTCCTGGATTCGCTCTATGCCTTCCCGCACAAGTAGTGATTATGATCCATCATCGTCCACCTCAGTCGGTCCGTCTGTTGACCAACCTTTGACGAAGACAAGTTTCTCTGCCCACTCGTCTATTACAATTTTCTTGGGGGCTTTCCTATTTTGGTAGTCGATACGATACCTTTCAACAGTATGGGCAAATTCCTTTGCGTCTTCCAAAAAGGATAGCGTTTCTTGAGAATCCCCTGGTTTCTGAATCGATTTCGCAAAAAAGTCGATTTGATGGCTCGAAAATTCCCAATGTAGTTTTTTACTAAAATAATCGATCCAGAGCTTACGCGCTTGCTTTCGACCGATCTGTTTAAGATACGGCTGCCAAAAGTCATAAGCGGCCTGAATAAGCGGTTCAAACGTTTCCTGGATTTCTCGACCCGATAGCTCAATCTCTTTGCGGGCGTTTTCTATTCGATACGTGTCAGCTCTGTCGAGCAACTCTTGACGCCCACTTTTATCCCAACTGTTCCAACGCTTCCATAACTCCTTTGTCCAGTCCGTTCCTTGGGTGGGGTCTGATTTCTGTTTGCTGGCCGTGATTAGTATTTGCTCTACGATCAATGGATGTAGCGATTTAGGCGTGATATTTGCACCCTGCTCTACCTTATCATTATCTGCCTTATCATTATCTACCCCCGGCAACGAAGGCAAAAAGAAATATTTCAAGCAATCTTCAGGCTCATACATCATACAGCGAAACATATGCCCAAAGATGCTGAGACACCAGTCAGTCCCCCACTCCTTCAGATACCTTTCGTCGATTAATTCGACCACCCGTTTCGACTGATCTCCCACAAATCGCCCTGTCCATACCAAATTGGTGGCAACATTGTTGGTTGTCACCTCTCTACTCCAGAGTTCTGTGCTCTTTTGCGGCTGGAGTTGAGGAATCGTATCAAGTATGATTTGTATAACGTCATCGAGCTGCTCCAGAGCTTTTTGATAAGACAATCGGCGTCTTTCACCATTCATTTGCGCTGGAATGGCAAGCCTTGACTGGGATCCGAGTAAATCATCCTCCACAGTATTCATTTGTAGCCAGAGCTGATCCAGATAGTTGGGTGTATCAATGTAAAGACTCTCTCCTTTGTTGTTTCGAATATGGCGGAGGATTTTGGATTGCAACAGCGGACGCAGCTTTGCGTCTGGATGAGTTAAGGAGGCACAAGAGAAGTATTCAGTAGACCTGGCACTGAGCATGTCCTGGAATCCAAATACGTTAATCGGCCCAGCCACTAGACAACTATAGAGATCTGCAAAAAGCTCCTCTAACCATGCTCGTCGCCAATCACCTGTTTCGATCCCCTCTTTCTTCAGAGCCAGATCGATCACTTCATGAATTTTTTCTCCCCGATCTGAGATCGTGCCATACCAATAAAGATAGTGCCCAATTTCGTGAGGCAACGCCAATAGATCAAGAGAAGGGTCGAGACCTTTATCATGATGCTCAAAGCATTGAGTTGCATAGGGCAAACCAATCAGCAGCATGTTAGCATAGGGCAAAATGCGGATTTCGATCCGTCGTTGGAAATAGGTGATGGCAAATACATCTTTCGCCACGACGTTCTTATCTTTGGCATACTGCAAGGCTTGGTTCGCCATTATATCGGCCAGATAAAGTGTATCTGATTGCTCCTGGCGGGTTTCCATCCATGTTCGAGGCAAGCCACTATTCTGACGCTGCATAAAGGCTTGTTGAATTCCCATCAGATCTGTCATGAGCTTTTTCGAAAGCGCATACAAAATATCATTAAACGAATGGTTGAGGGGTGGCCCAAATGGATTGGTCGATGTAAATGCTCCAACCAAGTTCGAATATATGTTGTCTGTTATTTGGTCTAAATTTTCAACTAACATTTCCAGCCGCACAATCTGGTCTGTCTCAAATGCATAGGGATCGGTTGCCCTGGAATAGGTAGATGTTTCAGAGTCAGGTTCTCCATCTTTCGAACGTCCATTAAGTTCTTCCCTGATTCGTCCTTTTAAGCGCTCAATCGCGCGCTCCAAGCCGCGATGTCGACCATGCCAGTTGACATGTTGTTCATTGATATCAAAGACGCTTTCACGCGTAGCAATCTTCATGCTGTCAGAAATCATGCTCGCATCTCCTTTGGTTTCTTGCTCTTGGGGGGTTGGGTGTTCGCTATTTCTGATAATGGTTATGGTATTATAATCGCACTGGCCCCCATAAGGACACTTTGGCTAGTTTAGATTACGGAATTGACTCCTATGTCCCAGACCCAACTTCTTCTCTTTGGGCCACCACGTATTGTTCGCGATGACACAGAAGTCCCGCTACGAATGCGGAAAGCCCAAGCGATGCTGGTCTATCTGGCTGTCACAAGACAGCCCCACTCCCGCGATGCCTTGGCCACGATGCTCTGGCCAGAGAACAACCAGCAAGATGCGCGCGGTCACCTGCGGCGTGAGTTGGCGCGGGTGCGTAAATTGGTCGGCAAAGAGCACTTTGCTGTGGACAATGAGATCGTTGCTCTGCACCTCGGCGATACCCTCACTACAGATGTGGCTCAATTTGCGCAGTTGGTGGCCGACTCCACTCAGTGTCACCATGCAACCACTGAAAGTTGCAACGACTGTTTGCCGATCCTTGAAGATGCCGTCAATCTCTATCGTGACGATTTCCTCGCAGACTTCGCTTTGCCCGACTCACCAGAGTTTGCTGATTGGCACTTTTTTACCCGCGAAGAGTTTCGCCAAACCTTGGCCCAAATCCTGCAACAGATTCTTCAGGGATATTGTGGCCAAGGGAACGCCGAGCAGGCCATTCCCTATGCGCGCCGTTGGCTCGACCTCGATCTGCTGCATGAACCTGCCCATCGCCAGCTGATGGTGCTCTACGCCCACACCGGTCAGCATGCGGCTGCCATCCGCCAATACGAACGCTGCGTTGACATTTTGCAAGCAGAGCTAGACGCTTCGCCGCAACCAGAGACGACTGCCCTAATCGAAGAGATTCGTAGCGGGAAGAGAATCGAACTGAAACCACCTGATGGAGACGACTCGCACCCCAATTCATCCTCTCAATCGACCATCCTGTCTCCACCATTCCAAGTGCCCGCGTCGCTCCGCCATTTTGTGGGTCGTGTCGATGAGATTCAGCAAGTGCGAAATCTACTCAACGCAGCGGGCACACCGGTTGTTGCGTTGGTGGGCATGGGTGGATTGGGCAAGACTACGCTGGCTGTGCGGATTGCACATCTAGTCCAAAACGACTTTCCCGATGGCGTTCTTTGGGCCAATCCGGCCATCAGCAGCGTGATGGACATTTTGGAGAACTGGGGGCGCGCTTATGGCTACGATTTTAGTGGCCTGGCGGACGTGGAGAGCCGCGGTGCAGCAGTGCGTGGCGTCTTGGCGGAAAAATCAGCCCTACTTATCTTAGACAACGTGACCCAAGCTGTGGAGGTTCAATCTCTTTTTGCCAGTGGCGATCGCAGTCCCGTCCTGTTGACGACGCGGGATCTCGATGTGGCCCATGCTCTCAACGCCCAGGTGATTCCACTGGGTGAACTCTCGGTTGAGAGTGGACGCGAATTATTGGTCAACATTTTGGGTACAGAACCAGTAACAGCCGAAGAAGAGGCAGCGACCGAGATCTGTCAACGGCTACACTACTTGCCGCTGGCTGTCGAAATTGCCGCACAACGACTGAAGTCACGCGCCCGGATGAAATTAGCCCAAATGGCGGCTCGTCTGGCGAATGAGCAACAGCGTTTGGGGTTGGAAATCAGCGATCGGGCCGTGCGTACTTCGTTTGAAGTTAGCTGGGAGGCATTGGATGAGGAACTACAAGCGGTATTTCCACTGCTGGCCGTCTTTGAGGGGCGACCGTTCACGCCCGAGGTGCTGGCCTACATTGCAGAGCTGGATCAATTTGATGTGGAGGATGCCCTCTTTGGGTTGAGCGCTCTCTCATTGGTCAACGAGGATGACGAGGCATATTATCGGCAACATCCACTATTGGCTGATTTTGCCAAAGAGAAGTTAGCTGCGCTCCCCTACCGTCAGCATGAACTATTGGCCGACATGACGCATGAGAAGCTACTCGATCCATCTGTCGCGTATGGGAGACTGGTGGCTTATTACCTGGAATTTACTGGGGAGCATCAACAGAATTATGGAGTATTAGAGACAGAGTGGGGAAATATTGGGGCAGCAATTAGGGTGGCTCATAAGCTTGAAAAGTGGGGGGAAGTGATTACATTTACAGATATGTTGGCGAAGACTTGGGTAACGCGTGCCCGATATGGCGATGCACGCGAGGCTTACAGATGGGCGCAGGATGCAGCAAGTATGATGGAGGACAGAATGCTGCAAGCAACGAATTTTCTGCGTTGGGGCAACGTCTGTATTGAGCAAAACGATTATGATGAAGCGCATGTACATCTCACCAAAAGCTTAGAGCATTGGTTGCACTTGGAGGAAGATGAAGGCGTTGCTGATGTTCAGTTTCATTTGGCGCGGGTTGCCATTGAGCGTGGTGAATACCAAGCTGCCGAACAATTGTTGGAGAGTTGTTTCGCTATTTGCAGAATTGTGGGCGATGTGAATAGACTCTCAGCGATTCGATATCGACAAGCAAGCGTCTATTTTGCAGTGGATGACTTTGAACAAGCACAACAACTGTTGCATCAAACGCTGCTTGCCCAAGAGGAGGCGAACGATCGTCTGAAGATGATTCCGACATTACGCCTTCTGGCACAAATTGCGGCACATCAACAAGAGTACGATAAGGCCAGTTCATATTGTGAACGCGCATTGGCTATAAGCGAAGAGTTGCAGGATGAAGGCGAATTAGCTGCCGTCCATTTTTCGATGATGGTTATTCAACGTCGCCAAAGAGAATTTGAAAAAGCACGTGCTCATGCAGAAGTGTCCCTTCCACTTCTACGTCGATTTGGTTTACAAAGGATAGAAGGAATGACCCTTTATCATCTGAGCGCTATTTCTTTTGAGCAACAGGAATACGTCGATGCCCTCAAATACAACCTGGAAAGTATCAAAATTTTCAGTTCGGTCGAAGCGCCACTTGACAAATTGTATTCTCTCATCTTACTCGGTGATCTCTACAAGGAGTTAGGTTATCCTCAAAAAAGTCAAGCCTCTTGGCAAGAGGCACAAGGGATTGCACAACGACTAAATCACCAAAGCATCCAACAAGAACTGAGTGAAAAGCTAAGGGCAATCCAATTTTTAAATCATCCACAGATAGACGGGATTGACTAGACTTTCACTCTTCTAATCCTGTTCATCCTGTCCATCTGTGGATCAGAATTTTTTAGAATCGCCTAAGCATCTACCAATATCAAACATCGTAGTGTTTTTATTTACCGATCGCTCGATACCTCTGGTCCCTTTGTCGTCCAGCCCGGAATGGCGAAGTACGTTCGCAACTCTCCCAGTGAATATCTCAACATATTTTCCTTTGACCATTCAGGATCATTTACCTGCCCTAACAACAGGCCAGTAATCAACTGACGTGGGCTGAATGCATATCCTCCCGTGATTGACTTGCGATAGCTAGATTCTCTTTGACGCAGAAACTCCAATGAGGTGAATTCAATATATATATCCTCAAGTTTATCCGAATCCGTGGTCCAGGCCAAGGGCAGACCAGTAGCAGATACATCTTCAACTTTACTTTCTGGTAAAAGAAAAGAGATGAGGTGAGAAATGTGACAAAAAGCGGTTAGCAGTTCATCCAAAAGGTAGAGAACCCAAAAAGGAGGAAGGAATGCTAACCGCGCCAGAAATAACTATAGCAGTACTGATGAATGTATTGCAAGTAACGCCGATGGGAACAAACGTAAATGTAATGCGTCTGATGTGGGCAATGCTGAATGGGTCGTTTCTGAAAAGTCGAGGAGCAATCCATAGCGCATTGAAAGAAAGCGGGTTTGAAGATGAGGAGCTCCGGCGAAGCTGGTGGAGCTTTCGATATGGATCATGGGATATCACAAGTCTGCTGGGGTCGTGGCAAGAAGAAGTGGAGTGGAAAGGGGAATGGGAGGCAAAAAAGTTAGAAGGGTACCGAGTGAAAAGCATAGATATCACAGGGTTCTGGCGACCGAAGCTGCACCGAAAGTGAACCGACTCTATAACTCAACGGCTCGTCGGCATTGCTCATCTTTGGAGTGATGATAAGGGGAGATAGGCGGGAAGCGAGTGCCACTGCTCAAGGCAATCATGAGATGCACGGTTGGAACAAAGGAAAGTGAGTTTCGGAAAAAGCTGCTGACAGAGACGAAGAAATCACTGGAGTCAGACGAAGTGGCGGTGGTCGATGC
The DNA here is from genome assembly GCA_019217005.1 of Chloroflexi bacterium TSY. The sequence goes on from JAHBNG010000039.1 coordinate 107,840, forward strand.
CGGGTTTACAATCAGAGAAATGCTAGAAAGCGGCATAGACCGATTTGTCCTGCGGGAAGCCATTAACTGCACAGTGCGCCGCAATGAGTTCCCCAAACGCAAAGAAAAAGGCAGACCACCTGAATATGGTGATATTGTGCGTCCGCTCTCTCGCAGCTATAAGGGAAAGCGACTCGAGGCTACAACTCCGGACTCGTCTGGTCGCTTTCTCTATAGTGGTCGCCTGATTTGCTATCAAGCATGGCACAATCTCGTCCCCAGAACAACCAAGGTGGATACAGCCAACCGTACCTACTCGATTTACGTCATTCAGGATCCGGCCTACAACACACCTTTGGTTTTGGCGACCGTTATGACTTTGCAGCCTGAAACCATTTATCTTGTCTACCTGGAACGCTGGCCTGTTGAACCTCCCCCCTTGGCTTCCAAGCAGATGATTGGCTTACATCGTCAATTTGTTCATGCCGATGAGGCTTGTTTCCGCTTACCTGAACTGGGGCTGCTTGCTGGCAATCTTCTTTCCCATTTAGCCGCTTCTCTTCCTCCCATACCGACTGGCTACTGGGATCGAGAGCCTCAATCCACTCCCGGCAGGCTGCGCCGTGTTCTCTCGAGTGCTCTTTTTCCAACTCCTGACCAACTCGACCCTGACTTTCGGAAAAAGGCCTCGGTTTCACACCATTTCCCTAAAGGCGTTCTCGCTCATCGCCGCCTCAATGCCGCTGCTTAAACTAGCCGAGCACTATTTTTACATTTTATCCCGTTTTTTCAGGGTGGATTCTTTTTTCCGCCCCTTTCGGTTTGCCCTTTGTCACTCAAGCCTTTACCAGAAAGTAAAGTCAAGTAGTCTGGGATTAAGCACTTGTAAGATTGCATCAATTACAGGATCAATCTTGTCCAGGATGCTCTGACCAGTCATGGAATTCAAATAGCCATCACTGTCAGGCAGCACATATCTCTTGTGCAATACATTTTTCCCAACGACGCTTCGCCAATGTGCATCAAGTACGTCTGGAGCCTTTGGGTAGACCGGAGCACCCATTCCTTTCTGGTAGCGAATTTTGCGCAACACATTCGACTGAATCAGAGGCCGGAGTTCATCAATTGCGTGCTCGCCTTCATAGGCTTGGGAGTGGATGGGTGCATTGTCTGAAAGCAGTTCTTGAAAGCCAAGTACCTGAATTGGACCAGCAATCAAACATCCATAGATATCCGCAAAGAGTTCTTCAAGCCAGCGGGCACGCCAGTCCAGATGAATATTGATTGACTTTTCAGCCAGAATTTCTACGATCTGGTAGCGGATTGCAAAGTTGTTGTGTGCATAGATAAAGTGACCAATCTCGTGGGGAATGGCCAGATAATCTGTCGATGGACCACCTTCTGCAGATGGCGTGGTCGCAAAGGGTAATCCAATGAAGCAGATATCAGCGTAGGGCGTCAATCGAATGCTAATTTTTTCCTGAAAATATGTCACAACATAGAGATCATCTGGGATTTCATTGGCCGTGACAGCTCCACGGAGGGCGCTTGTAGCAAGAAGATCCCCTACGATCAGACCATAGGCAGGTCCTGTTAGCTCGCCACTTGCTCCTCTTGGATTCGATCTTGGATTGCGTTGTCGTTGCCAAAATGCCTGCTGGATAATCGCCAAATCGGTCGAAAATTGGGTAATAAAGTTGCGCATCATGCGATTGGCCTCATTACGGTCCGGCGATCGGACTTGGAATGCTTCATATGCGCCTTTCTCCAGCAGCAGAGTCTTTAACTCCTCCAATGTATTGCCCATAAAGCCCAGTGCAACACCCAGTTTCATGAATCTGTCTGCTTCATAGAGCCATGAATAGATCGTCCGAAGCCAAGTTGCTAGCGGTTTTAGTTGGATCTGAGACCATTGTTCCTCGACAGTCTGCTCACCAAATACTTCTTCAAGCAACGACCGACCATACCAC
>JAHBNG010000042.1 GCA_019217005.1 Chloroflexi bacterium TSY
GCCCTCTGTTTGCATGAAAAATTTGTACCCGACTTTTGCTGCTACTGTTTTTTTAACGAATCTGTTACGACAAGCTGTTTGGTCCGATTGTTTCCCCTGTTCATATCAGGCTTGCTCATCTTGGGGTTTTATGCGCCAGGCCATGCGCAAACGGCAGTTCAGATCGTACCTCCATCGTTTAGCGTTCAACGTGGATTCTACAGTGCCCCATTTGTGCTACGACTAGAGACATCGGCTCCGACGGCTCGGATCCGGTACACATTGGATGGTTCCGCCCCTACTGCCACGTATGGGATCGAGTATCATGGCCCCTTTCGCATAGACACAACAACGGTCGTACGCGCGATTGCCTATCGACCAGACGGAGCAATTACCCCATCTCGCTCGATTGCTCATAGCTATATCTTTGTTGACCATGTTCGTCAGCAACAGGGCATTCCGCTTGGCTATCCCACACAATGGTGGCAATATCCGGCTGACTACGAGATGGATCCGGAGATTGTGAATGATCCTGCCTATCATGATGAGATGGATGATGCACTGCTCGCCATTCCTTCTGTCTCGTTGGCCTTTAGCAGTCCAGATTTTTTTGACCCAGAAAGTGGCATCTATCAAAATTCGCGCGAATATGGTCCGACCTGGGAACGGACCGTTTCGGCTGAACTCATCTATCCAGAAGGACGGCCAGGTTTTCAGATCAACGCTGGCGTGCGGATTCAAGGTGGTGCTTCGCGCAAGGCACGGAGTTCGCCCAAACATTCGCTCCGCTTGCTCTTTCGACAGCGTTATGGTGCGGGCAAATTGACGTTTCCCCTCTTCAACGACTCTGTAAATGAGCGGGATGCCACCAATGAATTTGATGCACTTGTGCTTCGTTCACATTACAACCACTCATGGATCCATCGGAGCAATGAAGAGCGAAGCGGCGCTCTCTATGTGCGCGATGAGTGGGCCCGCGTCGCGCAGCGGGCGATGGGGCAAATTTCTCCGCACGGTCAATATGTTCATCTCTACCTAAACGGCCTCTATTGGGGCCTCTATATTCTACACGAACGGCCCACCGCTCGATTTGCGGCCGATTATCTGGGCGGTGAAAAAGAACAGTACGATGTGATGAAGGTTGCCGAAACAGTGGATGGAGAATCTGCGGCCTGGAGTAAGATGATGTCTTACGAACGAGCCAATTTGGCCAAAGACTCGGTCTATCAGGAGTTTCAGCAGATAGCAAACGTGGCGAACCAGGCGCAGGCTTTCACTTCTTTAGTTGGGATGCTGAGAAGTCGCTTTATTGGCTTGAGGCCAACACTGTGCGCACCGATTTCGATAACAACCCCTCGCACATCTTTCATCGGCTCACTCGAAACGACGAGTTTCGGATGCTGCTGGCGGACCGCATCTATGAACACTTCTACAACGATGGAGCTCTATCACCGACTGCCTCGATTGAGCGGCTGCGTATCATTAGCAACCAGCTCGAACAAGCCATCATTGCTGAATCTGCTCGCTGGGGCGATTACCGTCGTGATCTGCATCCATATCGATCTGCCCCCTTTGAGCTATACACTCGCAACAACCATTGGTATAAACAACGCAATTGGTTGACGGATTTCTACTTTCCTTGACGGCGGGGTGTGGTGGTGGCCCAATATCGCAAGGAAGGACTCTATCCAACATTCGAACCTCCGATATTTAGCCAACACGGCGGTTCAGTCTCTGAAGAATTTGTGCTAACGATTGCCAATCCCAACCCTGATACAGGCGAAATTTGGTATACGCTTGATGGAACCGATCCGCGTCCCCCCTATGGCAACGGTGACCCGCGCGGCATTCGCGGCGGCAATCAGACAACTGTGGCCGTCAATCGAGCAGCCACTGGTTCAGTTGTTGTCAAGGCTCGCATCTACAGCCGGCGTACGTGGAGTGCTCTGCATGAGGCATCATTTTTTCCGATCCCTCCTGCCTCGGGTGCAACGGGATTGAGCGACCTACGCATCAGCGAACTAATGGTCAATCCACCCGAGGGGAGCGATATGGAGTTTGTCGAAATCCAAAACAGTGGTCCCCATCATCTTGACATTGGGGGTGTGGAAATTAGGGATGGGATCGAGTACACTTTCCCTGCCGGAACTCGTCTCGCCCCCAATGCTTTTTTGGTACTGGCGAAATTCCCCGATCGGTTTGTCGCCAAATATGGTTTTTTACCCTTTAACCAGAAACCATATCTAGGACGACTGAGCAATGAAGAGGAGACGATTCTGCTGCGAGATGCGGCGGGCAACGAATTGAGTCGCTATACATATAATTTGACACAGCCCGGGCTGATTGGGGCCCACCGTCTGGGCTTTTCCCTGATACCTACTTGGGAAGAAGTCCAACTTGGCGCTGATGCCCCTGCCGTGAGTGACAACCAAACTTGGCGCATCAGCACCGAGTGGAGCGGTTCTCCGCAACGAGCAAATGCTGCACCCAATTTAGCCATCGGCCATGTCCTCATCAATGAGATTGGTTTGGCTAGTCAACCTGCTAAAAATAACTTCGTCGAACTCTACAATGCATCAAATGCACCCACCAATATCGGTGGTTGGTTCCTCACGAATGAGCGAGAGCAGCCGCAGAAATATCGTTTTCCCAATGATACCTGGATCGCCCCCTATGGATTTCTGGTTGTGCCAGCCTCACAATTAGGATTTCCGCTTCATGCTGACGCACAAGGTGTTTACCTTCTCTCAGCTAACTCCACGGGAAATTTGACAGGGTATGGACATGGCTATGCACTCGACGAAGTGTGGCCGAGCGCGGTTTACGGTCGCTGTATTCTCGCTGACGCACCCGATCGTGAACACTTTGTCGCTCTGAACCACCACACCCCCGGACTCGATAACGCGTATCCGCAAATTGGTCCTCTTGTCATCAGTGAAATCATGTACAACCCTGATGGTGAGGACGAAGTGGGCGGTGAATTCATTGAGTTGATGAATCTGTCGCGGCAAGCCGTGCCGCTCTATGATCCAGCCAATCCAACCAACAGATGGCGCATTAGAGGCGTTGGCGACTATCGACTACCGCACAATCTCACTCTATCGCCGAACGCAACAATGCTAGTGGTCGCTACCGATCCAGAGGAGTTTCGACAAGTACACCGGGTATCGGGTGATGTGCTCGTTGTTGGGCCATATTCCGGTAAACTGAGCAACAGCGGTGAACGGTTGACGCTTGAACGGCCCACCACGCCCAGCCAGACAGGCGATTTTCGCTACGTTGCTGTCGATGAAGTTCACTACGACGATAACGGTTTGTGGGCACAACATGCCGATGGAGATGGTTGGTCGTTGGAACGCGTGCGGTTAGATGGATTTGGCGACGCAGCCGAGAATTGGCGTCGTAGCGAAGATCGTGGTGGGTCGCCTGGGGTACTTGGTGAGGCGCAATTGCGAGAACGCGGGGTGGTTGCTGGCACTGCGAATGTATTTACTCAGCTCGAGCAGAGCGCGGTATGGAACACGTCGATCTATCTACCCATTGTGATGGATATGCGACCACGACCACAGGCGAATTATTGTATTAGAAATTAGTCCTACAATGAGACTTCGAAAACACTCTCGACCGTCATCTCGACTGACGGGAGAGAGCTTTTGTGTGCGACCAGAGATGATTTCTCCTCGTACCTCGCTCAATCGTAGGTCACACATCCTTGTGTGACGAGTGTCAAGCACCCTGGATCTTTGCTTGAAAGAGGTGGCGGTCTTGACCCTTGCCCCGCCAGAGACGGGACCTACGATAGACGGTCCAAAGCGTAGGTCACTCATCCCTGGTGACGAGTGTCAAGCGCCCTGGCTCTTCGCTTGAAAGAGATGACGGTCTTGATCCTTGTCCCGCCAGAGACGGGACCTACGATAGACGGTCTAAAACGTAGGTCACACATCCCTGTGTGATGAGTGTCAAGCACCCTGGCTCTTCGCTTGGCAGAGGTGACGATCTTGATCCTTGTCCCGCCAGAGACGGGACCTACGATAGACGGTCTAAAACGTAGGTCACACATCCCTGTGTGACAAGTGTCAAGCACCCTGGATCTTTGCTTGAAAGAGGTGGCGGTCTTGATCCTTGTCCCGCCAGAGACGGGACCTACGATAGACGGTCTAAAACGTAGGTCACACATCCCTGCGTGATGAGCGTCAAGCGCCCTGGCTCTTCGCTTGAAAGAGATGACGGTCTTGATCCTTGTCCCGCCAGAGGCGTGACCTACGATAACCGATCTCAATCGTAGGTCACACATCCCTGTGTGACGAGTGTCAAGGACCCTGGCTCTTCACTTGGCAGAGGTGACGATCTTGATTCTTGTCCCGCCAGAGACGGGACCTACGATAAGCGTTTTTCGAAAATTATTGGGGATACCACCAGAAACAAGCCTCGTTCATCGGAACGAGGCTCTTTTGTAAGGAGGATCAGATGATGGAGATGATTGGCTTGTGATGGGGAACAAACAAGCCGTTTGTTCTATTGTTAGACTGCCACGGGCTGCATGTAGTTTTCCTGAACGACCGGTGTGCCTTCGGAAGGTTGGGCGGGCGGGCGGGCGCAGCATCATAACGGGGGTCGAGACATTGCGCAAGACTTCTTGGGCAATGCTGCCTTGTACGATACGGGAGATGCCCGTACGACAGTGCGTCGCCATGGCAATGAGATCAATCTGGACAAAGTTGACATATTCGACAATTTTCTGAACAGGATCGCCCAAGCGGACGGCAGTGCAGACGCTATAGCCAGCCTCCCGTAATTCTATCGCATCCTCTTCCAGTTCTTTTGCCAATTCTGTACGGTATGCTTGTTCCGGCGAAGTGGATGGGTCATCAGTTTCAGTACAGGTTAAAAAGGCTACATCTCCTAAGCACATATCGTGGTAATAGATTGCTGTACGGGGAATACTCGAGAAGGGGGCGACGCGCAACAGCACGAACTCTGTATCTTCGGGATCAAAAAATTGGCGGACTACAGGCACAATTTTCTGCCGAAAGTTTGTTCCATCAAGCGGAATGAGTACTCTATGTTTTTTCATATGACTGTCTCCTGACTGTCTCCTGATTGTGTCAATTTGGGGAGTCATTTCCTAGAAACATGAGTTTGACGGTATCCAGCTGAAGGGAAATCGGCACCATTTGCGCCTTTGGGAGAGGAGTCTATGTGGAAGTCTTCGATATTTGGCATCCAGGCATCGAGGGTGCGCAAAACGCGTGGGACAAGAATTGAGCGAGTTACATGCACCCCTTGAAGAGCAGGCAATGTTTGACGCAAAAAGGACCGCATCGCATCATTCTCTCTAAAGCAGGCGTGTATAATCAAATCCTGTTCACCAAAGCCGTGTGCCAAGTAGATGATTTCTTCCATCGCCAGCAATCGGTCGACTACATGATCCTCTTTTGCTGCTTCGACCTGCAGGAAAACTTCTACAAGACTCGTGTACCCGAACGCTTCTGGATTCATGATGGCTGCGACTCGAATAATCCCTTGGTCGACCAATCGGTCAATTCGATTGCGAACGGTGCGTTCATTGGCATTCACGACTCGAGCGATTTGAGCCGCCCTGGCCCGACCATCTTTGCGCAGCTCCAATAATATTTCATAGTCGAGCGCATCTAGGACGGCAGGGTGTGAATGATCCATCATGTTATAGAGCGTGGTTCGTTTAGTGCTGATTTCCGATTCGGACAAAATCCATGCATTACGTGCCGATTGTAGTAGATATCTTCATATTTGTCAATATATCGGCACGTAATGCATGGATTTTGTCCGAATCGGAAACTATGAGGCGAACCCCCAAATTAACGATTCACAGATGGACTAGATTTACAGGATTAGAAGACAGTATCAACGGTGTCTAACCTGAAGCTGTATCCCATCTTTTGCGCGTAAGGTTGATGATAGTTTGAGTTGTGGCTTGACATCTTTATCTGCACTGAACTGATATCGCTGCACCAACATGGCGAGGACGAGTTGACCTTCCATGAGCGCAAACTCCCGTCCAATGCACATACGCTGCCCAGCTCCGAAGGGCGTCCAGGCAAAGCGATGACGTTCCGCAGACTGTTTCGCACTAAAGCGATCGGGATCAAATTGCTCTGGATTGTGCCATTCGCTTGGATGACGGTGGACCATATACGTTAAAGACACTACTTCTGAACCTGCCGGTATTGGGCGGCCATCAATCTCATCATCGGCCACGGCTGTACGCGGGAGGAACCAAGCGGGTGGTCGCAAACGCATGCTCTCTTGCAGGATCATCCGTGTATAGGCCAGATTGGGGAGATCGTCAAAGGTTGGCGTACGACCGGCCAATACATCCTCGACCTCGATTTGAAGCGTCTCTTGAACATCAGGGTGGTGAGCCAGGAAGTAGGTGCTCCATGCGAGAGCGATTGCCGTGGTTTCATAGCCAGCAAGAAAAATGGTGGCAATCTCATCGCGCAACTGCTGATCGGTCATGCCTTCACCCGTTTCAGCGTCCACAACATCCAAGAGCATGGCAAGTAGATGATTCTCTTGTCGCTCGCTCTGGCGAGATTCATTGATAATGCGGTAGACGGATTGGTCAAAGAGGTTGATGGCCTTTTGGAAACGCTGCCGACCTGGAAATGGCATCCATTCTGGCAAATTGTCCACAACCATTCCTCGGAGCAGGAAGTCAAGTGCAAATGACATGGCCCCGGCTACATCCTCCATTTCTTGATGTGAAAGCGCTGTGCCAAACATTGTTCTCACGATGATTCCCATAGTGATCTTGTTGAAGGCCTGGGCTGCATCCGTTGTCCCATCCAGTTGTGCTAAACTTTCCCAATCTTGAATTTGCTCCTCAATTGCATCGATCATCAAAGAGGTTAACGCCGCAAGCCGCCGTCGATGAAATTGAGGCTGCATCATGCGGCGTTGGCGCAACCAGAATTCACCTTGACTGCTGACAAGCCCGTTGCCCAACAGACTCCGCACAGTATCCCAAAGAGGACCTCCTTTGACATAGTTCTGGGCATTGTCGCGCAAGATATGCTGAACGTGACGTGGGTGGTTACAGATGACCAGCTTACTAAAGCCTAGATCGAGTCTATAGAGATCACCATGTTCGGTGTGAGCTTGTTCAAGAAACTTAAATGGATCCCGCAGGAACATGGGCAGGCTCCCAACAAGGGGCCAGCCATTCGTTGTTGGAAGCTCTTGTTCTGATAAATGTTGAGGTGCTTCAAGACCGATTGCTTTTGGCGAAAGTGAGTTTAGCATGAGCGTATTTCCTTTATGATGACCTGTGTATTTGTGGATTTATGAGTCATATTGCACATTTTTTCTCTCGTGAAAATAAGTGTTGTGAATTGCTTTTGTGTGTTAAATAATTGTGTATATGCGAATGGGCTATAGATTAGCGGATGAGTTGCTCCGTCACTTGATCTTTTGATGTGATTTTCTTTACAAGATGGCTGTGTTTCTGACAATAGCGGTTTTGGAGTGAAGATGATTGAGTGGGGATGCCCACGAGTACTTTTTGGGATACTCAGCAGACCGCAACGCGGAGTCGCCATGCATGGCGCAGCATTCTCTATTACACGCAGTAGGCCAAAAAAGGGGTAAAATAGCCCTAGGAGGCCAAAATGAACCAAGAATTTAGCGCCGCAGTAACAGGATTCTGTGCCCATGTGAGAATGCTTTCTCCGCAAAGCGAAACTGTAAAACATTACGAAAGTGACCTAAATCAATTTGGCCAGGTGATAGAAAAAAGGCCAAGAGAGATAGGTCGCCAAGAGATAACGACGTTTGTAACGGCGCAACTCGAAGCGGGGATGAGCAGTGCGACGGTCAATCGCAGAGTGGCAACGTTGAGCCGATTTTTCGACTACTTGGCGGATGAGGCAGAAGACGAAAGCTGGTCAAACCCGGTGGTGTGGCGTCTACACCGACTGGATACAGGTTGCCATCTTCCCAGAGATATAGCGGAACGCATCGTCCGCCAGTTATGGGGGAGCGTGAGTCAAGGTCAGATAAGAGACCAAGTGATGTTGGCCTTGATGCTCGACGTTGGCCTGCGGGTGGGCGAAGTGTCGAAACTAGAGATGGGCGATATTGAAGCTGCCATAAATCCGGACGAACTGTGGTCACTGCGCGTACGCGGCAAAGGGAACAAAGAGCGTCGAGTCTGGTTGACGCCAGAAACCACAGCGCTGTTGGTGAGCTATATGGATGAGCGTCCTGATGCAGTCGATAGCCATCTGTTTCTGACTCGTCGTCACAAAGGCATCAGTGTCCGCGGAATCCAGGAGCGCCTCGATTATTACCGTCAGCAAGCCGGACTCTCCGAGAACGAGGTCTCCTGTCATCGCCTGCGCCATACCTTCGCCAGACGAATGGCAGAGTCGCGTATGCCACTGCCTAGTCTCTCTCATTGGTTGGGCACAGTCAATTGAAAACGACCCAGATTTACATCGATGGTGCCAATCCTGATATGCGAGCCGACTATGAAGCTGCTATGGAGCAGTTGTCTCGCCAAGCCGCATGCTCGGATATTGAAGGAACGACATCTGCAATAGAGACAGAGAATACTGTGCCTTCTGAACATCGCACAGTGGAGCCAGCTGTTGGCATCTGTTTGTCCGCTGATGAGATCCGTCAACGTCTCACCTCATTGCCGCTCTGGCTTCATCAACCCATCATCTCATTACTTCTCCACCAGCAATTACGCTGGAAAGCCCTCTATCGGCGGGAACGAGCCCTTCAGTGGCTTGGCGAACTCCAACGCGGTTGGCAATGGATGCTCGACCAGCGCATGCTCTCCAGCTTATCCGAACTAAGACGGCGCGATCTCCAAGACTACATCACCCACCTATGTGACTTAGAGTATTCCGTCCATACCATCAATCATTTTATTTGTACCCTCAAGTGTTTTCTGCATTTTGCTGAAGAATGTGGCCAGTCGATCGCTCCGGCTTTATATCGCATTCAACGTCTCAAACGACCCACTACCTTACCTCGTCCGTTGCGCCAGCATGAATTTGCTCAACTTGAACAGTTCGTCTTAAACTCAACGGCTCAGAGCCTTTCTCCTTCCGACCTCCTTGACCGTGCTTGGTTTCTTATTCTGGTTGATGCTGGGCTACGTATGGGCGAAGTGCAAGCTCTGCTCGTTCGAGATGCCAAATCCCATCGTGACCGTCGGTTGCCTGTTACCCAACGCACTGCTCTTGCCATCGATGCCCATCTGCAACATCGCACCGATGACCTGGCTACTCATTCCCCGCTTTTACTACGCGATGGCTTACCTCTTCGAGCCAATTATGTGCGCAACCATCTTCATGCCTTTGCCGCCCAAGCTAACTTAGAGGGCGTCACTCCTCATCGCTTGCGCCATACCTTTGCCACCCGTTTGCTCAACAGTGGCCTTATGCCCATCACTACCTTGCAGAAACTCATGGGGCACACTCATATCGATACCACCATGCTTTATGCACAGCTCTACGATGAAACCATTCAGCAGCATTATTTAGCCGCTATGGCTTCACATTCTGTTTACGCTATCCCTGAACCTGACCCCGCTATTTGGGGTCCCACTTTGGAGAATGCCTTTGAATCAACTTTTCAACAGCAACCACTTTAACTTTTATGTCTACTGCGTGTAATAGAGAATGCCTCCTCCGTTGCGGTCTACTGATACAATCCTGTTTGATAGTGGTTCACCGTTGACTGACGAACTGCGTTTGCGTTGAGATTTGGAGGATAAGATCGGATGCCTCTCTGAACGCAGCAATGACTCTGCAACCATTACCCAGTTTTTAAGAAACTACAGATCTGTCGGAGTGTGATATCACTATCTTTGCACTTTTTGATTATGTTAAGTAATAGGCGCTTTTTGACTATGTAAACGTCCATTTTGGTACGTTTTTGAGCCAAAATAGCGCCTGTAAACGATGTTAGGTTAATTAAAATGCAAAAGTGCAAACATAGTGTGATATACTGGAAAGGTGATTTCGTGTACCAATTCAACTGTGCCTATATTATGAATAGAAACCCGATAGATGATCTCCTGCACAACCTACGTCACAGCCTCCCAATCCATCAACCAGAGACATTAACCGTACGCCGTGCACCCGGCATTCGTCTCAATACGCCTGAGATTTTGCTTCTTCAATCTGCCTTCGCAAATGCCGAATCGATCTTTGTGGAACGAGAGTTCCGGTCCGGCTATAGTGGCGCTCTGGTCCTGCTTGTCTCGGTTGATTCCGGTCAGGCACCAATCGTGGTAAAGCTCGCCCATCCCCATGATTTGGCGCGCGAATATGTGGCCTATCATCGATATGTCGAGAAAAGCGCGCCGCAAAACACCGCTCGTCTTCAAGGGGAACCGTTGGTGGCTGAGGATGGGCAATTAGGTGTGCTGCTTTATACCTTTGCTGGCGGGGATCCTCATTTGCCCACAAGTAGTTTGGAAGATTACGTTCGTTCGCAAGGAGCAGAAGCGACTGTTGCCGTCCTCAACCGTATGTTTCGCGTTTACGGTCGACACTGGTGGGCCATCAATCGACCCGAAAAGTTCGTCCTCGGTGAACATTACGACTTACTATTGCCCGTTCATTTGGAGTGTACGCCCGCTGCTGATGAGGCGGTCCCGTCGATGACTTTAACAGCGGGAGAAGCAAGTGTCGTTGATGTGCGGTCAATTCAACAAGGCGATCTCATCCAACTGCAAAACTTTCAAGTCGTCAAGCTGAAGCAAGATACGGTATCGATGACCTTGATGAGTGAGCCACCTATCGGAGAGGCATCTGCACCGCTTCGAGTGCGTTTGCTTCTTGGCGATGAGTTTTTGGGCGACAAATTTCCCAGTCAGAAGCTTGACTTGAAGCCGGGCGAACGTTTTCCCAATATCAATGTTCTGGTACGCACAACCCGTCTTGCCTTACTATCTGACTCGGCCGAGAGGGCTGTTGAGGGGTACGATGCAACGTCCGATGACTTTGTGCCGACTGAGATGGCTGGGGTGACATTGCTTCATAATGTACGACTTCGTAATCCATTGCGCGGTCTTGATAACATGCTTGATCGGGTAGTTGAGGCACGGATGTCCACTGTGCATGGCGATCTAAACCTGCGCAATGTCCTAATCGATGAGCAGACTGGCTTTGCTTGGTTGATTGATTTTGCTGATACGCGCATCGGTCCAACGCTCTATGACTTACAGCGCCTGGAAGTTCAGGTACTGACGAAACTGTTGCCCCAGTACGACGCAAATACTGCTCATGGATATGAAGAGATTGGTGTGGGTGCAGTCGCAACGCTTCTCTTGACACTCCATTCCGATCCACCTGGGCCGATGGCACCGACCCCTTTGTGGCAAGAGCCATATAGCTTGCTCGTTGGCATTCGGCGTTTGGCACGCCAATATCTGCTAGACGACTTAGATTGGGATGAATATTATCTGGGGCTGATGGTTGTGTTCGTGGGGGCGCTCAAGTTTGATGAACTCGATGATCGAGCGCGTGCTTTTGCGCTCACAGCAGCCAGCACGGCCAAGTCGCTACTGGGTGTTGCGCTCTTTGCACCAGCTACAGCGTCTACGTCTCTTGTGACGCAAACTGTTGCCTCGCCAGCCATGCCGTCGGAACCGCATCAGATTGAGATTCCCAAACCACCGGAGCCAACTCAAGCACCGGAAATTTCTGGCTTTGTCGGTCGTGATGATGAGTTGGTCTACTATGCTGAAAAACTTGAATCTACTCGTCTCGCTGTGATTAGCGGTATGGCGGGCGTTGGCAAAACGGCATTGGCTGCAACGCTAGCGAGTTGGATTGCTTCGGCGAACAATATCTTCTGGCATTCGTTTCACGAGGGAGATGGCATCGATGTCATGACGCGAAAGCTAGCTGGTTTTCTGGCCTGGCATGGACATGAAGAGCTTTGGAGCGTATTGGAAAGTGCGCGCATCACAGGTGGACAACCGCCGCCCACCGAGACGCTGCTCGATTATCTGCTCCAACTCTTGCGTGCTCTGGCAACGAGCGGCCAAAAGTATCTACTCTGTTTTGATGATTTTCATTTTGTGGAGGAAGATCCGGCACTCAATCAGTTGATTGTGCGGCTTCAGAGCGCATTGAGCGAAGGCAATCTGTCGCTTCTGATCACTGCACGCCGGATGCCCGAATTTGCCCAGACAGCGGCGTTCGAGCCATTGGGGGGGCTAACTCTAGATGACGCTCGACGATTGCTATCTTCGCGCGGCCTGCACCTTGAACAGGAAGTGATCGATGAATTGCATGCGTTGACAGCAGGGAATGCTCAGTTTCTCACCTTGGCGGTCAACATCTTGACACAAGCGGCTGATCCGGTTTTGCTTTTGGAACGTCTTTCGCAGACCAACGACATTGAGCGCTATCTGTTGACCGCTGTGGATGAAGGGTTGAGTGGTGCGGAGCGCTCGGTGATGGGTGCAGTTTCTGTCTTGCTTGGCTATCCAGGCACGCGTGATGCTGTGGAAGCTGTGCTAAACGCAGGCAATGTGTGGCGTACGCTGCGTCTGCTGCACGAACGCCATCTGCTGACCGTAACGGAAGGTGAAGCAGGACGAGAGTACAATCAACACGCGATTGTACAAGGTTTCTACTATCAAGAGTTGGGGCGTCGTCAACGCCGCGTGATGCATCAGCGAGCGGGTGAGTTTTATGAAGCCGAAGAGATCGACCTGCTGCGTTCAGGGATACATTATGAGCGGGCGGCGGCTTATGAGTTAGCTGCCAGGCAAGCTACGGCGGATGTATGGGCCATTATCAACCGCGGGCAGGCGCGAGTGTTGCGTCGTCTATTGGAGCGCTTTCGGACCGATCAGTTACCGCCGGAACAGTGGGCCGAAGTGAACATTGCCAAAGGCACAAACTATGCGTTTTTAGATGAACGGGAGAAGGCAAACGAGAGCTATCAGAGGGCACTGGCTGATTTGGAGGGATTGTCCTTATCGGAGCGAGTCGTGGAACTAAAGGCGCGGATCTGCCGGGGGATGGGAGAACTGTTGGAGCTGGAGAATCCGCAGGAAGCGTTGAGTTGGTTAGAACGGGGGCTGGATGAATAAGGCCAATCCAAAAAATAAAATATACGCGAGAAGGTGTTAAACTAGCTCTCCAAAAGGAGCAAAAATGACAATCTCGCCAGAAATGGTTGAAGTCTTGAAAGAGACGAAGGCCATGTTAAGTGGATACGAAAGAAGGCACTTCATGGCCCAAACGGTCAAAACGATATGCGAAGGGAGTCCGACGAAAGCAGAACGAGAGTTGGGCTGGAATCGGGCGACGATAGCCAAAGCCCTGGAAGAACTAGAAGGCGGCTTCTGTTATGTCGACCAAAGCCACCGACGTGGTCGCAAAAAAGCCGAAGACCATATCCCCACTTTACTGGCCGATATGGTTGAAATCGCCGATCAATTCAGCCAGACCGATCCCACCTTTCGACCCCCCCAATTGTACACTCGACTAACCGCCGCCGAAATGCGTACCCAGCTCATCGAGCAGAAAGGATACACAGATGAGGAATTGCCTGGCGAAGAGGCCATCCGCTTGAAGCTCAATGAGTTAGGCTATGGCTCAAACCGGGTCAAAAAAAGTCAACCAGTGAAAAAAGATCCCAGAGACCGATGCGATCTTTGATAGAATTCATCAGATCAATCAAGAAGCGGATGCAGACGAGACGGTTCTGCGCCTCTCTCTTGGGATGCCAAAGCGACGATTTTACTTGACCGTTTCTCGAGAGAAGGGATAAGTCGAGTGGTTGTCAAAGCGCTCGATCATGACTTTCAAGATAAGAAGACCGAGAAAGTCACTCCTTTTGGCATTTACCTCCCTTCAACCAAGGAACTCTTTCTTTACTTGACTCAGTCGAAAGTGACGAGTGACTGTATTGTCGACTGCCTGATTGATTTTTGGGAAAGCGTACGTGAACACTTTCCTCACGTCAAGACCCTCGTGATCAATCAGGACAATGGTCCCGAAAATCATACCCGTCGGACTCAGTTTATGTATCGTCTCACTCAGTTTGTTGAGCACTATCGTCTCTCTATTCAGCTCGCCTGCTACCCTCCTTATCACAGTAAATACAACCCCATCGAACGGGTTTGGGGCCATCTTGAAAAACACTGGAACGGTTCTCTTCTCGATTCTCTTGAGACCGTTCTCAATTTTGCCCGTTCTTTTCGCTTTAACCAACTACAACCCTTCGTTCACCTGAATTCCACTCTTTATGAGACCGGCGTCAAACTCACTCAGAAAGAGATGGACCGTTTGGAACAACGCTTCCAACGTTTACCTGGTTTAGAAAAATGGTTTGTCCTTATTCCCCCTCTCCATTCTCTCGTTCGCGTATAATTATTTTTTTGGTTTAGCCTTAGGCGATGAGAATCAGACTGAAAGTGCTGCGCTTTCGATCAAAGCGGGGACGGCAGAGATGTATTTGGGAGAATATGATGCGGCTCTTGAACTGTTGCAAAAGGGGCTGATGCAACTTCCCGATGCTCCAACACAGCTTCGTAGCGCAGCTTTATTGAGTTTGGCGGGTGTTTGCTTCTTTCAGGGAAATCTCGATCTCGCATCGGTCTATTCACGACAGGCTCTGGATGTCAGTCAGCAGTTGCACAATCACTTTCAAACGGTCAATATCTTGATTGGCATTGGCATTGAGCGTTTCTGTGCTGGAAATTGGGAAGAGGCAATCACAGAATTTAAGCGCGCTCTTGATATGGCACAATCATTGGGGAGTGAACGGCTACAGGCGGAAGTGGAAATTAATCTCGGTGCAGCCTATATCAATCGCGGGGATGATGAATTTGCATGGCAGCATCTGAATCACAGCTTGAAGTTAGCGCAAAAGAATGAGTTACACATTGTCGAAACCTTTGCTCATTTTCGTTTGGCAGATTTAAAGATTCGATTGGGCGAATGGGCGACTGCTGAGATTTCATTGGGTAAAGCAGAACAGTTGGCGCACCAAATTGGACATCGAGCTTCCCTGATTTCGATTCACCGTGCGTGGGCCGAAATATATCTGGCATCAATGTCTCTGGATGCTGCATCCGATAATATCCAGGAATCTATTGTGCTGGCGAATGAATTAGAAGAGACGCTCGAATTAGGCAAAAGCTTAAGAGTTCTTGCCCAACTATTGCTTGTGGAAGGAAGTCGCTTGGAAGCACGGAAGGTTCTTGAGGAAAGTTTAACACTGTTGGTAGACGAGGATCCATACGAAGCAGCACGCACTATGGTCAAACTTGGGATGATGTTAGAGAGTTATGAAGAGGGAAAGGGGAACGAAAGAGAAGTTCTTTTGGAAGACGCCCGTATGATTTTTGAACGATTGGGCGCAAAGCGAGAGTTGACTGAACTGCGAATGGAATCCAACCATCGTCATGGTTCGTTTTGTTGAGAAAATATCATCAAAATGTCATGTGATTGAGCTGTCGTTCACATATGATTTCTATCGACAGTGCGTCCCGATATGTGTAAATGGACATCGTTTAATCAGAGAGTCTGCACCATTTATTAATATGTTTTGTGGTACGCACAAATTTATTTGTGTCAGTTCTCCATCAGTTAAATGTAGAGATTCTGATAGGTCTTTATAGACCCAGATGTTGTATAGGAGAATAAAATGAAATCAAAAGCACTTTTGCGCGTTGTATCAGTACTGGTGATTAGTACAATCGTGTTGTACAGCCAAAGCAATGTAACTCAAGCTGCAGAGTGGCATCATCCAAATGGCATTGCGTGGACGGTCGGAAAAGTATGTCGTGATGGTGCGCTGTTGATGCAGACGCATCAATTTGCGTTGGATAATCCTGCATGGAACCCGCCCATTTCATTTGAAATAGAACTTCAGGCAAACCTCTATCTGGGACCAGACGTGACCGGTATTGTGTCCCAGCTCGAATTACCTGATGAGGGACTATTTGGGGATGTTTTGGGCGATGCGACCATGTCATTAACAACGAAGACGACTCCGCTATTGGTCACGGGGGCGGGTGAAGCCGGTACGCAAGTGACGTTTGTCTATGATGTACAAATTCTAGAATGGAATTTGCTCGAGGTAGATGAAACGGTCTTAATCGCTTACTATCATGCCAATGGCTCGATCAACAACCATGGCTACTTTCTGGCGGCGGTTGAGGATTGCTACATTTTGCCAGATGCGATGACTAAATCGCCTAGCCTCGGTTTTTCTGCATCGGTCAGCCACAGCCAAAGTGCCTGCGGGACTGAATCATCCATTACCACAAGCCCAGGTCATGCCATCTATGCTTGTCTTATTCTCGAAAATACAGGGGATGTGACATTCACATCGCACAAGGTTCAGAACTCGGAGCAGCTCCTCGGTGCGTCGTTTCCGTTGACAATTACGCCGGGCACCCGCATCTCGATCACACAAGAGATTGCAACAGCAGCAGGACTGGCTATCGATTTAGGACCATTCACAGATGGGAATGACCAGGAGATCACTTTTACGTGGCAAGCAGTGGGAGTACAAAAGCCAGATGTTGAAGTTGCAATCGTCAACATTGATCGCTTCGGTCTGGTTGCGCCCGCGACATCGACGATGACCAGTACACCGGCACCAACGTCGACATCCACATTAACCCCTACACCGACATCAACAAAAGCGAGCCAAAAGATTGCAACGCCAACCATGACGGCAACCTCGAAGCCGCGTGCCATATCAATTGAATCCGTCTATTTGCCCTTGTTGGTTGGGCAATCACCTTGATGGAATATCCAACAATTTGAAAAAGGTGATAAAAATGATACGAAAAATAAGCCTAATCGTCGTTTGGGTAACAGTAACTTGTCTGCTATTTGTAATTGATACGAATATATCTGAAGCGGCGGAGTGGCACCACCCGGCGAATACTGGATGGAGCATTGGAAAGGTTTGCCACGATGGGGTCTTGTTGAAGGCAACGGATCAATTTGCAATTGATAATCCTGACCATGCCGCCTCCGCAGAAATATTTGATATTCGCGTGCATCACTATCAGGGTGAGGACGTAAATGAGATTGTTTCGATCATTGCGATGCCAAATGAAACCGATCTGGGTGCTCCCGTCGGAAGTACGACTCTAGGGTTGACGAAGAATTCCTATCCAACCCTTGTTACCGATGTCTTGGCCAACCCTGGAACGCATGTGACCTATGTTTTTACAACAAAAAATCTCTATTGGCCACAGATTGAACGTGGCGAAACGTTGATCATAACTCTACACAATTTGGATGGCTCATTTCGGAATGGTGGATATTTTCTGGCTCCTGTAGAAGACTGTTCCCTCGCACCAGATGCACCAACAAAATCACCCGATCTAGCCTTTACTGCATCAGTCGGCCGTCTGCCCGGCAACTGTACAGGCCGATCCTCCCTGACTGCATTTCCATCTTTGCCAGCCTATGCCTGCTTGATTGTCGAAAATAGAGGGGACGACACATTCACGGGGCATATGGTTCCGAATACGATAGAACCAATTGCCCCATCGTTTGCGCTGACCATCACGCCAGGTGCGAAGATTTCGATCACACATGAGATTGCCAAGCAAGCAGGATTGGACATAAATTTGGGGCCATTTCGCGACAAAAATAACATACAGATCACTTTCACGTGGTATGCGGAAGGAGCTGGGCAGCCAATTTCGCGAATAGCAACAATTAATATCAATCGCTTTGGCTCAGCTTCATCCATAGATTCCATCTATCTGCCAGTCATGATAGGGGTGACAACAAAGGATATAAATTGATCATGCTCCAAATCGGCATTATTGGATATGGCAAACGCGTCTCAAATATGGCTAAGGCAATGAATATGTTTCGGATTCCCTACCGAGTGGCAGCAATTGCCGACCCGCGCACAGAGGAGATCCGTATCGGCGGTGATTCCTTTGTTGCCGATGCCAGCTTCTATCAAACGGCAGATGAACTCGTCGCCAATGCGCATGATTTGGATGGCATCATGATCGGGACGCGTTGCCTCCTCCACACCGAGATGGCGTGCAAAGTTGCGCCGACAGGGCTGCCGCTCTTTCTAGAGAAGCCCGTCGCGATTACGTTTGAGCAAGTGAAACGCTTGTCCGAGACATATCAAGATGTGACAACACCAACTGTTGTCTCGTTTCCATTGAGACTGAGTCCAGTTCTGCAAAAAGTCAAGGAGATTGTGGATTCAGGTCAGATTGGAACGGTTGAGAACATCGTTGCATGGTGTAATGTTCCATATGCCATCACCTATTATCGAAGCTGGCATCGCAACTATGAGGAGAATGGCGGTCTGTTCCTGCAGAAAGCGACGCACGATCTCGACTATGTCAACTATCTGCTTGGACAACGGCCAAAGTGGATCAGTGCCATGAAAGCGCTGCGGGTCTTTGGAGGCGACATGCCTTTTGACTTGGAGTGTCAAGATTGTCAGTTGCGGGAAAGCTGTCCAGAAAGTCCTTTTGTGCGCTTTCGTTCTGGATTTGAAGGTGAGGCAGTGGATTTTCCAGAAAACCGTCAATATTGCGTGTTTGCTGAAGGGTTCAAGCACGAAGACATGGGCAGTTGTCTGATTGAGTATGAGAATGGCGTTCAGGTCTCTTATACCCAAAATTTTTTCACGCGCTATAATGCCGCCCAACGAGGTGCCCGCCTATATGGATACCGAGGTACAATCGAGTTTGATTGGTATCGTAATCAGATTAAAGTCTTTAGCCACACCGCACCCACAGTCGACACCATTGATTTCACAGGCGATATGCCCCACTTCGGAGGTGACCGAGAGCTCTGCTACGACTTTCTGATGGCCATGCGCGATGGGGCCGCGTCTCGCAGCCCGATTAAAGCAGGGATCCTGAGCGCCTTGACCTGTTTATGGGCGCGAAAAGCAGCTGATACGCGACAGGTTTGTGAGGTGAAGATGCCAACGCGCGTATGAACTAGCTCTTTTTATTGACGTAGTGCGTATTGCGTGATACTTGCTATCGGTCTACTCGCGCTGAATGAAGCTTGTTGATGCTTATGTTTCTCGTATCTCTGAGATCTAGCAGCACAACAGACCGCTGATCTCTTGATCATGTTTGATGATGGCGGCACACCTCTGTCGAACTACATGCGTTTGGTTGAGCATGAGGCTCACCATCAGGGGCAATTGATCAATTTTATCTATGCCCACGATTTACCGATTCCCTTTAGTTGGGTGGATAAGTGGGCATTGTCGCGCTAAACTACGGACTTTAGGAACGGATTGAGTGCGAGCGTCTCCCAAAGTGTGTAAATGCAGCTGATTCTCTGACTAAGTGCTTATCCGAAAAGTTCTGTGGCGGTGCATTCTCGCTCGAGAAGCTGGTCGAACTCACAACCACTTTTCGGATAGGTTCTAAGCGGCGCCCATTTACATACTTTGTGGTACACACTCGATTGAGTAGATGAGATGATTGGTCCTTGGGCGTTGACTCCGATTTGGATGAGCTCTTTATGCGTTAGTCTCGCTCCTCAATTCACTTCCAAATTTTTGGGTAAATCGTTCTGTAATCTGCCACAGCTCTTCCGTTAGGTGTTCTTTCACTTTATCGAGGAGATAAGAGGAGAGCGGACCGTAATAGGCTTCTGAAATGCCCCCCGTGATGCAAGCCAATGTATCGCTATCACCACCGAGTGAGATCGCATTGCGGATCGCATCCTCGTACGAGTCCGATTCTAAGAAGGCAATGATAGCCTCTGGGACTGTCCCCTGGCATGAAACATCAAACTGATAAGATGGTCTGATCTCTTTGACCGTGCGATCGAGATGATAACCGAATCGGTCGGCTATCTCCCTTTGAATCAACACCTTGTCTTGTGTTGTCCTGGCCAAGAAGATGCTCAACGCTGTCGCTTGCGCACCCTTGACGCCTTCTGGATGATTGTGCGATATCTCCGCTGTTAGAGCAGCCTCTTTGAGGACGGTATCAATTGTATCGAAGGCAAATCCGACTGGGCTGACTCGCATTGCTGCGCCATTTCCCCAACTGTTGTAGGGTTTGGGATCCGTGGACCGAAGCCAATGAATAAAGGACCCACCGTAGCCAGCATTTGGATATTGTCTACCAATTTCCCACACAGTCTTTTGGTAGTTTCGGTCGTCCAAGATGGCTTTGGCGATGGCAACGGTCAGAACAGAATCGTCTGTGAAGCGACACCGTGGATGGAAAAGAGGAAACTCTTTTGTTTTGATTGGATAGTGTTCGTAAATTGAACCAATGATATCACCGACAATCGCACCGATCATATAGCACTTCCTACCATCGTCTCATTTAAGTGAACACCAAAGCCTGGTTCATCGCTGAGGCTCAAGTATCCATTCACAGGTTTTGGTTCGCCAATCCAAAGTGGTTCGAGTTGACTGTCTCGTTTTCCCGGGAGGAGTTCGGCCAATTTATCGCAGGCTGTGGCGGCGATGACGTGTAGACCCCACACTTCGCCGCCACGATGGAGGACGACTTGAGCGTTTGCCGCTTGTGCTTGTTCGATGATGCGTAGGGTGGCTGTGATGCCGCCGCACCATGTGACGTCGGGCTGCCAGATGTCGAGCGCGTTTGTGCGAGCGATGTCAGCAAAACCATGATGGGTAAATTCGTGTTCGCCACCTGCTAGCAAGATTGGCTTGATTGTTTCGCGTAGTGATGATTGCGCCGCAAGTTGATCGGGCGTAGTGACATCTTCAAACCAATAGATATTGAAGTCGGCCAATTGATTTGCCATGTCGCGCGTCACGTTTTCATCCCATGATAGATAGCAATCGAACATCAAAAGAGCGTTCGGGCCAAGCGCATTTCGGGCGTGTTCTGCCATCTGGATGGCCTTATCAGTATCTGCTGGACTTTCCCAACGATGGGGGAGTTTGTGCGCAGTGTAGCCCAGCTCAGCATACCATCCAGAATCAAGTCCGCTCGCATAGGCGCGGATCTTTTCTTGTTGTAACTCACGATTCTGTATTTGCTCGATCAGGCGATAGACTGGCCTCTTTTCCGCTTTACCCAATAGATCCCACAGTGCAAGATCCAATCCACTGAGGGCCATCATCGCAATCCCTTTGCGTCCATAGGGGACAGAGGCAAAATAGAGATCGTCCCAGATTTTGGCAATGTCATCGATCCGTTCAATGGAACGTCCGATCACAAGTTCACGGAAATGGCCGTTAATGATGGGGAGTGAAGCTTGACCTCCGCCTCCATATCCAAAACCAGCAATACCCACGTCTGTCTCGACGCGTACGACAATTTGCCAAAGATGAGGTCGCCATCCCCCCAAAGTTTGCGGATAGTTTGGATAAATGGCCCTGATATCTGTGATCTTCATAAGATTTCACTCGCTCATAACTCGGCCAACTAACGCCTTCACTGCATGGTGTCGCTTAACGACAATGACAGAGCATTTGGCGTGTCGGGCCACTGTTTCGGGGATACTTCCAAAGAGGATCTGGCGGGTGAAGCTGTCTCGTGTTGCGCCGATGACGACAGCATCGTATCCCTCAGTCTCTTCTAAAATACCGTCCTCGATCGAAGGATTGGGAATGATCTTGGTCTCTATGTCTGTCACCTGTGTAATCCGCTCCTTGATCAGATCGAGCCGCTCGCGAACAGGTTCAATCTCCTCTTGACTTTGATTTGGCGGAAGAATACTACACAATGTCAATGAACTATCTAGCGAGTCTGCCATCAGCGCAGCATATTCTGCCGCCCGACGAGCGTGTTCACCATCTGCGGTGGGTAGCAATATACGGCGGAACGGTTGACCGTTGCTTGCCAACTTGACCAGCATGATATCCGTGCGTGCGTGGGTAACAACATCATCTGTCACTCGGCCCAAGATACGTTGAGCAGTGGATGTATGTCCTTTCCATCCAAGCACAATGAGATCGCAATGTCGACTGCGACTCGTCTCCAAAATTGCTCGTGCTGTGTTGTATCCAACGCGAACCAGTGAGCTGATTGGTACACCATGTTCTAGGTCGCGTGAGCGAGCAGTTTCGAGAATCCGTCGTTCTTCTTCGACACTGGATTCGACCAGCGCCGGTGGCAACTGCTCGGGAACGAGAGCCACGCACAAGGCAATAATCTCGCCACGACGTGGTGCAGCGACAGATGCCGCCAAGTCGATCAATGGTTTGACATTATCTGGATTGGCAATCGGGACCAAGACGCGGAAACCTCCTTTTGTGGGGGCCGACTGCTCGAGCGCGACATGTGAGGGCTGGCCTGGCAGCTCCTGTGCTTCATCTTGTGTACCTTTCCAAACTAGATATCCAGCAAAACCCAACAGCAAACTGAGTGCAGCCAAGACAGCCGGAATGAGATGACCCTGTTGAATAATCTGGATCAGCAGATAGATGTTGGCCAAAATGCCCAACAGAGGCAGCAAGGGGACGAGTGGTACGCGAAAAGGTCGCTCAATATCTGGATACTTGCGTCGGTGCTGGATCAGAGCCGCGTTGACCAAAATCAGAGCCGTCAACAAGATGCTGTCAGCAAAGTGAGCCAGATCTTCTAGAGGTAAAAGGAGCGCTGAGCTACCAATTCCGGTTCCGACCAACAGGAGAGAAATTACGGGTGTTCGCGTCTGGGCATTGATTGCACCGATCTCACGTGGTAAATGTCCCAGTTGACTCATGGCAAGGGCAACGCGCGATCCAGCCATAATAGATGCATTTGAAGCCGAGATCATGGAAAAGAGGGCACCACCTACGATCACCATGCCGCCTATCGGGCCCAAGAAATTTGTGGCTGCCGTCCCCATGGCCGATTCTGAATACTCGGTCAGGTTAGCTGAGACCACGACCAAAACAACCAAAGTGTAGAGCAGCGTCACAATCCCCATCGAAATGAATATCGCTCGTGGAATGGTTTTGGTCGGGTTCTTTACTTCCCCTGCCGAAGCAGCGATGGCCGAAAAGCCAAAGAAGGTAATAAAGACCAGTGCTGCTGTGCTGCCTAGCTTCAAGACATCCGTGCTGAACTTCTCAACAAGCAACTCGGTATCAACTTCGCTCAGCCCACCTAAGATGAACCAAAGTAACAGGAGCACCTTGCCGATGGTTACGACAACCTGAAACGATCCGCTCTCTTTGGTACCCTTTATATTGAGCAGTGTGAGCGCAGCCACTGCTACCAGACCCGCAAACATTTCGACAGGGGCATGCCAGATAAATTCGTTGAAATAGCTTGATAGGCTGGCAATATAAAACCCACACGATGCGACGTACCCAAGCAGCAGACACCAACCAACCATGTAGGCCAAAGGTGCCGCAAAGGTTCTACGGGCATACAAATAACCCTCTCCCGACTCGGGATAGATTGATGTAAATTCACAATAGGTGAGGGCTGTAAATGTGGCGACAATCGCGGCTAACAGAAAGGCTGCAATCGCCCCCGAACCTACTTTGGCCACGGCCAACCCAGACAGAGTAAAGATACCAGCCGCAATCATCGTGCCAACGCCGATAGCGAGGGCAGATGTCAACCCCAAATCACGGCTAAGTCCAGCATGTATCTCCATCTCTTGTGTTGATTTTGACTGCTCTTCCATTCGATTCCCTTCTGACAGTTTGTTTCAGATCTGCAATGCCATGATAAAATCATCCAGATATTCTCGATTGTGATAGATTGCGCGTTTTCTGCGACCTTCTACTTGAAAACCAAACTTTTCATAGAGATGAATAGCCACCCTGTTGCGCGCGTACACCTTGAGTTCAATACGCTTTACGATGGTCGACGGTTTCGCCCATGCAATCGCAGCTTCCATCAGTTGCCCACCAATGCCTTGCCCACGCCAGCTGCGCTGAATGGAAATACCAAGTTCGGTCGCGTGGCGCATTGCTTGGCGTTTGCCACCGCGGCAGCTCAAATGCCCCACGATTTGGCCTCTATGCTCTGCAACCAGAAAGAGCGAATTGTCTGAGTCGGCGATCTCTTGGATAATCTGCTCTTCCTCCGCGACAGTCATCGTGAATTCTTCTGCTTGGAGCGGCACATCGATATCGGGTTCTGCCGCTATCTGTCGAACATGTTCAATAAGAGCGGCTGCATCTGTTGTTTGAGCTTCGCGGATGATTATTTGCATTGAGGAAAGTTTCGAAAGTAAATGACTATGTATCGAGCGTATTGTGTTCCATTCGGCAGGCGCAGGACAAAGTTGCGTATTGCGTGAAACTGGTTGAGAAATTGGTTTGGCTGCAAAGATCAGTTATGGCAACTCTCCTCAGTTGAGGGTTCTCCACTGTCGGATTACGACACGCTGAAACCATTTGTTTCGATGGCTTTGGCGAAGAGATCTTCGTCGAGGTTTAGACCGAAGCCAGGAACGTTTGGTACAAGTACTTCTCCATTTTCGACTTTGTAAGCAGAACCGTCCAGACCGGGTGTCGTAACTTCATCCCACTCGACAAAGGTAAAGTTGTCAACCGCCCCAGCCAGATGACCAGAGATGTAGTTCCCAACATGACGACCGTAGTGATGTGGGGCGGTGCGCACGTTCCACGTATCTAACTTGGTCCCTGTTGCAATCCAATCAGCCAGACCATAGCCAAAGATGTCATACTGAATCACTTTGACAAGCTCCTGCTCTGCCCAATTCAACAATAGCGGCGCAGCTAATCCTTCGCCATCGGCAATGAGGACGGACAGATTCTGTTGCTCGATCCACTCGCGCAAATCTTCGTAGAGGATCGGATCCTCATGAAAAGCCTCCTCGACCCAGAAGAGATTGCAGTCTGCTGTCTCTGCAAGAACGCGTTTTGTGATGTTGAGGTTATAGCCATTGTTGGCATCGATCAAAATGGTACAATCCGGACCGACAGCTGTGCGTACTGCCTGAATGACAGCCACATCGCGGCGAGTTCCCTCTTCAAGCGGCATATGACGCGCACCGCGGCCAACCTTGATCTTAAAGGAGCGGTGGTTGTGCGCATAGCCATAGCGCGCTTCATCCGCTATCAGGCTTGCTGCCTCTTCATGGCTTGAGAGGTGTAGGTCGTCGATATAGAGTGATGTATCGTAGCAGGGAACGCGAAATGGTTCACCAACTGTTTTTTCCACAGAGGCCGCAGCGAGTTGATAGACTGGCTGATCAGCCTGCTGACCAGCTAGATCCCAAAGCGCGAATTCGATGGCTTTGGCTTTTTCATTTAGCTGAGGGAGTTGACCTTTTTCAAGGCGCAACAAATTGCTCATTGGCTGACCGACCAGCGCTTGTGCATCCTCTTTTGTTGTACGACAAGGGCCAAAACCGCTGCTGCCGTCATCGGCCGTGATGCGTGCAAGAGGTACTTGGACAGTCTGGCCGTGGATGGCGAGACGCGAGTTACAGCCTGCCTCGCGTGGGCGCGTCCCCTCCAGATTTGCCCATTCGATGGATTGGATTTTGGTGTTGTTCATGGAAAACCTTAGGCCCTTACGGGAACAATATTGACAAAAACCTGTCACTTTCTTGTTTCGGGATCATTCACAATTGACAATTGATCGTTGACTATTGACAATTAGCCAAGTTCTTATGGCAGTAGACTCTTGCGCACTTTGCAGATCATCGTATACGCTGGATCAAACATATTCCCCAGATCGTACTCGACCGCTTGGCCCATAAAGATGTGGGCACCAAGCTTGTCAAAGCCATAATCGGTCTGGAGCCAGCGCAACATCTCAGTGGTGGCGTGTTGCGTGGCCTGATCTAATGGTCGCGCGTTACCAGCCGTGAAGATATAATCACTATTTTCGCCTCGCGGCCATCCGCTCTCTTTGCCCTGTAATAACTGTACCGTGAACTGCACATCCATCGAGATCTCGATGCCCGTGCCCACAATTTCGCCATCACCTTGGAGCGCATGACCATCTCCCAAATGAAAGAGTGCACCCGGTGCGAAGACTGGAAAGTAGGCTGTCATGCCTGAAACATAGCCGTTGTAATCCATGTTGCCGCCATGTTCAGCTGAGGTTGCTGTGGAGATAGCCTGTCCACGAAGAGGGGCGACACCAAAACAGCCCAACATTGGTTTGAGAGGCAGCGAAAAGCCGCTCAGACTCGTGGCTGGCTCTTCGAGCGTCGCTCTACCTGAACTCAAGTCAATCCGCCACGTGGCTAAGGGACTTTCATCATCGTCGGGCCAAGGCAGTTCAGGTACATAATCGGGATCAACTACGTTCGCCGCCACCATCTTGCGCGTCCAGCCCGTGGCGCGATTGGGCACGATGCTATCTAAATGGACGGCGAGGGTATCACCCGGTTCGGCACCTTCGACGAAAAACGGACCGGTCATAGGGTTGCCGCGGGGCGTGATGGATTGACCCGTTGCATCTGCACCGCCTGCATCGACTGTTGTGGTAATCACAGTATCTCCATCGGCGATCTGTAAGACCGGTTCATGCCAGCCGATTGTTGTATGGTAATGAGTGGGTTGAAAATGGTGTGTGGTCATTGGATTCTCCTTCGTTGCATGGCCTAGGTGTCTAATTAACTATCTCGATAGTTGTATTTTGAGCAGGTGCCAGATTTGACAAAGTCAAATTAAGCAGAGCAGACCTGCCGTTTGGCGAAAAGGGTAGCGAAGACCTCCGCAATCTCCTGTCCGTCATTCAAGGCATCATGAGCCGTCAAGATGAGATCTTGAATCAGTGACTGAGTTTGCTGCCGGGTAGCCTCACCAAGGGATTTGCTGGGCGAGAATTGAGTTTTAGCCAATGATGGTCCCAAACAATCAAGGTGCAAGAGAGAATAAGCCACGAAGACCAGAGACCAATGTTTTTGAAAGGCGTGGGCAGTTCGCATGCAATATTCATCAAGACCAAGCAGTTGTTTACCATCCTGATAAACCGTCTCGATAGGCCAACGAAGCAGGTAAATCGAGAGAATGCGTTTGGCATTACAGTCGGTGCGATTGGTCACTAAAACGGCATAATTGTCTTGCAATTCAGGATTATCAAAACTAATCACGATGCGTACCTTGCCGATAGAAGGGATACGCACAGTCATGGTAAAGGTGTAGTAAGTACGACCATCAATGGTGACAGGCTTGTAGGCATTCTGGGGGATGTAGGGGACCAACTCTTTGACTTTAATATGTGGCCCCTCGAAAGTTATCGGCTGACCATCTTCATCCCGCAAACGAAAACTATTTGTCTCCAGATTGCGATTGCACTTCAAGATGCTGATCCAATCTTTATTCAGACGATCGAGTACAGCTAGAAAATCTGGAGCGAGATACCAACCATCGAAGAGAGCCCAACCAAAGATAAGGGTTCGTTCAACAGCTTTTTCAACCAGTTCACTGGCAATGGTTATCTTGGTCTTAAACGCTTCGTCTCGCTCTCGAAAGGCGGGGTCAGTTAATAGGTGGCTATCCACTCGTTTATGAAAAGCGGTTCGTTCTTTCTTTTTCTTGGGAATCTCGGTCACTGGGAAATGTTTTTCCACAAATGCTTCCCAGTCGGTAAACTCTTCGTACCGTCGGTAGATACTTGCATCGACCGGAAAACGGATAGCGCCACTGACATAGTGACTTGTGACTAAGTTATGAGCCAGTGGATGCTGACCATTGCTATGATTGTAGTGGGTGTCGATATACTCGAACAGACTTCCCACATGTTCACATAGTGTATCGTCAATCGCTAATACCGATTCTGACTCTGAACGTTGGTATTGTGCTGTCTCTGACTATACGCTCATCATTGAGTTTTCGGCTCGCCAAGGAGCTTCACTCAGATACCGTGATACATTCGTCTTATCTGCACTATCTAGAATGCAACGGGCAATATTTGCCATGCTTTTGTTGTCCAAGACCATCAGACCCGTCAGATAGTTTTCAAAGTGGCGAAACTGTTTACGATTGGCAAATACTGAACGAAAGGTTTCGCTATGCTCCTTGACCAGTGGCGCTACATTTACTATCGGCAATTGCATCTTGATGGCTCCTTTTCTGCACTTTTTTCTTGATGCAATCTATTGAGATGACTTTTGTCTCTTTTGTCAAAATTGGAAAACCTTCATTTCACAACTATCGAGTAACTATCTTATACTACAAACTTTACTTTCTGGTAAAAGAAAAGAGATGAGGTGAGAAATGTGACAAAAAGCGGTTAGCAGTTCATCCTAAAGGTAGAGAACCCAAAAAGGAGGAAGGAATGCTAACCGCGCCAGAAATAACTATAGCAGTACTGATGAATGTATTGCAAGTAACGCCGATGGGAACAAACGTAAATGTAATGCGTCTGATGTGGGCAATGCTGAATGGGTCGTTTCTGAAAAGTCGAGGAGCAATCCATAGCGCATTGAAAGAAAGCGGGTTTGAAGATGAGGAGCTCCGGCGAAGCTTTCGATATGGATCATGGGATATCACAAGTCTGCTGGGGTCGTGGCAAGAAGAAGTGGAGTGGAAAGGGGAATGGGAGGCAAAAAAGTTAGAAGGGTACCGAGTGAAAAGCATAGATATCACAGGGTTCTGGCGACCGAAGCTGCAAGGGAAAGTGAACCGACTCTATAACTCAACGGCTCGTCGGGCATTGCCCGCGCTCATCTTTGGAGTGATGATAAGCTCGGGGGAGATAGGCGGGAAGCGAGTGCCACTGCTCAAGGCAATCATGAGATGCACGGTTGGAACAAAGGAAAGTGAGTTTCGGAAAAAGCTGCTGAAAGAGACGAAGAAATCACTGGAGTCAGACGAAGTGGCGGTGGTCGATGCCGGGTTTACAATCAGAGAAATGCTAGAAAGCGGCATAGACCGATTTGTCCTGCGGGAAGCGATTAACTGCACAGTGCGCCGCAATGAGTTCCCCAAACGCAAAGAAAAGGCAGACCACCTGAATATGGTGATATTGTGCGACCGCTCTCTCGCAGCTATAAGGGAAAGCGACTCGAGGCTACAACTCCGGACTCGTCTGGTCGCTTTCTCTATAGTGGTCGCCTGATTTGCTATCAAGCATGGCACAATCTCGTCCCCAGAACAACCAAGGTGGATACAGCCAACCGTACCTACTCGATTTACGTCATTCAGGATCCGGCCTACAACACACCTTTGGTTTTGGCGACCGTTATGACTTTGCAGCCTGAAACCATTTATCTTGTCTACCTGGAACGCTGGCCTGTTGAACCTCCCCCCTTGGCTTCCAAGCAGATGATTGGCTTACATCGTCAATTTGTTCATGCCGATGAGGCTTGTTTCCGCTTACCTGAACTGGGGCTGCTGGCTGGCAATCTTCTTTCCCATTTAGCCGCTTCTCTTCCTCCCATACCGACTGGCTACTGGGCTCGAGAGCCTCAAGCCACTCCCGGCAGGCTGCGCCGTGTTCTCTCGAGTGCTCTTTTTCCAACTCCTGACCAACTCGACCCTGACTTTCGGAAAAAGGCCTCGGTTTCACACCATTTCCCTAAAGGCGTTCTCGCTCATCGCCGCCTCAATGCCGCTGCTTAAACTAGCCGAGCACTATTTTTACATTTTATCCCGTTATTTTCAGGGTGGATTCTTTTTTCCGCCCCTTTCGGTTTGCCCTTTGTCACTCAAGCCTTTACCAGAAAGTAAAGTACAAAGATGAGTTGCCAAAATGATAAAGACCCCAGTATAATCAACAAATCATATCCAAAGGAAGGCGATTCCAAGAAATTGATTATCCACCAATGGACAGGATTTTCAGGATTACACTGCGGTTGGATGAAAACCGGAGTATAATCGAGATTGGAGACAAGAGATCAGAGATTTCAACGTTGACGGCCAATTTCCAATCTCGAGTCTCAAAATACCCGTTTTCATATTGATTTCTGTATAGAAAAGTAAAAACCTTGTCCATCTGCGGATCACTGAAAAAAATTGGATTGACCTGAGAATCCCCAGGAGGAACCAAAAAATGAAACTGCCTACTCCGAAATGGTTTGTGATTTTTGCCATCACCGCGCTTATATTGACTGCCTGCCCTGCTGCCCCAGGCGACGTACCTGCCTCATCATCGGGTGGCGATGCTACTGACGAAACTGTCTCGTTAGAGCTTTGGACCTTTGTCAACACCCACGCGCGTTGGTTTCAAGAACAAGCAGAGCGCTACAAAGAAGAAGTCAACCCAAATTTTGAGTTAGAAGTCGTCGAGATTGCTTACGGTGATATGCACGATCGTCTATTGATATCGCTCCAGTCCGGCGGTGCAGGCGCACCCGATCTGTCAGACATTGAGCAGGGGCGTTTTGGTGGCTTCTTACGGGGTGGTGGCGACCCTGGATTGGTGCCGCTCAATGATCTATTGGCTGAGGGTGGATACAACGACCAGCTTGTGAGTGCGAGACAGGCTCTCTATAGTTATGAAGGTGTTACATATGGAGTTGAACATGCGCTGACGCCAGTTGTACTCTACTATCGGGCCGATGTGTGGGAAGGGGCTGGTTTTGATCCGCAGACCTTTGCGACTTGGGATGACTTTGCCGAAGCGGCTGCAGCGCTTGTTGCCGATAATCCCGACGTAGTGCCGCTGCCTGTGCACGGTTCGCTCCATGAGTTGCTGTTGCGTCAGCGGGGTGCCGATTATTTCAACGCCGATGGCGAAGTGACCATCGATTCGGCGATTTCGATTGAGACAATGGATTGGATTATGGCCCAGGTCGACGCCGGAATCGCGGCGCAGATGCCGAGTGGTGATGCGGCTTGGGCTGCCTTTAAGGATGGCAGTCTGATTTCGATGGTTGGCGCAGATTGGTATGCTGGATTCTTCAAGGATAATGCACCAGAGTTAGAGGGGCTGTGGAAAGCTGCTCCACTTCCGGCCTGGGAAGAAGGCGGCATTCGCACCAGTGTTTGGGGCGGAACAGGGTTGACGGTGGTCAAGACCAGTCCCAATGTGGAAGCAGCTCTTGACTTCCTAGAGTTTGCCATGCTGTCGGTGGAAGGAAATGTGCGTCGTTTTGAGATGACCAATCTCTTCCCACCCTTTATTCCGGCCATGGACAATGAGCGGCTTCATGCTGAGGACGCATATTTCTCCGGTCAGGATTTAGGCGCGGTCTTTGCTGATGTGGGGCCAGAGGCGCCGGCCCAATTCCAAAGTCCCTTCCGTTCGCAGCTCAATGATCTGCGCGGGACGGCCTTCCAAGATCTAATCGATGGCAACCGCACACCGGAGGAGGTCTTCACCGAGATTGCAGAAGCGGTTCGGGACGAAATGGCGCTAGAGAGCGAATAGGAATGCATAGTCGCGGCCGTAAACTTGCGCCATACTTATTTATCAGCCCCTTCTTTATCGGCTATGCCATCTTTTTCCTGATGCCGATTGTGCAATCGTTGCGATTGAGTTTTTATCGACAACGGGGAATCGGTGCCGTGCCGCGTTTTGAGGGGCTTGATAACTATATTCGACTTTTCACCAAAGATGAGCTTTTCTTCAAGTCGCTTATCAATACCACCTATTACGCGCTGGGCAGCGTCTTTGTTATTGTTCCGCTCGCCTTGTTGTTGGGGCTGATTTTGCATCGGTCCCAGCTGCAATTTCGCGAATTCTTCCGTCTCTTCTTTTTTACGCCCAACATCACAGCCGGGGTGGTTGTGGGCATTATCTTTGGGCTGGTCTTTGAAGAAGAGTATGGGCTGTTCAATAACTTCCTGTTGGTGCCCTTGGGGATCGAACCAATTCGCTGGTTGCGCGATGCCGTCTGGGTGATGCCCGCGATCATTATTTTGGGAACATGGCGCTACACTGGCATTAATGCACTCTACTTTATGGTGGGTTTACAGAATATTCCGCCTGAGCTAACAGAGGCGGCACGGGTTGATGGCGCAACGCGTTGGCAAGTCTTTCGTCACATCACGCTCCCGATGCTCAGACCAGTTTTGGCCTTTGTTCTAACCTTTGCTATCATCGGTTCCTACAACCTGTTTGCCGAACCGGTTACGCTGCTGCGCAGCATGTCGGGAGGCCCCAATAATTCGGGCATGACGATGACAATGTATCTGTACACGCGCGGATTTCGCGAACTGAAGATGGGCTATGCTTCGGCGATTGGGTACTCACTCGCCATTATTATCGTGATCCTGACCGTGATCCAGCTCTATTTTGTGCGGGCCTTTCGGGAGGATTGACGTGTCAGCTTCCACAACCTCTTTGACAGGGACGCAAGGTCGAAAATCT
Source organism: Chloroflexi bacterium TSY (assembly GCA_019217005.1). The sequence continues at coordinate 32,141 of JAHBNG010000042.1, forward strand.
AGCCTCATCATGCGCAGGGTCGTTGAAAACGGCTTGCTTTATCTATTGCTCTTTGGCTTTGCCATCTTGGTGGGCATTCCCTTTCTCTACATGATCACAGGAGCGTTCAAAACCAATGGTGAGATTTTCAACTATCCAGTCACGATCTGGGTGCAGAACCCGACGCTCAACAATTATCAACGCCTCCTCAGCGGTGAGGAAGTCCCCTATCTCAGACAGATGGGCAACAGCGCCATTATCGCTGTGTTTCAAACGTTGCTAACGTTGCTCATTGCCTCAATGGTTGGATGGGGCTTTGCCAAATATGAGTTCCGGGGTCGACATTTCTTAACGATTTTTCTCTTGGCAACCTTCACCATTCCGTTTCAAGTCACGCTTGTGCCGCTCTTCCAGTTGATGGTCAATATCAATTTACTGGATAGCTTTTTGGGCGTGATCTTGCCTAGCTCCCTCAGCGCTTTTGGCGCCTTTTTCATGCGACAGGCAATGGTCTCGATTCCTGGTGAGCTGCTTGATGCCGGTCGTATTGATGGCGCATCCGAGTGGGGGCTATTTTGGCGCGTTGGATTGCCTCTTTCCCAAGGCGCACTTTCTGTGCTGGCTGTGTTGGTTTTTCTTGGCGCCTGGAATGATTATCTTTGGCCCTTAATTGTCTTGCGCAGTCCCGAAAATTTTACTTATCCACTTGGATTGGCAACGCTAAATGGACTCTACAAAGTGGAGTATGGCATGATTCTCGGCGGCTCCTTCATCGCGACACTCCCTGTGATCCTCATCTTTGTGGCAGGGCGCAAGCAGTTGCTGGACAACCTGACCATTGGTGCAGTCAAAGGGTAAGGCTCATTTGATGTTCGCCATTTTGATTTGCTCATCAGACGAAATTGTGCAAACCTGAGATTCGATCTCTACTGGAAACGGGGTGTTGCACAATTTTCTTAGATGAGCTTTTCATTTTCTTTCAATTCTTTGGACAACCGGAATTCCTCATGTTTGCGTTGCCATCGACGCTGCGCTGACACCCAAAGCAAGGTGATCACCACGCCAACAACCCACCCCAAAAGAATTCGAATCTCAAACATCATGTCCGGTGCCAGTAGATCGTTATTCATCTGACTCTCCTATTTGGGCGTATGCCACAAGATGTGTAAATGGACACCGCTCAGTAGAAAATCGGTTGCATTTACACACTTTGGGACACACTTCCCCTATTTTTTGCAGTAATTATTTGCCTACATATCTATTCTCCCATATCTGGTCCCCATATATATGGGGTGTTATTATTTTGATCTCTACTCAGGGTTTTTGAGATCGCGAATGAACAGACCCGTTATCTTCCACTCACGATCATACTGTCCAAGAAACCAAGTTACGATTTCATCTTCCCAAGTACGAAAGCGGTTGCGTCCCGTATCCTTCGTCACAACGACAGCAGCCTTGCCGCGAATATCGACGTGTAAAACTTCAAATTGATTTTTATAAGGACCCGCTTCTTGTATAAATAACGCTGGCCACGCTTCTAACTCGTTTCCAGCAAGAAATAGGTGTGCCTGCCAATCTGTTGGCTCGCCAGAATAATTTCCGTTGACCATGATAAATTGTTGTGCTAGAGTGGAGAGCAACATTTGAGGGGAATTTATGATGAAGCCATTGTGATACGCGGCAATGATTGTTTTGGGATCATCATTTTGAGTTGTCATAGATCTGTTTCTCTATCGATATCAACTACTACTGGAGCAAAGATAAATGTCTACATTCATTCAGAGCGAACGACCCGATTCGGAGGACGCCCTTCTACTGATTCAAGAATTAGAGGCAGTTCTCGCACCGCAGTATCCTGTAGAAAGCAGACACGGTTATAGCGTTGGTAAGCTGATTGATCAGAAAGTTGAATTTTTTGTCCTTCGCCACAATGGTGAACGAGCGGGCTGTGCCGGTGTACAATTCTATGATGGGGGAGACAAGTTGAGGTATGGCGAAGTCAAACGAATGTATGTACGTACAGGGTTTCGTGGTCTCGGCTTCGCCAGATTGCTGCTGAAACATCTCGAAGAAACCGCCGCCGCTCGTGCCGTTCAGATATTGCGACTCGAGACAGGAATTTATCAGTTAGAAGCAATTAGGCTCTATGACCTTATTTTTGCGCAACGAGAGCGTGATTCTATTCGTTCATGCAACTAGAGGGGGTTTCTAATCGGCCTCTAGATAGGATTTCAAGCAAATCAGAAGGTCACGAGAATAAGGATGTGAACTTAGCAGGTCAATCCGTGAAAGTGAGCCGTTCTGAAAAGAGAGAAAACCAGGTATTTGTAATAGATCTCGAACAATTCGTTTCTGCCGGAAAGGTTCAAATCTAGTATCCACGAGAGCTTGCTGATGGAAATGGCCTATCAAATTATGCGCCAAATCAGCCAAAAGGATAAGAGATTTTTGAGCTAGAAATAGGGTCTTGCGACGAGAAGCTAAGTGTAACCCCATTTTATCATTACGGAATTGTTCGATTTCAGCCGCACCTCGATTGTCATAATATGAAATGAAGTGACGCTTGGATGGCAATTTGATGGTCGAAATGTAGTAACTGACACAAATTTGGGGGTGGTTCAAAATTAGGTTTACACTTTTGATATATAGACAAAAATCTATATGAGACCGTTTTCTCTCTGAGAACCGGCGAAATCAGAGAATATAAACGTTCTTTCTGTTTCTAAAAGTGTAAACCTATCTATCCAGCTAAAATGAACCACCCCCAAATTTGCTCGTTTTTCACTCTTTTTTTGAGAAAAATGCGTACAGGGCGATTAAACTTGATAGGTGATGGAATTTCAGCCAGAAAGACGTCACCGCAAGGATCCCATCGAGTCACCTGTTGCGCCCACAGATGGGCACGACGGTTGGAGTTGCCCTTCATCATAAATTGATAGTTGCGGTTGAGCAGCCACCGAATATTTTCTTCACTACCTGCACCGCCATCGGTGCGCCAGACGACTCGCTCGCGTTTTTTCTCGTCTAACTCTAATGAACTTTCCGTGGCAAGCACGGCTGGCTGAAACGATGGAGCTGTATGCTGACTCCCTGGATAGAGGTCTGACCAAACCGTTTCATGGTATTTAACCGAACTTACACGGACCAATTGGCGTCCCGTTGCGTTTTTTTGCCGCTAAAATAGCCTTTTTGACTTTTCTGTGCCTTTTTGCCGCATGGTAATCCGGATAGGTCAAAGTCTAACCACAAGAACCCTCGCCAATCGTGGTTGTGTATTTGGCTTAGAGGCTTGCAGATTTCGCTGACCGCACTCTACCGATATTCATTAGAGTTAGGGCGTCTAATGTACGAGACATATTTGATTGCTCACTAAGCTGCTCCATCCCATAAATTTTCGCAAGGAGTCTTTCTGGTCTGACCTTTGTATTGAACTCAGTCAGCGTTGCGCAACCACATAATATGCTAACCAGCACCTGTTCCAACTTACTTGCTGGTGTATATTCATACGTTTTGACCGGTATTTCGATCTTCTTCAACGCAGTTAGCACTTTCTCTTGATGGTAGTGTGCCAGCAACGCAGCTAATGGTGCATACTGAGTATTGCTGATCTCGTTCGTTAGTCCGAATTCTATTGCCATGAATGCCTCCTTGGATCGGGTATCTCTAATGAATTTCTTTGAGGCTATCCTTTTTTCGGCATTTTGACGAATTTGATCGAATAGAATCAGGGGTGGTTCAGAATTAGGTTTACACTTTTGATACATAGATAAAAATCTATATTGAGGTCATTTTCTGCCTGAGCATGGCTCAAAGTAGAAAATATAAACATCTTTTCTCTTTGCAAAAATGTAAACCTAATTGTCCGCCTAAAATGAACCACCCCTAGAATCAGGCTCTTATTGCGTCAACGAATAGAATTCCCTTCCCGTTGCGCAAAAATAAGGTATGAGAAGAATGGATTCTATCGAATTGGTCCATTTGGTGAGTACCGAGACGACCCGCTGAGTCTTTACTTCGAGAAACGAATCGATACCGAGATTGTCTCAAGTTAAAGAAGCCTCTCTATAAACGATGCCACAAGATACCAAGATCGCTCATCACGCGGTGGACCATTTTCAAAATCGCATATGGCATCGTAAACGCCGAGTGGAACATTAAATAAGCCTGGGCAGTGTTGGCTTTAGATCTGACTTGCACAAGATGATAGTGCTCATCATCACAGACAAATTTATCGCCTTCGCCTCCAAAGGGAATTCCCGGCTGCTGACTCAGTCTGGCGTGGACGGATTTCGCGGTTGCCTTATCCCAATCGGGAGTGGTTATGACCACATTCCCCACCGACCATTGCATCCGTACGTGCTCTCGAGCTTGAACCGTTTTGCTGTCGGTTGCAATGCCGTTCATTGCAGCGACAAATTCATCTCGCGATGAGGCCTGGATGAAGCTATCGAGCATTGAATTCATGACCACGGCTGACCGTGCCCACAAAAATTGGCGGACGCCACTTTTGACGAGTGAGTAGAGTTTGTCCTCGGTTGCTTCTTGCTTGGTAAAGTAACCATTGATGTCGTATCGGTCAATAACGCTTCGTTCGGGAGCCAAGCCAGGTTGGCCGGTTCGGATAAAGAGCTGGGTGAGTTTGTTGTCCATCTCTTCGCGGATGTACTGACACAGTTCCAAGCCAGCGCTATCGCTCTCCATTACCACATCGATGAACCCTACCGCCACCCTCCATATCATCTCTGGCTGGCTGTGCAAGAGTTCCAACGCTTGGGATTTACTCTCTGCCATGCGGAGTTTTAGGGGGAGACCATACACTTCAAAATCTTGCATCGCTAACTTAGAGATGTGTAACACATCAGGTTCGTCGTCGACTAAAAGTAGTTCCCATTCGTTAAAAAACATAATTGCACTTCTGATTGGAAATCAATTGTTGGTCCTTATAGACAAACCAAAGAGACATTGGACAAATGAAGAGGGAGCACGCCCCGTGCAACCGGACCGGCACGAGGCGTGCCTACTGCTCCATTGTCCGACGTTTAATTGTTTTGTCTATTAGATTCGGAATGATGTCTGGGGTTGTTATACCACATTCGGCTCATAAATGAGAATTATTCCGAGCGCGTCAATTAGCCTGCAGCCACGACCCAATCCCTGTATAGAATTTATGTGGCACAATCGAGATTTTGAAAAACACGATCCTTTTTGTATTGTCATGACTCTAAAGATTAGGGACTGTTGACACTTGTTTGTTCGCACAGGCGTTTCTTTTATAATGGTTACAGCATCATAGTCTCATTCGAGAGGCATTGCTAATAATCATATCATATGGCCCCGAGTACACAGATTAAATGTCAACAGAACCTAAGAAACAAAATTCGCTCATCTCTTAAATGTATGCAAATTACCAATTGCTGGTCAAGGAGTGTGTCCATTGCGCATATTTGTGGTAGATGAGCAAACAAAATTATACTTTGCTCTGTATGAAAACCGTAGTTTGGTCTCTCTGCTAGAGCTTTCGAAAACTACGGTTTTCATCACAACCGCAGTATAGAATATGTACTTTAGGGTGCGTAGAACCATCCCTCAAAGCGTACACAAAACAACCGGATTTCCCAAAGAATGTTGTATTAGGTATCATTTTGGCGGATGGTCAAACAGGAGAAACATTATGAATGCTGTCAGGGTTCAATACACGGTGAAAGAGGCGTACGTTGAAACCAATAAGGCCAATATCCAACGGGTCATGGCTGATCTCAAAGAGATTAACAATCCAGATATTACTTTACTTTCTGGTAAAAGAAAAGAGATGAGGTGAGAAATGTGACAAAAAGCGGTTAGCAGTTCATCCTAAAGGTAGAGAACCCAAAAAGGAGGAAGGAATGCTAACCGCGCCAGAAATAACTATAGCAGTACTGATGAATGTATTGCAAGTAACGCCGATGGGAACAAACGTAAATGTAATGCGTCTGATGTGGGCAATGCTGAATGGGTCGTTTCTGAAAAGTCGAGGAGCAATCCATAGCGCATTGAAAGAAAGCGGGTTTGAAGATGAGGAGCTCCGGCGAAGCTTTCGATATGGATCATGGGATATCACAAGTCTGCTGGGGTCGTGGCAAGAAGAAGTGGAGTGGAAAGGGGAATGGGAGGCAAAAAAGTTAGAAGGGTACCGAGTGAAAAGCATAGATATCACAGGGTTCTGGCGACCGAAGCTGCAAGGGAAAGTGAACCGACTCTATAACTCAACGGCTCGTCGGGCATTGCCCGCGCTCATCTTTGGAGTGATGATAAGCTCGGGGGAGATAGGCGGGAAGCGAGTGCCACTGCTCAAGGCAATCATGAGATGCACGGTTGGAACAAAGGAAAGTGAGTTTCGGAAAAAGCTGCTGAAAGAGACGAAGAAATCACTGGAGTCAGACGAAGTGGCGGTGGTCGATGCCGGGTTTACAATCAGAGAAATGCTAGAAAGCGGCATAGACCGATTTGTCCTGCGGGAAGCGATTAACTGCACAGTGCGCCGCAATGAGTTCCCCAAACGCAAAGAAAAAGGCAGACCACCTGAATATGGTGATATTGTGCGTCCGCTCTCTCGCAGCTATAAGGGAAAGCGACTCGAGGCTACAACTCCGGACTCGTCTGGTCGCTTTCTCTATAGTGGTCGCCTGATTTGCTATCAAGCATGGCACAATCTCGTCCCCAGAACAACCAAGGTGGATACAGCCAACCGTACCTACTCGATTTACGTCATTCAGGATCCGGCCTACAACACACCTTTGGTTTTGGCGACCGTTATGACTTTGCAGCCTGAAACCATTTATCTTGTCTACCTGGAACGCTGGCCTGTTGAACCTCCCCCCTTGGCTTCCAAGCAGATGATTGGCTTACATCGTCAATTTGTTCATGCCGATGAGGCTTGTTTCCGCTTACCTGAACTGGGGCTGCTGGCTGGCAATCTTCTTTCCCATTTAGCCGCTTCTCTTCCTCCCATACCGACTGGCTACTGGGCTCGAGAGCCTCAAGCCACTCCCGGCAGGCTGCGCCGTGTTCTCTCGAGTGCTCTTTTTCCAACTCCTGACCAACTCGACCCTGACTTTCGGAAAAAGGCCTCGGTTTCACACCATTTCCCTAAAGGCGTTCTCGCTCATCGCCGCCTCAATGCCGCTGCTTAAACTAGCCGAGCACTATTTTTACATTTTATCCCGTTATTTTCAGGGTGGATTCTTTTTTCCGCCCCTTTCGGTTTGCCCTTTGTCACTCAAGCCTTTACCAGAAAGTAAAGTACAAAGATGAGTTGCCAAAATGATAAAGACCCCAGTATAATCAACAAATCATATCCAAAGGAAGGCGATTCCAAGAAATTGATTATCCACCAATGGACAGGATTTTCAGGATTACACTGCGGTTGGATGAAAACCGGAGTATAATCGAGATTGGAGACAAGAGATCAGAGATTTCAACGTTGACGGCCAATTTCCAATCTCGAGTCTCAAAATACCCGTTTTCATATTGATTTCTGTATAGAAAAGTAAAAACCTTGTCCATCTGCGGATCACTGAAAAAAATTGGATTGACCTGAGAATCCCCAGGAGGAACCAAAAAATGAAACTGCCTACTCCGAAATGGTTTGTGATTTTTGCCATCACCGCGCTTATATTGACTGCCTGCCCTGCTGCCCCAGGCGACGTACCTGCCTCATCATCGGGTGGCGATGCTACTGACGAAACTGTCTCGTTAGAGCTTTGGACCTTTGTCAACACCCACGCGCGTTGGTTTCAAGAACAAGCAGAGCGCTACAAAGAAGAAGTCAACCCAAATTTTGAGTTAGAAGTCGTCGAGATTGCTTACGGTGATATGCACGATCGTCTATTGATATCGCTCCAGTCCGGCGGTGCAGGCGCACCCGATCTGTCAGACATTGAGCAGGGGCGTTTTGGTGGCTTCTTACGGGGTGGTGGCGACCCTGGATTGGTGCCGCTCAATGATCTATTGGCTGAGGGTGGATACAACGACCAGCTTGTGAGTGCGAGACAGGCTCTCTATAGTTATGAAGGTGTTACATATGGAGTTGAACATGCGCTGACGCCAGTTGTACTCTACTATCGGGCCGATGTGTGGGAAGGGGCTGGTTTTGATCCGCAGACCTTTGCGACTTGGGATGACTTTGCCGAAGCGGCTGCAGCGCTTGTTGCCGATAATCCCGACGTAGTGCCGCTGCCTGTGCACGGTTCGCTCCATGAGTTGCTGTTGCGTCAGCGGGGTGCCGATTATTTCAACGCCGATGGCGAAGTGACCATCGATTCGGCGATTTCGATTGAGACAATGGATTGGATTATGGCCCAGGTCGACGCCGGAATCGCGGCGCAGATGCCGAGTGGTGATGCGGCTTGGGCTGCCTTTAAGGATGGCAGTCTGATTTCGATGGTTGGCGCAGATTGGTATGCTGGATTCTTCAAGGATAATGCACCAGAGTTAGAGGGGCTGTGGAAAGCTGCTCCACTTCCGGCCTGGGAAGAAGGCGGCATTCGCACCAGTGTTTGGGGCGGAACAGGGTTGACGGTGGTCAAGACCAGTCCCAATGTGGAAGCAGCTCTTGACTTCCTAGAGTTTGCCATGCTGTCGGTGGAAGGAAATGTGCGTCGTTTTGAGATGACCAATCTCTTCCCACCCTTTATTCCGGCCATGGACAATGAGCGGCTTCATGCTGAGGACGCATATTTCTCCGGTCAGGATTTAGGCGCGGTCTTTGCTGATGTGGGGCCAGAGGCGCCGGCCCAATTCCAAAGTCCCTTCCGTTCGCAGCTCAATGATCTGCGCGGGACGGCCTTCCAAGATCTAATCGATGGCAACCGCACACCGGAGGAGGTCTTCACCGAGATTGCAGAAGCGGTTCGGGACGAAATGGCGCTAGAGAGCGAATAGGAATGCATAGTCGCGGCCGTAAACTTGCGCCATACTTATTTATCAGCCCCTTCTTTATCGGCTATGCCATCTTTTTCCTGATGCCGATTGTGCAATCGTTGCGATTGAGTTTTTATCGACAACGGGGAATCGGTGCCGTGCCGCGTTTTGAGGGGCTTGATAACTATATTCGACTTTTCACCAAAGATGAGCTTTTCTTCAAGTCGCTTATCAATACCACCTATTACGCGCTGGGCAGCGTCTTTGTTATTGTTCCGCTCGCCTTGTTGTTGGGGCTGATTTTGCATCGGTCCCAGCTGCAATTTCGCGAATTCTTCCGTCTCTTCTTTTTTACGCCCAACATCACAGCCGGGGTGGTTGTGGGCATTATCTTTGGGCTGGTCTTTGAAGAAGAGTATGGGCTGTTCAATAACTTCCTGTTGGTGCCCTTGGGGATCGAACCAATTCGCTGGTTGCGCGATGCCGTCTGGGTGATGCCCGCGATCATTATTTTGGGAACATGGCGCTACACTGGCATTAATGCACTCTACTTTATGGTGGGTTTACAGAATATTCCGCCTGAGCTAACAGAGGCGGCACGGGTTGATGGCGCAACGCGTTGGCAAGTCTTTCGTCACATCACGCTCCCGATGCTCAGACCAGTTTTGGCCTTTGTTCTAACCTTTGCTATCATCGGTTCCTACAACCTGTTTGCCGAACCGGTTACGCTGCTGCGCAGCATGTCGGGAGGCCCCAATAATTCGGGCATGACGATGACAATGTATCTGTACACGCGCGGATTTCGCGAACTGAAGATGGGCTATGCTTCGGCGATTGGGTACTCACTCGCCATTATTATCGTGATCCTGACCGTGATCCAGCTCTATTTTGTGCGGGCCTTTCGGGAGGATTGACGTGTCAGCTTCCACAACCTCTTTGACAGGGACGCAAGGTCGAAAATCTAGCCTCATCATGCGCAGGGTCGTTGAAAACGGCTTGCTTTATCTATTGCTCTTTGGCTTTGCCATCTTGGTGGGCATTCCCTTTCTCTACATGATCACAGGAGCGTTCAAAACCAATGGTGAGATTTTCAACTATCCAGTCACGATCTGGGTGCAGAACCCGACGCTCAACAATTATCAACGCCTCCTCAGCGGTGAGGAAGTCCCCTATCTCAGACAGATGGGCAACAGCGCCATTATCGCTGTGTTTCAAACGTTGCTAACGTTGCTCATTGCCTCAATGGTTGGATGGGGCTTTGCCAAATATGAGTTCCGGGGTCGACATTTCTTAACGATTTTTCTCTTGGCAACCTTCACCATTCCGTTTCAAGTCACGCTTGTGCCGCTCTTCCAGTTGATGGTCAATATCAATTTACTGGATAGCTTTTTGGGCGTGATCTTGCCTAGCTCCCTCAGCGCTTTTGGCGCCTTTTTCATGCGACAGGCAATGGTCTCGATTCCTGGTGAGCTGCTTGATGCCGGTCGTATTGATGGCGCATCCGAGTGGGGGCTATTTTGGCGCGTTGGATTGCCTCTTTCCCAAGGCGCACTTTCTGTGCTGGCTGTGTTGGTTTTTCTTGGCGCCTGGAATGATTATCTTTGGCCCTTAATTGTCTTGCGCAGTCCCGAAAATTTTACTTATCCACTTGGATTGGCAACGCTAAATGGACTCTACAAAGTGGAGTATGGCATGATTCTCGGCGGCTCCTTCATCGCGACACTCCCTGTGATCCTCATCTTTGTGGCAGGGCGCAAGCAGTTGCTGGACAACCTGACCATTGGTGCAGTCAAAGGGTAAGGCTCATTTGATGTTCGCCATTTTGATTTGCTCATCAGACGAAATTGTGCAAACCTGAGATTCGATCTCTACTGGAAACGGGGTGTTGCACAATTTTCTTAGATGAGCTTTTCATTTTCTTTCAATTCTTTGGACAACCGGAATTCCTCATGTTTGCGTTGCCATCGACGCTGCGCTGACACCCAAAGCAAGGTGATCACCACGCCAACAACCCACCCCAAAAGAATTCGAATCTCAAACATCATGTCCGGTGCCAGTAGATCGTTATTCATCTGACTCTCCTATTTGGGCGTATGCCACAAGATGTGTAAATGGACACCGCTCAGTAGAAAATCGGTTGCATTTACACACTTTGGGACACACTTCCCCTATTTTTTGCAGTAATTATTTGCCTACATATCTATTCTCCCATATCTGGTCCCCATATATATGGGGTGTTATTATTTTGATCTCTACTCAGGGTTTTTGAGATCGCGAATGAACAGACCCGTTATCTTCCACTCACGATCATACTGTCCAAGAAACCAAGTTACGATTTCATCTTCCCAAGTACGAAAGCGGTTGCGTCCCGTATCCTTCGTCACAACGACAGCAGCCTTGCCGCGAATATCGACGTGTAAAACTTCAAATTGATTTTTATAAGGACCCGCTTCTTGTATAAATAACGCTGGCCACGCTTCTAACTCGTTTCCAGCAAGAAATAGGTGTGCCTGCCAATCTGTTGGCTCGCCAGAATAATTTCCGTTGACCATGATAAATTGTTGTGCTAGAGTGGAGAGCAACATTTGAGGGGAATTTATGATGAAGCCATTGTGATACGCGGCAATGATTGTTTTGGGATCATCATTTTGAGTTGTCATAGATCTGTTTCTCTATCGATATCAACTACTACTGGAGCAAAGATAAATGTCTACATTCATTCAGAGCGAACGACCCGATTCGGAGGACGCCCTTCTACTGATTCAAGAATTAGAGGCAGTTCTCGCACCGCAGTATCCTGTAGAAAGCAGACACGGTTATAGCGTTGGTAAGCTGATTGATCAGAAAGTTGAATTTTTTTGTCCTTCGCCACAATGGTGAACGAGCGGGCTGTGCCGGTGTACAATTCTATGATGGGGGAGACAAGTTGAGGTATGGCGAAGTCAAACGAATGTATGTACGTACAGGGTTTCGTGGTCTCGGCTTCGCCAGATTGCTGCTGAAACATCTCGAAGAAACCGCCGCCGCTCGTGCCGTTCAGATATTGCGACTCGAGACAGGAATTTATCAGTTAGAAGCAATTAGGCTCTATGACCTTATTTTTGCGCAACGAGAGCGTGATTCTATTCGTTCATGCAACTAGAGGGGGTTTCTAATCGGCCTCTAGATAGGATTTCAAGCAAATCAGAAGGTCACGAGAATAAGGATGTGAACTTAGCAGGTCAATCCGTGAAAGTGAGCCGTTCTGAAAAGAGAGAAAACCAGGTATTTGTAATAGATCTCGAACAATTCGTTTCTGCCGGAAAGGTTCAAATCTAGTATCCACGAGAGCTTGCTGATGGAAATGGCCTATCAAATTATGCGCCAAATCAGCCAAAAGGATAAGAGATTTTTTTGAGCTAGAAATAGGGTCTTGCGACGAGAAGCTAAGTGTAACCCCATTTTATCATTACGGAATTGTTCGATTTCAGCCGCACCTCGATTGTCATAATATGAAATGAAGTGACGCTTGGATGGCAATTTGATGGTCGAAATGTAGTAACTGACACAAATTTGGGGGTGGTTCAAAATTAGGTTTACACTTTTGATATATAGACAAAAATCTATATGAGACCGTTTTCTCTCTGAGAACCGGCGAAATCAGAGAATATAAACGTTCTTTCTGTTTCTAAAAGTGTAAACCTATCTATCCAGCTAAAATGAACCACCCCCAAATTTGCTCGTTTTTCACTCTTTTTTTTGAGAAAAATGCGTACAGGGCGATTAAACTTGATAGGTGATGGAATTTCAGCCAGAAAGACGTCACCGCAAGGATCCCATCGAGTCACCTGTTGCGCCCACAGATGGGCACGACGGTTGGAGTTGCCCTTCATCATAAATTGATAGTTGCGGTTGAGCAGCCACCGAATATTTTCTTCACTACCTGCACCGCCATCGGTGCGCCAGACGACTCGCTCGCGTTTTTTCTCGTCTAACTCTAATGAACTTTCCGTGGCAAGCACGGCTGGCTGAAACGATGGAGCTGTATGCTGACTCCTGGATAGAGGTCTGACCAAACCGTTTCATGGTATTTAACCGAACTTACACGGACCAATTGGCGTCCCGTTGCGTTTTTTGCCGCTAAAATAGCCTTTTTGACTTTTCTGTGCCTTTTTGCCGCATGGTAATCCGGATAGGTCAAAGTCTAACCACAAGAACCCTCGCCAATCGTGGTTGTGTATTTGGCTTAGAGGCTTGCAGATTTCGCTGACCGCACTCTACCGATATTCATTAGAGTTAGGGCGTCTAATGTACGAGACATATTTGATTGCTCACTAAGCTGCTCCATCCCATAAATTTTCGCAAGGAGTCTTTCTGGTCTGACCTTTGTATTGAACTCAGTCAGCGTTGCGCAACCACATAATATGCTAACCAGCACCTGTTCCAACTTACTTGCTGGTGTATATTCATACGTTTTGACCGGTATTTCGATCTTCTTCAACGCAGTTAGCACTTTCTCTTGATGGTAGTGTGCCAGCAACGCAGCTAATGGTGCATACTGAGTATTGCTGATCTCGTTCGTTAGTCCGAATTCTATTGCCATGAATGCCTCCTTGGATCGGGTATCTCTAATGAATTTCTTTGAGGCTATCCTTTTTTCGGCATTTTGACGAATTTGATCGAATAGAATCAGGGGTGGTTCAGAATTAGGTTTACACTTTTGATACATAGATAAAAATCTATATTGAGGTCATTTTCTGCCTGAGCATGGCTCAAAGTAGAAAATATAAACATCTTTTCTCTTTGCAAAAATGTAAACCTAATTGTCCGCCTAAAATGAACCACCCCTAGAATCAGGCTCTTATTGCGTCAACGAATAGAATTCCCTTCCCGTTGCGCAAAAATAAGGTATGAGAAGAATGGATTCTATCGAATTGGTCCATTTGGTGAGTACCGAGACGACCCGCTGAGTCTTTACTTCGAGAAACGAATCGATACCGAGATTGTCTCAAGTTAAAGAAGCCTCTCTATAAACGATGCCACAAGATACCAAGATCGCTCATCACGCGGTGGACCATTTTCAAAATCGCATATGGCATCGTAAACGCCGAGTGGAACATTAAATAAGCCTGGGCAGTGTTGGCTTTAGATCTGACTTGCACAAGATGATAGTGCTCATCATCACAGACAAATTTATCGCCTTCGCCTCCAAAGGGAATTCCCGGCTGCTGACTCAGTCTGGCGTGGACGGATTTCGCGGTTGCCTTATCCCAATCGGGAGTGGTTATGACCACATTCCCCACCGACCATTGCATCCGTACGTGCTCTCGAGCTTGAACCGTTTTGCTGTCGGTTGCAATGCCGTTCATTGCAGCGACAAATTCATCTCGCGATGAGGCCTGGATGAAGCTATCGAGCATTGAATTCATGACCACGGCTGACCGTGCCCACAAAAATTGGCGGACGCCACTTTTGACGAGTGAGTAGAGTTTGTCCTCGGTTGCTTCTTGCTTGGTAAAGTAACCATTGATGTCGTATCGGTCAATAACGCTTCGTTCGGGAGCCAAGCCAGGTTGGCCGGTTCGGATAAAGAGCTGGGTGAGTTTGTTGTCCATCTCTTCGCGGATGTACTGACACAGTTCCAAGCCAGCGCTATCGCTCTCCATTACCACATCGATGAACCCTACCGCCACCCTCCATATCATCTCTGGCTGGCTGTGCAAGAGTTCCAACGCTTGGGATTTACTCTCTGCCATGCGGAGTTTTAGGGGGGAGACCATACACTTCAAAATCTTGCATCGCTAACTTAGAGATGTGTAACACATCAGGTTCGTCGTCGACTAAAAGTAGTTCCCATTCGTTAAAAAACATAATTGCACTTCTGATTGGAAATCAATTGTTGGTCCTTATAGACAAACCAAAGAGACATTGGACAAATGAAGAGGGAGCACGCCCCGTGCAACCGGACCGGCACGAGGCGTGCCTACTGCTCCATTGTCCGACGTTTAATTGTTTTGTCTATTAGATTCGGAATGATGTCTGGGGTTGTTATACCACATTCGGCTCATAAATGAGAATTATTCCGAGCGCGTCAATTAGCCTGCAGCCACGACCCAATCCCTGTATAGAATTTATGTGGCACAATCGAGATTTTGAAAAACACGATCCTTTTTGTATTGTCATGACTCTAAAGATTAGGGACTGTTGACACTTGTTTGTTCGCACAGGCGTTTCTTTTATAATGGTTACAGCATCATAGTCTCATTCGAGAGGCATTGCTAATAATCATATCATATGGCCCCGAGTACACAGATTAAATGTCAACAGAACCTAAGAAACAAAATTCGCTCATCTCTTAAATGTATGCAAATTACCAATTGCTGGTCAAGGAGTGTGTCCATTGCGCATATTTGTGGTAGATGAGCAAACAAAATTATACTTTGCTCTGTATGAAAACCGTAGTTTGGTCTCTCTGCTAGAGCTTTCGAAAACTACGGTTTTCATCACAACCGCAGTATAGAATATGTACTTTAGGGTGCGTAGAACCATCCCTCAAAGCGTACACAAAACAACCGGATTTCCCAAAGAATGTTGTATTAGGTATCATTTTGGCGGATGGTCAAACAGGAGAAACATTATGAATGCTGTCAGGGTTCAATACACGGTGAAAGAGGCGTACGTTGAAACCAATAAGGCCAATATCCAACGGGTCATGGCTGATCTCAAAGAGATTAACAATCCAGATATTACTTTACTTTCTGGTAAAAGAAAAGAGATGAGGTGAGAAATGTGACAAAAAGCGGTTAGCAGTTCATCCTAAAGGTAGAGAACCCAAAAAAGGAGGAAGGAATGCTAACCGCGCCAGAAATAACTATAGCAGTACTGATGAATGTATTGCAAGTAACGCCGATGGGAACAAACGTAAATGTAATGCGTCTGATGTGGGCAATGCTGAATGGGTCGTTTCTGAAAAGTCGAGGAGCAATCCATAGCGCATTGAAAGAAAGCGGGTTTGAAGATGAGGAGCTCCGGCGAAGCTTTCGATATGGATCATGGGATATCACAAGTCTGCTGGGGTCGTGGCAAGAAGAAGTGGAGTGGAAAGGGGAATGGGAGGCAAAAAAGTTAGAAGGGTACCGAGTGAAAAGCATAGATATCACAGGGTTCTGGCGACCGAAGCTGCAAGGGAAAGTGAACCGACTCTATAACTCAACGGCTCGTCGGGCATTGCCCGCGCTCATCTTTGGAGTGATGATAAGCTCGGGGGAGATAGGCGGGAAGCGAGTGCCACTGCTCAAGGCAATCATGAGATGCACGGTTGGAACAAAGGAAAGTGAGTTTCGGAAAAAGCTGCTGAAAGAGACGAAGAAATCACTGGAGTCAGACGAAGTGGCGGTGGTCGATGCCGGGTTTACAATCAGAGAAATGCTAGAAAGCGGCATAGACCGATTTGTCCTGCGGGAAGCGATTAACTGCACAGTGCGCCGCAATGAGTTCCCCAAACGCAAAGAAAAAGGCAGACCACCTGAATATGGTGATATTGTGCGTCCGCTCTCTCGCAGCTATAAGGGAAAGCGACTCGAGGCTACAACTCCGGACTCGTCTGGTCGCTTTCTCTATAGTGGTCGCCTGATTTGCTATCAAGCATGGCACAATCTCGTCCCCAGAACAACCAAGGTGGATACAGCCAACCGTACCTACTCGATTTACGTCATTCAGGATCCGGCCTACAACACACCTTTGGTTTTGGCGACCGTTATGACTTTGCAGCCTGAAACCATTTATCTTGTCTACCTGGAACGCTGGCCTGTTGAACATCCCCCCTTGGCTTCCAAGCAGATGATTGGCTTACATCGTCAATTTGTTCATGCCGATGAGGCTTGTTTCCGCTTACCTGAACTGGGGCTGCTGGCTGGCAATCTTCTTTCCCATTTAGCCGCTTCTCTTCCTCCCATACCGACTGGCTACTGGGCTCGAGAGCCTCACTCCCGGCAGGCTGCGCCGTGTTCTCTCGAGTGCTCTTTTTCCAACTCCTGACCAACTCGACCCTGACTTTCGGAAAAGGCCTCGGTTTCACACCATTTCCCTAAAGGCGTTCTCGCTCATCGCCGCCTCAATGCCGCTGCTTAAACTAGCCGAGCACTATTTTTACATTTTATCCCGTTATTTTCAGGGTGGATTCTTTTTTCCGCCCCTTTCGGTTTGCCCTTTGTCACTCAAGCCTTTACCAGAAAGTAAAGTATTAAGTACAGTTCGTTTTTGCTTGATGATGGCAAAACGTTTATGCACTTCGTTATGCGAGCGAACGAAGAAGCCCAGAAGACCCTAAGCGAACTTCCTTCATTTCAGGAATTTCAGCGCCAATTGCGAGAGAGTGGTCCAGAAGTGCCGCCAAAAGCCGAAGACCTTGCATTGGTGGGAGCCTCTTGGGATATCTTCTAAATTGCCAGAGTGTTGATGCAAAAGCACAATGACACAGAGATTCACTGAGAAAAGAGAGAAGCCAATAAGCTCTGAGATAACATGAACTGTTACGCTCTGTGAATCTCTGTGCAATTTTTATGCACAATTCAATATGAATAGGATAGAACAACCGAAAATGAAGACCCGCGACGAATCGGTTTTGAGTGACGAGGAACTTTTATTGCATGCGCGAAATGGTAACATCCGAGCCTTTCACACGCTGTTTGCCCAATTTCAGCCTCAACTTAAATCGTACCTTTACCGTCTTCTGGCAAATCGTAACGATATGGAAGATATGGCACAGGATGTTTTTATCGCCGCATTCGAGAACATCAAGACATTTCGAGGGGAATCTACACTGAAATCATGGGTCTTTACGATTGCGACCAATAAGGCGCGCCGTCATCTCAAAAACGAGAATCGTTGGGCTCCTGATACGATGGAACGAACGCGGGACCATGCCCATGCGCACCCTGATGTAATGGAGCTCCTTCATCAAACCAATCGATTGTCACCACAAGGAACATACGAAGTACGCGAACATATTGATTACTGTTTTACATGTGTGTCAAAAATGCTACCGCTTAAAGAGCAAATTGTGCTTATCCTAGTCGACGTTTATCGTTTCAAAATTGCAGACGTGAGCCAAATTCTTGATGTGGGTGTCGGCGCCATCAAACATCTGCTCCGCAACGCCCGACAAACCATGATTCGGATTTTCGACGACACTTGTGCACTGGTGCACAAGAAGGGCGTGTGCGATCAATGCAGTCAGCTCAACGGTCGGTTCAACCCTGAGCAGGATCGGCAAGCTGAAGTGATGAAAATTAAATGGGTAAAGGAGCGGGATAAGCACAACACCGAAGAACTTCTGCGTCTGCGTACGGCTCTCGTTAGAGAGATCGATCCATTACAAGCAACTGGCTCAGATTTGCATGAGCTGTTCCTGAAATTCAATTACACTGTCAATCAAAATTGATGATAAATAATGGACTAGATATCGAGAGAATCATCCAAGAGCCGGTTGCTCTCACGTACGGACCGGTATACATTACGCGCGCGTTCTAAAAGCGCACCTAGACCCTCAAACCGTTCTTTGAGATCGGCTTCATCCTCACTCGATTGCCAAGCTTGACGCAAGAGATCTTCGAACGATTTTGCGCCCTCTATGTTGCCCAAGATCAGATCCAGTTCGCCGATGACGAGTTCAAACATCCGAATTTTGCGAGCCAGTAATTCGATGATATGAGCTTCAATGGTTTCGTTGCAGCTCAGATTGAAGATCGTCACGTCATTCACCTGACCGAGACGGTGGAGACGCCCGATTCGCTGCTCAACACGCATGGGGTTCCAGGGAAGATCGTAGTTGATGAGCTGATGGCAAAATTGCAGGTTTCGACCCTCTGCACCACTCTCGGTGCTGACCATCACACGGACGCCATCATCGATATCTGCTTGCGCGCCGTTAGCTGATTCTCCATTCTGATTCATCGTATGGACTGCTGTAGACGAACTCCCGCGGAATGCTGCGACGGCGGCCTCCTTCTGCTCGATGCTGAGGCCTCCGTGAAATCCAATGGCGTTAATTCCCCATTCGGCAAGTTGATTGACAATCGTGTCCATAGTGCGTCGATATTCGGTGAAGATCAGGAACTTGCCTGGGAAACGCGCGAGAATCTCCTGCACCGCGACTAATTTGCGTCCGATCGGAATCGACTCTGCCAACTCAAGGAAGCCACGCAATTCGGCGCGTGCCTCGTCGCCATAGCCTCGGTCATCAACCATTTTTCGCAGTGTTGACGCCACAGCTTGGGGACTGCTGCTCAGCTCACGCTGCAGAATTGTGAGAGTCAAGCGAAGATGTTTGTTGGTTCCCATGTTGCGGAAACGCCGCCGTATGTAATCTGTGACGTCTGCATACAATCGCCATTCAGATTCACTCAAGGTCAGATGGTAGATGGCGGCTTGGCGTTTGGGAAATTTTACATCGACTTTGCTGCGCCGATTGCGAATCATCACATCGTTGAGCAGACGGCGGAGTGACTGTGCATTTTTGGGCTGCCGTTTGTCAGAGTTGTCTAAAAAGTGACGGCGAAAGGCGCGGACAGTTCCAAGTTGACCTGGTGACAAAATTGTGATCAGACTATATAGCTCGAGCAAATCGTTTTGGACCGGCGTGGCAGTCAACATGAGTACGTAACGTTTGCGAACTTGATTGACGAACTTCCAGGCCAGTGTACTGCGGTTCTTCAGTTTGTGGGCCTCATCCACAATCATTAAATCATAGTCACGAGCGAGGATGGCTTCGCTGTGTTGTGTGAGCTTGGCGCGATCCAAACTTGTCAACCATCGTCCCGTCTCATCTTGGGCGACATGGCGCCACTCTGACGGTTTGTTGATGACAGTAAATTCTTCGCCAAATTTGCTGGAAAGCTCTTCTCGCCACTGCTCTGTCAATGAGGCAGGCGTCAAAATCAGGACGGTTTGGACCAATCCTCGGTGGATTAGTTCTTTCATCACGATGCCGGCTTCAATGGTTTTGCCCAGACCGACCTCATCGGCTAGGAGTGCTCGTCCGCGCATATCGCGCAGTGCTTGAAGGGCTGCCTCAATCTGATGATCGTAATGTTCGAGATTGAGATCATCGAGACAAAGTAGCTGGTCAAAGCCACGGCTCAACCGAAGCGATTCGGCATTCAGACGCAACTGATAGAGCGCTAGAGGCTCCGGCGGGCGAGTGCGTCCGTGGGTGCGAAAGAAGTTCTCTAAGTTTTGAGGTGTTTCGAGCATCCGTGGCGGCAACGTAACACCAAAATGACTGATGCGCTGGGCCATTTCATGATCCATATTATAGCGATAGCCACAGCGAAAACAGAGTGTCGCTGCCTCCTCATCGAGCCAATTGCACTCGGGACAGCGTTTGCCCATGATGGTCTCGTGTGTGGATTCATCGGATAACAATTGTTTGGGTGGCTCATCAGGTATCTCGAGCCATTCAAAGCGTTCGGTATTCATGTCAAGCTATGATATAAAATTAGTTAAGTATCCCCGATGCCGGTCTTGCGCGTTGTTTGGCCCATTCACGTAACCCTTCTATTTCCTCTTCCATCATGCGACTGAGGGGCACAGTCTCTTGTAGAACATCGAGCAGATCTCCCATCTCTAAGGGGCGACGCTGATCAAATGCTTCGTAAAGTCCTGCTATCACTGCTTGTTCGATTTCGGCGCCCGACAACCCATCTGATGCCATTGCGAGTGAATATAAGTCAAACTGTTCTGGTGTACGATTTCTTTTTTCTAGGTGAATCTTCCAAATGTCAGAACGTTCACTGGCATCGGGTAAATCGACGAAAAAGATTTCATCAAAACGTCCTTTACGGACCAATTCGGGTGGCAATTGTGTCACGCTGTTGGCAGTGGCAATGACGAAGACGGGCGCATTTTTTTCTTGGAGCCAGGTAATAAAGCTGCCAAAGACACGAGCTGCAGTCCCCGCGTCACTTACGTTACTGGACCCGACGCCAGAGAAACCCTTCTCGATCTCATCCACCCAAAGCACCACGGGTGCGATGCTCTCGGCGATCCGAATGGCGTTGCGTAAATTTTCTTCGCTGGATCCAACGAGGGAGGCAAAAAGTCGACCTACGTCGAGCCGCAATAAGGGCAACCGCCAGGAGTTGGCGACTGACTTGGCGATCAAAGATTTGCCACAACCTTGGACGCCAACCAGAAGAATTCCTTTGGGTTCCGGCAAACCAAAGTCCCGCGCTTCTTTGCTAAAAGCACGTACTCGCTTGCGTAGCCATTCTTTCAGCGTGCTCAATCCCCCCACGCTTCTCATCTGTTCTGAGCTGTCGTAAAACTCTAGCAAACCGCTTTTTCTGATGATCTGTTGCTTTTCGGCCGAAACCGATTCGATGGCATCTCCATCGAGCTGACCACCCGCCTCGATGACGGCCTTGGCAATGGCGTTCGTGGCTTCGCTTTGCGTCAAGCCCAAGCACGCTTGTGTGAGACGGGTGCGCTGACGTTTATCAAGCGTCACTTTGGCTTTGGTTTTGTTTTGCGTCGATTTGCGAAGACTCTTAATGATATTGTCGAGTAATCGTTCCAGTTGCATTGAATCTGGTAGGGCAAAATCAACGACCGTAACTTCTTTCTCCAATTCAGGCGGAATGTTGAGAACAGGCCCCAAGAGCAAGACAGTCTTTTCGCTTGTCCCAAGAGCGAAAGCAATTTCTCGCAATCGGCGGACAATGTTTTGATCTTTGAGAAACGGATGGAAGTCTCGTAATACCCAGATTGCCGCCTCCTCAAATTCGTCGACTGAAGAAAGTAGCGCTAGCGGATCTCGTTTGCCAGAATCAATACTATTTGGCACCGCGGGATTGACAACCCCTTGTGTCACACTCCAGAGAAAGAGCCTCTTTTTTTGAGCGGTGGCCAGAGCTTCAATTTCATCCAGTGCACGCGCTTCTTCTGGTGTAACGATCCAGAGAAGAGGGTAACGAGCGCGGATATAGATATCTAGTTCTTTTTGCATAAGGTCATCTCAGGTACTGTGAATAAGGCCAGATCTTCCATTTTTCTAATTCCTCACCCCGTAGATAGACATGCACGGTTGACCAATTCTGTACATAGTCCCACAATACCCAGAAGTGGCGGATCTCGCGTTTGTGAAAGATGAGACGATAGACCATATTGCGATCTTCGTCCATCAACTGCCGAAAACCTGGTCGTTTTTTGGCTTGGTGGAGCACGTAGTCGAAGTACTCTGAACGACTATGCCCAAATTCGAGAACTAGCTGCCAAACATCTTCTGGCATTTCTTCTTCTGTGTCTCTATTTTCGACATCCTTGCTGTTCACAAGCCCCATTGGTTCCAATTTTTCTTCAGCTGTGAGTTCTGCCAGTTCATGTAGATACGGCTCCAAAATCAAACGCAAATTTGGTTGGGGCACAGCAAAGCGCAAATCCCGATGAGCGCAGCGCCAAGGGCGTGGTTTTTTCTCATCATTAGAGAGCTGTTCTAACCCGTATGCAAGCAGTTCCTGACCCAATGTTTCTTGTAGCGAAGACAATCTCATGGTCATGATGTCGCTAGAAGGTTCATCTTGGATTCCTATCCAATACTTGAGTAATTGTCTGAGCAGGGCCGGCGTTGTTTTTTCGCGTAGTAGTGCTAGATGACCGACAGCAGTCGTGAAGAGGTTGACATGCACGAAACCTTGAGCGATCCAAGCACTGAGGCGTTTGCCATCCTGCAGCAGCCAGAGGCCGAGCAGAATCGCACGACTCAGCGCCTGATTGTCGCGCCACTCAGATGATGATTGCAAATACTGTAGGCTCAACAATGTATCTTGCGTTTTGTTGTTCTGTTGGATAAGATTGGTTTCTAAATGCGCAAGATAGAGATTCTGAAAGGCTAGCGGTGCCGTTGCGGTTGGTTGCTGTAGCCATTGCAGAAACAGATAACGCTGTTCCGGAGTTAACCCAGCATAGCCTAAACTGGGATGAGGGATGGGAATCGTGTCGCCCTCATTAGGCGGTGTAATAATGAGGTTTGTATCAACTTGCGCGTAGTCATTATCAGGCTCAATTTTTTGAACTGACAATGCTTCGAGCTTATATATACCCAAATTGAACGTATCACAGAGCACTTGGTGAGCAGGTTTCGATTGCCCAGCGATGCGTACAAGAGGATTCTTGATTTCGGGTCGTACTGCTTGCTTACTCATGCTCGTAATTGTACAAGCATGAGAGGATATGTTCAATATTAAAAGATGCATATGAGCCGCACAATGATCTATCCATTGCAAAGATCATTGTGCGGCTCGTATCTTTAACGCGCTTACCACGCTGGTTTGGCTTCAAAACCAAGGACAATATTGAATGGAGAGCGGTGAGGTTGGTTTTCTGTCAGCGCAGATGCAGTCTCATTTTGCCGTATCATCTTGGTTGAGGTGGGACCGACTTCTGTGATAGCTTGACGAGCACTCATCATAGAACGATTTATATCTTTCTTGTGGACGTGCTTTGAGTAGATGGGTCCAAGTCGTCGATCGAACCCGAATTTGCCACCTAATCCATTCGTAAATCCGTTTCCAGAACCTGAGTAACCGTTTTCATTGATGGCACTAAACACACGATTTATGATCATTCGTAGGCGTGTAGACATAACTATGTTTCCTTGCTTCCGGACTGATTTTACCGTCTATACTTTCAGCGTTCACCTCTGTGGTTGTTTATGAAGCGGCATTAAATGAGTTTAACATGCTATTCTCGGATGAAACGAAGAAACTGTTAAACTCATTTAATGCTCATTCCCTACATGATTTATTCATATCTGTAAGCCAGCCCCAACCGCTGATGAGTTATTGACGTTTGCAATTGACTCACTTTGTTGGCCCATTGTGGTTTGTTCAATTCAAAGCGCCTCTTCCTGTTGACGGTTCTTTGCAATTATCTCGTTTCCATTAGACTTTGATTCGTCTGCGCGAACTGTAGCTTGCTCCAACGCTCGACGTCTCTCCTGTTCATCGAGAGGCATTAGGCGCTCATCTGAATTGCCATCGTCCTCTTCGACGTCCAGAAGCTCATCCCAGAGATCGGGATCGTCATAATCTAACCCAACTAAGTCCATGTTACGCGGTAACCACTGTTTTGTGCGTGGTGTGGTCGAGTTGTGATTGTGCTTCAGTTGCTTCTTGGTTTTTTGTAGCGGTCGACGGTGCCTGTCGGTTGTTCGCTCTTGTCGTTTCTGCGCAATTCGTTCCTTCTTTCGACGACTGTGCTTATTTTGCGTGGTGCGTTTGTTTTGCTTGCTCTTGCTCTTATTTTTGTGATTGCTCACTGGATCGTTTCTCCACATTCATAATACTTTACTTTCTGGTAAAGGCTTGAGTGACAAAGGGCAAACCGAAAGGGG
Organism: Chloroflexi bacterium TSY; assembly: GCA_019217005.1. The sequence continues at coordinate 56,388 of JAHBNG010000042.1, forward strand.
CGGAAAAAAGAATCCACCCTGAAAAAACGGGATAAAATGTAAAAATAGTGCTCGGCTAGTTTAAGCAGCGGCATTGAGGCGGCGATGAGCGAGAACGCCTTTAGGGAAATGGTGTGAAACCGAGGCCTTTTTCCGAAAGTCAGGGTCGAGTTGGTCAGGAGTTGGAAAAAGAGCACTCGAGAGAACACGGCGCAGCCTGCCGGGAGTGGCTTGAGGCTCTCGATCCCAGTAGCCAGTCGGTATGGGAGGAAGAGAAGCGGCTAAATGGGAAAGAAGATTGCCAGCCAGCAGCCCCAGTTCAGGTAAGCGGAAACAAGCCTCATTGGCATGAACAAATTGACGATGTAAGCCAATCATCTGCTTGGAAGCCAAGGGGGGAGGTTCAACAGGCCAGCGTTCCAGGTAGACAAGATAAATGGTTTCAGGCTGCAAAGTCATAACGGTCGCCAAAACCAAAGGTGTGTTGTAGGCCGGATCCTGAATGACGTAAATCGAGTAGGTACGGTTGGCTGTATCCACCTTGGTTGTTCTGGGGACGAGATTGTGCCATGCTTGATAGCAAATCAGGCGACCACTATAGAGAAAGCGACCAGACGAGTCCGGAGTTGTAGCCTCGAGTCGCTTTCCTTATAGCTGCGAGAGAGCGGACGCACAATATCACCATATTCAGGTGGTCTGCCTTTTTCTTTGCGTTTGGGGAACTCATTGCGGCGCACTGTGCAGTTAATGGCTTCCCGCAGGACAAATCGGTCGACGTCGCTTTCTAGCATTTCTCTGATTGTAAACCCGGCATCGACCACCGCCACTTCGTCTGACTCCAGTGATTTCTTCGTCTCTGTCAGCAGCTTTTTCCGAAACTCACTTTCCTTTGTTCCAACCGTGCATCTCATGATTGCCTTGAGCAGTGGCACTCGCTTCCCGCCTATCTCCCCGAGCTTATCATCACTCCAAAGATGAGCGCGGCAATGCCCGACGAGCCGTTGAGTTATAGAGTCGGTTCACTTTCCTTGCAGCTTCGGTCGCCAGAACCCTGTGATATCTATGCTTTTCACTCGGTACCCTTCTAACTTTTTTGCCTCCCATTCCCTTTCCACTTCTTCTTGCCACGACCCCAGCAGACTTGTGATATCCCATGATCCATATCGAAAGCTCCACCAGCTTCGCCGGAGCTCCTCATCTTCAAACCCGCTTTCTTTCAATGCGCTATGGATTGCTCCTCGACTTTTCAGAAACGACCCATTCAGCATTGCCCACATCAGACGCATTACATTTACGTTTGTTCCCATCGGCGTTACTTGCAATACATTCATCAGTACTGCTATAGTTATTTCTGGCGCGGTTAGCATTCCTTCCTCCTTTTTGGGTTCTCTACCTTTAGGATGAACTGCTAACCGCTTTTTGTCACATTTCTCACCTCATCTCTTTTCTTTTACCAGAAAGTAAAGTAATATAGAGTGTGTACCACAAAGGTGTGTAAATGAAGCAGGTTCTCTGACTAAGTGTTCTCCATTTGCACACTTTGGGACACACTGCTTAATATAGGCGATCCGGTAAAGATCACACCGGATCTGGCCTTAGATTTGAATTCGTTCGAACGGTAGGCGTTCGACCTCTTGTCGTTGTGAATCACTCCATACATTGACTTGCATTTGTTTTGTTGTCTGAAGCATAAACTTAACCTCCTTTGTCGATAAAGCTTTCAATCTGGTTTGTCCAGCTCTCAATGAGCCTGAATAGAGTAGCGGTTTGTTTTGCACAATAATAAATATCACTTTGTGAACTTATCTGATGTAAAAATACATAAATTCGCAAGATGAGTTCTATTGTCTGGGTCAAACTTGAAGTTCATCTAATTGATCAACTTCTGCTTTAATTCTTGATAGCGTTGCCATCCACCCAAATATCGCTTTAACTGACCATGTTCTAATTCCCAAATCTCTGAAAGTTCCTCATCACGCGTAAAGCGCTCAATAAAGTGTCTGTCATGAGAAATCGCTATGATTGCACCGCGAAAATTGAGTAAAGCTTGCTCAAATTGTTCTAAGACGTCGAGACTGATGTGATTCGTCGGCTCGTCTAACAGAAGAATATTGGCTCGTTGTCCAATTAGTTGGGCGATCTGTAATTTTCGCTGTTGACCAATGCTCAAAGTAGTTGCGCTCTTACTGAGATCTTCATAACGAAAGAGCCCATAACGCAGGAGTTCTGCCTTAAGTTCTTCCCATTCTCCCACGCGATTGCCACGAAATGCCTCAAAGAGCGTACTCTGGCTATTCAAAGTCTCCTGTTCTTGATCCAAATAGCCTAAAACAACACTTTTCGCAATATCGAGGTAACCTGCATCTGGCGTTTCGTAACCTGCGAGAATCTTCAACAAAGTGCTCTTGCCTGCTCCATTGGGCCCAATCAGAACAACACGGCTATTCGATCCCAATGAAAAATCGACCTCGTGTAGAACCGTCTGAGTGCCGAAAGATACCGTCAGGTCTGCGACATAGATCGGTAGCTTATTGGGGTGGTTCAAAATTAGGTTTACACTTTTGATATATAGACAAAAATCTATATGAGACCGTTTTCTCTCTGAGAACCGGCGAAATCAGAGAATATAAACGTTCTTTCTGTTTCTAAAAGTGTAAACCTATCTATCCAGCTAAAATGAACCACCCCAGCTTATTGGCTAAAAATTCGGGGTCAAAATCTGGATTGATCGTGAGTTCTGATGGTGGTTTGGGAATCGGTTCTGCCTGGATGCGACGTAGCTTCTCCTCTGCTGCCCGTACATTGCGCGAGATTGTATCCTGGACGCGTCCGCCTTTGTGATCATATGCCATCTTGTCACCATCTCGTGGGGGCCGATTGTGTGCGACGCGTCGAGCTTTCCCGCTAATGATGCGACGGAGTTGCCAGATCTCCTCCTGCTGTTCCCAGTAGCGTTCCACCCATTGAACCCGCTCGTCTGCTTTTGCTTTGGCGTAAAATTCATAGTCACCACTATAGAATTTGACCTGATGTGAGTGTTCATCGACTTCGACAATAGAGGCGACTGTTTGATTGAGAAAATACCGATCATGAGAGACTGCAAAAATCGCACCGGAAAAGCTTTGGAGATATCCTTCGAGCCATTCGAGGGCAATAAAATCCAGATGGTTTGTTGGTTCATCCAATAACAGTAGATCAGGCTGGCCCAAAAGAAGGGCGGCCAAACTTACACGAGTTTTTTCACCACCAGATAGCGTTGAAATGGGGCGCTGTCGTTCAATATGGTTGACATGAAGTCCAGTTAACACTTGCTCCAAGAGCCGTTCGATCGCATAGCCATTTTGTTGCTCAAAGCGTTCGGCCAACTGGCTATATTCAGCCAGAATCTCTGGTAAATGATGACTGTCCGTTGCCATTTTGCTTTCCAGTGACCTCATTTGCTGTTCTATCAGTTTCAGCTCGTTGAATGGCTGGTCTAGCAACTGTGCGACAGTAAGTTTTTCGGCAGTCGCTAACGTCTGTGGTAGATAACCGATTTGTTTCCCTTCGGTTAGGGAAAGGGTTCCGCTATCGGGTTCTACTTCGCCAACAATGATTTTGAGCAATGTTGATTTTCCAGCTCCATTTGCTCCCACGAGGCCAATTTTCTGTCCAACATGTATTGTGAGCGACACATTGTCCAACACCTGTTGATGGCCAAAGGTTTTGGATATTTGATCAATTGAAAGTAACATAATTCCAAAGGCTCAAAAGCACTTCTTAACAACAAAAAACGGCCATCGAGTCGACTGACCCATGGCCGTTTGTGCTTTGGATGTTACTCTTGTACTGGAACATCTTGCGTGTCTTGACAAAACAGAACGACCACGGTGCAGAGCGTCCGTAGCCGCTTAATCCTATACTGAGCAATGCCCTCAAACACCTTTACAGAAGCAAAGGTACAGCGTTGAGTTGATGCGTGGCATATAAACGTAGGATGTAGGAACTTTGCGTTGGTGTTGATCCCGCAAGATCTAACAAATGTGCGGCAAGTACGCTCTTAAATTGCAGTTGGATACTTTGTTTGTATGAGTTGATTTCATATTCGTACTTGCCTCCTTTCAAAGGATCGTCCAGCTTTACTATATACTTTTATTGTGTAGTTGGGTGATTGTAACTGTATGAACTTGAGATAATCAGAAATGTTTACCACTTAACTTGTGTATTTTATCAAACAAAGGTAGTTTATCATACCTTTTCATGGATGTCAAGCACCCTTTCTGTGTTCTGTTTCGTGTCAGGATGTGTATAAGATGTCATTTTTTCAGTGAGAAACCAATATTTGTGCGTGTTTCTATTTGGTTAACTTTGTGTTTTGTGAGTTTATGGAATAAGGTGAAATATAAACCAGAAACGAGAATCTCCTATTCAATAGACGGACGACCACTACGTGAGCAGAATGACACGCTGTGACACTTTTTTAAATATACAGACAAAATGAACAATCAAAGCAGTGTTCGTGATATAGATACAAACAAGCATGAAGTTGTCGGCATTATACCTGTCGGCGGTTACGGAACGCGGTTGGGCGTCCTACCATGCAGCAAAGAGCTATTACCGATTGGGGTGCATCGAGACTCAGATGGATTGCCCGGCCCACCCAAAGTGGTTACTCAGTATTTGCTCGAAAAAATGGGCATTGCTCAAGTTAAGAAGGTTTATTTCATTTTGCGGACCGGAAAATGGGATATTCCTACCTATTTTGGCGATGGTAGTCAGATCGAGATGAATTTGGCCTATTTAATGCTTAATTTGCCTTACGGTGTGCCTTATACAGTCGATCAAGCATATCCATTTGTGCGCGATTCATTGGTCGTTTTTGGTTTTCCTGATATCCTTTTTGAACCTTGTGATGCTTTTTCGGTCATGTTAGCGAAACAGTTTTCAACCCATGCCGACCTGGTACTTGGCCTCTTTCCTTCGCAAAATCCACAAAAGCAAGATATGGTCCGACTAAATGCAGAGGGTCAGGTTGCTGAAATCATCATCAAACCTCAAGAGACCGACCTGAGTTATACTTGGATCATTGCGGTCTGGACGCCAACGTTTACACAATTTTTGCATGAGTATCTGGCCCGACTGGAAGCATCATATCTCAGAGAGCAATTGGAAGAACGTGCTGAACTTCATCTCGGACACGTTTTTCAGTCTGCTATCGATTCAGACTTGTATGTTGAGTCGGTCTGTTTTCCTGAGGGGAACTGTTTGGATATTGGGACTCCCGATGATTTAATCAAAGCGATTCGGCAATATACTTGACCCTTATTCCTGGATTTTCAAGAGTGGTTCAGTTGACACCGATTGCTACTTTAGCTACCATTCAGGATATCCCCATAAAAACCAAGAAATAATACTATCATTACAAGGAACTACACTATGGCTTTACCACAGGACTATACTGAGCGCGTCTACGCCGGCGTGCTTGGAAAACTCATCGGTGTCTATCTCGGCCGCCCTTTTGAGGGCTGGTCGTATGAGATGATTATGGAACATCTAGGCGAGATCAACTATTACGTCCATGAAAAGTTGGACGTCTCCTTAATCGTGACCGATGACGATATTTCCGGCACGTTTACCTTTTTGCGAGCGTTATCGGATTATGGCAACAGTCTTGATCTGACGCCTGCCCAGATTGGTCAATCCTGGCTCAATTACCTTATTGAGGAGCGCACAATTCTCTGGTGGGGAGGTCTGGGTAACTCTACCGAACACACCGCCTATCTCCGCCTGAAAAATGGGATCGAGGCACCGCGGAGCGGCTCAATTGAACTCAATGGAAAAGTCGTCGCCGAACAGATCGGTTCGCAGATTTTCATCGATGGGTGGGCCATGGTTGCGCCAGGCGATCCAGAATTGGCTACCGATCTGGCGCGCCGTGCCGGTAGCGTCAGCCACGATGGGGAGGCTATTTATGGGGCACAAGTGCTGGCTGCGATGGAGGCACAAGCCTTTGTCGAACCCGATATTAATCGTCTGCTTGATACGGCGGTCGGCCTGATTCCGAATGACTCAATCATCTATCGACTGATAGGTGACGTGCGCGAGTGGCATGCCAAAGAGAGTGATTGGCGCAAGACGCGTGAACAGATTGCTGCAAACTATGGCTATGACAAATATGGCGGTAACTGTCACATGGTGCCCAATCATGCCTTGATTGTTCACTCGTTGCTGCATGGAGATGATGACTTTCAAAAGTCTCTCATGATTGTCAACACTTGCGGCTGGGATACGGATTGCAATTCTGGCAACGTGGGGTGTCTCTTGGGAATCAAAAATGGTCTGGCAGGAATTGACAATTCGGGACCAGACTGGCGTGGCCCAGTTGCCGATCGCATGTATTTGCCAACGGCTGATGGGGGCCGCTCAATTACAGACGCCGTCACCGAGACGTTCCACATTGTCAACACCGGGCGCGCCCTCAATGGTGCCAAATCGATCGCACCAAAACAAGGAGCACGTTATCATTTTGAGCTACCTGGCTCACTGCAGGGGTTCCAGCCTGAAGAGAGCATTGAGGTTGCCGGTACGGTGGCAATCGACAATGTTGTTGGGCATAGTCGGCGCGGTCAGCGGAGTTTGGCCATACGTTATCAAAGCATTGCTCCTGGACGATCGGCCCGCGTTGCCACTCCCGTCTTTATCCCCTCAAAAGAGATTGCCGATTACTTTAGTCAGCGTGGTTATGCACTGTTGGCTTCGCCAACACTCTATCCTGGTCAGACTGTTCATGCGACTGTAGAAATGGATGAGACAAACAGTCAGAGTGCCACGTGCAATCTCTATATTCGATTCTATGGTGCTGAGGACGAGCTAGTTCTCAAACGGGGCGAAGAGGTTAAGTTAGCCGCTGGCGAAAAACATACTTTTTCTTGGCAAATCGGTGATTTGGGCGGTGCACCGATCGCTGATGTTGGCATTGAGATTCGAAGTGACCAGCGCGCCGACGGAACGCTCTATTTAGACTACCTGACGTGGGATGGCACACCAAATGTAGAGCTGCGTAAACCCGATTTTGCCGGTCAACCGATGCGTCGACAGAGCAAAGGTCCCGTAAGCAACATGTGGCGTCGGGCATGGGTTGATGGAGTGGATCAATATCACTGGTGGTGGCCAGAAGCGTATCGAATTGTGCAAAATGAAGGACGAGGTCTCTTGATGCAGGGCATTCGTGACTGGCGTGACTATCAAGTTAACTCGTCGATTCGACCTCATTTGGCCAAAGCCTTTGGGGTTGCCGGCCGCGTTCAAGGGATGAGGCGCTATTATGCATTGCTCCTCTGCTCTGATCAGAAGGCCCGTCTGATTAAGGCACTGGATGGCGATACCATATTGGCAGAAACTGATTTTGCTTGGTCGCTTGGCGGTGAATATACGTTGAATCTTCAAGTCGAAGGCAATCGTCTTGTCGGAACGATTGACGGGCAGGCTCTATTCGACCTAGAAGACACTGAGCGTCCACTGACTGGTGGAGGCATTGCACTGATCTGTGAGGAAGGGCGAGTGGCGACTGAATCTGTGCGAGTGCAACCAAATTAAAGGGTGATATGCCAAATTGTGTGTAAATTCGATTTTTCTCTGACTGCGATTGGTAAATTACACAATTTGTACGATAACGCACGATATGATTGGAAATTGAGCTTGACTAGGGCGCTCTATGTAAAAGGATATAGTCGGACCGAGATTCTAAAACTTTATCACTTCATTGATTGGTTGATGCAGTTACCGTCTACAATGGAAGCCAACTACTGGCGGGAAGTACGTTTGTATGAGGAGAGAGAACAGATGGCCTATGTGACATATGCTGAACGAATCGGGCGCAAGCAAGGATTAGAACAAGGGTTGAAGCAAGGATTGGAGCAAAGTACGGGAGTTGTACGCGACACTCTTGTAAACATTTTGCGGATTCACTCTGGACTACGTGATGAAACTCTGGAGTCCATTCGAGAGCAGCTAAAGAAGATTACGGAACTGCCCATTCTGAAAGAATTAACCGACTTGGCTTTGCTCGAACCCAATCTAACAAAATTCTATAGTAGATTAGATGAAGCGCTTGAGCAGACACCAAATCGCGAGGAAGAGAATTCTGTATCGTGAGCGAAAATAAACACCCCTTCCGTGTTGCCATCATCGGTACGGCGAAACGCTCCAATTATCTCTATGGCCCAATTCTGAAAGCATTGCCCGACCAAGTGGAGCTCGTTGCTATTTGGGGCCGCAGTGTTGATTCCGCGCGCCAGCTAGGAGAAAGCCTTGCCGTTCCGTGGTATACAGACATGGGTCAACTCATTCGTGAAACCGTGCCCGACATTGGCATTGTCTCCGTGGCCTATTCAGCCAATGGCGAAGTGGGCTTAATGGCATTGGAACATGGATTGCACGTTCTGCTAGAGACGCCTATTGCCCACAAGCTCAGCGAGGCGGATGCCATCATCCAGGCTGCTGACCAGCGGAATTTGAAGATCGAAGTCGCTGAGCAATTCCATCGACGTCCACTGGAACAGATCAAGCTGAAATTGATCGAGTCTGGCCTCTTTGGCCGTGTGCATAGCTCATTCAATGATTTTGCTGGTCACGGCTATCATGGCGTCAGCGTGATGCGCAGTTATTTGGGCTTTGATGCCAAACCAACCCAGGTAACGGGCGTGGTTCGTAAGTATGACCTCGCTTCTTACTGGTCGCGCCCCTCGGGTAGTCATGTAACGCGACAGGAAACCCAAGAACACGGCATCATCGATTTTGAAAGCGGTCAGACTGGTATCTTTCATTGGACAAATGTTGGCTATGATTCTCCATTGCGCTGGTGGCGGAGCGGTCGATTTTTGGCGGAGCGCGGGATGGGTGTGACCATTGGCTTCCATCTTGACTTGGAGGAACGCCTTTCTTTGTTGGCCCCAGGGGAGCAAGCTGCTCACTTTATCACGCTGGAACGTCGTTGCGAGCGGGTTGATGGCGGCGCCTTAATCGCGATGGTTGCCCACACTGGTGATTCCGAAATCCCCATTGTACAGTGGAACAATCCCTTTGCGCCATCAAATCAAGGCCACGGTCCTCAGTGGCACGATGACGAAATTGGTGTTGCTGGCTGTTTGCTGAGCTTAGTCGAGGCTATTCGTAACAATGCTGAGCCAAGCTATGGCCCGCATCAAGCCCGTCTTGATCAAGAGATCATCTTGGCAATTCGCCAGTCTTCGCTTGATGGAGGTCGTCCGATACAATTGCCACTCGATCCCTCAGAACAAACTCTCTAACCAATGCTAAATGTCAACAGAACCTAGATGTTGTTTTTCCAGGGGGAGCGACCTCAATCGATTGAGCATGATGAAGAGTAGACCGATCGCTGCCAACCCAATGATGGCATAAAGCAATTGTGGACCCAAAAAATCGAAGATTATCCCACCAATTGAGGGGCCTGTGGCTGTGCCAAGGGCCATAAACGCAGCATTCAGACCTAAAGCTTCACCGATTTGCTTGGGGTCAGCTCGTTTGGTGATCAAACTGCTGATATTGGGCGACATCAGGGCAAACCCGAATGGCACTGGCAAGAGCGCCAATAGCATGTAGATCAAGGCGCTCGTCCCCTTGTTTGTTTCGGGAGGCAAGAGCGCAAGCTGCTCAGGCGAGGGGGAAGGCGCTGCCCCATTTTCTTTACTCACCTCTACTTCGCCTTCGACGATAGTCGTCTGCTGCGTCAATTCATCAATCATCGCTTGCTGGGTGTACCAAGGAACCACTTGTTGGGGGGTAAAGCTCGTTAGAAGGAATCCCATTGCAAACGATGCCAGCCCTACAAAAATTAGCCGTCGCTCACCAAATCGTTTGCTCAAGGGACCGACCAGCCCACCCTGAACGAAGGCAATCACTAAACCGAACGTTGCGAAAAAGATAGCATTGCCAAAGCTGTTAAGACCTAGCCGGTTTAGAGTAAATGGAGCAAATGTTGCTTGAAACGAACCAAAAATCGTTTGGAGCAGCCAGACAAGCAGAAAGAGGACGCCCAACTTTGGATCACTTAATGCTCTGATCATCCGGCCCACATTATGCCTACGACTTTGACCTTGGCCCCGTTTCTCCGGCGGTAAGGTTTCTTCGAAGACAAAGGTTGTCAGCAGGATACTAACAAGAGCAAAACCAGCAGCCATAAAAGCGGGGGCGCTGTAGTTATTACCGCTGAGTCGCAGGGCAACACCGCTCAGGACTGGGCCAAGGATAAAACTAATCCCAAAGATTGCGCCAATTAAACCTAAACCCTTGGCGCGGTTTTGAGGCGATGTGCTATCAGTGATAGCCGACTGGACCGTAGCCAAATTGGCCCCAGTGATACCATCAACAAGGCGAGCCAAAAATAACATCCAGAGATTGCTCGCAAATCCCATGATCAAAAGGCTGGTAAATGTCCCTACCTGAGCAGCGGCCAGGACTGGCTTGCGTCCAATCCGATCAGACAGAGCTCCCAAGATGGGCACAAACAAAAACTGCATAAGAGGGTAGCAGGAGACTAACAATCCGATAATGAGAGGTGTTGCATCGAATGCCAATGCATAAAAAGGAATAATGGGAATGATGATGGTCAGACCCATCACATCAACAAATACGATCACGAGCACAGGCAGTAATCGCCTAAAGTTCAAGGTATCCGTTTGTGTCTCCGACAAGGGATCTCTCCTCTATGAGTGAGTGTAGTATAACAAAAGAAGTGACCCGCTCATTGTACTCGTGGGCGGGTCACTTTGAAAAGCTCTAGAGTTGTTTGATCTGGAGGGAGCCTTACACAACGACTGGCTCCGAAGCGCGTCTTATTGTTCCTAGTCGTAGTTTACTTACATTGAGTGAATCAGCTGCGGATACTGATTGCGCCTTATCCTCCCTGGCAATCAGTTGCATTCGTAGACCATTTTTTGGTGACATCGTAATTAGAGGATTACGCTGAACCTGGCTATCGCTGGCTAAATGAAAGGTGAATTTCTGAGCAACGGTGGCCAAAATCAGTTGTGCTTCCATCATTGCAAACGAGTTTCCAATACAAATACGGGGTCCGGCACCAAATGGGATATATGCATAACGGGTCAATTTGCTTTCGTTATCGGTGGCAAAGCGTTCGGGAATAAACCGTTCCGGTTCTGGAAAGTAATCTGGATGGTGATGCATTACATGAGGAGAAATCCAAATACGGCCCCCTTTAGCGATAGGATAGTCACCAATGGTTGTATCTTCTACAGCGACCCGGGTGTTCAAGGCCCAAACTGGCGGATACATGCGCATTGATTCCTTGATAACCATTTCGGTGTATGGTAGCGATGCCAGATCGTGTAAGTTGGGGCGCCGGCCTTCAAGTACTTGTGCGAGCTCTGCATGAAGTTTTTTCTCCACCTCTGGATGTTGCGACAGCAAATACCAAGTCCAAGTCAGTGCGTTGGACGTCGTTTCATGTCCGGCGGTAAAGAGCGTGATAACCTGGTCGCGCAGCTCCTCCCGCCCGAGTCGATTTCCCTCTTCGTCTTCCGACAACATCAGCATAGAGAGCAAATCACCTTGATCCGCAACCCCTGTTCGCAGCGTCTCTTCACGGCGGTCTGCAATCAGGTCATTCACAATGCGATTGAGAACAGATCGTTCTTGTTTCTGTTTGCGATTGCGTTGCGTTGGAAACCAAGAGGGGAGATCAAGCATCGAATTGAATTCTTTGTCAGTGATCCCTTGTAAGGCATGAATCGATGCCCCAACGTTACGAGCTTCATCGGCCATAGTCATTCGATCAACATTAAAGAGCGTCTTGCAAACGACGAACATTGTGAGCTCCATCATCTCTTGGCTAATGTCACGCACTTCTCCATTCTGCCAATCCACAATCGTCTGCTCTGTGTAGTCAACGATCGTCTCTGCGTAATTTTGAATGCGTTGGGCATGGAATGCAGGCTGGGCTAGTTTACGCTGCTTCTTGTGAGTCGAACCATTCGTAGTGACCAATCCATGTCCGATAAATTTGCTCAAAATATTGATATCTCGCCGGTGTTTGGGAAACGATTTTGCCTTTGTGACGAGGACTTCACGAACGTATTCGGGATTTGAAATGAGAATGTAGTTGCGACCAAGAAGATTAAATTGAACGATGTCACCATACTCTGTCGCTAGCCTTGAGACGAATTCCGTATGGTCATTAGCGTTCATGAGACCGCTGCGCATCATATGAAGGGCGCCAAGTTTGGGCATAGTTGGATGTGTCATGAGACTCCTTCCAATTGAATATAAAAATCGACAAATCGATTATTAATCAACACTGTGTCTATAATCTACACCAAAATTCCCAAAATGTCAACCCCCTTTTTCAACATTGTGTTGATTAATCGACATATTTATGATATGATCTATCAGAAAATTAGTTGACTACAGTCGCGCCACATTTAAACTTTAGCCATTTGTCCCTCGACAGGAACTAGTCTTATTGTCCGAAGTTTAAGCGGTGCCTCTGTTATGTGGTGAAATGAATAAAAATGGCTCAATCGGATCTCAAGTGGTTGACAAAAAAGAGCCACATTTACCATGAAGGAATTAAAGAGATTGAAGGATGATCTACCTCTTCTTCAATCCCTTCAGTGTCTTCATGGCTCGATTTTTCCTGTCAACTACATAAGAGCCTGTGGAACTGAACAAGAATTTCTCGGGAGGGCGTTGAAAATGAGTGAAAAAAAGGTGGATCGTCGCATTCGACGGACGCGTCGTTTGTTAGGTGAAGCATTGTTAGACCTTCTCCAAGAAAAAGATTATGAATCAATCACGGTACAGGAAATCACAGACCGCGCCGATCTAAACCGAGCTACATTCTATCTCCATTATGAATCGAAACAGGAGTTGCTCTTTGACGGCTTGGCCGCACGCTTTGATGAACTTGTAGAACGCATGAACCAAGAGTCATCAGACAAAATGGACTGGGGCGATTGTTCGAGTGAATTGATGATCTTCCAACATGCTGCAGACAATGCAGAATTGTATAAAGTCCTACTTGGCGAACGTGGAATTGGGTACGTTAAGCATCAAATTTTGGGCTATATTGCGTCCACAATGATGAGCGATTTTGAGCGCATGTCGATCACAGATAGAGACTTAACTGTCCCCACCGAGATTGCCGCACAGCATATTGCAGGCTCGTTGTTTGCCTTAATTGGTTGGTGGCTCAATACCGACATGCCTCATTCCGTCGAGTATATGGCAGAGGTCTCCCGTCGTCTTTGTATAGGCGGTATTCTGCCACCAGAAGCGACACCAACTCTTTATGGAGCAGATGAGGCTGTCGGTATACGAGCGAATATGAGCGAAGAGTGAATTGCTCCATCGCAGGCACGATGATCGTTCTGTAAAACACCTTCAAGCGTGAATCCTATCCGTCTTGCTATGGCTGCGCTAGATATATTGTGGTCGCTACAGCGAATCTCCACACGTTGAGCATTCAAGTGGTTCAAAGCATATTCGGTCAGAAGACGAACTGCCTCTGTTGCGTACCCTTGACCAGTTTCAGACGCGCGAAGCCAATATCCTATCTGAAAGTATCTGATATCCCAATCGATTGGTTTCAGCTCTGTCCCTCCCACAAAGCGAGTCTCATTGTTTGCCCAAATCCCAACTGACAACTCAGTTCTCAAGAGCCAGGCAGCTTGTTGCTGGGCAATCCAATCACGACTTTCGTCGATTGTCTGATGTGAATCGGCAAAAGGAAGCCAAGGCCGCAAATGATCCCGTGATTCTCCAATCGCTGTAAATAAGTCTGTCGCATCATCTCCTCGGTAAGGACGAATAACGATGCGATCACCCTGTAAAACGTCAAATAGTGAAATAAGTGTTTGATGGGTTGACATTGCTCTCGCTTCCACTCTCCCGAGTAGGTTACATGGTCACTAGAGATCATAAGGATTCAGAATATGGGACACGGATCGAGACAGATTTCACGGATTTATTCTGAGATGATCCGTGTTCATCCTAAAAATCCGTGTCCTAATCTCAATCCCTATAATGTCTACTAATTTGATGATTGGATATTGCAATCCTCATAATATAGCGTGATGATGATATTCCACAAGATCTCCATAAGTTCTCACGGATTTCTCCGCACCCCACTGGTAAACTTGGGACAGCTGCTTGTACAACAATGAGCAGTATCTGACAAAGTAACCATAAACCTATCGGCAGATAGATAACGTTAGGAGTAAAAAGCATGAACAAGTGGACAAAGATTTTCGGTGGTGTCGCTGCAATTACGGCGGCGGGTGTGATCACCGTAGGAACAATCGCCTATGCACAAGATATACCTGACACGCTGCGACGTGGAGGAGATCGGGATGGTCGTTCTTCGTTCCTGCAACGTGGTGTTGAACAATTTGGTCGAGGCTTCTTCGGTGATGAGGGCGGCAGAGGGCGTAGAGGTGGACGACACGGCGGACCACTCCAGGGTGTGATTGACCGAGAAGTCATGCAAGGCGTTGTGGCACAAACCCTTGGAATGACAGTTGAAGAGTTAGAGGTGGCGAAAGAAGAAGGCAAGAGACTCTCTGACTTGGCAGAGGAAAAAGGCGTCGAGATGGAGACCATTCAGGAAGCTTTGAAGGCATCTGCTATCACTCAAGTCCAGCAGGCCGTTACCGATGGTGATTTGACGCAAGAAGAAGCTGATCGCATTCTCGAACGGATTGAGAATGGCCGAGGCTTTGGCCCGCGCGGTCTTGGTCGAGGTGCTCATCGCGGTGGACCATTGCGGGATCTGATTGATCGAGACGTAATCCAGGAAACAGTTGCACAGACCCTTGGGATAACGGTCGAAGAATTGGAAGCGGCCAAAGACGAAGGGAAGAAACTTTCAGAATTGGCGGAGGAAAAGGGTGTTGAGATGGAGACCGTAAAGGAAGCCATGAAAGCATCTGCCATCTCCCAGGTGCAACAAGCTGTCACCGATGGTGAATTGACGCAGGAAGAAGCTGACCGTCTTATCGAACGCATTGAGAGTGGTCGGGGTTTTGGACGACGCGGGCAAGGTCCTGGCCGAGGTGGTCACCGTGGACTAGCGCACGGTGTAATTGACCGAACGGACATACAGGCGGCTGTTGCGCAAGCGCTGGGGATAACGGTTGAAGAACTGAAAGCGGCCAAAGACGAAGGCAAAACCATTGAAGATCTTGCCACCGAACGCGGATTAGAACAAGAGCAGGTCAAAGAGGCCGTCAAGGCAACTCTGATTGCTCAGGTACAGCAGGCCGTTGCCGATGGCGAGCTGACCCAGGAAGAGGCCGATCGGATTATTGAGCGTATCGAGAATGGTAGAGGTCACAAGGCGCAGGAACCGGAGCAAGATGAGAATGAGACGCAAGACGAGACCGATGCGCCACAGACGAATGGTGTCGAAGAGAATGGCACTATTGCCGCAACCCAAACAGATAGCAATGGAATGTTGATTGCTTTGGACGCAGGGAGTATTTACCTTCCAGTGATTTCAGTCGGGCCATAGCTCCTCTATAGAGTTGATGAGTGTAGTATAGGGAAGGGGTGGTAAGTTATACTTACTGCCCCTTTGTGATTTGTCAGATATTTGACCGACCTTGGGCACCTTGTTTTGTGGGTGTGTACCACAAAGTGTGTAAATGGAGAAGTGAGCGGTCGCCACTTACACACTTTGGGACACACTGCCTGTTTTTGCACTTGAATGTTTTTGGTCGCGGATTGTTTCTCCACAATCTCTCCATGATTGCATGGTATACTTATATTTGTGAATCGGCTCTTTTATGATTGAACAAATGGAAGATAGCAATGACAAACAAAACTCTATCCCATCGGAT
This sequence comes from Chloroflexi bacterium TSY, assembly GCA_019217005.1. Next base: position 72,221 of record JAHBNG010000042.1, read on the forward strand.
TCTGGTTGTTGACGACGACAAAGAAATCGTTCGGTTGGTCCGTTCCTATTTGGAGCAAGCTGGCTATAATGTGCTAACGGCCCATGATGGCAATACTGCGCTCCAGTCAATCCGTAGTGACCGACCAGATCTGGTTGTACTCGACCTAATGTTGCCAGAGCGGGATGGTTTGGAGATTACGAGAGTCGTGCGCGGCGATGATGCACTCGCTGGGATTCCGATCATCATGCTCACAGCCCGCGTAGAAGATATCGACAAAATATTGGGACTAGAATTGGGTGCCGATGATTACATTACAAAACCCTTTAATCCACGAGAGGTCGTAGCCCGCGTGCGGACTGTGCTTCGGCGCAGTGGCAGCGAAAATGGTACAAGTCAAGCACGTGTCCTGCAAATTGGCGAAGTTTTGATGGATTTGGGACGACATGAGGTGATCGTCGAAGGAAAACCAGTTGAACTAACGCAAACCGAATTCAAACTGTTGCAGCACATGATGGAAAATCCTGGTTACGCTTTTACCCGTGCAGAGTTGATTCAAAATGGGTTAGGCTATGAATATGAAGGCATAGAGCGTACGCTCGATAGCCACATCAAAAACTTACGCAAAAAGATCGAGCCAGATGTCAAACAGCCGCTCTACATTCAGACGGTTTATGGCGTTGGTTATCGATTTGGGTAACAATCTCATGAACCGACTTTGGATCCGACTCACCCTGGTAATTGCTGCCATTGTGCTTGTCAGCACGGGAACAATGGCAATTACCGCTCGACTCTTGGTGAACCAAAGCGTTCGGCAGGGTTTTCTGGGGCGTCAGCTGCGTGCACCGGGCGGATTGCTCGATACATTAGCCTATCACTATCACGAGACAGGGGGATGGGCAGGCGTCGACCTCCTTCTGACCGGAGCCCAAGGTGCAAGCAAAGTGGGACCGCCGGGAGGACTTCGGCTTGAATTACGCGATGAACAGGGTGTCGTACTTTTTCCCAAAGATTCTAAAGCAGAGAATGCGTCAAGGATCAATGGACGTGAATCTGAAGCCAGACGTGGTCATTTGCGTATCCCAATTGAAGTTGACCACAAAATAGTGGGTCATTTGCGTATCCGAGCAGGATCAGATGAATCTGAAATCGTCAATCGTGTCCGAACAGGCGGACCCGGCCGTCGGGGCCCGCGCGATCCGCTTGCCTGGTTCAGTAATTTTCTATTGATCTTTGCCGTGAGCGGTGCTATTATTGGACTCCTCGCTAGCGTTCTGTTGAGCCGCAGCATGACAGCGCCATTAACCCAACTTGCCGATGGTGCTCGTTCGATTGGCGCACGCAAGTTTGACCAACGAGTTCCGGTCATGGGAAGTGATGAAGTACGCGAAGTTGCCACCGCCTTTAACGAAATGGCCGCTGGGCTCGATCAGGCCGAACGGTTGCGCCGTAACTTAGTTGCCGATGTGGCGCATGAACTTCGTACACCACTCACTGTTTTACAAGGCAATTTGCGTGCAATTCTCGATGACGTTTATCCGCTGGAAAAGGCTGAGATCACCCGTCTTTACGATCAGACCCGGGTTCTGAGTCGTCTGGTTAGCGACTTGCGCGAAGTTGCCCAGGCAGAAGCTGGTCAACTGGAATTGCATCGTTCGCCTGGCGATTTAAATGAGCTCGTGCGAAATACCATCGAAGGTTTTGCACCAGTTGCTGAAGCTGGACAGATCCAGCTCCATACATCGCTCGCAGATGATCTGCCCGTGGCATTGATTGATTCGGGGCGCATCAAACAGGTTCTGAACAACTTAGTGACAAATGCCATCAGACATACCCCGCCGGGTGGCGAAGTGACAATTTCATCGGACCATTATGATGCTCAGATTCGCATAGATGTGCGGGATACAGGTCAGGGGATTGCAGCAGATCATCTACCCTACATCTTCGAACGTTTCTATCGCGCGAACGAAGCACGCGACCGTAGCAGCGGTGGCTCAGGATTGGGGCTCGCCATTGCTCGTGCAATCGTGGAGGCCCATGGTGGCTCGATTCAAGCCGCAAGTAGAGGGATTGGGCAAGGGAGTACTTTTACTGTTCTGATTCCAATTTCATGATACGCCACATATAACACTTAGTTTTAGAGGAGATTCTGCCATGTTCCGTACTCCAATGATTTGGATGATTGTAGTTGTGTTGAGCACATTGTTATTTGTCGCTTGTGGCAGTGAAGATGGTCCGGCTGAAGAACCAGCCGCAGCATCCGAACCGGAACCGACCAATACTTCCGTTTCAGAGTCTGAAACCGAAGCGCAATCTGAAGCAGCACCAGCCCTCGGTGGCCTCCGGACCTTCACAGTTGTTCCTGAAGAATCATCTGCCTCATACATTGTGGAAGAAGAATTTTTCGCAGGCGCGCTTTCCAAGCTTGGCATAAATGCCGGATTGCAGACAATTACAGGGAGCACAACAGAGATTGAGGGCGAATTGCAGATCAATCTCGATGAAGATGCACCATTGAGTGCTGCCAACTTCACCGTCAATCTTCCCTCGCTCACAACCGATCAGGATCGTCGAGACAAATGGATCCGCGAAAATGGTCCTTCGCTAAACAGCTTCCCCATCGCTGAATTTGTTGCAAACGAAGCTGTTGGCGCACCGTCCAATTATACTGATGGTGCAGAAGTTAGTTTCCAACTCCTTGGAGACCTGACCATTCGAGACGTCACCCGTCCGACAACCTTCGACATCGTGGCAACGTTGACGGGTGATACGATTATGGGATCTGCTATCTCGGAGGAACTTCTCCTGACTGACTTTGATATCGAACCACCCAACTTCGCCAATACACTCTCCGTGGCCAACGAGTTTCATGTTGAGGTCTCGTTGACGGCTAGAGAATAAGTCGTGGGATGTTCTAGTATCCCAATCGCTTATCAACTACATTACTACGGCAAAAGCTTGTTGGTCAAACATCCTGGCATTTTCAGCCGTCAACGGAGCCGTGACCACGACAAAATCGGCCTGCTGTAGAACATCGAGCAGCTGAGTTGGTCCCACCATTTTTGTGACATTGGGAGCGGGTATGTCGGGGTTGCGACATACACCAATGACGTTCATCCCAAAAGCCATCGCAATTTTGGCGGTTCGCGACCCCACTGCACCAACCCCAACCAAGACCATTGTTTTGTTGGCTAATTCAAACATTTGGTCGTAGAACTTTATTCTGTTGATTTTTATAATGATCAAAAAGCTAACGAAGCGACGTCTCACCGATGCCTCGTTCCTCAACCTCAGCCTGAACCTCAACCTTCTCGCCTTCTTCCTCCTCTTCACCAGGCGGTGGTGGCGCAAAATAAGCCACCACAATCATCAACAAGCCGACTGAAATAAACGAAACGATCCGTGCCAGCGTTCCTGTATTGGCCAGATCAACGAAGAAAAGCTTGAGAACCGTTAAGGCCAGAATCGAAGAACCACCAATCCAGATACCGCGCCATCTGCGTTGACTAGCCAGGAACATGAGGACAAGTGCCAAAATACCCCATAAGACGGCGTAGATAGTTTGGAGCAATTCTGAGTTGTAAAGAGCTGATCCTGTAAAGGGAACACCGCCCAGATGATGGATTGCGCGCGCAATCGATGCATTAAAGGCAATGAAGGCAACAACGCTGACCGCCCAAGCGACAAACGAATATGTGTACATGATTTGAGGATCTGAGCCAAAGCGAATTCGATAGAGCCAAACAAAGAGTATTGTAAACATGGCGATCTGTGCGAGATCGAGCGGATTCAAAACAGGTAGATAGAACAAAGGTGTGCTGTTGCCTGAACTTGTAAAATTGACAATTAAACTTGTCGCCAATAGCCCAATGGCTATGGGCCATAAGGCAATCACTCGATAGAGGTGTTGATGGGGTGCTACCGGCCAGGAAATTTTCGGGCCAAATCGGGGTGGTTCAGAATTAGGTTTACACTTTTGATACATAGATAAAAATCTATATGAGGTCATTTTCTGCCTGAGCATGGCTCAAAGTAGAAAATATAAACATCTTTTCTCTTTGCAAAAATGTAAACCTAATTGTCCGCCTAAAATGAACCACCCCGCCAAATCGACTGATAACTGCCATGAGTAGAGCTGGGAGACCAATCCAGACTGCTTGGCTCCACCCTGCGCCCAAATCCAATTGACCAAGTTGATAAGCGATCTCCCAGGTAAGAACAAACATAAGAACCCAGAAGGCACCCAGGTGATAAGGAGCTTGCAGCCCCAATTTTTTCGCATCATCATTATCTTGTATGGCGGAGTGATGCTTCTGCGGATCGTTTTGATAGAGCATCCAGTAAGTAGCCAATAACGCAATCGGCCATGCATACCATCCACCATTACTTGAGAAATGGCCTGTACCGGCTAGCTGAGCAAACATTGAGAGGATCTGTACCGGTAAGAGTCCCCAAATCGGAACGCGCAAAGCCGTCCACGCCAAGCGCTTTCCAAATACAGCAAAGAATACACTTGAACCGACCACAAAGAGTACGATACTGGCGAAAGTATGTGGTTCAACGACCGCCTCACTGATTTGTACGATGCCGGCCAAATACCAAACAAGTAGTCCATAAGCACTGACCAGCCACGAGAATTGTGTCAGATATTTATAAGCACTGCGGCGATTGTTCAGTAGATAAGCCGAGAAGAGAGCGGAGAGGCTCAATAGCAGGGCGCCCAGATAGATTGCATTCAGGAAGGGCGGTTCTAAGATGAGATCGTCCACACGGTCTGATATATCGATTAGATAAGCGATAGCCGCACCACCTTGCACAAGCACGCCCCAGAGCATCATCCAAAGCCGATCTCGACGGTGGCCCAACCATACTTTGCCTGCCCCAGCACCTGCCCAGACAGCCGCTGTCACGCGGGGGTCAAAGGCTAGTGGTACTGTTAATGTTAAGAATGCAAAACCAAGAAAGAGAAAGATCTCTGACGTGATTTCTGCTCGTTGGGAATCCCTATTTAACAGAACAATGGCAAGTCCTATGTAGAGAAGCCCCGATATCAGCGTACTCCAGGCAAGACCATATTCTATGTTGGCGACCAAAGTGGACTGCAGTGTAAGAGCTGCGAGTGGATTTCCGAAAAGAATTAGACCATCTTCCACGAGGGCTTCACGCCGCGACTCCTGCTCATGATAGGAGCGGGTTGCGAAGAGAAATGAAATGGTGAGATAAAGTAGGAAGAAAAAGACCAAGAACGGTTCAACAGTTGAGAAAAATTGAGGTTGGTAATATTGTGCACCCCAGGTTGAACCAACGCCCAATGTGAAGAGAAAACCAACCAAGTTGAGACTGCGCCATCTTTTGAACCAGGAAATTGCCAGAATCATCAGATTGACAACAGCATAATAACTGAATAGTACAACATGGCTGCCGCTCCCAGTTGAGATCAAAATAGGAGCCAGGAAGGCACCAATAACGGCCATAAAGGCCAATACACGTGCATCATTGAGAAGTGAAAGAAGGACGGTCAGCAGACCAAGGCCAACGAATATGCCAAATGCAAGCGTCGGACCAATCAACCCATAAATTTGGTAGGTGCCGTAGGTGGTTAGATAAATAATGCCGATGCCACCACCTTGAAGAACCAAACCGTACGTTCGCGCTCTTTTTCGAACGGCCCAACCCACTGCCGCCAAGCCGACCCCTAAGAGTGCTGCGCTCGCCAAACGTACTTCGATTGGAAACCAGCCCATATCTGCAACTAGCTTGACCAAAAAGCCAACCCCGATAATCAAAATGAGGATACCAATCTGGGCATAAATTTGTGTGCGGGCGAACCAATTGAAGATCGGTTGCAGTGCAGAAGCTTTCTTCTGGGGGGACTCTTCGGCTCTAGTTGGATCAGACAGATTATCTGGCTCGGGTGCAAGAGGTGATTCCTGTGTGAGTATTGATGCAGACTCAGTAGATCCAAATTTCAGGTTTAGAGAGAGAATTCTGGCTAAACAGTTGACATAAATACAAATTTGCCGGTCGATATCTAGTTTTTGCGTTAGATTTGGGCGATTTTCAGATATGAAATAGGTTGTTTTCTGTAACCGAAATCTGAATAAATGACTCCAAAATCCCTGCAATCTCGACTGAAAATAGCCAAAAACGCCAAATTTGGATCTACTGAGACTCTACCTCGTCAATAGTAGAGAGGGGGGCAGCGACAGAGCGTTCTGCCATCTCTTCCAGCGGAGAAAATTCTTTTGCACCAAGTGATTGATCAAGTTCGGGTTGATCGATGTCTTGTGCAGAGATAGATTCTGCCAATGGCTGAGGAACGGTATCTTGCGTTTCCTGCGCCACATTATCAGTGGGCTGTTTCGTTGAATGGGTTTGCTCCGCAACGATACTTGAGGATGATTCCGGTTGCGGAGCTGCTTTATGCATTGATGGAGCAGTAGTGGACCTTCTCCCAACGAACTCACTCAGATGTTTAACCTCCCGTTCCATTCGCCGCAGTTCAGCACGCAAGACCTCTACCTGCCCACGTAGTTCATTGACGTTCCCATTCCAGCGTAAGGCAATCATTACAATACCGAGCAACACAATCAACGGGATTGCACACCCTATTAAACCAAATAATACTTCCATGCTCTTCTTTCCAAACAGATAATTTAAGTAAATCAGTAGACCGCAATCGTTAAATTCTTTACGTCTTAGGTGCGAAACACCCACGACGTGAGCGGAATGACACGATTACAGTCTACGGAAAATATAGTCCGAAGAACGTTCAGACATCGGACCAAGCGCAGAATACCAGTATCAGTAGATCCAAATTTGGCGTTTTTGACTATTTTCAGTCGGGAGAGTAAGGGATTTTGGGGCCATTTTTTCAGATCTCAGTTGCCAAAAACAGCCAATTTCATATCTAGAAATCGCTTAAATTTTACGTAAATGCTAGGTATTGACTGGCAAATACGTATTTATGTCAACTAATTAGCCCAAATTCTCTCTCTAAACCTGAAATTTGGATCTACTGAGTATAGCACCCCCTTCAGGTTTTGGAATCAGCCGATTGACGTATGAATTTGTCCGACTAAGGGCCTATCAACTTATCCGAAAAGTAGCTATGACTCCAACCATGGCCTCTGGGCGGAAATCAGATACATATTCGATGACTCTATGCAGCGTCAGGTCGAGCATGCTCGAAGCTTTCCGCATCTGCTGCTTCACATGCGCGCCGATATGTCATAGGCAATGGCTCTTGCAATAGTACCCCTGGTTGTAGATATTCATAAATTTCACCATAATGATGAATTTCGGTGGGAGAAGTACGACGCATAATATGCCATGGACGCAATTCATTCGTGTTTCGAATTCCCATTGCACCAATAATTTCACAGACGCTATGGACAGTTTCTCGATGATAATTATGTACACGAATTTTTTTGACCGACGGTACCAATCCTGCTGTCAAATTAGGTTCTTGTGTAGCAACACCAACCGGGCAATGATTGCTGTTACATTTAAGAGCCTGAATACAGCCTAATGCCATCATCATACCACGTGCCGAATAACAGATATCTGCGCCAAGTGCAATGCGTTTCACGAGGTGGAAGCCCGATGTAACTTTTCCGCTCGCAATAATACGGATGCGATTGCGCAAGCCATGGCCGACAAGTGCGTTATGAACAAAGATTAGCCCTTCGATTAGGGGGGTTCCCAGTCGATTTGAGAATTCTAGCGGTGATGCACCTGTGCCACCTTCACCACCATCAACCGTAATAAAATCTGGCGTGATATTGGTCTGAACCATTGCTTTGCAAATTGCTAGAAACTCGCGCCGCTTCCCCACACAGAGCTTAAACCCGCTCGGTTTACCGCCGGATAGTTCGCGCAATCTGGCAATAAACTCGAGTAGACCAATAGGAGTCGAGAAGGTCGTATGCCCAGGAGGCGAGAGCACATCCTGACCCAAGGGAACATTGCGGATTGCGGAAATTTCGGGCGTAACTTTGCTGGCTGGCAAAATTCCTCCATGTCCAGGTTTTGCTCCTTGTGAGAGCTTGAGTTCAATCATCTTTACTTGAGGAGTCGTCGAGCGTTCGACAAACAGATCAGGATCAAAATCACCATCTGGCGTACGACAGCCAAAGTAACCCGTTCCAATCTGCCAGATCAGATCTGCACCACCCTCCAGGTGATAGGGACTGATTCCACCTTCACCTGTATTGTGAGCGAATTTTCCCATCTTGGCACCTTGGTTAAGCGCCAAGACCGCATGGTGGCTCAATGACCCAAAACTCATGGCCGAAATATTAAAAATACTGGCTGAATAAGGCTGCTGACAATCCGGTCCACCAACGGTGACGCGCAATTCGGTTGGTTCCAAATGGATCGGAACAACCGAATGATTCACCCATTCATAACCAACCTGATAAACATCTTCCTTGGTACCAAACGGAATCGTATCGCGCACATTTTTTGCTCGTTGGTAGACTCAGTAGATCCAAATTTGGCGTTTTTGGCGATTTTCAGTCGAGATTGCAGGGATTTTGGAGTCATTTATTCAGATTTCGGTTACAGAAAACAACCTATTTCATATCTGAAAATCGCCCAAATCTAACGCAAAAACTAGATATCGACCGGCAAATTTGTATTTATGTCAACTGTTTAGCCAGAATTCTCTCTCAAAACCTGAAATTTGGATCTACTGAGACTAGAGAGCGTTGCTCGCGATCAAAAGGCACCCCATCTGTGTCGCTTTCAACGAAATATTGGTAAATTTCGGGCCGAATCTCTTCAAACAGATAGCGAAAATGACCCACAACGGGAAAGTTACGCAGGATTGCGTGCTTGGTCTGAAAAAAATCATAAAGCCCCAACATCGCTAATGGCCCCAGAACAATTAATGACCACAGCAACCAAGGTAGTTCAAACAGCCCAATCACTATTATGAGCAGAACAACTCCTAAAAATAATAGAAACAAACGCCTCATATCTCAATCTCCGTTTATTGACATCAAGCCCCATCCCCAACTGAAATTGACAAACGTTTGCGGGTAAAATTCGCTCCAGAGTCAATCCAAATTTTAAATGATCCACAGATGGACGAGATTGAATGGATTTTCATTTTGCTAATCCTGATTATCTGATCAATCTGTGGATCATAATTTTCTCGGAATCGTCCAAAGGAGCGATTTTCAGTCAAACGCCTGGAAGAGGAGCGACAGTATTTGCTGGTTTATGAGTAGATTTAGGACGATTTCAAAAATTTAAATTGGGAAGTAAAGAAAATGATGACAGTGTGATGTGTGCGCACATTGATGGCAAATGAGTCATTAGAATTTGTCCTAATTAGTGCAATATGAATATACTCAAATAGTTGGCAAACATCACAACTGTGGTCTGTATATGATAAATGTCAACAAAACCTAGTGCTTCATCCATCCTAAAAATTCGGTTTGTGCAGCCGAAATGGTCCGAACTATTTGGGTAGACGATGGACTAGATGGTCATTTTCATCCAGGGTGCAGAGTTAAAGAAATTGGCCACTACGTTTCCCGGTGGAACAAGTTCATCACAAGCGGCGTGGATGTCTGGTTCTAGCTCTAAATCTATCACAGGTAAAAGCTCGTTAAGCTGTTCAACCGTACGGGGACCAATAATAGGGGCCGTAATTCCAGGCTGATCTTTCGTCCATAGAATTGCCAATTGTGCTGGCGTCATATTGCTCTCACGGGCAAGACGAACAAATTTTTTGCCAATCTCAATTCCTAACTGAGTGACGCGCTCAGCGTAGATACCACCACGACGAGCGGCGCGTGAATCAGCTGACGGCTGCTTCGCATTCGTATAGCGACCAGCCAATAGGCCCATTGCCATTGGAGACCAAGTCAATAGCGCCAATCCATGACGCTGACACATCGGAACCAATTCGTTTTCAATGCGTCGATCCAATAGATTATAGGGTGACTGTTCGGAAACAAAACGATTATAGCCCTTGAGCTCACTGACCATGAGAGCTTCCATCACATGCCATGCTGGAGCCGTAGAACTGCCAATGTAGCGCACCTTACCCTGACGAATGAGATCGTCAAACGCACCAAGCGTTTCGTCTAATGGGATCTCCATATCGGGACGATGAGTCTGATACAGATCAATATAATCAGTCTCAGTAGATCCAAATTTCAGGTTTTGAGAGAGAATTCTGGCTAAACAGTTGACATAAATACAAATTTGCCGGTCGATATCTAGTTTTTGCGTTAGATTTGGGCGATTTTCAGATATGAAATAGGTTGTTTTCTGTAACCGAAATCTGAATAAATGACTCCAAAATCCCTGCAATCTCGACTGAAAATCGCCAAAAACGCCAAATTTGGATCTACTGAGTCTGCAAACGACGTAGGGAGTCTTCACAAGCTTTGATAATATGTAAGCGTGAATTTCCTCGATCGTTTGGTCCTTGCCCAATGGGATAATGGACCTTTGTTGCGACAAGGGTCTGTTGCCGTCGCCCGTTTGTTGCAAGTGCTTGTCCAATGATGCGTTCACTCTCACCATTCATATAGCTATTGCTCGTATCAAGGAGATTGATACCGCCATCCAATGCTATGTGAATCAATCGAATTGATTCGTCTGCTGGTGTAGGATTCAGAAAATTGTCACCGCCTAAACAAAGAGGCGATACTTTAATTCCGGTCCGTCCAAATGTACGATAATTCATAGTGTTCGATATATTATGCAAAACAATTCTTTAGGCCCCCGAAGTCTGGGGGCGCACGGTTTTCCCAAACAATTTTGGGATGAGAACTATGCAGAGCCACAAACAATGGATGGCATCTATAATGCAAAGCGCCGAGCCGCTGCCTTGAAGGCCTTCTTTGATGCCGAATATATTGACATTCACACCCTTGTTGATCTGGGTTTTGGGCTAGGCTATCTCTTTCACGCCATGATAGACCTTTTTACCCCCCATACTGTCATTGGTGTTGAGCCTTCATCCTATGCTTACCGGCATGTTCGTCAAAGGGAGTTATCCGATGTCGAAAGTACGCAGATCACGCTCTTGCAAACTGATTTACTATCCTGGTGTCAGAATCAGCAATCACTCTATCAGGGGCCTTTTGATTTGGGTATCTGTTCTTCCGTCTTTCAATATTTAACTGATCACGAAATCCAACAAATTGTTCCGGTCTTGGCACAACGCTTGCGATTTCTATATTTTGCTGTTCCAATAGAAGAGGAATTAGCGTATCAAGCACGCGAGCTAGATTTTCATGATCGGTATGCAATTGCTCGCACCAAAGATGAATATCATACAATGCTGACTGGTCACTTTACCATCGTATCGTATCGTGTTCTAGAGAGCAAAATTCACTTTGACGCTGACTCTACTTTGTTGAGCGATCTCTTCTATCGATTTTAAGCGGTATCCAATAAACCAATCGCACGACTAGGTTCTGTTGACATTTAGAGTGCGCTCTCAGAGCGTTGGTTGCTCTGGGCAATGATTTCTCTGAGGAGAGCTGTCAAATGTCAACGACTCCTAAAAGAATATAAGAATAGAGGGCTCATGAAAGCATTGATTCTTACTGAAGATACCGCAGAAGAAGCGATCCTAGCGCAGACATTACGCCTGGCTGGATTGACCGTGTCGACGGGGCATAATTTAGAGAATGCACAAGCAAATTGGACATTACAATCGGCAGATTTACTGATCATCGCCTTGCGCGTCAATGATTATTTGGAAATGGTACGTACAGTAGGTCGACTAACTATCGTTTCGTTCATCGTTGTCACGGATGCTCTCACCGAGGATCAACATCTTGATCTTCTAGATGCTGGTGCTGATATGGTGTTCGAACGACCCTGTAGTATGCGTTTGCTTTTAGGGTATGCGAAGACGTTGATGCGGCGTACTGGACGCGTTTCGCGGCGAAGCTTGCCCGATCTGTACCACGAAGAAGTACGACTCGATCCATCAAACCGCACTGTTCAAGTGGGAGATATGCCCGCTCACCGCTTGAGCCAACTCGAATTTCGTTTGCTTCATACCCTGATGATCCATCAAGGCCAAGTATTGACCACGACGGTGCTTGTAGACCATGTCTGGGGTTATACTGGACAAGGTGATCGCGATTTAGTCCGTGGCTTGATCAAGCGTCTGCGCGCCAAGGTTGAACCGAACCCTCGGAATCCTCAATATATTCGCACAATACAGGGTGTTGGTTACACCTTTGGTACTGGCGACTCCGTATAAAGACACTGTGTGAATTGTGTTAAAAATCACTCATTTTGACACCATCTTGACACAGGATTTTCCACGCAAATTCCACCCCTGACTGATATGATTTTCTGAGATGAAGGCGTGAGCTGAGGCAAGGGAAGAAAGGCCCGCAATTGCACCTTCTTTTCTTGGCTCTTACTAGGTATTTCCAAAAAATCAATGATCCACAGATGAACGGGATTTACAGAATTAGAAAGAGGAAAATCTTGTAAATCTCATCCATCTGTGGATCATTAAAAAAGAGATTGATCCTATAGCCTTCGCACATAAAAACATGCCTAATCCGAATCACCGGAGAGAAAAATGAGAATTACATTGTCGGCAGGCCGTGGAATGGCTCTATGGGAGTCTGGCTGGAATCGAACTTGGTTGCTTGGTGTGCTGCGAGAAGCGCAGAATCTTTTGTTGCTCGTAGGGGGGACTGTTGTTGCCGCCCTGGCTTATGTGCTGTTTCAAATCCCATATAATCTGGCGGCAGGAGGCGTCACGGGATTGGGGATTATCGTTACGCATTTTAGCGGTCTGTCGGAGGGTGTTTTCTATTTTGTGATGAATGTGCCGCTGATGGCATTTGGCTTCTTTTATTTAGGGCGATGGCAGTTTCTGGGTCGTACCTTCATTTCTGTAATTGTTTTTTCTGCAACAACTGATTTGTTGATGGCCTATTTGCCGCGCTATCTCGACCGTTTTCCAATCACGGACAATGTGTTGCTCGCTGCTATCTATGCTGGGGTTGTTGGTGGGATTGGGGGTGGACTGATCTATCGCGCGGGAGCCACAATGGGCGGAACAAGCATTCTGGGTCGGATCATTCAGATGAAGACTGGCTTTCCGTTGAGCCAGAGTTATCTCTATACAGACGGTCTCATTATATTTGCCGCTGGCCTCATCTTTGGATGGGAAATCGCTCTATATGCGTTCCTGACCTTGCTCTTGAGTGGATTTGCATCTGACTATGTCTTGGAAGGACCGAGCCGGGCGCGGACGGCCACGATCGTCACCAAGAAAGTGGACGAGATGAGCCGGGCGCTCACTCAGGAATTGGATCGAGGTGTCACCCGTTGGCCGGTAACTGGGGGATATAGTGGTTCAGAGCTTTCGTTAATTCTCTGTACCATCTATCGCTCACAGGTCACGGATTTGAAACGCATTGTTAGCCAGGTTGATCCCGATGCGTTTGTAAGTATTGATGTGACGCAGCAGGTTCTGGGGAGCGGATTTGCGAGGTTGATTCGGTAGACAGATTAATGGAACCTGAGCTGTATTCGCTTAACGGGTTCTATGATATAATGGGGTAGAATTCGTCCTGATTCTATTTAGGGCTCGACTGCATATGAGTCTTGAGCCAAGATTTTACTGGAACAAGATTTGCAATAAAGGCCGCGACATGGACAGAACCTTACTTATCCCCGAAGAAGAGCAAGAGGAGTTCGACGATATGGGCTCCCACAATCACTCAATGGTGCAGGCAAATCTTGCTTATCTTTTCAAACTGGACGGGAGTTATTCTGTATTCAATGAGTTAAGTCTCGACGTAAGCTTGTTAGACACCGAACGCTATAACGTAAAAGATGAGGCCATTCCCGATGTCTGTATTTATCCAAAGCGCTCGTTGAGTTTGCCGCATGACATTTTGCGCATGACAGATATGCCTCTTTTGGTTGTAGAAGTCCTATCGCCTCGTCAAGGCACCAGTAGTATTTTAGAGAAATTCGATGCATATTTTGCTCTTGGTATTCAATCGTGTTGGTTAGTCGATCCGTTGACCCAAATTGTTCATGTTTATCGCTCGCCAACTGAGCGAATTGCATTTAGCGAAGGGAATGTTGTCGATGCATTGGTCGGGATTGAGATGCCGCTGGATGCGATCTTTGAGGTGTGATGTGATTCGTGGTGCCTAGTTCGTGATGCGGCTCCATCTCGTACTTCGGGGAAATTAGTTGATAAGGAATCGGAATTAAATAACTTGAACAGATTCTTCGTTTCACTCGAGAATGACATGTTCAACTTATTTCATGCTCATTCCTAAATTGTAGGTGCTCCTCGTCATTGAAAGAGAAGAGCCTGACTGGTGCACAGAATCCAGTCAGGCTCTTTTCTATTATCGCATCGTTATTGGTAGATAGACGAAACGGTTTCGTAAAATGCCGTATGGACCATATGTATTTTCTTTCCCATCAACTTCGATTTCAACCAACCAAATCTTCAAGTTATCAACCTTGCTGTTCGCAAACTGTGTCATGGGGAATGACTTCTGGTAAGTGCTATACGGGCCACGTGCCAATGTGATGTTGGACGTGACTTGCGTCGATGCCGTATACTCATTTCCCAGTCCAGCAGAGAGATGAAAACCGAACGTATTGCTTTCCGAAGATGTCATCCAGCGGACCACAAGTTGATCGCCGTCTGCTTGCTTTACAATCGTCGCGTTGAAACTTGATAGCGTGATGGCACTAGGACAAACGTTGCAAAAGAAGCCAAAGTCAAATGTCTGATCACTATTATTCCCATCCCCATCAGTTATTGTTTCATCGCCCGGATTCAATACGACGATTGGGCTAACAACGGGCTCTAAAGCTCTAAGGCCAATCCAAAAAATAAAATATACGCGAGAAGGTGTTAAACTAGCTCTCCAAAAGGAGCAAAAATGACAATCTCGCCAGAAATGGTTGAAGTCTTGAAAGAGACGAAGGCCATGTTAAGTGGATACGAAAGAAGGCACTTCATGGCCCAAACGGTCAAAACGATATGCGAAGGGAGTCCGACGAAAGCAGAACGAGAGTTGGGCTGGAATCGGGCGACGATAGCCAAAGCCCTGGAAGAACTAGAAGGCGGCTTCTGTTATGTCGACCAAAGCCACCGACGTGGTCGCAAAAAAGCCGAAGACCATATCCCCACTTTACTGGCCGATATGGTTGAAATCGCCGATCAATTCAGCCAGACCGATCCCACCTTTCGACCCCCCCAATTGTACACTCGACTAACCGCCGCCGAAATGCGTACCCAGCTCATCGAGCAGAAAGGATACACAGATGAGGAATTGCCTGGCGAAGAGGCCATCCGCTTGAAGCTCAATGAGTTAGGCTATGGCTCAAACCGGGTCAAAAAAAGTCAACCAGTGAAAAAGATCCCAGAGACCGATGCGATCTTTGATAGAATTCATCAGATCAATCAAGAAGCGGATGCAGACGAGACGGTTCTGCGCCTCTCTTGGGATGCCAAAGCGACGATTTTACTTGACCATTTCTCGAGAGAAGGGATAAGTCGAGTGGTTGTCAAAGCGCTCGATCATGACTTTCAAGATAAGAAGACCGAGAAAGTCACTCCTTTTGGCATTTACCTCCCTTCAACCAAGGAACTCTTTCTTTACTTGACTCAGTCGAAAGTGACTAGTGACTTTATTGTCGACTGCCTGATTGATTTTTGGGAAAGCGTACGTGAACACTTTCCTCACGTCAAGACCCTCGTGATCAATCAGGACAATGGTCCCGAAAATCATACCCGTCGGACTCAGTTTATGTATCGTCTCACTCAGTTTGTTGAGCACTATCGTCTCTCTATTCAGCTCGCCTGCTACCCTCCTTATCACAGTAAATACAACCCCATCGAACGGGTTTGGGGCCATCTTGAAAAACACTGGAACGGTTCTCTTCTCGATTCTCTTGAGACCGTTCTCAATTTTGCCCGTTCTTTTCGCTTTAACCAACTACAACCCTTCGTTCACCTGAATTCCACTCTTTATGAGACCGGCGTCAAACTCACTCAGAAAGAGATGGACCGTTTGGAACAACGCTTCCAACGTTTACCTGGTTTAGAAAAATGGTTTGTCCTTATTCCCCCTCTCCATTCTCTCGTTCGCGTATAATTATTTTTTTGGTTTAGCCTTATCTGGATGCCGTTGTCGTCGTTGTCTTCGCCATTGTCTGCATCGTCGGTCGCATTGCTGCTGACTGGGTAGAGCGGCGGCGGACTCGGAATGTAAACAAAGTACCTGCCTGGAGAGAGATTGTCAAAACGATAGTTACCTGCACTGTTGGTTACCCTTGTTGCGATGGGCAGATCCTGTCCCGGCGTCTGCCCCTCTCGATAGAGCAAGAGCGTCACGCCTGGGATACCGGGTTCACCGGGGTCAACGTCCCCATCATTGTTTGCGTCATACCAGACGAGATTGCCCAGCGAGACAAGCTGTTCTAATGGAGCATAGAAGCCGAAGTCGACCGTGAGATCATCATCTTCTGTGTTGGGCTTAGGACTGTCATCATCGATTGGTTCCGTTCCAACAGAGACGGCAACCATCGGGCTGTTCACTGCCGCTCCCGCCAAGAGCTGGATCCCGTTATCGTCGTCATTTTTGCCATCATCATTGATGTCCGTTGGTGTGCTGCTGGCCGGATAGAGCACTGGTGGTTCTGGAATGTAGACAACGTATGATCCTGGTGCCAGATTTTCAAAGAGGTAGAAGCCACCATTTTGGGTTGTATCCACGGCGATTGGTGTACCGATGTTGAGCGTCTCGCTGAAGGCGTAGAGCTGAACCTCAATGCCATCAATGCCATTTTCATCTGGATCAACTTGTCCATTGTTATTGCGATCATGCCAAACCAAGTTACCCAATGAGACGAGCGGCGCTGTTGGCTCTTTGAAACAGAAGTCGACAGTCATATCGCTATTGACGTCAGTGGCTTCGTCGTCACCAGCATCAGTCGTGGGCTCCAAACCGACAGTCAAGGAGAGTATTGGACTTGTCGCAGCGCCACCGACCGTGCTTTGGAACCCATTGTTGTCGTTGTCCTCGCCGTTGTCATTTGTATCAACTGGCTGACAGCTTTCCGGTAACCCAGGAGGTGGCGTTGGTATGTGGACAAAGTAGCGACCCGATGGCAGATTATTAAAGTGGTAGATCCCCTCTTGGTTCGTGACTGTCGTGAGTATTGGGGGATCGAACCCTGGTCGCTGATTCTCCAGATAGAGTCTTACGATGACATTGGGAATTCCCTTCTCTGGATCCTCAAATTCGCCATTGTCATTCTCATCTTGCCAGACCCGATTCCCAAGATTGAGGAGAGGCTGATCCGGATTGAAGAAGCCAAAGTCAACGGTCATGTCCCCATCATTGTCATGGGCATCATCGTCGCCTGCATCATCGGTCGGCTCCTGATCCAGCATGAGCCGGACGACTGGACCGGTTGTGGCACCACCGATGACCACTTGGGCACCATTGTCATCGCTATCTTCTCCATTGTCACTTGTATCAGTCTGCGTGCTACTGGCTGGATACGCCACTGGTGGCTGCGATACATAGACTACATAGTCACCAGGTTGCAAACCATCGAAGCGATAGAACCCTCCATCTTTGGTTGTGTCTGTCGCAATCGGTACATCAACACCGGGCGTTTGACCAGAACGATAGAGTAGGACCACAACATCATCGATGCCATTTTCCCCATCATCGATCTGACCATTATCGTTGGCATCATTCCAGACACGATTCCCCACGTAAACCGATGGCGAGAAGAAGCCAAAGTCGACAGTCATGTTGGCAAACGAGTCGGCTGCGCCTTGCGGATTGTCTCCGGCAGCGAGATCGCCTTCGCTTACTGGCTCCGTTCCAACTGCTTCGAGGGTGACGGTCGCACTGCGAACGCCAGTGGATGGATTCAATTCGGCACCAGTGCCATTGTCGTTGCTGTCGGTATCATCATCTGGGCTTGCTTCATCAACGGCGCTGCTGGCAAAGCCGAAGAGCGGACCGGCATCGCTTGCGGTTGTCCTGGCACTAAAATTCGATGCAGCAATCTCAACGGTATAGGTAACGGGGTTTAATGCGTCAAAACGATAGTAACCACTACTGTCCGTCGTTGTCTGCGCGAGCTCGGATGTTCCGTCCCCCGTCAAGAGACGGACGAGGACGTTGGCAATGCCCGGTTCTCCATCATCGATTTGACCATTGTTATTGGCGTCATTCCAAACCCGATTGCCTAGACTAAATGTACGATAGAGACCAAAGTCAACGGTCAAATTTTCATTTTCATCGGGTCGACCATCATCATTGTCTGGATCTTCAGCCTGTGGCTCTTCGGTGGCTCGAATGGAGACAATCTTACTTCGTATGGCTCCTGCACTCCGGACAAACGAACCGTTGTCGTCGTTGTCGATCGGGTTATCGTTTGGTCCGGTTGCGTCGTCTGGATCAGGCGCAGGCTCATAGATGCCCTGCGTCCCCACAATCGCATTATCGCTAGAGAGATATCCCGCCAATGGGCCATCTGGCTCAAAGTTTGTACGGTCCAACTCAACCACATAATTACCACGACCAAGATTCGGGAAGAGGTAGAGTCCGCCGTTTGCGGTGGTCGTCATCAGGATTGGCGTACTCAGCTCTGAGCGATTCAAAACACCGTCATCATTGCTATCCCAATAGAGGTTGACTTTGACATTATCGATTCCGGATTCGCCTGCATCCAGTAAGCCATTGTTGTTGAGATCGCTCCAAACTAGATTCCCCAGACTCAGTGGTCGGAAGAAGGCAAAGTCGAGTGAGTTATTGGAGTTTGGATCCTGGTTACGACCGCTGCTTGTATTCTCTGTCCGGCTGGCCAACGTGATGGGCGGTGAGAAGATGCGCCCATCTGGACGGGTGACGCCGTTGTCATCATTGTTGAAGTCATTGTTGGGATCTGGTGCGTCTGATTCGTATGGTCCTTCGAACAGGAACCCTTGCTTACCAGAACTACTCACATACCCTTCCGGTGGTTCAACTTGAACCATATAGGAGCCTGGGCGCAGATCAAAGAAGAAATAGTCACCAAAGATCTCCGCAATCTGTTGCTCAAGCGGAGCACCATCTGGCTCGCCGTCCAGGTTAAAGTCTTCATAGAGCGTAATAATTGTGCCCGGAAAACCATTTCGCTGGCCAGAGAATCGAGTTCCAATGTTAGGTTCATCGTCAAAAGCGCGGCTACCCAAGGCGACAGGCTCGTAAAAGCCGAAATCGATCGAGAGATTGCCACGGGCGTTTGGTGTTTGTTGTGGATTCGTGGGGCTCAGGTCACTCTCATTCGTTGGCTCAGTATCGCCTGATGTGTCATTACCAATTGCGACTGGTCCACTGCTCACAAGTAACTGGACAACAATTGTCTCGCCTGGTTTGTAAGGAGACTCAACGATTCCCGTTGTGATGTTAATCCCATTGTCGTCGTTATCTATATCGTCGTTCGGATCCGCAGATGATGAAGTGCTTATGCTGTTTTTCATCTTGATCTCTGTATCACCCTCTGCATATTCACTGGCAAGACCATCTGGCACGGTGACCTCTACAACATATTGTCCGGCTGTAATAAAGTCAAACCGATAATAGCCCTTCGCATCGGTCGTGGTGGTGGCCACGAGGGTGGTTGTCATGGTCGTGGTGGTATCATAGCCGAAGAGTCGTACTTCGACGTCCGCAATCCCCGGTTCATCCGCATCAATCGTGGCATTGTCGTTGGCGTCAAACCAGACGCGATTTCCGAGACTATAGGGCTTGAAGACGCCAAAATCGACGACCAGGTTTGAGTTCGCATCTGGCGTGCCTGGGTCGTTGTTAAATGCTGGATTTTCTTCCTCATCTGAAATGCCGTCCTGATCTGCGCCGCTGGTATCGTTGTTTGAACCAATTTGTACCGGTTCAGTGCCAGCTGCCAGCGTAATATCCTCTGTCTCAATAATCTGTTCGCCATCGCCATTCAGGGTCAATGTACCAATATCGAGCGTGTCGGCATCCTGGTCTGGCTGATCCACATCACCAGCTGGTTCGAAGATGCCCTGGCTGGAGCCAACTGTGCCGCTGCTGCTGAGATAGCCTTCTAACACTGCTCCTGGCTTGAAGTTTTCTGGTGCAAGCCGCACGGCATATTCTCCTGGCACCAATCCAGTGAATAGGTAGAAACCACCATCAGCCGTCGTTTGTGTATCGGCTGGCGTGTTGAACTCTGTGCTATCGAGCTGCCCATTGCCGTTGATATCGAAATAGAGATTAACCTGCGCACCATCGATACCCGCTTCCGTAACCGGATCAAAGAAGCCATCGTTGTTGCGATCGTCAAAGACTTGATTCCCCAAACTGAGTGGGGCGTCCAGTATCAGGCCAATATCGACAGTCATATTGGCGCGTGGATCGGCTGAGCCCTGGCCAGATGTGGCGAGATCGGTTTCATTTTGTGGTTCACTATCACCTGGGCCAAGGGTGACGGTTCCCGTACGAATCACTGTGGCTTGATCATCAAATCCATTATCATCACTATCAGCATTACTGTTCGGATCGGCAATGGGATTGCCCGCGCTGGCGCTATAGCCAGCTGGCTTGGAGACTTCGATGATATAGTCGCCTGGATCGAGATTGTCAAAACGGTAGAACCCATTGCTGTTTGTACTGGTTGTGCGAAGCGGTGTTGTGAGATCACCCGCGGCATAGATCCTCACGGCAATGCCGGGAACGCCCTGCTCATCGGCGTTAATCAAACCATTGTCGCGATTCGCTCCGGCTCCCATATCGAACCAGACGCGGTTGCCCAAGCTATACTTGGTCGGGTCAATGATTTCTATCAACCCAAAGTCGACCGTGCGGTTAAAGGTGGCGCCAATTTTGTAATTGATGTCTGAACGTTTTGGTAGACGGGAATCGGCGGGACGTAGTTCAACTGCTTCGCTCGCAATTTCATTTGCACAGGGCCCCGTTGTGGATGCTGTACCATTATCATCGTTATTGATGATATTGCCGTTCAAGTTGACAGTATCAGGATCTAGTGCAGGTTCGTAGGGACCAGTTGTCTGGTTTGAGCCGCCACCGGTACTGGTTCCATGAGCTGTGGGTGTTTCTATACAGACCACATAATCACCCTCCGGCGGCAACCCTTTAAAGATATATTGACCATCCAGGTCGCCTAGATTTGCAGAGGGAACACCACCGGGTGCATCATCGGTTGTTCCAAGAATGCTATCTGGACCCACCTCGAGTTCTGTGGCTCCATCGCCGGAATAGAGGCGGACGCGGGCATCGTTCAACGTCACGGCACCTGCATCGCGGATTCCGTTATTTTCGGGGTCAAGGAAGATACGGTCACCCAGATCCATTGTGTAGAAACCAAAGTCGATGGTTGCGTTTGAATTTTGATCGGGTGTTCCATCAAATCGATCGGGTGTCTTACCAGCCGGAGCGCTCTGGTCATTGGTTGGCCTTTCGCCAGTTGGCTCCCCACTAAAAACGCTCACGACAGTGCTAAGCACGCCGTCAGTATAGAAACCACCTATTTGCCGGAACCCATTATCGTCGTTATCTTGATCGGTGTTTGCTTCCTGCGCAGCCGCTTCTGAAATGAGTCCAGCGTTGCTGATGGTGGTGGCGCTGCTATGATAGCCCTGGAGCGGGCCACCGGTGGCAAAATTTGTGGGTGCAATGCCCACAAAGTAATTGCCTGGCTCCAATCCACCTCCACCAGCATCGGCTGTAAAGAGATAGAAGCCGCGGCTGTTCGTTGTCTGGGTGACGATTGCTGTTTGTTCAGCAAAATCGAGGGATCCGTTGCTGTTGGCATCAAAAAAGAGTTCCACCAAAATACCTGCTGCACCAAACTCGTTGGTGTCAACCTGGCTATTGTTGTTGGTGTCATACCAGACCTGATTGCCGAGACTTATTGAGGGAACAAAACCAAAATCGAGGGTATGATCGTTGGCGCCTGGGGCACCTGTTTCAAAACTGATGGCAGGGTATGATGCAGGTGGCGTATCCAGCGGATTGTCGACCATGACTCCATCCGAGTCATTGACATCGGAACCGCTGGGTGATGGATCGGAGTCATTGGCTTCTGTAAGGGCGAAGCCATTGAGGACTTCACCTGGCTCGAAGAGATCATCCTTGTCGAGCCGAATCTCATAGGCCGTGTAGGGGAGAAGACCACTCAGTCTAGCATCGACAACACCGATTGAATCTCGCGCTTCGGGGTCTGCATTGGGACGAGAGACGAAAAGGTATTCGCCGTTTACATCCGTATTGGCAACGGCAATGATCTCATTGTCATCGTCATTGCCTGCGATGCCATCGGGCCCAAAGCCTGGTCGATAAAGGTGGACGCGCACACCCTCAATGCCGGGTTCGCCAGCGTCCTGTAATCCATTTCGGTTGAGGTCGCTCCAGATGCGGTTGCCAATCTCGATTCCCGCAGGATCGCAGAGAACCTCTGGGTCACCAAGTCCTGAGCCTTTGCCAAAGCTGACTACATCGTTGTCGCCCACGACCATGTATTCGTCTACCCGACGGCCCGTCAAAGTACTGAAGCGCAAAACACCCTGCGTGTAGGCATAGTTTTTGTCACCAAGTGCAGGGATAGGATCGAAGGCCGTGGTCATCACCTCATTCGTGCCGGGCAAGACTTCCAAGCCGCCAGTTGTGATCTCTAAGTGTTGTTTATTGTTCTGCTTATCGCTGAATTTATAGACGTCTTCGAAATAATATTCACCCTCACCACTTGGCCCATTATCATCTATCTCTCCATCACCCAAGGTCAGATCGTTGGTCTCACAGCCGTTTTCACCTTCCATGATCCAGCGGTTATTATCACGGCAGACGTGGAGGATCTCTCCCCCAGATACGGAGGAGACAAGAGTCGTGGAACCTGAGTCTGGCTCATAATTATTTTTACCAATCTGGTGAGAGGAGCGATCCATAAAACCGAGGATCATATCGCCCTCGTCAGTAAATTCAATTGCCGATAGAATGGGTTGTGGATAAGCAGGCTTTTCTCCCGTATCCTGCCAAGTATTGGTCCACGGACGCCAAGCGGCTCTGTTGTTACTTGTGGAGAGGAGCTTTTCGCGGTTATAGTCGAGTGGAAATGTCAATTCAACTGCGAACCCATCCAGCGGTGCAGCAGGATCAAATGATAGGACAAATGCTTCAAGGTTCGCCGTGTCACGATCTGTTTCGGCGTTACAAACACCCCCCAGATAGCCACGTCCTTCGTAAATCTTGATGGCCCAGGGACGAAAAACACCCCCCGTACAGGATGGCACACCAGAAATGCTCGCTGGTTGACCTGGATCAAGATAATATTGTTCGACGGAACCCGGTAATGAATCGGCCGGCCCCAGGATGTCGATCCGGATTAGCGCTTGTTGATTGAGGTTGACGAGCCAGAGATACCGATCATCCTCATCGACATCAATCCCACCGAAGCTAATCTTCCCGACTTTGTCATAAGCGTCTAAATCGCGGCTGGGTTGTTCCCTTGCTTGCGGCAGTTGAAAGTCTCCCGCAGCACCAGTGGCAACAGAGCCTGAGACATTTGTACGCTGCACGCTACCCAGATCTATATCAAAGCCACCGTTATCTGGCGTCATGCCATGCAAATCAAACCTACCGGTTTCATTGACTGAATCGTCAGGATTGAGGGCAATAAAATAGACACCACCGAAACCGAGAGGTCCTACACCTACGTGTCGTTTGAGAAAGGCAGCATTAAACAGTCGTCTTGTGGATCGTTGAAAGGCCGCACCCCAGACTGTTCCCTGTGTTTGGATATCAGCCAGCGTCACTGGATTTTCTCCAACTTTGGGGATTGAGCTGTAGTTGCTGCTATATTGGGCTGGGATCCCTGATGCGAAATAGCCAAAGCCAACGAAGCCAGGATTTGTGTTGTTTTCACCGTTCCCATTTTCATAACAGGCAATACCTGTGAGTGGGTTTGTCTGACAGAAGAGAGCCGGATTGTGGATTCCAAAATTGATCTCGGTTGCCGGGCTGGTGACGAGAACCAAACTTGAGCCGTTGTCCGCTCCAACTGGTCCTGACTTTAAATGAGAAGGGAGACCACTGAATTCGACACGATACTCTGTGCCGTCAGTCAAGCCAGCTATCTCATAGGTACCATCTGCCCCCGTTGTTGCCGTTGCCGCGACGGTACCATCTGAATCGTAGGCAGTGACAGTAATATTCGCAACGCCTCGTTCGTCTGCTCCCTTTTTTCCGTCCAATCCTTTGTCGCGAAAGACGGTTCCGCTGATGGTTCCGGGATCGCCAGGTGCCCTCGTTTCGGCCGCAAGCGGTCGGTGTATGCTAGCAAACAAACTAAATCCGACGATAAGAATCAGAATGATTGATATGAATGCTCGATAAGTGAGCTTACTGAGTCTGGACAAAGGCAGTTTTCTAGCTGTCCAGCAGCTCAATACTAGCGTGAGTAGTGGCATAATACACCTATTCTTTCTCCTGAGTGCTTATCCAAAAGTTCAGTGATGATACATTTTGACCAGAGTAACTGTTTAAACTCACCAATCACTTTTCGGATAGGTTCTAAGTTTTGATTGTGGTGAGAACTTGGTTCTTTTTCTTCGCTCTGGTAGATAGCAATCATCAGACGAAAATATGCGAGACGGATTATTTCTCAGGCTACATATGGTCTTTCTGTGCACTTTTCATTGATGATCTGAGATGAAGAGAGACCATGTTCTCCTGCAGTGATAGACAATATTGGAAATATGGGGAGTGTGTCCCAAAGTGTGTACATGCAGCCGATTCTCTGACTGAGTGGGGTCCATACGCACACTTTGTGGTATACACTCAAATATAATAGAAGTAACTAACTGCGCGTGGATAATAATTCGTATGAGATGAACTCTGAATCGTTGTCCCGCTTGGGGAAGCTCAGTATCAAGCGACTGTTTACTTTTCGTAAGATATCTGCACTTTGTGGGCAACGTATCCAGTGTTGTTTATTTGCTGATGATCAGCATTCATCCTACTATCAAACTTTATCACAATTTCTGCTCGCCGTGTATACGTAATTATGCGTATTTTTTGTTGATGCAAGCAGCCTGATATATGATGTTAATATCTTGTAAGGGTATAGCTGAGGCTAAGAACTTATCTGAAAAGCGGTTGTGAGTTCTACAATCTGCTCGAGCGAGTATGTATCGTCACAGTACTTTTCGGATAAGCACTAAGGCCAAGGCTGAAGCGGAGGAAAAACAAGGGAAGGATCGAAACTGCCCTCTTCCTCAGCCTTAGCCTCATTCTTAGCCCTCTTCCCAATAAACTTTCCAACAAGGAGCAAACGACGCTATGACAAGTCAGCGTGATCATCAAGTCGATCCTACTCTTCTCCAGGCACTTCGTTTTCGGTGTATAGGTCCTCCGCGAGGCGGACGTGTTCTGGCTGTTTCAGGTCATCCAACAGAAACAGCAACATTCTATTTTGGTGCCTGTGCGGGCGGCATTTGGAAGACAACTGATGGTGGTGCGTATTGGCAGAATATCTCGGATGGATATTTGAGGAGTTCGGCAGTCGGCGCCTTGACCATCTCCGAGGCCGATCCGAATGTGATCTATGCTGGCATGGGAGAGTCTACTTTGCGTCTTGATGTTTCCTATGGCGACGGCGTCTATAAGTCAACCGATGGCGGTAAAAGCTGGAGGCACGTGGGGCTTACTGAAACGAAGCATGTTAGCGAAATTCGCGTTCATCCGCAAAACCCAGATATTGTCTACGTGGCAGCGTTGGGACATGGTTTTGGTCCGAATCCAGAGAGGGGGGTCTATCGCTCCCTGGATGGTGGTGATACATGGGAGCTTGTGTTACATAAGAGCGAGAATGCAGGTGCTACCGATCTCGCAATGGATGTAACGAACCCGCGCATTCTGTTTGCCAGCATCTATCAAGTGCAACGTAAATTTTGGACCTTGTCCAGCGGTGGTCCAGACAGCGGTTTGTGGCGAACAACCGATAGCGGGGACACATGGGAAGAGATCACGAATAACAAAGGATTACCCACGGGTATCAAAGGCAAGATCGGTGTAACAATTTCTCCCGCAAATCCGCAGCGAGTTTGGGCCATCATCGAAGCTGTCGACAAAAAGGCGGGGCTCTATCGTTCCGATGACGGAGGAGATACTTGGTCACAGGTATCGGATAATCGCGATCTAATTCACCGCCCCTGGTACTATTGTCATGTTTTTGCTGACCCACAAGATGCAGATACTGTCTATGTCACAAATTTGAAGATGTGGAAGTCGACGGATGGGGGCAATAATTTCACAGAGATTACAACCCCACATGGTGATAACCACGATCTCTGGATCGATCCCACGAATCCACAGCGGATGATCGAAGGCAACGATGGTGGGGCCTGCGTTACCTTCAATGGCGGTAAAAGTTGGTCAACTTTATATAATCAGAAGACGGCTCAGTTCTATCATGTAGCGGTCGATAGCCGCACTCCTTATCACGTCTTTGGTACACAACAAGACAATTCAAGTATTGGTGTGCCAAGCGCCAGCGAAAAGGGCGGGATTCCTTGGAGCGACTGTTATCCTGCTGGGACGGGTGAAAGTGGATACATCGTGGTTCATCCCGATGATTCGAATATTGTCTTTGTGGGTGCGATCGGCAGCTCGCCGGGAGGCGGTAATGCACTTCAACGATATGACCACCGGACAAAGCAGATTCGTCTGATTACGACTTGGCCAGAAGTTTATTATGGGTATGGTTCGAAGGATATGAAATATCGATTCGCATGGACCTATCCCATCGTTTTCTCACCCCATGATTCAAACGTTCTCTATACCGGTGGCAACCATGTGTTCCGCACATCCGACGAAGGGAGTAGTTGGGAGGTGGTCAGTCCCGATCTGAGTCGGAATGATGAAGAGAAGCTTCAGCCATCGGGTGGTCCGATTACACTCGACACAAGCGGCGCCGAGACCTACGGCACAGTCTATGCTTTTGCCGAATCGTTTCACGAGCAGGGTGTGCTGTGGGCCGGGACGGACGATGGATGGGTTCATCTTTCGCGAGACGGTGGCGAAAGCTGGCAGAATGTGACGCCACCTGACTTGCCGGAGTGGGCCTTGATTAGCATGATCGAAGCGTCTCATCACAATGCAGCAACGGTCTTCATGGCGGCCACTTGCTATAAATCGGACGATAATTATGATCCATATCTCTATGTAACGCATGATTATGGCCAGAATTGGACACGGTTGGATAGCTTCCCCAAGGGAGAAATTACGCGCTGTGTGCGTGAAGATCCTAAACAGACAGGGTTGCTCTATGTGGGGACAGAGACAGGTATCTTTGTCTCGTTCAATAATGGTGCAGAATGGCAACGTTTGCAGAACAATCTGCCGATTGTGCCCGTCTATGCTCTGGTCATCAAGGATGATGATCTGGTGGTTGGGACCCATGGCCGCTCTTTCTGGATCTTGGATGATGTCACGCCACTGCGCTCGATCGCAGCAGATGCGTTCAAGCGTAATTCAGAGGTGGGCGCTTACTTATGTGCACCCAAAGCGACTACAAGGCACTGGTTGGGTTGGGTTGTCAATATGTTCCGTGGACCTGGCAAAAACTATATGATGTCTCTTGGCGCATCATTGACCTTTACCGAAGAAAAAAATGAATATGGTGAACGAATACGCGACATGCTGGATGCGGGCGAAAATCCACCGGCAGGCGTGATTGTTTACTATGCGCTACCGAGAACAGGAAATGGTACGGAGGGGGTAGACGTGATGTTAAATTGACATTCCTAGACTCAGTAGATCCAAATTTGGCGTTTTTGGCGATTTTCAGTCGAGATTGCAGGGATTTTGGAGTCATTTATTCAGATTTCGGTTACAGAAAACAACCTATTTCATATCTGAAAATCGCCCAAATCTAACGCAAAAACTAGATATCGACCGGCAAATTTGTATTTATGTCAACTGTTTAGCCAGAATTCTCTCTCAAAACCTGAAATTTGGATCTACTGAGACTCAGACGGAAATGAGATTCGGTCTTATGGTCCAAAACCAAAAAAGATCGAAGAACAGACTGACGAGACCGAAGCACCTTCTGCGCATCAAACCTCTTCGGCGGTCTCAAAAGAAAACGAACACGAGCTTTTTCTTTCAACAAAGCCTGGATTGAACCGATTTGTTTGGGATTTACGCTATCCAGATTGTACAAAACTTGAGAGTGATCCGGCACGTAGCGTCAATACGGGACCGATGGCCGTGCCAGGCACATACACTGTCCGGCTAACCGTTGATGGTGAGGAACAGAGCCAGGAATTTACCCTTGACGTTGCGCCCGGAATTAGTGCATCGCAAGAGGATCTTGAGGCTCAATTTGCCCTTGGGAAGCAAATTACGGATCAGCTTTCTACGACATACAGTGCCGTGAACCGTGTGCGTCGTATTCGGGAACAAGTGGCTCATATTGCAAAACAGTCGAGCATGATTGGTAGCGATACCGATGCTTTGCTGACTCAAACTGCCAAAGAATTGCAAGATAAATTAACGGCAATTGAAAATGCGTTCATTCAAACGAATGCTCAGTCTCCGCGTGATCGGTTGCGGTTGCCCGCTCGTCTTGATGCTAAGCTGTCTATGCTCATGGCAGTCGTGGCTAGCTGTGATGCTGCTCCAACGCAACAATCTTATGATGTTTATCATCACTTGAGCAGCCAGGTCGACGAACAAGTGGCTCTGCTCGATGGTCTATTGGGTGATGACATTGCGGCATTTAATGATTTAGTTGAGCAATCCCGCGTGCCAGCAGTGGTTGCGTGATGTTGTATATCCTGCACTGCCATAGATGAGGATAAATTCACTCCTTTTCACTCGACTAAAAGTGTTCAAATTTATTTTCATCTGTGTGTGAGTGCAGTACATATCGCCTGTTTAGGGATCGGAATTAAATAACTCATCGAAGATTCTTCGTTTCACTCGAGAATGACATCGATGAACTATTTGCTCGTCATTCCTTAATACTTTACTTTCTGGTAAAAGAAAAGAGATGAGGTGAGAAATGTGACAAAAAGCGGTTAGCGTTTCATCCTAAAGGTAGAGAACCCAAAAAGGAGGAAGGAATGCTAACCGCGCCAGAAATAACTATAGCAGTACTGATGAATGTATTGCAAGTAACGCCGGTGGGAACAAACGTAAATGTAATGCGTCTGATGTGGGCGATGATGAATGGGTCGTTTCTGAAAAGTCGAGGAGCAATCCATAGTGGATTGAGTGAAAGCGGGTTTGAAGATGAGGAGCTCCGGCGAAGCTGGTGGAGCTTTCGATATGGATCATGGGATATTGCAAGCCTGCTCTCATCGTGGCAAGAAGAAGTGGAGTGGAAAGGGAATGGGAGGCAAAAAAGTTAGAAGGATACCGAGTGAAAAGCATAGATATCACAGGGTTCTGGCGACCGAAGCTGCAAGGGAAAGTGAACCGACTCTATAACTCAACGGCTCGTCGGGCATTGCCCGCGCTCATCTTTGGAGTGATGATAAGCTCGGGGGAGATAGGCGGGAAACGAGTGCCACTGCTCAAGGCAATCATGAGATGCGAGGTAGGCACAAAGGAAAGTGAGTTTCGGAAAAAGCTGCTGAAAGAGACCAAGAAATCACTGGAGTCAGACGAAGTGGCGGTGGTCGATGCCGGGTTTACAATCAGAGAAATGCTAGAAAGCGACGTCGACCGATTTGTCCTTCGGGAAGCGATTAACTGCACAGCGCGCCGCAATGAGTTACCCGAACGTAAGGAAAAAGGCAGACCACCCGAATATGGTGATATTGTGCGTCCGCTCTCGATGCTATAGGGAAAGCGACTCGAGGCCACAACTCCAGACTCGTTTGGTCAATTTGTCTATAGTGGTCGCCTGATTCGCTATCAAGCATGGCACAATCTCGTCCCCAGGACAACCAAGGTGGATACAGCCAACCGCACCTATTCGATTTACGTCTTTCAGGATCCTGCTTATCACACACCTTTGGTTCTGGCGACCGTCATGGCTTTACAAGCTGAAACCATTTATCTTTCTCTCTGGAGCGCTGGCCTGTTGAACATCCCCCCTTGGCTTCCAAGCAGATGATTGGCTTACATCGTCAATTTGTTCATGCCGATGAGGCTTGCTTCCGCTTACCTGAACTGGGGCTGCTGGCTGGCAATCTTCTTTCCCATTTAGCCGCTTCTCTTCCTCCCATACCGACTGGCTACTGGGATCGAGAGCCTCAAGCCACTCCCGGCAGGCTGCGCGCGTTCTCTCGAGTGCTCTTTTTCCAACTCCCGACCAACTCGACCCTGACTTTCGGAAAAAGGCCTCGGTTTCACACCATTTCCCTAAAGGCGTTCTCGCTCATCGCCGCCTCAATGCCGCTGCTTAATACTACTGTGCATCAAGTAAAGGCTCGATAATGTTCGATTTTTGCACAAGATAATGCGAGCGTTTAGCGGAAGCAAGACGACGTTGCTTGTAGCGAAGGCGCTCGATAGTCTCAGCGAGTGTCAAGACAGGTTTAGGCAGAACGGCATGGAGAAGTTCAACAACCTGTGGCAAAGTGAGAGCGGGGCATCATATTTGAGGAAAACTGAGAACGAGCCAAGAAACCAAAGGCCAAAATGACTAAGGTCATATGATGATGCCAACCGAGCCAACTGCGAGTTTCATATTCGTTGAGTCCGAGAAACTGCTTGGCTTGTTCAAAATGGTTTCAATGGGCCAACGCAAAGCAGAAACAGTGGCGAAGTCATCCAAGGAAGTCTCAAGGGGTGCATTGGAGAGAAAGTATTGCAGAGAGCAATCGGGATTGCGGCGGACGATGAGCCAGAGAGCAGAACCGGGGAGCCCATTGCGGACAGAGACAATGCGGCGACAAGCAATGGAAGCAACGATGAAGCCCTTGGAGCCCTCTTTGAGAACATGCTGTTGCCACTCATGCTCCTGGAAGGTGTCAGCGAGTTGAGCAACGGTGAGAGGCGTAGGTTCACCAGGCCGGACGCGGAGCTTGAAGCTTGCGCCCGCGTCCAGATGATGCGGGCAGATAGGTCTGGGGGCTGGAGGTCCAGACACGAGTCTCTTTGGGCACTTCAGCAAAGTAGCTGTAAGCGGTTTGGCCATCAATGCAGTCAAGCAGATGAGTATCTTTGCCAAAGGCTTCATCCATAGTGATCCAGCGGATGGGCAACGCACCCAGGGCGTGCGTCTGCTCAATCATGGACCAAGCCAATTCATTTTGTTTGGAAGGTCAGGTCAGTGGGAAGACCGGTTTTGTACCGCTTCTCTGCATACTCATCACTAAACCATTCTTGGGGGATATACAACCGACAGTTCAGTAAGGTATAGCCATGAGAGCTATTATATCCCAGGAAGACTCCGGCTTGACAGTTGGCGATCTTGCCCAGTTCGCCACACCGCTGCCGCTTGACGCCCACTGACTCTTCTCCTTGCTTGGGAATGTCGCTCCCATCCAGGAGTAAGACGCCATTTGCATCTCCCAACAACTCACCTGTCTGTCGAGTATGTTCCGCCAGCATCGCTTCACCGCTCCAGCGGCTCTGACCCACAAAGCTTTGCAGGGGGCGTACACCCGATTCTCCTACTGTCGCCAGCGCGATGTTCTCGGCCGATTTGCGTTTGATTTCGGGGTCTAACAAGCCTCGCATGTAGTGGTACGCATGCTCTCTCTGAGCCACATGGCTGAAGTATGGACTATATATGGCATGATACTCCTGGAGTTGGTCGGCCAGTGCCGCCAGTTGCTCTTCTGTCAGTTCCAGCAGCGGCGGGCTTTCCAGTTGGCTGTAGTCATATTGATTGACTGCTTGAGCAAGTTTCATCTTGATTTCCTTTCATCGAAGACTGCTTCATTTTATTGGCTCTTCAGTCTATCTCATTTTTCCTTTGCATTCTGTTTGCGTTTTGTTAGCAATATGCCCAGAAATATAACGAATTTCCTTTGTGTTTCACAATATATTGCTGCACAGTAGTATTAAACTAGCCGAGCACTATTTTTTACATTTTATCCCGTTTTTTCAGGGTGGATTCTTTTTTCCGCCCCCTTTCGGTTTGCCCTTTGTCACTCAAGCCTTTACCAGAAAGTAAAGTAATAGCACTTTGTTACATTTTTCTGACAGGATCTATGCTACAATGTTATAAGATTTAGTTGTGATTTTCTCAGTTGTGTTCTCCCACTTTCTCCCGTAGAGCCACTTTTAAGAGTGGTTGTGGAAAAGAAGCGCATGAACGTCAGGTGGTTATTCCGAATCCGTCTGTGTGGCTCGCCCACTACAATCGTATCCAACCGGACAAAGACTGGCCAGCTATTTGATGATCCTGCAACCGTTTGGAAAGTGAGTAGCCTGCTTCTATTGAACCTATTTCTATTGAGCTTGCTGCTCTTTCATCACACTGGTACCTTGATTGCAGCGCATGAAGAGGAATTTGAGTATAGAGTCGCTTGTGGTCCGCTCAGTCAGGAAGCGGAGGGTGGACAACTGTCGGGCAATTTCGAAGTGGGAGTGATTCTGCCGCAAGCAACGGACGATATGTTCATGTCCCCGATGGTGCCGGAGATTTTGGAAAGTAGCTGGCAATGGTCATAAAGCTGAGTATTGCTTTAATGTGTTGACGGCGGGTCGATATAAAATTAAGACGCTACATTATGGAGCAAACAACAACAATTCATTTTTTGTACAAGTCAATGACTCTCCTGCGGATGGTTATTTATGGGATTCATATCCGGTAATTGGTGCCTACGTAATCGATTATGTCTCTGATCGAAATGGCGCCGATCCTACGGCTTGATAAAATCGAACTGGAACTGATTAAGGCTGCGGCGCCAACACCCACACCGACCGACACGCCAACCAGCACAAGTACACCAACCCCCACCAACCCCCCAACGAATACACCTACATTTACCAATACACCAACCCCCACCAATACCGCAACAGTCACACCCGTATTGCCACCGGGTGCGCAGGAATTAGTCATACCTGTCATTGCCAGCAACGACGACGCCGAAGAGCGGATTCACAATGGGTCTGTCAATAGAGGCAGTTCAGATTTAGATATGGTACGCGGGGACCAGAAGGACAAGGGCATCCGCTTCCAAAACGTGTTTGTTCCGGGTGGTGCAACAATTCTGTATGCATATATCGAGTTTATCGCTGATTCAAGCAATGATGAAGGGACGAATCTCTTTATCGCTGGGAGGATTCAGCCAATGCGTCCGAATTCTAGCTGAATCGAAGAACATATCGCTGCGGCCTAGAACAGTTGCTCGTGGCTAACGATTCCAACTTGGCAAGGAGCAGGTGAGATTCATCGCACCGAATGTGGCTGAGATTTTGCATGAAATCATGGCCAAATCCCAGTGGCAATCTGGCAATAGTATTGTTTTTCTCGTTGACGGTACAGGGCAACGAAGTGCCAGTTCATATGATCATAGCAGGACAGCAGCACCTAAACTAGTGATTGCATATCTCATCCCAACGCTAACAGCAACTCCTTCATCAACTGCTACGGCGACTCCCACACCGACTGTTACTGCAACGCCGATAGAGACCACCACATCTACACCGACTCCCACATCTACACCAACATGGACCGCCACATCTACGTTCACTGCCACACCGACGTCTGTAGAGGATCTGACAGCGACACTAACGTCGCAAATTATATCAACACCGACACCAATCCAGACATTAGCGCCGACTCCTTCGACAACACACTCTCCTACGCCAACGGAAACAGCATTTGCGACAGCCACATGGACGCCACCAAATCTGGCAACTCCGACGAGCACGACTACTCATGCACCAATCGCAACGACGACACCAGAACCAAGTGCGAGAATTATCGCCTTGCAGGAAATCTTATTATTTGATGATCAACAGAATAATGGGGTGGTATCTCCTGGTGATACAATTTTGGTCCAA
>JAHBNG010000040.1 GCA_019217005.1 Chloroflexi bacterium TSY
ACCGTGGCAGTGCTGATGCCTTCGCGCGCCAGTTCGCCATATTTGTGGTAGCTGTAGTAGTCGTCCTCATTTGGATAGGTAAATTGTGGATTTGGTTCATCCGTAGGCGGTTGTGGTGGATTGTCACGCTCAACTTGGGTGAGCACTTCGAATAGATAGAAGTAGTCGGGATTGAAATCCTTGTTCAGCGGGTTGCCGTTGGGCAGCGTGCGCTTTGCCGCGGCGTCGATGTCGAGCTGACGCTGTCCCATGGCACCGTGGCAACTCAAGCAGGTGTTGATGAGCGCCTTCTGGTTTGCCTCTAAGGTCCCGCTAATCAGATTGTTCTGATCCACTGACGCGCCTGGAAAGTTCAGCTCGTTGGCATTCTTGGCCAGGATGATCATCTCGCTTTCCAGTTGGGCATGGAAGATGGGGGCACGGCCAGCCAATCCCATGGGTGACCGGCGCCATTCGCCATAGGGTGCCACGCTAAAGCTGTTGCCATACGCAGAGCCGGTCTTGACGAACATGGTCACTGGGTAAAGCGACCCACTCAGTCCGCCATGACAGCCAATACAAGTAACCGAGGTGATAAATTCATCGGGGGACGTATTGGTTTCGCCTGGGCCATCCCGTCCAGGAAAGACATGATCTGACCATTGAACTGGCAACGCCTGTACGCTGGTGCGCGACACAGGGGGATACGAAAGTCTGGTTTGACCCTCCGGTGCCGTAAATTCCCTAAATGCCGCAACAAAAGCTGGATTGATCGATATACACCGCTTAGTGTTCTCTGTTTGCACGTCATGCCTCCTCGTGGTTTAAAACTGGAATCCGTTGGGCAAGCAAAGCAACCGTCGTGATGTTCGGCAAGCGAGTGGATGCTAAACAAATTTTGCGTCTACACAATGGCGGTCACTACATGTCGATTCGAGGATGGTCTTGTTTTACAGCAAAGGTCGACATGGACTGGCGCTGTTTTCGTGGAATTAAGAATTCAGTATACCGCTTTTCACTGTAGAGGTGTGTCGAACAAAGAGTGATCCATTCGTCGAACAAAGAGTGATCTTCTTGTCATTCTTTGTTCGACAGGCAACAAAGACAATACAAGGTATCAATTGATCAACCGATGCTCCACCGCATAGCGCACAATCTCTGCACTGTTCTTCAAATGGAGCTTCTCCAAAATTCGCGTGCGGTAGGTGGCGATTGTGGTCTTGCCCAATCCCAAGATCTGTGCAGTTTCTGTTGGCGTCTTGCCGGCACCGAGCAGACACATCACTTGGAATTCCCGATCGGATAAGTTGCGGTGGCGCGGTTTGTCGTCTACGTACTGCTTCGATCACCTCTTCCGGCGGACTGGCTAGCATCAGGTAGCCGGATGCCCCGGCTTTGAGGACGCGCACGCCAAACTCTTTCTCGCTACAGATTCCCAGTACGAGAATAGGCGGGCAGAATTGAGCATGATGCAGGTCGGATATGAGGTTGAGTGTAGAGGAGTCGGATAAGACGACCTCCACAATGAGAACCTGGCAGCGAGATGAGTGGATGTCCTGTAGCAGCGTGTGTGAGGGAGCGAACCTATCAACAATACAGAAATCGTTGGTAGCGTCCAGAATTCGCATGAGTCCATGGCGCACAATGGGGCAACTGTCGGCAATCAACACGCGTATCATCATGTTTCTCCGGCACCTGCTCAAAATACAACTATCGAGTAGTTAAGTTACAAATAATGGTCTGTCAACCAATATCAGTAGACCGCAATCGTATCATTCT
Organism: Chloroflexi bacterium TSY; assembly: GCA_019217005.1. The sequence goes on from JAHBNG010000040.1 coordinate 1,759, forward strand.
CGAGTGAAGCGAAGAATCTAACGATTGTGGTCTACTGAATTGCCCCTCTCGCTTGGCGATGTCCCAGAGTCTGCTTCGACGACAAATTGATTCTTTCGTTGATTGACATTGTTCAGTATAGCAACCCAACGCTCGGAATGGAATGCACATCACTTGATCGTTTCTTGATCAATTCTTGATCACCTACCCAAATTGCTGATGAGGGTTGTGTGCTAAGGCTATTCTAGAAGGCTTGAATGTGACTTGACCTAGTTCATGAAGAGAGAACATCCAATCAATCTCGTCAATCTATGGTTCGTTTAAAACTTGGATTGGTCTCATCTCAATTGCGGTAGTAGAGACGATGAATTTTAACGTGTGACCTGCACTAATTTCGACTCGGATGAGGCCAAGGAAGGCAGTTCGCTCAGATACTCGAAATAGCGTTTCAAAATTTGCCGCTGTCCCGCCGAGAGCGTGCGCGTCACGGGCATGTAGCGGGCCGACTCAAATATATCTTGATCGATCACCTGCTCGATTCTCCCTCGCCATTGCTGGAATTTGAGAGGGCTGTTGATGAACTCCATAACGGGATACATCAGATGGTATGTTCGATAGACTTCATCAAAGACTCGATAATTAACTTCCTGAACATCAGGTCCAGGTTGTTCGCTGAGCCACTTGTCAAATTCCACGGCCATTGCGTTATGAAACGGCAGCACCCGCGCGGCGGTGTAAAAGAAGTAGCCATGTGCAGGTCCGATCCCAAAAACAGAGTATTTTGATTTTTTGTCATGGCTAGTATACAAAATCGGAAGCGGGAGCCCATCGCCCGTTGCATCTGGGCCAATGGGATAAAATACCAGGTTCGGCAAGCCCTGTTGCAGTGCTTTCGCTTTGATGGTAAGCCTTCCCGAGGCGGGAACCGGAATTTTCGTTGCGTTGTCAATTCGGCATAGCGCATTGCCGTTCTGTTCATCTACATAGAATAGGTCCAATATGCTCGTTGATTCAGCCTTGGATTCAGACACTGCAATGAGTTTATCTGAGATGTCATATTGGGCAATCATTAGATGAGTATTGGGGGGAGGTTTCTGGCCATGTTTCCAAACTTTGACGCAGAATTCCGCAAACTCTTTACTTGGATCCCAAAGTGGATTGGGCTCATCAACGTATAGACCACGCAGGTCCGTTTCGGCGGTGAATGGACTTTCAACCAAAGCGACTTTATCCTCACCGTTGCAACATTTATCCTTACTATCGCAAGATTTATCGCATGGGGGGTAACTATGGACTTGAATGACCAGAGGATGCTCTTCTATCTGAGCGGCTGTAATTGTAACACCTGGAATAAAGTTAGAACAGTCAATATCAATTACGCCTGCGGTCTTCTCATAACTGTTCTGATCATAATCGGCGTAAGAGAGTTCCGCGAAGTATAAGTAGTCATCCTCCGATAATTTGATGCCGATTTGAAGCGTCTCAAAGTACGCTTTCTTGCCCGAAGCATCATAGCGCGGGATGGTACTGCTTAAATCAAGTGTAACGCGCTGAACCTGTTCACCCTCTGTCTGCACTTCAACCGCTGTCGGGCCGAGCGCAACGGAAGGTAATTTATCTCCCTTATACTCTTTTGGACACTTGGGCCTTACCTGAATCGGACAGCTAAACGTTTCGGGCTTCTGAAACGGTATTAAATATCGTCCGCCAGGCGTGCTAACCAACTCACCATCTTCCCACAAACCAATCCAGCCCACGCAACGGCTGTATGCTCGATTGATGGGTGCCTTCGGCTCTTCGGCCAATCTACCCAGTTTGTAGGCTTCTAACTGTTCTTCATATTGCTGGTAAAGAAGGGCAATACGATTCATGTAATCTGTGCGATTATCGCCACTTATCTGAGGTGTAGGAGATTGCGGATGCAATCCGGCAAATGCTTTTCCCTGAAAATAGAGGGTGTCGTAAACCGTCATCCGCAACATGAGCCCTTTGATGTTCGCCCAGTTTTGCAGCCTATTGCATAATTGCCCACATAGACTCGTTGAATCCGCGTCTGAATCAAAAAAGTCAATATGTTCAGTTTTGAAGCACGTCTGGAAGACCGCGGAATAATGACCTGCAATCATTAGATCCTGAGTGAGGTTGTAGTTGGCAGTATAAAACCAGCGTGTGGACATCCGTTGTTGGACTTTTGCGTTGAAGCCATGCCCAAGTTCTTCTCTGCCTAAGGTGAATGTATCAGCAAAGATTTGCGTTGCCCAAGGAAGTTGGGGGTTGACATCAACCATTTTGGCGGGGACCATCTTCAAGTTCAGCTGTAACGCTAATCCTTTCCACGGATCATCCGTATGATATCCGTGGCAGTCGGTAAAACCAGTGACTGTGGTAAATGGTCGATTTGATGGTAAGCTAAAGTCTGGATTCTGAATTTTTGGGGTAACTTTCGACGGGTCCGTACGATCATCCTGCGTGACAAAACCACATTGGTTGCCGCCATAATAATCCCACTCGGCTGGAGGCGTAGTGTAGTCACTGCCTGATGGCTTGTAGGGATCATTGTTGTTGGCCTCTGTGGGTTGAATCGCCCATTTTTTGAAATCAGCTGGCGTTTCTACACCTTGTTGATGTAAATACGGCCAGTTGAGCTTGGCTTGAGGAATATCGTAGGTGGGTAGGGCAGGTGCATAGTCGTTATTATTGAAAGTAGTCGGATTCCAATACATTTGCCCATTGAAATAGAGTCGAGGTAGTAACAAGACACTCATTGATTTCTCCTATATACTTTGGGGTGGTTCAGAATTAGGTTTACACTTTTGATACATAGACAAAAATCTATATGAGGTCATTTTCTGCCTGAGCATGGCTCAAATTAGAAAATATAAACATCTTTTCTCTTTGCAAAAATGTAAACCTAATTGTCCGCCTAAAATGAACCACCCCTATACTTTCGCTGGAAAGTCGCTTATCGAGCGGTTGCCGGAATATATTCAAACGTCGGGCCAGGTAAAAACTCAGTCCAAGGAACATAGCCATAATTGTGACGTAACACGCCGGCCAATTGGCCTAATTCATCCATGTAGGTTGTTGCGGTCTTCTGCTGCTCTAAATGGCTATCAAACAGGGGATATTTCGGAAATACACCTGGTTGTTCGCTGGTCAATGTGGTCTGTAGACTATCCAGAAGTTCACTATAGACCAGATTAAATTGTTTGTTTGCTGCTTGCTGGTCGGGAGAATAAACAATATCCGCTGGGTTGGAAATGACTGGATAGACATCCTGAGTTAGATGGAGAGAGCCATTCTCAATCGCTGTCTTTATCTCCATAAACTTCCAATAGTGGGCCAGTTCATGGTTGCCATCATCATGCGTCTCTGAGGAAGTTCCCTCGCCTTGGTCTACAATCAGTTTTAGTGCCCTGATGGCATCACATTGCGACTCGACTGGAATCAAGCGACCAGCTCCAGGGTTATCAAATTCTGGTAACTGTCTACCATGGTTAAAAGGGCCTGCGTAATCGGTGATTTTTGATTCAACCGATTCATAAAACTGACCAATCGTCGCCCAGCCAGATGAAGGTGGGTCTGGGACATCTGATTCCGGCAACTCAATTTTTAGGAAAGTGTCAATGGCAGTGCTGGACAGCGGTAAGAGGCCAACCTCCACCCCATACTTGCCGGTTGAGTGTCTTAGAAGCTGACCAGGATAACTTGGCACATAGAGAGGATCTGTAATGGTCGCACGCCCTCCCAACGCATTTAGAATATTGGCGACTAATCCCATGTGGAGCATCTCTTCCAGAGCCACAGACATGATTGTCCTTGCCGCTTGAACACCCGCTTGCGAATCGCCATCTTCAAGCGGCCGAATTGACCAATAGGTATAAAGATAGGGAGGCATGGTGGTTAGCTCAACCGACATAGCCGCTCGTAGATCCTCTTGCAATGATGAGAAATCATTGGGTTGACTCATTCTGTGGCTCCTTTCCCCTATATAATTAATTTGTGGCATATAAATTTGGATCAATTGGATCTCATGTGGTTGACAAGCCGGCCATGAATGGATAGTGCGAGCTAAATATCTTGTGTCAGTCGGATCATGAGGTACCGGTCGAAAATAAAATGATATAAAATAAGATGTTATCCGAAACGAAGCGATTGAAAAAGGTGACATCGAGAATGACTTCATCAATAACGGTACCGCTAGATATCCCAGAAGTGGAAGTGTTAAGCAGCGAAATCACGTCTGAAAATCATTTATTGATTCGGGTAGAAAGCACCCAAAAAAACAACAGCATGTGGTGTATGCGGAGTTGAGATTGCGTGTACATTTGGCCATGGTCAAGAAATTAGCTTGCGCCATCTCCCAGTTTTTTGGGCTTGAGACCTACATCTTGATACGGCCCAAACGGGGTCAATGTTTGTCGTGTCATTGTGACCCAACAACGACTCAAATTGTGAGTTGGTATGAACAAAGAAGTCCTCATACACAAGCGTATGATGAATACCTGGTCATGCAACTAATCAACAGTACAATCGAAGATGTAAGCCTCAAAGAAGAAGTTGGGTACGATGCAGTCGTAGGCGCATTGAACCGTCTGATAGAGCCCAAAATCAACTGGGATGAAATCGACGAAATCGGTACGTTGGGGATTGACGAAATCTCCAGAAGTAAGGGGCGCAAGAAATTTAGTGCGATCATTACAGCTCGTCAACCCAAGGGCAAGGTACGGATTCTTGGAGTTCTCCCCTGATCGAAAAAAAAGACGGTTAAGGCATTCCTAGAAGAGATTCCTGAGAGACTACGCCCCACCATCAACTATTGCACCACCGACATGTGGGAGGGCTATATCAATGCGATTGATGAATTTATCAATGAGAATGATGATGTGAATGCATCTCCTGTTGTTGACCGATTTCATGTTGCTCAGAACTATCGAGATGACTTTGACGACCTCCGAAAAAAGGAACTCAGACGCTTGAAAAAAGAACTGCCTCCTGAAACTTATGACCAAGATTGCAAAGGAATGCTCTGGATCTTACGCAAAAAATCACTCGGCTCTCAATCCTGAAGAGCGGCAGGAGCTTAGACGTTTGTTTGCTCATTCACCAGCCCTTCATCAGGCCTATACCTTTCGAGAAGAATTGACCGCCATCTTCAACCAGGAACTCTCTGTTGCCCAAGCTGAACATCGCCTTGAGGCTTGGATTCGCAAAGTTGAACGTTCCTCCCTTGATAACTTTGATGGCTTTATCAAAACCCTGCGCAACCACTGGCAATCCATTGTCAACTATTTTGACCAACGCATCAACAGTGGTTTTGTTGAAGGTCTCAATAACAAGATTAAGGTCATCACTCGTCGATGCTATGGCATTCGCAATGTCTCTTCTCTTTTTCAACGTATTTGGCTCGATCTCCATGGCAAAGAACGTTTTTCCCTGTCAACCACATGAGATCCTGATCAGCCATAAATTTTTAAACGCCTTGACTTTCATTGATGTCAGTTAACCTCGCCTCGAGAGGTTATCGCAAGAACCAAAACACAGTCGCCATGACTATCACCTACCCCAAGATCCACATTACGCTATTGAAATGAACAGCCCCATGTGTAGCATCTCCTCTAGCGCCGCAGACAGAATGAGCCTGGCCGCGTGCGTCGGCACCCGCCAGAGAACCACCATTCTGCAGGGTTCAGTAAGTAAAACCAAGGGGATTACTCTTTATAGTACCTCTTCAGTTTTGGGAAAACGCTAATAAATACGGGGTGGTTCATTTTAGCTGGATAGATAGGTTTACACTTTTAGAAACAGAAAGAACGTTTATATTCTCTGATTTCGCCGGTTCTCAGAGAGAAAACGGTCTCATATAGATTTTTGTCTATATATCAAAAGTGTAAACCTAATTTTGAACCACCCCATAAATACTTCATCCTTTCGTATGTCGTTGAGATCACCTGTGTCTTTAGGTCCACTTCTGTTTGCGGGATTATGAAAATGAGTTAATTCTACGTCATTTCCCCCATGGCAAGGTTGACAACTTTGCAGAGCTCCAGCTATCTTCGGATCTTTAGAGGAGTCCTTATTAGAAATCCAGCTACACTTTCCCTTTTTGTAATAGACCCATCCCGTTTTTGTTTTCACTTGAGCACTTAGATCGGTTGCTTTAGGACTGAATGGACTAAATTGAAATGAAGCTGGTCCAGCTTTCGATAATACCGTGAAACCATCAGACCCGTTGATATCAGCTACCGGAATTTGCGCTAAAATGAACTTCGTTCCAACGGTAAATGAACCTGTGCTTGTAAGTGTTAGATACGAATCTGGATCCATGTAGGTTGTTCGTAAATAGATCGTTGGTGGTGGACTCACTGGTCCCGAGATTATCTCAAGTTCATATATCGTACCGAGATTGACCCATTCTGTTTCATAGTTAGCGGTTTCAGTTATAGTAAGCGTCGTCGCTTGTTTATCCGAGGCTCTCTCCATCTGGCAGTCATCGGCCGCAATTTGGTTAAAATCAGTTGGCAGATTCACACAGCTGATAAGCCCCGCTCCCAGAATGACCGGAAATAGTAAGATACTAATCCTCTTAAAGCGTGTCATAATTTTTCTCCTTAATGATGGTGATTTCCGCCTGTTGGCCCTTTCGGATCTCAGATGGTCGCTAAGCCCGCTCCGGCGTGAATGGACGGAGCAACCAGACAACGCCTGCTCAAACAGGCTTGCGGCTCGATCAACCAGCCCTGTTTAGACTCGGGCGGACGATGTCAACTACATGGGATCCTGTTGAACCTGCCTGTTTTAGCGGTAGCCGCCTGACGCGTCAGGCGGCTCTTGTATAATTTGACGCTGTCTATGCTAACATTTGTCGTTCCTTGACTCTGATTTGGGCATCGGTGTGCGCAGGCGCTTGAGTATAGCATCACAGATCTCTTTGTCTGTATCGCCTTTTGGAATATCCGGGAAATCTAGTGGTGTAGTCACAACCCCCCAGTCAATTGTATAGCAATCATGCCATGATAGCTCTGGAAGTTCTTCAGAGTCATGATCATACGCAATATAATCTGCTTGTTCAGGTTCAAGCACAACCGATATCCCTTGCATCATACCGTTATCTTCATGCTGCAAGATATGGCAGTGATTGACATACTCGCCAGCATAATCCCAAAAGCGTGAGCGGAAGACGACGCGCCCCCCGTTGCGAGGCAGCCGAACAACGTCTTGCCAACGTGGCTCCAAACAATGGCCATCTGGCAAGAGTTCGTAATTCCAATCGAGCTCCCGCCCAGACCAATCATAGATATGCGTTACCCAAACCGGATTGATATGGATATGGAAGGGATGATCTACGGCTCGGGTACTAACTTCATTTTTCTTTTGATCGGGTGAGGGGTACGCCTCTGATCCCAGATACATCTCTCTGGGGTCGTCAGTTCCTAGTTCTTCCAGCTTTGCTTTCACACTAGAAATCGGTTCACCTTCTTTTACCGTGAACTCATTTAGTGGATCACCGACCAAGTTATCCGCAGCCATTAAATCCGTCTTACCTTTATTGAAGAGAGTCAATGAAGCATTCCAAACTGTCCACTCTTCAGCCGTATTGAGCAGCATATGGTGGAGTGAAGAGCTTAACTCATTGGGATCATCATTGAATTTCTGGCAATCAATCATCATGGATTCAGGCGGCGTCGCCGCTGCGGGATTCTGCGGCGTTTTATTTCTCCAGTGCAAAGCATTCTCTCGCTGTGTATTACTCGTCGGGTCGGGATAAGTACCGCCCCAGCCAGAATATACGATTTGGCGGCCTCTGCGCTTACCTTGCAGCAGAGATTTACCATCCGGATCATCCGGATCTCCTGGCTGAATCGAAACTTCTGGATCTTCAATGGGCTTCAGATAACCGGGCACATCAGGGAATTCTAACGTGTAATTTTGTAGATTGATATCGTTCCCATCCTGATCCTTGGGGGGCGTTGGTGTCCCACGCACAATAATCGTTGCAATCTTTCGATTCGGCTTGTTATTTGGAATAGGGGCTTGGCCTGTTAGCTGATGATCGGAGGCACTTTCAGACTGTTTGGCCCAGATAGTGAAAGTTAGAGGCGTCTTACCATCTGTCAATGGTGCCTGAAATAAAAAGTCTGCGCGATTTGCGGGTGACATCATTACCGACTTTTTCACTGGTCTAGTCGTGTACTTTCCCGATCTTGCATCAACCAGCGTAATACCATCCATCGCGAGGTGATGGAGATTGTCGTATGGGGTTCCGCTTTCATCCTCGACCGAGAATTCAATATAGCCTTGTCCATCTACACCAGCATTAAGCACTCGCCACCGTTCGACGGCTCCTGGCGCTATGACAATGAAGTTTTCGGTGACTTGACCATTGACAGCAGGAAAAACAGTCGGGGATTTTGTCTTGACTTTTTTTTCTACTGGATCGCCATCTTCAAAGTCTACGATAAATCCTTCTTCAATATCGGTGGGTGTTGGTCCTACGATGCGCTGAATAACAAAAGGGCGTTCTCTATACGTGATCCCCTCACCTTGGGGATCCAACTGATCCTTCAGCTTATCATCAACATCGCCTTCAACAATAATCAGACCGGCCATCCCACTGGCGACCTGGGTAAAAGTGGCTCCATGCGGGTGGGGGTGATACCAGTGGGTACCAGGGGGATGAGTCTCTCTCGCCCCACTAGGTTTACCTAAGCGATACGCATAATCTGCTTGTCCTAAAAGCTCACTACCTTTCAATGGCCAGCAAATTTCATCTCTTGTTGCTTCCCGCAACTTATAATCTCCTTGGGGAATAATTCGCAGAAAAACATTATCAGAATTTTTCCCATCTACATTGAGATAGGGTTCTACGTGTAGGCCATGGGTGTGGAGGTTGGTAGTTCGGGTCTGATGCTTTCCATTAGTATGAAGGGGGCGGCACCAATCATGGATGATATTGGGATCCAATTGATAGTTGTATCCTGTTAGATACTTATACCCCGTTTTTTGCGATGCATCTTCTACCCGCTCGAAGTTTTGAATTTGACCAATATTTGGGCCAAGCAGGTCGCGTACTTTGATGTGTAAGGTCTCATCACCTCTAACGCGAATAGTTGGACCAGGCGAGATGCCGCCGTAGCTGAACAAAAGCTGTCCAACATTAGTATCTGCCAGGTCTCTATCAGGGTTAGGAATATGAATGTCGCCAAAAATCGCAATAGGGGCCGCATGTTCGACAACATTAAGCTCAAGCTCTTGGCCTGGCCAGTCGCGCTGTACCCATTCCCAAGGCTCAACCCAGTTGTCTTTTTGTGTAGCATAATTTTGACTAGCAGAAACCTCAAGTGGCGAGGCTGCAGCGGTATTATCAAAAGCTTGATCCGATCCAAGCCCATTACGTTGCGATAAGTTTCGTGTCGCTGCCTCCGCACCGTTCACGCCCGGTACTGCCAACACCCCTGCACCAACAGCGCTTGCGGCTGACGCCTTTAAGAAATTGCGGCGGCTCATGGGTTGCTTCTGTTCATCCGCATGCGGGATTCGATCGCCTTTCTGGTTTTGTTTGCGTGACATGGTTACTTGTTCCTCTAGAAGTTGAAAAACTGCAATAAAAGAACCGAAATTTTTTTGGCAGAAATAGTTCCGCCATTGTTGCATAAACACCTCCTCCACAGCTTCTCTATAGGACGTACGCAGCCCCTCGACTTCAATACGGCAAAAAACTGCCTACTCAGCCAGCGAACTGCGTCATTCCTGCATATATAGCGGAACTTGATGCCGTCGGTGCCAGAAAGTAGACTGAGGCCAACGTTGTTCCTGGGAATAATAGGCTTGCCACGTTTGCAGATAGGCCAAAAACTCCTGCGTAACCACCTTTTCATACTTTGGCAATGCAATGGGGTCGCCATTTAGATGGTCGCTGATGGCATAGGCGGCAAAAACCCCCGAGCGCATAGCCTTGAAAATCCCCTGAGATGAGAGGGGATCAAAGGTCGTGGCCGCATCCCCGACGGCGAGCCAACCGTCACCAATGACCTGTTCCAGTCGATGGGTATGAGCCGCATAAATCTGCGGGTCTGTACCCAGTTTGGCCTCAGTTAGGCGTTTTTTTGTGTAGCGAGTCTCTTTGAGGCAATTTAACCACAGATCCAATGACTTCAAGCGAGTTGTTCGCACCAGATCAGCATCGCTCATACAAGCCACCACCATCTGCGAGTCTGGTAGCAAGGCCGAGTACCACCAGCCATCTTCCCACGCCTCCACCATGGTAGTGGCATCTGTCGGCGGGGTCTCAAAATGAAAGAAGATGAAGAGACCCACAAGCTGGTCAAAGTGAACTCTGCGAGCCTGCTGTTGCCGCGCAAAGATGGCGGATCGTCCTGTTGCGTCAACCACAAAGCGCGTCTGCAACTGCTGCTGACTCGCATCGTGTTGCACCGTTAGTGTCCACATGTCAGCCTTCTGCTGGTGTTCGACAACACGCGTATTCGTATAGAGCGCAACCCCACGATTTTCCGCTTGGCTTGCGAACCAACGATCAAACGCCCGCCGATCCAGATGCCATCCTTGCCCATGCATCGAGAAAATAAACTCGTTATGGTGCAGTTCTGCCTGTCCCCAGGCGGCGCAGGTGCCGTATGACGGCAAATACCCTTGTGTCAAAAAATCCTGCCAGACCCCTAGTTGATGCAAGATGCTCCCTGCTTGCGGCACCAATGTCTCGCCAATACGCACCTGGTCATAAGTCGAGCGCTCAATCAGCACAACAGACAGAGACGGCGCGTGCTGTTTGAGCATGAGGGCGGTAGCCGCACCTGCGACCCCACCCCCAATGATGATGACATCGAAGTGGCGCATTTCATTCACAATTCATCATCCACAATTCACCATTCATCAGGGTTACCGTCTTTGCTTCACCGCATACCAAGAGGCAACAACGCCAGCCGGATGCACCGTCCCGTCGCCACCGGAGTGAGGGATAACACGTACAATCGAGCCAACAATGGCGGGACGCTGATCAACACCGTTAGGCCATTCATTCACGAAGTAGCCAAGATAGGCATAGATCCATTCTTCACCGTTGACGACACCCTTTCCTTGAAATCGGAGCGTAAAGGGATCGCCATAGTTAACAGATCCAGTGAGGGTTAATTGCCATCCTTCTCCATAGATCAAGCCCTTTAAGGTCTGTAAGGGGGCTTCGTCAATTCGGAGATTGCCTCGTCCAAATTCGAGCTTATCAAAGTCGATATTGAGATCTGGTTGATTATTGAAACTACGGTAAGTCCACAAACCCTGTAGAACTTCAGGCATATTATTCATATTATGCTCCTTCTTTGGTGTTACCCAGAAGCAGGTCACCGGGCGAGACGGACGGTCCCAACGCCTGATCATTGCGTTCGACCTGAATGAAGCCCCACTTCGGATCGGAAAAGTATTTGATGAATCCCAAGTCTTTCCAGGCCGTGACCATGCGTAAGCCGCCAGCGTTGTTTTGCGGCACACCTGAATCCCAATACACTGGCGCTTTGCCAGAGGGCTTGCCATCCGGCCCTTTCAGTCCGTTATTGACCACCAACGGACGATGAGCAGGCCACCAGATCAGATAGACCGTCTGCTCTTTGGCAGGATCGCCAACACTGTCGAGATAAATATCGTTCCAGTTTTCATACGTCACGTCAACCGGTTGGAGCGCACATTGGGTGAAGTCAGACTGCCAGGGCAAGCCCAGATACTTGGTCAAGTCACCCGGTTCAAGCCCTTCGGACAGATCTGAAGCCGGGCTGTGATCTTGATCGGCAATGACTTTCGGCAAACTCAAGGCCCCCACTTGATAGGTGGCGTGCTTAATGCGATATGGTTCATAAAAGTTGGCTGGGTTTAACACATTCCAGGACAGTTCTGCCCCGGGGCAGAACGCGCCACCAACCACATTCCCCAATACGCCGCGATCCAGTTCCAGACCTGTTTTCGGCGGTGCCTTAAATGGGGTTTTGCAGTTCTCATCAGCTTCACCCCACTCTTGACACTCATTGACAAATTTGCCCGCTGCCCATTGTTTCAGCAGGAACAATTGGGTATCTGTCAAGCGCAGAAATTTTTGTGGTACGGTGTTGGTCAGTGGGTTATTGCCACAGAGCAAAGGCATCAAGCGAGGTCGATAATTCGGATTGTCTTCGTTAAGTACATCGCTGACAAGCTGATTTTCTTGTCCCGGGGTTTTGGGGTGGTTCATTTTAGGCGGACAATTAGGTTTACATTTTTGCAAAGAGAAAAGATGTTTATATTTTCTACTTTGAGCCATGCTCAGGCAGAAAATGACCTCATATAGATTTTTATCTATGTATCAAAAGTGTAAACCTAATTCTGAACCACCCCCCGGTTTTCGCAAAATATTGTAGATAAACGCGCGCTTTTGGCGGTTTATGTCGTCGCTTTGGCCGTGTTGCGGCGGGACAGACATCACATCTTCGTCCAGGTTTCCCTCGGTCCCGGTATTATGTGGCACGCCACCTTCAAATGGATCAAATCCATAGACCGCTGTATAGGTATCTGGACGCTTTAAAACAGGCCAGATTTCTTTATAAAACTTGGGATAGTAATTCGGATTCCATTGTGCTTCTGAATGCCATAGACGCCATTCGGTCTCGGTTTTGGGTGAGTTGCTGGCATTGTCGAACGGGGGAACGCCATAGACTTGGGGATCAAAGGCAAATTTTCGTACGAATAGATCATACAACGCCTCATCCATTGTGATCATATCCACCAATTCTGGCGCATAACGGGGATAACCGATGACAACCCAAGCAGGAACATCAATCTCCGCGTATCCCGTCCGTTTTCTGTATTGTTCTTCATCGATGGTGATGATCTCTTCTATCTTAATATTATCAATCGTGACTTCGCCAGATATCTCTGCTTCCCCGACTTTAATCTTCTGATAATACTCATACTTGATGCGAGCAGTGATTGGCCCATCGGAAATATCGTCAAACCATCCTGCGCTATTGGCATACCCGGTAATCAGCGGTGGGTTTGTGGAGCCAGAATTGCCATGCCCACCAAGGACAATCAGGCGAATAGAGTCATCTTGACAGTTGACCTTTACTTCACCCAAGGTGGTAATCGAGTTCGGGGCGATATCTGGCGGTGGAAACGTTTGTGGGTAACCGGGATTGTCACCTTTGGCAAAGGTTTTGTGACGTGCTTCGGGCTCTGTGTAAGATACTGTTTGAGGGCCGGGGTCAATAATGAGCTGGCGACGAGCATCGGGTTGCTTGACATGAGGCTCACGTAGGGGGTGCTTCGACGGCTCTTCGTAACCATGCATCCCTTGCAATTGCATAAACTGATACCATGACGACTTCTTGTTTGCCAGATGAACCGTCCACTCTATGTCTATGACTGTGCCCTCGACATTGAACCGCCCAGTGGTCGATGTTTCGGCTTGGAAGGGAAACGTTTCACCCACGGTAATCTCATGTCCGGCTTCATCATCTTCATCACGATAAGCGAACACCCGAAAACGTGCAGCCTGTTGCTTCACGCGCTGCGAAGAGTCCTTAAAGGTTGTATCCGCTATTTCATTTCCCTGATCATCGAGTTTTGCCCGCCCTTCGCCATCACAGGCAATGGGTAGTTGCCCTGGCTGCTCTGGGGATAGATAAAAGTCACTTTCGCTATCACCCAACCGTGCGATGCCAATGGCGGGATGAATCTTGAAAATTGCCATAATTTTCTCCTGGCTATACTCACCCAGAAAAGTTTTGTCCCGTCTGAACTCAGGAAAACGAGGGACAAAACTTTTCTGGGAAACTATATGTGAAATTAGTCCATGAAATTCAATGAGACGCCATCAAAATAGAGTGCTTCGTTTGTGGGTGTGCCGTCGATGTCGACAGCGACCAGATGCACGCTGATGTCATCTTCGCCCTTGGCAATCATGCGCCGGACCGCGTCAGTGGCATCAATCCGGAAATTGCGAGGTTCATTATGGTGAAGGGGGCGCAGGTCGAAACGACGGGTACGCGGAAAGGGCACATCACAGTGTCCCGGTCCACCGATACAGAGGCCACCAAATGTTCTTAGCTGACCGACATAATGATCATTATTGACGGTGGCTGTATCTGCATTCGCCTCTGGGGCATTGAGAAAGACGCGAATGGCAGCATTGCGCCTGGCTTTCTGAACGCAGTGCAGGCGCACTTCAACTTTACGATGCCTATCCAGAACCGCGGATCGAACTTGTGCCTTTTCGGAATTAAAGCAGATCATGGGCATGTCATTCACTGTGGGGTAGAAGTACGTATCTTTCATATATTCATAGCCCAACTTCTTAATGCTCAAGGTATCCTTAACTGACAATGGCCAAGGGGGAAGTGGGGCCTCGACATCTTCTGGATTAATTCCAGGATTCTGTTCTTGCCAAACGGCCCATAAGCGATCTACATTGCAATGGTGGGACCAGAAAATCGGATCAAAGGCGGTGACGCGGTTGTCGGTCATATCGCCCAGGCGTGGGTTATCCTTGCTTTGCTCATTACTGTCTGGAACATATTCTGGATTTTTCCCGCCGGCAAAGTTATGCATACCGTAAGGCCAATCCAAAAAATAAAATATACGCGAGAAGGTGTTAAACTAGCTCTCCAAAAGGAGCAAAAATGACAATCTCGCCAGAAATGGTTGAAGTCTTGAAAGAGACGAAGGCCATGTTAAGTGGATACGAAAGAAGGCACTTCATGGCCCAAACGGTCAAAACGATATGCGAAGGGAGTCCGACGAAAGCAGAACGAGAGTTGGGCTGGAATCGGGCGACGATAGCCAAAGCCCTGGAAGAACTAGAAGGCGGCTTCTGTTATGTCGACCAAAGCCACCGACGTGGTCGCAAAAAAGCCGAAGACCATATCCCCACTTTACTGGCCGATATGCTTGAAATCGCCGATCAATTCAGCCAGACCGATCCCACCTTTCGACCCCCCCCAATTGTACACTCGACTAACCGCCGCCGAAATGCGTACCCAGCTCATCGAGCAGAAAGGATACACAGATGAGGAATTGCCTGGCGAAGAGGCCATCCGCTTGAAGCTCAATGAGTTAGGCTATGGCTCAAACCGGGTCAAAAAAAGTCAACCAGTGAAAAAAGATCCCAGAGACCGATGCGATCTTTGATAGAATTCATCAGATCAATCAAGAAGCGGATGCAGACGAGACGGTTCTGCGCCTCTCTTGGGATGCCAAAGCGACGATTTTACTTGACCGTTTCTCGAGAGAAGGGATAAGTCGAGTGGTTGTCAAAGCGCTCGATCATGACTTTCAAGATAAGAAGACCGAGAAAGTCACTCCTTTTGGCATTTACCTCCCTTCAACCAAGGAACTCTTTCTTTACTTGACTCAGTCGAAAGTGACGAGTGACTGTATTGTCGACTGCCTGATTGATTTTTGGGAAAGCGTACGTGAACACTTTCCTCACGTCAAGACCCTCGTGATCAATCAGGACAATGGTCCCGAAAATCATACCCGTCGGACTCAGTTTATGTATCGTCTCACTCAGTTTGTTGAGCACTATCGTCTCTCTATTCAGCTCGCCTGCTACCCTCCTTATCACAGTAAATACAACCCCGAGAATGGCTGTAATATCATCTGGCGTCGGATAGTGTGTCGGTGAATTGGCGACACCCGGCCAGCGGTTCATATGCCACAGCGGGTTGATTCGAAGCAGTTGCTCATATATTGCCTGCACTTTTTCCGAATATTTGTAATCCGGCGGGCTGCTGCGCTCAATCAGATCAACCTCATACTGAATGCTCGCGCCAGTGAGGAAACGGAGGCCAGAATTGTAGGTGATCCCGAACGTGTTTTCCAGACCCAGTAGATCCAAATTTGGCGTTTTTGGCGATTTTCAGTCGAGATTGCAGGGATTTTGGAGTCATTTATTCAGATTTCGGTTACAGAAAACAACCTATTTCATATCTGAAAATCGCCCAAATCTAACGCAAAAACTAGATATCGACCGGCAAATTTGTATTTATGTCAACTGTTTAGCCAGAATTCTCTCTCAAAACCTGAAATTTGGATCTACTGAGACCAGAAATTTCCTCATCGCTGAAAAGCGGCTGCCCATTGGCTTGTTTTTTGTCCTTCAAACAGGCCACCCCATCAGCATCAATCCAACAGCGGAATGCTTCCGGTATGAAGCCTTGATCAAGGATGGTGGTCTCATAGGTCTGACGATTGAGGTCGGCATAGAGCGACCATTCCCAGTAGGGTAGGGTGATATGAGGGTCGTAATCCTGAAGTTGCTGTTCAAAATGATAGAGATAGAGCCGGTGCCAGGGTAAAAATTGCTCCCATCCATGCTGGCAGGAGTTGGCATGAATGCGCCCCCAATAACCGAAACTACGATCATCGAGCCAATAGTCATCATACTGATACATGCAGTGGATGGCGGCACGCAAGCGACTTAACTCCTCGTGATTCAAGCTGCTCACCTCCTTGCGCACTCTCATGCCCGAAACATCATCGCGGATGGCGTTAACGTGCTTATTTGAAGTGGTATGCAGCGCATCCCCATAAGCCCGAGCCATGATCAGATCCGTGCTGACGACAATTTGGGCCTGAGCTTCATCTGATGTTGTTTGACCACTTGCCGAGGCTGCTGGTTCATCACTCGTTGGGCAGCCATCGTCAATCCAGGCAGCAATGAAGGCGATGTTCGAGGCAGAGACCTTTTGAGCTGTTGGCCCCCATAGCAAGGGCGGAAACATGGAATCATCAAACGGATATTCGCCCTTTAGACCCTGAATCAAGCCGGAACGATCGCTGGGTTTTTCGCCCGATCCAGGTGAGGGACCTCGGCGCGATGTTGTGGGCCAGCAGTTTGGTTCACCGCTGCCGGTTGAGGATGCTGGTCCGCAGTGTGAGCAGTGGCTCTCGGCGCCAGATGCAGCCTTACCTGTCGTTTGATGGAGATTGGCGTCGATCATGCGCTGTCCATAAATCGTCACCATTCTAAATTCCTCAATCTCTAGCAGCCAGAACGCACGATAGCCCTGATAGTCCGGGACGTGATCTCCTTGCGCCTCATTGAGGATTTGTTTGACACGCTCGTAGCGCGACAAGGGGATGTTTTCTTGCCTATCCGTCATCTTGTCTCCTTTCCTGAATTGTTTCAAGAGATGACACAGTTTTTGTAGCAAATTGACTTTAAATGCAGTAGGTAATCACTGTCGGAAAGCCGCCTGGCTAATAATCAGGCGGCTTTATGGTGTTTGGGCAACTCAGATATAAGATATATCCTGAGGTAAATAACGGTTAGTGAAAAATGCTCGTCTATCCAAGCCACGTTCAAACACCAGCTCGAAAAGCACCTACTTTTTCGGCGGCATCGCCTGACAGGCATCCTCAGACGTATTACTGGGATTGTCCCAACACGCTTTTTGTTGGAGCAGCCAACTGAAATCACCACTTAGCTGGCCATTAAATACAGGTCGTTTGGTCCCATCGGTATCAATTGTAGACCCTCTGGCAATACCGGCTGAAGAGTGACAACCCATACAGCTCTCGGTGGCAAAGATAATGTTATCATCGCCTGAAATCGTCAACGTTTGCGTAGTTATCTGGCCATGGACGATGAGCGAATTCGTGCCAAAACTGAGAACGGAACTCAGTGGTGTGGTTATACCCTCTTCTTGACCATCTGCACCTTGGTTGCCCGCTTGAAAATAGGTTTCCATGGTCGAGTTTGTTAGGTAGACAGGATATGCCCGTCCCCCCGCTTTGTTATTAATACTGTCGATGGGCGGTGTGACCAACGTCGTTGTGTAAGGCAGTTGAGGAGACAGATCATCAACGCCATTGATCTGTGGTGTTGAGGGCGCAACGTTAGGTTTGGTAGGCCATTGTGTACCAATGAGTTCATAATATTGCCAAACCGAGCCCTCGGCTCCAAGTATTTCTTGCGCTATCCGGTTCAATTCAGCTGTTTGTTTGTCAATAGGAATAGGACGAGTAACTTGTGTTCTTAATTTGCTATCTGCGTCTGGCACAGGTGGAATATTGACCGGACAGTGTGGACAAACTGGATCATAAAACGAGGGAGTCAAGGAGACTTCATTTCCAAGGAAATCTGTTCCCGTAATCAAGCTATTTACCTGAAGGTTATCGACATGCTCAAAGGTTCCCCAAATCCATTGAGGGGCGTTTTCTGTTTTATGGGCAATGTGCATACCTACCAACCCTACCGTTTCCTCAGTACATTGACCCGTAAAATCACCATGCTTATCAAACTGTGGAAATAAGGCCTGCTCAGTAAAAAATCGTTCTGGGATGTCACCTTTGCCCATTACCTTCCATGACAGCTTGAGTTCTATCGCCCCAATTTGGGGTTCTGTATTAGCACTCCCAACCGTACCTTCCGGAAAAGCGATAGTATTAGTAAAAGCAATTTGTCCATCTAGGTTAAACTTTACTTTCTGGTAAAAGAAAAGAGATGAGGTGAGAAATGTGACAAAAAGCGGTTAGCAGTTCATCCTAAAGGTAGAGAACCCAAAAAGGAGGAAGGAATGCTAACCGCGCCAGAAATAACTATAGCAGTACTGATGAATGTATTGCAAGTAACGCCGATGGGAACAAACGTAAATGTAATGCGTCTGATGTGGGCAATGCTGAATGGGTCGTTTCTGAAAAGTCGAGGAGCAATCCATAGCGCATTGAAAGAAAGCGGGTTTGAAGATGAGGAGCTCCGGCGAAGCTGGTGGAGCTTTCGATATGGATCATGGGATATCACAAGTCTGCTGGGGTCGTGGCAAGAAGAAGTGGAAAGGGGAATGGGAGGCAAAAAAGTTAGAAGGGTACCGAGTGAAAAGCATAGATATCACAGGGTTCTGGCGACCGAAGCTGCAAGGGAAAGTGAACCGACTCTATAACTCAACGGCTCGTCGGGCATTGCCCGCGCGCTCATCTTTGGAGTGATGATAAGCTCGGGGGGAGATAGGCGGGAAGCGAGTGCCACTGCTCAAGGCAATCATGAGATGCACGGTTGGAACAAAGGAAAGTGAGTTTCGGAAAAAGCTGCTGACAGAGACGAAGAAATCACTGGAGTCAGACGAAGTGGCGGTGGTCGATGCCGGGTTTACAATCAGAGAAATGCTAGAAAGCGGCATAGACCGATTTGTCCTGCGGGAAGCGACTCGAGGCTACAACTCCGGACTCGTCTGGTCGCTTTCTCTATAGTGGTCGCCTGATTTGCTATCAAGCATGGCACAATCTCGTCCCCAGAACAACCAAGGTGGATACAGCCAACCGTACCTACTCGATTTACGTCATTCAGGATCCGGCCTACAACACACCTTTGGTTTTGGCGACCGTTATGACTTTGCAGCCTGAAACCATTTATCTTGTCTACCTGGAACGCTGGCCTGTTGAACCTCCCCCCTTGGCTTCCAAGCAGATGATTGGCTTACATCGTCAATTTGTTCATGCCGATGAGGCTTGTTTCCGCTTACCTGAACTGGGGCTGCTGGCTGGCAATCTTCTTTCCCATTTAGCCGCTTCTCTTCCTCCCATACCGACTGGCTACTGGGATCGAGCCTCAATCCACTCCCGGCAGGCTGCGCCGTGTTCTCTCGAGTGCTCTTTTTCCAACTCCTGACCAACTCGACCCTGACTTTCGGAAAAAGGCCTCGGTTTCACACCATTTACCTAAAGGCGTTCTCGCTCATCGCCGCCTCAATGCCGCTGCTTAAACTAGCCGAGCACTATTTTTACATTTTATCCCGTTTTTTCAGGGTGGATTCTTTTTTCCGCCCCTTTCGGTTTGCCCTTTGTCACTCAAGCCTTTACCAGAAAGTAAAGTTATATAACTTATTATCAACAATATAGTCATACTCTTCTCTATTCATCAGAATTTCATAGCGTACTTCAACACCATTCTGATCCCACAATGGTCCCTTGAAAGCCTCAGTAGATCCAAATTTGGCGTTTTTGGCTATTTTCAGTCGAGATTGCAGGGATTTTGGAGTCATTTATTCAGATTTCGGTTACAGAAAACAACCTATTTCATATCTGAAAATCGCCCAAATCTAACGCAAAAACTAGATATCGACCGGCAAATTTGTATTTATGTCAACTGTTTAGCCAGAATTCTCTCTCAAAACCTGAAATTTGGATCTACTGAGCCTGCTTAACCTCATCTAATACATCTGCTTTATTGGCTAGATAGAGAATTCTCTGAGTGTTACTAAGCTTATTATTGTCGCAAATGTAGTTGGGAATATCAGAATGCCCCCACGGGGAAGGAACTGATCCATCTTCTTTGAACACCTCAAAACTTTCCTTCCATGTCTGCCATCGAGGTGTACCGTCAGCTGTGAGATTCGGCAAAGGATTACCGTCCTCATCTAAAGGCCAATTCATTGCGATAAACGTCAGCCAGGAGTTCGTATCAAAGGCGCGTTGCGCTGTTGCTAATGAGTTTACTCCTGTCAAATCTACATCGTAGGGAATGGTGGAAGTAAACACTAGTGTAGCGTCTGATGTGTGGCTATCTGCATTTGGATGGAAATCATGTTCAGCATGGGTGATCGTATTGTTTTGTAATAGATAGACCCCAATCAGTGTAAGTAGAATTAACGCCAGAACCAGTTCACGTTGATAAGCTTTTTTCTTGCTCATTTCTTCAATTCTCCCATCAAGTTGCGTTGAAATATTTATCTAAGGCCATCGAAAAATAAGTACGACGTAGGAACATCCGCTTACCGATTTTCTGATGGGCAATGGCAAGGGCATGCCCTTTCTGCCTCTGGAAAAAATTTATAAACTTCATCTGTTCGACACAGCAGATTGCTTGTCTTGACCAAAACTTGGCGGCCAAAAACGACCGGCGAGGAGAAAAATCCCCGCAATGAACACAGAGATACCAAACGCGAGCAGCACACTATCCCATTGGGCCGCAGTTGCCCCCGTGATGGCATACAGTAGGGCAATGGGGAACGAGCCGGAAACCGTGGCAAGCATCATCGTCTTCGATGACATAGTCGAGGCACCGGCCATGATCGAGGTGGTTTCAGCGAGCAGTGGCAATGGACGGGTCACCAGTACAGCTAGCCAACCCCATTGCTCCAGAAGCTGATTGGCGCGCTGTTGCTCATGAGGCGGCACCAGATGAGTGAGAATCGCAATGCTGTGTCGCCCGATGAGAAAGCCAACCAGACTGCTACTTGTGTAACCGATGAGTGAGAGCAGGGTCCCCAGGGCAATCCCGTAGAGCATGCCGTTAGCAATCATGACAAAGCTTGACGGCACAGGTAGCAACACATCAGCGACCAGTAGCACAATCCCCACCAGGGCAGCCGTGGCGCTGCCCTGATTCATCATAGACTGGGGATCATCCAGAAACGCCGGGTTGAGCCACTCCACAACCAGAAACAACGTTGCGAAGAAGAAAAAGACTACGCCGACGATTGTCCAGTAACGCTTCATTGGCTGTTGCTCGATTGAGTCATATGCGGCTTAACAGAACCATGATCGTAGTAGTCAATACTACCTTGCTGTGAGCCGCGCCTTACTCGGTTGTTGGGAATACGTCTATCAGTATAACTATCCAAGGGTCGAATTGGAATGCACAAAACTTGATCATTTCTTGATCACCACTTGATCATCTGTCCAGGTTGCTACAACTCGAGCATGCACCGTAAAGTGGGACACCGATTATGGCCACATGAGCAACGGCTTGCGAGGCTACGCCTCAGACCAACAAGATGATTCTACTTACGAACGATGTCGTTGGAATGCACATCACCTGATCATTTGTCCAAGCTGCTACAACTCAAAACATGCACCGCCAAGTCGGACGTCTATCATGGTCGTGTGAGCAACAGCTTGCGAGGCTACACCTCAGACCGACAAGGGCGGCGATTGGCTGTTCGCTGCTTGTTGTTGGCTCACCAAATTGGATGAACCGAGGACGGAAATCGGAGTCCATCCGCCTTGAATCGAGGTTGATCCAATGCTAAAATTAAGGCGACTATTTCGTACCGAATTGCTTGCAAATTAGCCAATCTCTCCACCCCAAATGAACCTGCAAAAATTTGGTTATCAATTACGAACGTTACGCACAACAGCCGGATACACGCAAGACCAACTGATTGATTCTCTCCAGGCACTCGCAGCAGCCGGGCCGAGCGAAGCCTATCGCGAGCTAGATGGCCCAACGATCTCGCGCTGGGAAAGAGGCTCTACACGGAGCAAGCGACTGTGGAAACCCACCCGCGCCTATATGTTGCACTTGATCAATCACTTCAGCGATCAACTTACTGCGGAGGCGGCCAAACGGTGGGCGATATACTGTGGCTATACTCTTTCGCCTGCTGAGCTAGCTCCCTTCTTATCCCAGACAGACGCAGCCATCCAAGCAACCACCGCACAACCCCTTCGCCAACAGCCACCGCTGCCCGATGATTACGTGAACCGGGCTGGATTGGAACAGACGATTTGGGCACAGCTGATACAGCAACAGGTGGTGGCTTTGACGGGTTTAGGTGGGACAGGCAAATCGACGCTGGCCATTTGGGCAGCTCATGAACTAGCTGCCGAGCGGGGCATCAACGTGATTTGGATCGATGATTGTCGCTGTAAGGATGGTGCCTTTCACGTCTTTGAGGCCCAGGACCGCATTGCTCGCAGCCTGGCTGTGGACTTACCCAACGGTGCCCCGGCCGAGCGGGCAGCGGCCTTACGCACTCTCTTACAGTCTCAGTAGATCCAAATTTGGCGTTTTTGGCTATTTTCAGTCGAGATTGCAGGGATTTTGGAGTCATTTATTCA
Organism: Chloroflexi bacterium TSY; assembly: GCA_019217005.1. The sequence goes on from JAHBNG010000040.1 coordinate 24,556, forward strand.
GATTTCGGTTACAGAAAACAACCTATTTCATATCTGAAAATCGCCCAAATCTAACGCAAAAACTAGATATCGACCGGCAAATTTGTATTTATGTCAACTGTTTAGCCAGAATTCTCTCTCAAAACCTGAAATTTGGATCTACTGAATCTCGACCCTTTCTGATCATCTTAGACGATGTCTGGTCCAGCGATGATCTGGAGCACTTGCGGGTGCAGAGTCCTGAATGCCGCTCATATGACGCAGCACCACCGTTGCCCGTTTTGGTCCCATAAACCCCGTCACCATCGATGGTATGACGTCTATCCAAGGTCGAAAGCTGTTGGGCATCCTGCTGTCAATGAAAGGCGCAGGATGAACTAGAGATTTTATTGAAGCAGGTTGGCCATCTGCCCTTGGCGCTGACGCTGATCAAGGCATTGCTGCAGAGGGCTACACGATCGCCGAGTTATTGGCCTACATCCAGGCAGAGGATTCGGCACTGGCAGTCTTAGCGTTAGAGGATCAGCCCCACCGCGCCACCAATTTGGAAGCCTGTTTTGACTTGAGCTACCGTCATCTGACTTTACCCGAACATCAGCAACGCTTTGCCCAATTGGGCTGCTTTAGCGGAGCGTTTTCAATCGAAGCTGCGGCTGCGATTTGGAGACTCTCACCAGCAGCAGCTCGCCACAAGTTGGATGGCCTGGTCCGTCTGTCCATGGTGCAGCGCGAAGAAGGAGGCTATCGTCTCCAACGCCTGCTGCGTGATTATGCTCGCCAAAAGCTGACCACAGAGTGGCCGGACCGCATCGAGCCCACCAAACGCCGCCACGCAGCCTTTTATCTACGCAATCGGCTCTATCACCCCCAAATTCTGGGCACCCAAAATTTGGGCAATGTCATCGAAGCACCACCATCGTTGGACAGATCTTGGCTCAACATTCGCGAGGCGGTTCACTGGGCCCTTGAACATGCCCCTGTGTTGGCAACCAGTGGCGCTGTCTTAGCGCACACTGAACGCGCCGCGGTGCTCGAAATGATGAGATCTCGCTTGATTGAAGCCATCCGAAGCAGTATCACCCAAGCTCCAGATCGGGCCACGGCGGCGACACTGGTCGAAATCAGCGGTGATTTATACCTGTTGTTACAGGATCAGGCTGCTGCCCTAAATTGCTTTGTCGACGCTGAATCAGCCTGGTCAACTGTCGGAAACAGGCTGGCCAGCAGTCGAGCCACATTGCGTCAAGCTGGCGTGCATCTTTTGAATCAGGCGCTCAATGAAACAGCTGAGAAGATGCGCACGGCGCAAACGCTTTTGGCCCAGTCGCTGCCCCTGGCCGCCGATGACCTACCGGCGGCGCGGCGACTCTTCTATTGGTTTAACCTACTCTATGCCGCGCTGGTTCGTTGGGAGGGGCTGCCCCAAGCAGATGTTGCGCATCTGGCTGAGCTGGCGGGTCAAACCGGCGACGTGCGTTTGACCGCACGGGCCTGCCACATCTATCGTTTGTGGCAGTCAGTGGGAGAGGTCGATAAGGCTGAGCAGGAAGCGCTATGGAGCGAATATCAATTGAGTGGACGCTGTCCTCCTGATGTGGCCCATCGCTTTGCCGCACGCCTCTCAGCCGCACGCCTCAGCTCAATCCAGACCAGGTAAAAGTGCTTCCGAAGCTGGTATCCGCTGGTGGCTGCAAACTGATGACGCCGAACGCACAGCCTGGTTGAGCACCATATTGCCCCGCTACCTGCATGCCACGGATAGCCCTGAACCACCGTTAGGGGTCGACGAGCCGTGAACGGCGGTGGGTACAAGAGATCATTGGCATGAGCGGAGCTGCGCCGTGACAGTCGTCGCCTGTCCTTAGCATCCTCTCAGCCGCCAGACGGACACTTCTTAAATCTGCCAGAGTGGCGCGTCTTCAGTGGTCAGCGGGCGTTGCCGCTGGTGGATAAAGAGAGCGCAGGCGTCGTGCAGCAGTTGTTGGCATTGCTGGATGCAGAATTGGTCGTCACAACTTAGTACAGTGTCAATGCCATTAAGTTAGTAGAGGAGGCATTCTCTATTACACGCAGTAGACATAATCCTGCACTTCTCAGTCAAAACAGACTCGAGCGTGCCAAATGGTCCGAGATTCTCTACTGCGTCTTTTTTCGCCATTTGAACGCTCTACCTCTGAGAAATCCTACTGCGTGTAATCTCTAACGCCGGTTGTATGGTTCGGACACTTCGTGACCCCTGTTTGTATTGTTCTATGACGTCGACACCTCTAGAAATCGGTTACATCGCGACCACCTGCGAAGTCTTCACCAGGAGAGCTACAGGCCAAATGGCGGGCGCGAACGAACAGGACAGGTGTCGATGTCATAAAATAGTACACTGCTGTTTGGAGACATCGTGTCCCTTCCGCCTCAGGCGGTGGCTACGATGTCCTCGAGCACGGGGGGTCACGAAGTCATCGAATAATACACCGGTCTTCGTCGGGTCGTCACCCCATTAGAGAATACTGGCTCCACGTTATTTGAGTGGTCTTGGTTTTAGGTTACCACCGAAATCATGCGTCACCGATAAACATATATCCGATACCGGGCACATTGACAAGTAAGTTTGGTTGGTCTGGATCGCGCTCGATTTTTTTTCGGACCCGATAGATGTATGTATGAAGGCCTCTCGGTTTTCGCGTCAGTTCTTTGCCCCAGATTTCTTTGACAAGTATTTGGTTAGAGACGGGCTGGCCAGCCCGTTTCATGAGATAGTGCAGCAATTTACACTCGAGTGGTGACAGTTGTACAGATTTTTCTCGTGTTGTTAACGTCCTTTTGTGAAGATCGAGCTCAGTATTGTTAACTGCAATGATGGGAAAATCGTGAACCGGCTTCTGTGTCCATTTGATACGTCGCAAAAGTGCGAAGATATGTGCTTCAAGCACTGAAAAATTAAACGGTTTGTAAATATAGTCGTCAGCACCTAACTTTAAGGCATGCACAATTGCTTGTGGTTCATGCTAACTTTGTGTGATGAGAATTGGCACATCACTCCAGAGCCGAATCGCCTGACAAAGGTCAACTCCGGTCATATTTGAGATGCCTAGATCTAACAAAATCAAGTCAATTGGATCTTTGTCTATGTAGAGTAGTGCGTCCTGTTTGTCGTGAACAGTAAGAACATCATATCCTTTGGGTGTCAAAAATTGCTTTAATATGGCACATAAATTTGGATCAGCATCGACGATAAGGATGAGCGGCTGATTCTGAGGAACGTACAACGAGGAGGTTAGAACGTCCTCCTCTAATTGGGTAGAGCTTCTCTGTGGTAATGAGTTGATTAAATCTGATTTGAAAGATGATTCCATAATTGATCTAAGGGATTTTATCATACAGTCTAATGGCGAAGAGCCATACGTTATTGGCAATTCCACTTAACACAGGAATAGGTTAACTCATCAACGCCAGTAAAAAGTTAACCTATTCCTGTGTTTAATATAGCGTCAGTTTGAAGTTTGCTGTCCATCAGTTGAAACTGTGCCAATAGACCATTTGTCCTTTTGCAAAACAATGGTCGCACAATTTCGACTAATGAATATTTTAGACATTGTATCCCAAAGTATGTACATGGAGATCGCTTGGTCAGAGAACCTACTCCATTTACATACTTTGTGGTATACGCTCGTATATTATGAGGAAGTGAAAAGATTGCAACATTGATCAACATCACTCAATGTTGTGATAGATATATTTAACCGGAGGGTAGAATGAGGGGGGTATACCGTTCCGCAATGAGCCAATGCAATATTCTACTCTACACTTCATCATGCATCGCATGTTGTATCTATAATAAAGCGTCACAAACAGTTCGTCAATGGGCCATCAGTACTGTCTAGTCTGCAGTTGTGATGGCTAAACTTGTTACCTTTCCGATAATACGATCGACGCGAATAGCACCAAAGGTACGGCTATCTGTACCCTCTGTTGGATTGTCGCTAATGAGGAAGCATCGACCCTCTTTATCAACTGATTGTACCCGTTTGAGCATGTTCAGGTTCCGCTGATAGGGATGCCGCGCTATGACAATATCGCGAGGAGCTGGTAGAGAATGGATATAGGCCGATTCATCGATGAACACCAGAGTTCCTGGTTTCAGTGTAGGCTGCATAGAGACACCACTGACGCGAAACAGTCTCCTCCGACGTAGCAGCCAGAGCACCCAATCACCACCTCGACTTTGTTTTAGCAGATGCGCTGAATCTCTCAATGTTGGATGTGAGACGATCTTTTCAAAAGCAAAAATGACGAGCACGATTTTCATGCCCGTCATTTTGGTAAACCCAATAAATTCAGCTAGCCGGCAGTGTAGTAGGGAACGTCACTGCGTCCTTTTGTGGCCCAGAAAATGTCGTGGATCTTCTTGATTGCGGCCATCAGTTCGTTTGCATGTTCAAGACTAACTTCGACCTTGCAAGCGGAGCAGGCCTTCGCAGCATTCCAGAATATATCGTGTAGGTCTGGATAGTCCGTAAGGTGTGGTGGTTTGAAATAGTCTGTCCAGAGAACCAATAATTCTGTTTTGGCGAGATGAGCTTGTTCTTCTTTAATCGCCACGTAACGAGAAAACGTATTGTTGTATGCGATGGTCGCTTCCTTATCGCTCGGATCCGGAATTGCCAAGTCGATCAATTTTTGCGTCATCGATAGAACCGCTTCGGCAGCAATGCGGGCTGAGGCTGGATCGTAGACCCCACACGGTCCATCACAATGGGCACTCGCCTCTTCTGCTGGTAGGAAATCGGCGAATTTGGACATTACGTTGTTCAACATAGCGGGTTTTCCTTTCATTGAGTATAGATTTCCAGGGGTGGTTCAGAATTAGGTTTACACTTTTGATACATAGACAAAAATCTATATGAGGTCATTTTCTGCCTGAGCATGGCTCAAAGTAGAAAATATAAACATCTTTTCTCTTTGCAAAAATGTAAACCTAATTGTCCGCCTAAAATGAACCACCCCGATTTCCAGAAAAAAAAATTCCTCTCTTCGATCTGGAAGATGATGAAGTATGCTATAAGTATATTCTACTCGTGACTCTTTGAAAACTACAAAATCTCGGGTTTGCGCGTGTTAATGGAACAAGACAGAGCGATGTGGCGAGGAGTAAGTAATATACCACCCGCCCCTCGCCGCATCACATGTCAAGTACACTTTGTTGCGTAGAACCAAAATCTTTAAACTCTTTCTTGATAGTTTTCGGCATAAAAAGCATGATTTGATCCATATTTCCAAGCACTAAAGCGCGGTTCTGGTGCTGGTGTAGCGGAGAAATGGACGAACATCATCTTGCGATTGTGAACCTCTACATCCCATCCAGATTCGACCAAAACCTCAATAGTGGGGCGGCTCAAATGGCAGTTGCTATGCCTCTTGCGCCAGCTGGGCGTCATGATTCGAAAGGCTTCAGATAAAAGTGGGGAGCGAGGACGCACATGCTCGACTGCATGAAGAATCCCATTGGGCTTGAGCACGCGTCGTAATTCATTTAGCACCTGATGTTGGTCGCGTACGCTACAAAGCACCAGGCTGCTGACGACAGAATCAAATTGAGCGTCTGGATAAGGGAGCTTTTCTGCTGTACCAATATCAATCGTAACGGGGATATCTAGCTGATTTGCAGCTCGACTTGCCTCGTCGGCACACGCTTTGTCTGGCTCAATGCCATAGATATGATTCGCATTTTGATAATGAGGCAAATTCGGGCCATTGCCTATTCCAATTTCTAAGATTGTCCCTGTTAAATTTGAAACAAGCTTAGAACGCCAGTAGAAAAGATCATGAATCATGATTCAGCGATGATTGTGATGAGTGTAATTTGTGGTTTGGCGCAGAATCGCAACGGAATACCCTCTCCGACGCCGCGCGTGACATAAACTTGTGTCCGGTCACGCCACATATACCCAGCCGCTTCATGGCGTTTGAGATGAGCAGAATGCGTATGGATCGCTCCCACAATGGGGAGATTGATCTGTCCCCCGTGGGTATGACCAGACAAAATTACATCTGCCTCTCGAGATCTTCCATCTTCCAGAACGTCTGGATTGTGGCTAAGCAGAATCTTGGTTGCGTCAGTGGGTACTTGGGCTAGGGCACTGTCAAGTTCTGGTGCCCCTTCGGTAATATCATCGATTCCTGCCAGATGAATATTGACACCATCTGGTTGTCCAGGGTTGTGCTGTAGATGAATCGACCGATTGGTCAATAATTCAACGCCACGTGAGGCCAATATTTTCTCTAAACGGCGCGTATCATTATAGCTGGCGCGCTCCAATTCGAACGGTGTGGTCAGAAAATAGCGGACAAAGCGATAGGCATCTTGGAGACGATCGAGTTGAGTGAATTGCTGCTCAGTAAAGACTTCGATAGGCATATAACCATTCGTTTTTGGATTCAAAGAAACCGAGCCGTTTTCAGTTATATTCCGTGCTATAGCATGAGTTAGGCCATGGCCGTCTTTAGAACCATTCTCGAACGATTCTAAATGCAATTCGTATTGAGCTTTCTTGTAATGATTCCAATTTCGAGTAAACGCGTCTCCATGACTATAACAAGCGTAGTCATGATTGCCTAACACACCATATGAGCCGAGGCGTGGTTTTGGTAGGCCATCGAGCAGAGACAGAATGTTTGCCTCACCGGCTTCATTGTGCCAGAAATCGCCCGTATGGATTAAAAGGTCAAACTGTAAGCCAGAAACCAAACGGTGTATTTGCTTAATTTTTGCCCGTTCGCGCCATTCAAGCCCTTGAAAATGTGTGTCTGATAGATGGAGGATCCGTAGACCTCGCTGAGGGAGGCGGCCAAGTGTACCGGGTAAGCGAATGGTCAATCGATCCAGATTGATATCTAACGGTTCGCGAAAGAGCGCATAACTGGCAATACCAAGCCCCAAACCTGTAAGAAGCCCGATACCTCCGAATAACGAACGAATGCGGCCTTTGTTGGCTAAAGGACCGCCGTTATCTGAACTGGAATTCTTCCGTTTCGACCGTGATGTCGCATCAAATTGCATTCTTTATCTTCTCTCTTTCTTATCAATTAAATCGTAAATCATAATTGCACGAAAACCAAATACATAGTTCTCCCAAATTCATAATATGGTCTGCTAGTTGACAAGAGACTACGAACATTAGACAATGAAGTGTAACGAAAAAACCTTACTTTATTGATGAACCTTTCTTGATAACATTATCGAGATTCATATAAAAAATCCTGCACCAAATGGGCCAAACTCAAAACTCGCCGGCTCATCTAAGAAAATTGTGCAAGCCACTGTTTGCACTGGGGTCAAAATTTCAGCTGCACAATTTCGCCTGATGAGCGAAACTCATCTATGAAACGTATATAGGCCGTTGATTGGGGGTGGTTCATTTTAGGCGGACAATTAGGTTTACATTTTTGCAAAGAGAAAAGATGTTTATATTTTCTACTTTGAGCCATGCTCAGGCAGAAAATGACCTCATATAGATTTTTATCTATGTATCAAAAGTGTAAACCTAATTCTGAACCACCCCGTTGATTGATATATTTATGGCGGATGAAGAGAGTGTGTCCCAAAGTGTGTAAATGCAGCCGATTCTCTGACTGGGAGGCGTCCATTTACACACTATGTGGTACACGCTCCGGATAAATGAAATGCAAAAGGACAGTTTCCATGACACCATCTATTCTTCGTGAGCACATTGGTCTCACATTAGATTCCACACTTGAAACCCAATTTGCAAGTACTGTTGGTCTTTTAGCTGCTGATGCGATCGAAGAAGCTCAGTCTGGTCATGCAGGGATGCCGATGGGCATGGCGCTCGCATCTGTTATACTTTGGTCACGTTTTATGCGTTTTAACCCTGCCAATCCTGAGTGGCTGAATCGTGATCGCTTTGTTTTGAGTGCAGGGCATGGTTCCATGTTGCTCTATGCCTTGCTTCACCTGACTGGTTTCGAAGAAATGACGATGGATGAGCTCAAACAGTTCCGCCAGTGGGGAAGCCGTACAGCGGGACACCCTGAATATGCCCATGCACCTGGGATTGAGACCACAACTGGACCACTTGGACAGGGATTTGCCAATGGTGTTGGTATGGCTTTGGCCGAGCGTTGGCTTGCTGAGCGCTACAATCGACCCAATTTCACCGTGATCGATCATTACACCTATGCGGTTGTCAGTGACGGCGATCTCATGGAAGGTATCGCAAGCGAGGCAGCTAGCTTGGTGGGGCACCTACGCTTGGGCAAGTTGATCTATCTCTATGACGATAATCGCGTCACCATTGATGGGTATACGGATTTGGCTTACAGCGAAGATTGGGCCAAACGCTTTGATGCCTATGGTTGGCACGTGCAATCTATTGACGGTACAGACAGTAGAGCCCTCCATCAAGCGCTTGAGGCTGCTCATGCTGATTCACGCCCCAGTATTATTGGCTGCAAGACGCTCATCGGCTATGGAAGTCCATCTTTGCAAGGAACACCCGATATTCATAGCGACCCTGTTGGTGATGATGAACTGGCCCGAACCCATGAAAACCTTGGCTTTCCACTAGACCGTTTTCATGTGCCTGATGACGTCAATGAATTGGCCGCTCGATTTGTCGAAGCAGGCAAGGCGTATGAACAGGCACACACCGAGCTGCTCTCGGCATACAAGCAACAATACCCAACAGCAGCCGCTGAACTGGAACAGATCTTCTCAAACCCGCTTCCCGATGGTTGGCAAGATGTGCTGCCCGTGTTTGAACCAGGGCAATCTATCGCAACGCGGAATGCCGGCAACAGTGTCATCAACGCACTTGCCTCCGTGATCCCAACTTTATTTGGCGGAAGCGCTGACCTCGCCGCAAGCAACAAGACAAAGATCAAGGGCGAAGCCGACATTAGCGGCGAAAGTTTTGCCGGACGCAACATCAACTTTGGTGTACGTGAGCACGGAATGGGAGGCATTCTGAACGGCATGGCGCTTCATGGGGGGCTGGTTCCTTATGGTGCTACGTTCTTCGTGTTTAGTGACTATATGCGTCCTAGCATACGGCTCGCCGCCCTCAGCGGGCTGCCTGTCATCTATGTTCTGACCCATGACGGAATTGGCGTTGGCGAAGATGGACCAACTCATCAACCCGTTGAGCAGCTACCTTCGTTGCGCGCCATGCCAAATATGACAGTTGTGCGGCCCGCGGATGCAAATGAAGTAAGCGCCGCTTGGCGTTTGGCGTTGGAAAATCGCACGGGACCCACACTCATGGCGCTAACGCGCCAAAACCTGCCCGTTTTTGACCGCGAGGGAGAGGGGCTGGGAGCTGCATCTGGTCTGCTTCAGGGTGCTTATGTCTTTTATGATAGTGGTGCGCAAGCTCCCTCTCTTCTGCTTCTAGCCAGTGGTAGCGAGGTAGAAATTGCTTATGAAGCAGCTAAGATACTGGCAGCAGAGCATGTCGCCGTCCGAGTTGTGAATATGGCTTGTTGGGAAGCATTTGAACAGCAAAGCCAATCATATCGTGATAGTATATTACCTGCGGATGCCAAGAAACTGGCTGTGGAGGCTGCAACACCCTTTGGTTGGGAACGTTGGGTTGGAAACGACAAATCCAAAGGCGATATTATCGCTATTGACCGTTTTGGTGCCAGTGCCCCATACAAGCGGGTCTATGAAGAATTAGGATTGACAATTGAAAACGTAGTCGCACATGCCAAGACGTTACTGAAATCAGACTAGTGCGTTGTCTATGCTAAGAATTCGGGTCTTTCCAACTGTGAAAACCGAATTTTAAAGCTGGATGAAGCACTAGGCATTCATCTAAGAAAATTGCGCAAAAATGATAAACCTCTTAACCGAAATCGTGAGACGTACCCGACAACATCATGCAATCGAGCATGCTACGATACATTTGCTATCTGCGGCTCATCCTGACAAGAGGTTTAGCGGGATGAGTGATCCGTTCGGATTTACGATATATGGAGAGATATCCGAAGCAGATCTGCGACAAGCCGTTGGACATGCATTGCTAAGACTGCAAGCGGGCGAGCATCATCTTGCCGTCCATCCGAATTGTGGAACCAATCTGATCACAACTGGCGTTCTTGTCACCGCAATTGCGCTGTTGCTGGGGCGAGGCAAAGGCAGTTTTATGCAGAAGTTTCCTCTGGTGCTTCCCTTTGTTGTGGTGGGATTGGTGCTTTCCAAACCATTGGGACAGCGTTTACAACTTTTTACAACATTGAGTGACGTCACGGATCGTTGGGTACTTGAGATCCAACCGCTCGAATTGGGGACGATAGAAGGCTATCGGGTGGTTTTCGAATAATCGAATGAATTATCTGATCTTAAATGGCGACGAATATCTTACCTATGAACATATCAGGAACTTCAAAGGGAGACTGGGTGAACCGGATCTTGCTGATTTAAATTTCACCGAGTTGGAAGGGGCATCGACGAACGCTGGTGAAATTCTGGGCAGCGCGAGCATGATGCCGTTCCTGGCACCCAAGCGATTGTTTGTGATTCGCGGTTATCTGACGCAGTTGGATCGGAGGATGTCCAGCAGCAAGAGTTCTGACAGTGCTGCACATCATGAAGCAGCTCAACTCGTTTGGGGGCTTGATGATTTGCCCGAAACCTCTGATCTGGTTTTCATCGACGATATTGACAAGCGCCGTCATCTTTGGAAAGGGTTTACACAATCTGCAACAGACAAACAGCCGAAGCAAAAGGTTCCTGGTTTGGCCGAACAAATCAAAATTCAACGGCTTGTATTGGTTGAGCTATATGCACCCGATATCAAATCGCTTGGGGGATGGATTGCCCAACGAGCGAGAACCAAGCAGATTGCTATCGATGGACGCGCTGTCCGGATGTTGTCCGATTATGTCGGTGTAAATTTACGTCAATTGGACAATGAGCTGGAGAAACTTGCAACGTATGCCGCTGGACGCCCGATTACAGTCGATGATGTCAAGCGACTGGTTAGTGATGCGAGCGAAGCTCTCATCTGGAACCTAACCGACGCCTTGAGTCAACGCAATGGACGCACTGCCATGCAGTCGCTCTATGAATTGCGCCGAGGAGATGCCAACCCTTTTTATCTGCTGACGATGATGGCGCGACAATATCGAATTATCATCAAGGTAAAGGAAGCTGCGTCGAGCGGGATGGGGGGAAACGAATATGATATTGCCCAGAAGATCAAAGAGAGCCCCTATCCCGTTAAAAAGGCTTTGCAACAGGCCCAAAAATATTCTGCTCAAGAGCTGGACGACATCATTCAGCGACTCCTCGAAACAGATTTTGCCATGAAGACTGGTGCCGACGCCGACGCTGAGATTGATATACTTGTGGCAGAGCTAACGCAAGGAAGATAGTGGATGGTTGATATCTCATCTATCTACTAAACTTCCAAGAACCTCGTAATATCAATTGCGGTTGTGGAGACCATGAATTTGTTCCGATTTCTTAGACGAAAAGAGCGACGAATTCATGGTCTCTACAGAGCTTAAAGGCATAAACCGTGAATCTGAAATTGTAAATTCTACCGCATGTATCTTTCTTGCCTCTCTCTAACCCATTTCCGCAACTATCCCCAACTTGAACTTAATTTTCATGGCCCGCTTGCTCTTTTCAAGGAGAAAATGCCCAGGGGAAGACCAATTTATTAGAAGCCATCTACTATTTGGCCACAAGCAAACCTGTCCACGCCGGTACCGAACGTGAAATTGTTGATTGGAAGGCAGACAAGGAACCGATTCCCTATTGCCGCGTGGTTGCAGAAATGAAGGCAAGTGAGGAGAGCCAGGAACGCCCGACACATATCGAAATTCTGTTAACGCAGCGCGAGGAGAGCCACAACTTCAAAAAGCAAGTCAAGATCAACGGAGTGAATCGGCGCAGTATGGATCTGATCGGGCTCATGCGAGCAGTGCTCTTTTTGCCCGAAGATATCAAATTAGTGTCTGGTAGCCCTGGTGAACGACGACGCTACCTTGACATTGCGCTCTGCCAAATGGACCGTGATTATACCCGTTCGCTCTCGCGCTATCAGAAAGTACTGGCCCAGCGTAACAGTCTCTTGAAAACTTTACGTGAACAGGGGGCGCGTGCAGGAGATCCTGCCATTGAAAATCAACTTGGCTTTTGGGATGAACAACTGACGCGGGAAGGCAGCTATGTTGTGACAAGGCGCCACAACTTTGTCATGCAGCTAGAGCCGATTGCACAGCAGCGTCACGCAAGCCTGAGCGACCAACGTGAATTACTCCAGCTGCGATATGTTCCAAGCTTCAATCCTGGCTCATTTAGCGAGACACAATATCTCCAGCTCAGGGAGGCTCGTACACCAGCGGAATTACCTCATGTGGCGTTTGTTGCCTTGACGCAAGAAGAGGTAGGGAGACATTTTTTGGCCAAATTATGTGACCGTCGTAGTCGTGAACTGGCTGCCGGCAATACGCTTTACGGTCCACATCGAGACGACCTCCGCTTTCTGGACGACGGGCGCGATTTGAGAATCTATGGGAGTCGGGGCCAGCAACGTTCAGCAGCCCTTTCACTCAAACTGGCTGAAGTAGAAGCGATGACCGAAACAACGGGTGAAGCACCACTGCTTTTGCTCGATGATGTCATGAGCGAGTTGGATGCCGTGCGACGGAGTACGCTGCTGCAAGCGCTAGACGGGGTTGAACAGGCGCTCCTGACAACGACCGATTGGGACGATTTCACACCAAAATTTCGGAAACGGGCCCAACTTTTTTCGGTCGTTGGTGGAGAGGTGAGCCCTTATCGGCAACCAACGTGATCTCCGTGATTTCTGGTCGGCAATTAAGGCGAATCGCTGGGCCAATGACCCCAATCCCAGGGTTTGTATAAAGCCACAGCTCCTTGACTTGATAGAGTCCCAGATCATATTTGCGCCCATAACGCGGTAAAATGAACACTCCATATCCTGGCAATCGCACCTGACCACCGTGGCTATGCCCGGAGAGTTGGAGCGCGACGCGACCATCCTGGGCCACCGCGTCGGCATAATCTGGCTCATGCATCAAAAGGACTGTCGGGACTGCGTTAAGTGGTGCATCCGTCATCTAGCCCAGCCAAATAGATAAGATCCTGTCCCCCGCCAATCATTACGCCGTTATTTTTCAGAACGCGAATACCGGCTGCCGTCAGCCCATGCTCGATCACGTGTACGTTGGTCCAGAGATCATGATTGCCAACAACCGCATAGATGCCATATTGAGTATTCAAGCGTGCCAAAGCAGGGGCTAGCTCGAAGATGGACTCCGCACTCTCCAAGACAAAATCACCAGTTAATACAGCAATATCTGGCTGAAGAGAATTGGCTAGTGCAACTGCGCGTTGAATCTGTTCGATCTGCGTAAAGGGGTGCAGATGGAAATCGCTCATATGCACGATCTTGAAACCCGCTGCCGTCTCCGGTAAGTTTTGAACGGGCACCTTAACCCGCTTAATCGCGATCCACTCAGTTTCGATACGCGTTGCATAACCGTAGCCACCAAGAGCCGTCATGCCGACGACACCTGCCGAGATGAATGCTCTGCGGAGAAGATTGCGTCGAGTAATGGGCTGATTTTGGTTCATATAACCTATGGGATATAAGGGAGTCTCGGTCGATCCAAATTCTTGCCGAATAGGCGTTCTCCCGCACCGGTTTCGGTCGAGTAGATCTGCATGAGAGAATGCTGCGCCATACATGGCGCGCCATGCATGGCGACTTTGCGAGCATGAGACACACTTTGTGGTACACACCCGATTCTTCAAGGCAGCATCGTTGTGCTTAGAGCATTCATCACTCGCTGAAGCCAACCAAGAGCAACAAAGTGGAGCCGTGTTTCATAACGCGTTGTGCCCTTTGCGAACTGGGCAATTAATTGCTCTAATCTGTGCTTAATGATTTGGAGCAAATCCTGCTGTTTATCTGTGTAGTTTACATAGAGTGCATCATAGAGCATAGAGCTGATCAGAACAAATTCAAGGAGCGTCTGGTCGGCTACTTCGGTGAACTCATTTCGTGCAGCCTCTAAGCGAGACTGAAGTGTGGGAAGATCAGAGGGGTTGATGGTCGTTAGATGTGCTTGGATTGCCTGACCATTGAGCAGCTTATCGAAGAGAGGAGAATCACGAAAGACTTGCGCGATAGTGGGCAGGTCGTGACATGCCTCCAGGCGTCGCGCTTCTTGTTCAAAGAGAGCGTCCTGGCGAGACGTTGTTCGTTGCTCTAATTCGTTATGCAATGTCTGATAAAGTGCATCAATCGCCCGAGGATTCGACAGGTTATCCACACTTAATGCTGCATCATAATCAGCCAATTTCGCTGCATCTGTTTGAACAGGGATGAGATAGAGTGAGCCAACTTGCGTTTTCTGCCAAAGTTGGTTCGCCTCTTCAATGGCGCGTACATAGGGTGCTGCATGGAGAAGGTGTTTGGAGACGTATACGAGCAAGAAATCAGAGAGTAGCACCCGTTTTCGGTGATCGTGGTCCCAATATTGATTCTGTTCAGGACAACAGCGCAATGTCCAGACACGGAGTCCTCTTGCCTGTAATGCATCACAAAGCGCAGCTACACCTTCGCCGTCTTCCGAAGCGTGGCAAAGACAAAGTGTTGCGCGCTGAAGCAGATCACGAGTTGGGAGAGATTGTTGATAAACGGTTTGCGAGCCAGTACGTTTTTGACTTGGATTGCGTGATGAAAAGAAGCGATGGAGCAAAGAAAACGGACGACTGGCATTCGTGGTAGAAGCCATAACGTTGGTTGGTAGGAACGCGAACAATCGAGAGGAAAATGTACTGAATGGTTCATGTAGAGCGAGAGTGAACAGAAGACAACTGATACTCCTAAACTACTTACTGCTTGCTATCTGCTGTTCACTTTCATTAGTATCAGTAGATCCAAATTTGGCGTTTTTGGCGATTTTCAGTCGAGATTGCAGGGATTTTGGAGTCATTTATTCAGATTTCGGTTACAGAAAACAACCTATTTCATATCTGAAAATCGCCCAAATCTAGGGGTGGTTCATTTTAGCTGGATAGATAGGTTTACACTTTTAGAAACAGAAAGAACGTTTATATTCTCTGATTTCGCCGGTTCTCAGAGAGAAAACGGTCTCATATAGATTTTTGTCTATATATCAAAAGTGTAAACCTAATTTTGAACCACCCCCAAATCTAACGCAAAAACTAGATATCGACCGGCAAATTTGTATTTATGTCAACTGTTTAGCCAGAATTCTCTCTCAAAACCTGAAATTTGGATCTACTGAGTATAGCAGGGATTGGGGCGAACGTTTCTTTCTGTTCGCTGACAATTGAGTAAAATCCAGAAAAAGTTCATCTATGGAAAAGGTCTTTCTTCCAGAAAGTGTGCAAATCGGCGATCATATTGTCTAAATTTTACAGATTTGCACACTTTTGTCTGGTGAGCGCCAGAAAAACGGTGCTGTCTCATCCCCATTCGACCGGCATTCTCGCTAACCCGCGAATAATCGGCACCGTACCCCACTCCAGTTCTTCGGCCGGGACAGCCAGCCGCAGATTGGGTAGACGCCGCAACAGAGTATTGATAGCGATCTGTCCTTCCATGCGAGCAAGGGGTGCACCAACACAGTAGTGGATGCCCATCCCAAAGCCTAAATGTCGATTCTGTTTGCGCGTGATGTCGAGGGTGTCAGCGTGGTCGAAGTGCGCTGTATCTCGATTGGCGCTAGAGAGGACGACGATAACTTCATCGCCACGTCCGATTCGATGTCCGCCCAATTCAACATCTTCGGCAGCAAAACGCGCTGTCGCACGTTCGACAGGCCCATCATAGCGCAAGAATTCTTCAATGGCACTCTCGCTGAGCGTTGGGTCTTTTTTCAAAAGTGCAAGTTGATCTGGATTCTGCAAAAGTGCGAGCGTGCCGTTGGCGATCAGGTTGACGGTGGTTTCGTGACCCGCTACAATTAATAAAATGACCATGCTAAAGAGTTCCGCCTCGCTTAGCTTGTCGCCTGCCTCTTCGGCCTGAACCAATGCTGTAATTAAGTCGTTTTCTGGTTGACGACGACGTTCTTCAACTTTACTTTCTGGTAAAGGCTTGAGTGACAAAGGGCAAACCGAAAGGGGTGGAAAAAAGAATCCACCCTGAAAAAACGGGATAAAATGTAAAAATAGTGCTCGGCTAGTTTAAGCAGCGGCATTGAGGCGGCGATGAGCGAGAACGCCTTTAGGGAAATGGTGTGAAACCGAGGCCTTTTTCCGAAAGTCAGGGTCGAGTTGGTCAGGAGTTGGAAAAAGAGCACTCGAGAGAACACGGCGCAGCCTGCCGGGAGTGGATTGAGGCTCTCGATCCCAGTAGCCAGTCGGTATGGGAGGAAGAGAAGCGGCTAAATGGGAAAGAAGATTGCCAGCCAGCAGCCCCAGTTCAGGTAAGCGGAAACAAGCCTCATCGGCATGAACAAATTGACGATGTAAGCCAATCATCTGCTTGGAAGCCAAGGGGGGGATGTTCAACAGGCCAGCGTTCCAGGTAGACAAGATAAATGGTTTCAGGCTGCAAAGTCATAACGGTCGCCAAAACCAAAGGTGTGTTGTAGGCCGGATCCTGAATGACGTAAATCGAGTAGGTACGGTTGGCTGTATCCACCTTGGTTGTTCTGGGGACGAGATTGTGCCATGCTTGATAGCAAATCAGGCGACCACTATAGAGAAAGCGACCAGACGAGTCCGGAGTTGTAGCCTCGAGTCGCTTTCCCTTATAGCTGCGAGAGAGCGGACGCACAATATCACCATATTCAGGTGGTCTGCCTTTTTCTTTGCGTTTGGGGAACTCATTGCGGCGCACTGTGCAGTTAATGGCTTCCCGCAGGACAAATCGGTCGATGCCGCTTTCTAGCATTTCTCTGATTGTAAACCCGGCATCGACCACCGCCACTTCGTCTGACTCCAGTGATTTCTTCGTCTCTGTCAGCAGCTTTTTCCGAAACTCACTTTCCTTTGTTCCAACCGTGCATCTCATGATTGCCTTGAGCAGTGGCACTCGCTTCCCGCCTATCTCCCCCCGAGCTTATCATCACTCCAAAGATGAGCGCGGGCAATGCCCGACGAGCCGTTGAGTTATAGAGTCGGTTCACTTTCCCTTGCAGCTTCGGTCGCCAGAACCCTGTGATATCTATGCTTTTCACTCGGTACCCTTCTAACTTTTTTGCCTCCCATTCCCCTTTCCACTCCACTTCTTCTTGCCACGACCCCAGCAGACTTGTGATATCCCATGATCCATATCGAAAGCTCCACCAGCTTCGCCGGAGCTCCTCATCTTCAAACCCGCTTTCTTTCAATGCGCTATGGATTGCTCCTCGACTTTTCAGAAACGACCCATTCAGCATTGCCCACATCAGACGCATTACATTTACGTTTGTTCCCATCGGCGTTACTTGCAATACATTCATCAGTACTGCTATAGTTATTTCTGGCGCGGTTAGCATTCCTTCCTCCTTTTTGGGTTCTCTACCTTTAGGATGAACTGCTAACCGCTTTTTGTCACATTTCTCACCTCATCTCTTTTCTTTTACCAGAAAGTAAAGTTCAAAGATTTCGCGTAAATAAGCGATGAATTCCCCAAGCAACTGTCCCGCGTTTCCCAACTCTTCTTCAGTCAGATTCGGCGCAATAAATGCATTGCTCCATACGCGAAAGCGCTGCCGATCGTTAACGGGTATACCAAGCATATCGCAGATGACCACGATCGGCAGTGGGAAGGCATAGTCATCGATCAAATCCATAGAGCCTTGATCTTGTACTTGATCAAGCAGCTCGTCCGCGATGGTCTGCACCTGATCTTGCATCTGGTTGATCCCCCGGACAGTAAAAGCTTTATTGACCAGCGCACGCAGCCGCGTATGATCTGGCGGATCAAAATTGAGCATGTGTCGATTGAGCAACTCTTCTTCTTCTGTAAAAACTCGAAGTTGGGCCCGTTCTTCTGGTGTGCGTGTCTTACGCCAACTTTTGACAAAACGCTTGTGGTCCCGCAGTACTTGATCGGCATATTCAAGATTTGTCACGAACCACACCATATTGTCACCCGAAATTCCAGGGTGATGGCAGATTGGTTCTTCTGTCCGCATTTGCGTATAGGTAGGAAAAGGATTTGCTTTGAAGTCGTGACCGTAGAGCGCATAACGAATTGGGTTGGACATGGTATTTCTATTCGATCCTTTCTCATCTAGGCATCAGTCATCGTTTTCGCCAGACGGTGCGGTTTTTCCGTTTGTAACGCTGAACAAACAAGCTATTTAGGCTCTACGCGAGATAGCGTACTTGACAACGTAATTCGTGGTACGTGGTGCGTACTGGATCGCTTGACGCACCACGTGTCACGTACCACGTAGCACGAATTCATCGCTTGTACACTTTGTCGCGAAGACCCGCTATTTATTCTACAATTGGCTGAAGTGATGCGCAATGCCCTCATCTATGTATTGTCGGAAGTCAATCGTCATCTATTATTCCAAGAAACTGGCATATGGTGCATACCGCGAATCACTGGTACTGTACGCCAGCGTAACGCCCAGGGAGAAATGGCTAGACGTAAGTTTGGCAAGCGACGAAGCAATGTATTGATGGCGATGCGACTCTCGACGCGCGCCAGCGGTGCCCCCAAGCAGAAATGAGTCCCTAGCCAAAGCCAACGTGACGATTAGGCGACCGAGTGATGTTAAAGTGGTCTGCTGCCTCATATTGGGCCGGATCTCGATTCGCCGCAGCTAGGATCAGACTCACAACGTCGCCTCTTTTGATCACGATCTGATCATTGCTGGTTCTGGTACTTGAATCATCCGTTCTATTTACGGTTTCGTTCATGTGAATGTGTGTCAACTGTGTAGATTCTCCCGCTACAATATTTTCTATGACAATGCCTTCAGCCGCAAACCGCATCATCGCTCGTTCAACAGGGCCATCGTAGCGGATCATCTCATCAATTGCTTGATCGATCAAGCATGGATTGTCACGCAGTTGTTGCATTTGTTGTGGGTTTTGTGACAAAGCCAACATACCATTGCCGATTAAGTTGACCATTGTCTCATGGCCCGCCACAATTAACAGAATGATCATGCTGAATAGCTCTTCCTGGTTGAGTCGATCCCCTGCCTCTTCGGCCTCTAATAGCGAGGAAATCAAGTCATCGCGCGGTTCTGCTCGCCGTTTGACAAAGATCTGTCGAAAATATTCTGTAAAATCTTCCATCAACCGTCGCGTTTTTTGAAACTTTTTCTCGCTGCGATGGATATTGGCCGAAGGGGTCACAAAGGCGCGTGACCATTGCCGAAAGCGGTTGCGGTCTTCAGACGGAACGCCTAATAGCTCAGCGATCACTGTGATCGGTAAGGGAAAAGCGTAATCATCGATGAGATCCATCTGGCCCTGATGTTGGACTTTATCGATTAGCCTGTCTGCAATTTGCTGAATCCGAGGCTCCATTTGGTCAACCATGTTTTTGGTAAAAGCTTTGCTGACGAGTCCACGCAACCGCGTGTGATCAGGTGGATCCAGATTGAGCATATGATTGCTGAGCAGCCGCAAGAGGGGTGGTTCTAGCAATGTTGCAGCTTGTTCTTCAGTCGTTAGAGTTTGCCGCACATCTTTGACCAATCGGCGGTCACGGAGCAATGCAGTCACTTGTTCATACCCCGTGACAAACCAGATAGTCGTCTCACCATCTTGTGACGTACGACGATGAATAGGACATTGTGTCCGCATGGCGGCATAGGTAGGATAGGGATCGGCTTTGAAGGCTGGGCCAAAGATATTGAAGGTTGGGGACTGTTGAGATTTTGCGTTGGACATTTATCGTAACGAGAATGGTTGAAATGATTTCCGGTGAGTGTATCATTCTCGTTCCCCATCGTCAATGATTATGAGCGCAAGGGAAATATTTCGCTGTGGAGACCAAATTAGACATAATAGGGATTGAAAAATAGGACACGGATTTTCAGGATGAACACGGATTATCCCAGAGTCAATCCGTGCAATCTGTGTTCATCCGTGTCCCATCTTCTGAATCCCGCTTTATCGATACTCAATCTTATCTTTGGGGTGGTTCATTTTAGCTGGATAGATAGGTTTACACTTTTAGAAACAGAAAGAACGTTTATATTCTCTGATTTCGCCGGTTCTCAGAGAGAAAACGGTCTCATATAGATTTTTGTCTATATATCAAAAGTGTAAACCTAATTTTGAACCACCCCTTATCTTTGACTTTTTATCCTCCGTTCGCAATTCGCTCCGCCTGCGCAACTAAATCAACAAACTCAACTACGTCCTCTGCGCGTTCCGCATCATTGGCAAACAGAGACTTGACTTCCTGCGCAAGCGTTAAGACATCGGCGAAACTACCGTCTTGTGCCCAGTAGCTCTCGCGTAGGAGTTCAGCATATTCGACGACGGTAGCATCAAGCTTGAACGTCGGTGAGCTGGCGGCGAATGTCCCATGTAAATCACCTAACGTCAAAACTTGACTGAGCTCCTTTACGTCTGCATTCTCTATCTCTTCATAGCGTACATAAACAGTTGCAATGGGAGTATCAGACGTAGCATCGACATCTTGTTCGAGCTTGATTTCATAGAGCGCTGTAACACTGTGACCAGCACCAACTTCGCCGGCATCGACATGGTCATTGCGAAAATCTTCGTCAGCGACATCTCGGTTTTCATACCCCAATAATCGGTAACTGCGCACAACATCTTGGTTAAATTCGACCTGTACCTTGGCATCTTTGGCGATCACTTGCAATAGACCAGTCAAATTCTCCACGAACACACGCTTGGCTTCATCCAGTGTATCCACATACCTGTAATTGCCATTGCCGTCGTTGGCCAACTGCTCCATCAACACGTCGTTGTAGTTACCCATACCAAAACCGACGGTCGAGAGCGTAATACTTTGATCGACATAATCGCGTACTCGTCCAAGAATCGAATCTGGTCCCGTATTTCCTACGTTGGCAACACCATCGGAACAGAGAATCAGCCGCACAATACGATCACCTTGCTGGGCCTGGTTGACCATGCGCACGGCCATCTGATAACCCAGGATGAGACCTTCTTCCGCGTTCGTTGAACCATCAGGTCGCAACTGATTGATGGCGTTCAGAATGTCACCACGTTCTGTCGCACGGGTCGGCTCTAAAATTGTATATGCACGACTGCCATAGACCACGATCCCAACTTCATCTGTCGAGCGCAACTCATCGAGCAACAGACGAAGCGTCTCTTTCACCAAGCCGAGTCGGTTCTCCTGATCCATTGAGCCAGAAACATCGATGACAAAGACAAGCGAAGCATCCTTGCGCTCAGAGTCGTCAATCACCTTACCCTGTAATCCAACTCGAACCAAGTTGTGCCGCTCTGTACCAAAGGGAGAAGGTGCTCCTTCAAGATGAATGGCAAATGCATCCGAAGTTGGCGGCTCATATGCATGGTCGAAATAATTGATGAACTCCTCGACACGAATTGAATCGGGATCGGGCATGTAACCATCAGTCACGAATCGACGAGCCACGGCGTAAGATGCTGTGTCTACATCCATTGCAAAGGTTGAGAGATGATCATCTTCTGTATCTACAAAAGGATTGACCCCATAATTTTCAAAGAAGGTCATATCGTAGGCAGCGTCATTGATAGATGTCTTGCCGCCCGCATTCGATTCGGCAGGTGACGCAGGCGATAGGGCGAGCTGCGTTGTTTGCGCTCGCGCATTTGCTGGTTGTGCACTGTCCATTGAAACTGCCACGCTCAAGACTTCCTGATTTGTATGCACCCTCACGTTTGCTGATTGTGTACTATTTACTGAAACTGTCTCACTCAAAGCTTCCTCAGAAGCCCTACCATCGCTTAATTCTGGGGAGGTCACTGCCGCATCTGCTCCTCCCGACACTGACTCTGATTTTGGTGCTCCACACGCAGCCAGAAACAAGGCCATGAAGATTAATAACATCAATAAGTTCAATTTTGTTGTTTGCTTAAACATTCGAATATTCTCCATTCACTATATATAGCGTCTGCACAGTCTACATCCCCTATCCTAAGAACCTATCCGAAAAGTGGTCGTGAGTCCAACCAGCTTCTCGAATGAGAATGCATCGCCACGGAACTTTTCTGGATAAGCGCTAAATCTGTGCGAATTTGCTGACGCTCATAGCATGACAGATGTTCCATACACTACAAGAGCCAGATCTGTACCATTAGTACATAGGGTGACTTGGGAACAAAGCGGGTAGGATGCCCGTCATGAATGAGTAACTGTTGAGAAGATAGGTGAGTCATTGCATGTGGCGCGGCGCAATAACGTAACATTTATGGCTTTTCACGACGCAATGTACTCGTCGTTTCTCCCTTTTTGACCGGGGTTGCTTCAAAACTCTGTTAGGGGGCATGTAACTGTTACACGTAGATTTGGACCAATGGTACACATCTGACTCTTGCAAAGACAAATTTTTCCATCAAACTATGGGGCAGACAAATAGATAAAATATTGTCAAGCTTTTCGGAGGACATACTATGTATATTGAACCAATACAATATCTGAAACACAGAAGACGTTTCATCTATCACAGTTATCGTTTTGTATATTATCTGTTTCGCAACCATATGTTTATGACGCCACGACACGCTCTTGCCCTTGTCGCGCTTGCTGCGCTCTTAATCTTAAATGGTTGTGCTGGTCTTTACATTGCACCAGCGGACGCACCTGCTAACGCAGAGGATAGCCAAAATCGTCCTGCCCCAACAAGGAGTGTGTCTGGGAATGATGCAGGTGAAGGAGCACTTGGTGATGTCACCGAGCAATCCTCGGCTGGCATGCCAGCCGCTGAGTCCGAAGCCTTGGATAGTGATCGCGCCGAATCGGCTGCTCCTATCGTGGCTGCTCCGTCCAGCGGCCGTATCACGAACAGCACAGGATCTGGTCGCACAGCGCCTCCTGCCGATGCGCCAAAACGTTCCGACCGCTATGAGCCAGTGACCGCAGGCGTGGTTGATGATAATGAACAGTGGGGTGAGTATCTTGACTACAGAGACCGCCATTATCGTTTGGATGTGAATGATCGGGACGTTAGCGAGCGCTATATCATTTTCGTGCAAGATGAAAATGGTTTCCCAGTGCATGACGCGGCAATTGATGTCTACGTGGATGATAATTTGGTCTTTGGTGGGCGTACAGATGCTGGTGGGCGCGTTCTCTTTCACCCACTTGCATTGCAAGAAAATCCAAGGCGCGTTCAGCAGACGCGTGAATTTCAAGTTGCAGCGCAGAAAGAATGGGTGGCCGAGCGGCGTACTTTTGAGCGTTATGGTGCTGAGAATTGGGTTTTGACATTGAGCGATCTACCGGTTTCAAACACCGCACAGCTTGACCTGCTTTTTCTCGTCGATGCCACGGGATCCATGGATGATGAGATCGCCAAGTTAAAAGCCTCCATGGCCGATATTGCGACTCAAATCGATCAATTGCCTGAGCAGCCCGATGTACGTTATGGCTTGGTTCATTATCGAGATCGAGGTGACTCATATGTCGTACGGTCGAATGATTTTACCCATAACTTGAACGACTTTCAACGCTCTTTGGCAGCGCTGCGTGCGAATGGTGGCGGCGATTATCCCGAGTCGGTCAATGAAGCACTGCACAAAGCGATACACGAAATGGATTGGCGCACCCCAGAGCGAGACGGTGAGACTCTGCGTTTGATCGTGTTAGTGGCCGATGCACCACCTCATCTAGATTACCATTGGCAGCGGTTCAGCTACGATACAGACATGATTGAAGCTGTTGGTCGAGGGATCAAGATTTTCCCAGTCGGTGCCAGCGGGTTGGACGATCCGGGTGAGTACATTTTCCGCCAAGTCGCCCAGTTTACGGGCGGGAAATTTGTTTTCTTAACGTACGAAGATGGTGACGATCCCAGCAGCGGTCCAGGGACAGAGACGAGCCATGATGTAGAGAATTACTCAGTCAATACGCTCGATCGACTGATTGTGCGTCTGGTACGTGAAGAATTAGAAAAATTGACCCAGAAGGTAGCTGTAGAATCAGCAGTTGTTGCACCTAATGTTGCCCAGCGCAGACCGACGCCCACATCCACTCCTGCGCCAACTCGCCGTCCGCGCCCCCAACCGGCAAGCTGCGCGTTGAATCTCGACAGCGGAACCAACAATTGTGGTGGGATTGTGGCCATTCACTACATCGATATGGAGCGTGCCAGTCGACGTCATGCGGATGGAGAGGCATTGATGATGTTGACACTGGATCCTCGTCGCACTGGCTACACACGCGTCCGTTTTGATATTACCTATCGCGAAACTCCCAATGGGCGAAGCGTCAACATTGGCGATTCAATCTCCAATTCTGGCTATGGTGGCGATGATGGTGATCAAAGCAATGACGCTGAGATGCAGATTCTTGAGGGGGCACTCGTTGTCTATGGCAATGACCAAACCCCTAAACATCAGACCACCGATGGAAACCGTGAGTTGGCCTACTTTGAAGATATGGTGCGCCAGGGTGAAACAATATCCCTCGAGATCTCCAACGAACGTTTGGAGATCGATTCACCCGGCGGCACCGAAACGGTGGACTCGCGTTATCTTTTCGCTTTGGCTGGTCAGCCGGATCGAGAAGGTCGCCCCAATTTCGATATCTTTGCTGCGTTCAATCGTACAATTGCGGATGATCGTGGAGGCACTGGAATGGGTGTCAGTGAGGTGATTGTCACGGTCTATCCACGGTAGTGTAAGCCAATTCCAGAAAATAAATGATCCACAGATGAACAGGATTTACAGGATTAGAAAGAGGAAAATCCAGTGAATCTCGTCCATCTGTGGATCATTAAAAAATTGGATGGGCCTAAAAGACATTATAGGGGTTGAAATTAGGACACGGATTTTTCGGGATATCCACAAAGTGGGCGTTTCGCCAACAGGGACCAGCTCAGAATCAATCCGTGAAATCTGTGTTCATCTGTGTCCCACATTACTCTCGCGTCCGAAAGTACAAAACCGAAACAACCAACGCCACGGCGCCTAATCCAACAATCGTAAATAAGATGAATCCCAATAACGCAATGATGACTCGATCTGCCGTGAAGAGCCTCTCAAGCGAGACCGGATTTGAAGCAAGTTGATCGTCCGGAGTCGCTTGCTGAGGCTCGGCTGGTGCCGACAAGGGGGCGCTGTGGCGATACTTGGCTCGGTTGGTGGGATGGTCGGGGGCAACGTGGGTGTTGCCGGTACTGTGGGGACTAAGGTTGCAGTCGCCGCTAGCGTAGCTGTATCTGTTCGTGTCGGAGTCGGCGTAGGCACTGGTGTTTCTGTTGCGATAGGCTCAAACGTGTTTGTATGCGTCGGAGTCGCTAGAGGGGATTGAGATTGAGCAATCGCTTGTGTAGCAGTTGGCGTGGGTGTTTCGGTTGGGGAAACCTGTGTCGGCGTCTCCGCAATTGATACTGTCGGTAATTCTGTTGGTGCTTCCGTCACCGTTTCTGTTGCTGTTTCTGTCGGTGTCTCTGTTGGAATGAGTGTCGCTGTTGCGTCTGGTAATGGTGTTTCCGTTGGCGGCCCATCTGTGGGTGTATCAATCGGTGTCTCTGTAGGAAGGGGCGTAGGCGTAGTGGTTTCTGTTGGGATCTCTGTGGCCGTTGCCGTACTGGTAAAGGTCGGAGTTTCCGTCGCGGTCTCTGTTGGCGTTTCCGTCTCTGTCGCAGAGGCGGTGGCTGTCGCCGTTTCTGTGGCCGTCTCAGTTGGCGTCTCAGTTGGAAGTGAAGTCCATGTGGCGGTCGGTTCCGGTCGCGGCTCTGTCCCCAAGGTGGCCTGTCGAACAGAAAACGAATCATTGCCCGAAAAGACTAAATGGATCGTCTTCCCATCGTCGCTCATCCACTTTGTGGGGAACGTGCCGGTTTCTCCTGGGCCTACATCCCACTGTTGTGTGAAATAGACAGTTGTCCAAGGACCCCACGGTTCTGGTGCATCGTAGATGCCAAAACCCCCTGCATTGCGTGTATCCACATCCGGTTCTGGAATTTGTTGCCACCAGAGGTACCGCTTCAATCCAGCATTGTAGCTGATGCTGGAGCGCAGTGCACGACCCGAATGGACAAAGACGGGCTGTCGTAAGCCTTTGTCCTGAGTCCAGATGGCATTGCCTTCAGGCTGGGCCGCCACAAAATACTCATAGGCTGACTGATCGGTTAGTTGATCCCAAAAGACACGCATCAGGATAAAGTGATCGGCTGGCTCGTATGCATTTGAACCATTTGGCGATGCGATATAAACATAATCATCGCGCGAACCCTCATAATCTGACCCATATTGAACAAAAACACATACCCAAACTCTGGGAAGGTCCATTCGACCCATTCCCATGTTGTAGCCTCTGTGTCGGACCAGGCTAACTGACATCCATGCCCATTGCCATCAACATTGCGCACCCACATGTAAAGCCTGTCTTCGATCATTAGAAGGCTGCTCGCTTTCTTACCAGCCCGTCCATCACCCCTCTGTTCGCCGTCGGACTCGATATTTGTGCCATAGAATTCTGACGGAGGACCATCGATTGCTGCAAAGCCCAAGCTGAGTTTCTCTGGTGCCTGTTGCTCAAACCCCTGCCCATCGCCGTAGGCTGTGTAGAGCTGATCGTCAGCGCCCCAAGTGATGGGCCAATTGTCACTCCCATTTGCCACCCGTTCAATTTCTTCGATTGGTTCCCATGTTATGGACGTTATTTCCTGACTGAGGGGGTAGGGTGGTTCGTTCTGCTGTTGCTGGGAGCGCAGAGAGGGTGTCCAGAATACTCCAGTTACTTGTGTTGATAGAGTTAGTAGCAGTCCGACACTCAAACTTATGGCGAAAGTGCTTGTCAATCGTTTCACGGAGATGATTTACTTTAGGAATGAGGGGGTGGTTCATTTTAGGCGGACAATTAGGTTTACATTTTTGCAAAGAGAAAAGATGTTTATATTTTCTAATTTGAGCCATGCTCAGGCAGAAAATGACCTCATATAGATTTTTATCTATGTATCAAAAGTGTAAACCTAATTCTGAACCACCCCGGAATGAGAATTAAATAAATTCAGTAAGTTGCGCATGTCATTCTCGAGTGAAACGAAGAATCTATGCGTAACTTATTAAATTTTCGTTCCTTAGAAACCATCCGAAAAGTGGTGCAAATCCAACCTGTTTCTCCAGCGAAAAGGTATCGTCACAGAACTTTTCGGACAGACATTTAGGAAATGATCAATGAATTTCTGGGGTGGTTCATTTTAGGCGGACAATTAGGTTTACATTTTTGCAAAGAGAAAAGATGTTTATATTTTCTAATTTGAGCCATGCTCAGGCAGAAAATGACCTCATATAGATTTTTGTCTATGTATCAAAAGTGTAAACCTAATTCTGAACCACCCCGAATTTCTTACCAACAATCCTACCTTGTCGCGCGGATTCAGGCAAGATCGAAACACGAATAGGGGTTGGCGATTGATCTGTAGTATAATTTTGTTCGGGATATCGTACCACCCGATTGCGGTATTGATTAAAAATAGGGTTCGGAGAATAACCAGAATCATCATGGAACAGCAACAACTAGACTCTGCAATTGCCGAAATCTGGGAATTGTTCAAAGAGACTGATGCCAAGTTCAAAGAGACTGATGCTAGATTGGATACTATACTCAGCGCCACGAGTGCAGAGGTAGAGAAGACGGCTCAGCAAATTCGTGCTCTAGAAGGTCTATTTGGAAGTCAGTGGGGCAGGATGTTAGAAGCATTGGTACAGCCAGGAGCCCTGGCTGTCTTTCAGGCACGGGGTATCGATGTTCATTACATTTATCCGCGGGCAAAGAGCCACCAAAATGGCTCAACCATGGAAATCGATTTGATCCTCGAAAATGACACTGAAATAGTTGTCGTAGAAACAAAGAGCACCCTCAAAGTATCGACGGTTGATGAATTTCTTGCTGATCTTGACGAGTTCCCAAGGTACTTTCCCAAATATGCAAATCACCGCTTATATGGTGCTGTTGCTGGTCTGAACGTTGTAGAAGAAGCCGACCGATATGCTTATCGGCGCGGTCTTTATGTCATTGGTGTATCTGGAGAAGGAGTAATACAGATTCGAAACGATACCAAGTTTCGTCCTCGAGATTTTGGTATTTCAAACCCATCACCATAGAATCACTCTACACCATACTCCTCTACCGGTACACAAACGCAAAACAGATTCCGATCCCCATAAACATTGTCGATCCGTCCAACGTAGGGCCAGAATTTGCGTTCTTTGACCCAAGGCAGTGGATAGGCTGCTTGCTTTCGCGAATAGGGTTGATCCCATGAATCAGATGCAATCATCTCAGCCGTATGGGGAGCACCAGTCAAGACATTCTGTTTGTCATGCACCTGACCCTGCTCAATCTGTCGAATCTCTTCGCGAATAGCAATCATGGCTTCACAGAAGCGATCCAACTCTTCTAGAGATTCACTTTCGGTTGGCTCTATCATGAGGGTGTTCATGACGGGAAAGTGCATGGTGGGTGCATGAAAACCATAATCGATGAGCCGCTTGGCAACGTCATCTGCGGAGACAACATCTTTGAGATGGCTCAAATCAATGATACATTCATGGGCAACGCGGCCATTTGCACCTGTATAGAGCACCGGGTAATGTGGATCCAACCGCTTTGCAAGATAGTTGGCACTGAGGATAGCGATTTGCGTCGCACGCGTCAGCCCCTCGGTTCCCATCATACGAATATAGGCATAGGATATGGGTAGAATACTTGCACTCCCCCACGGTGCCGCTGAGACAGATCCCATACCAGGTTGATCGGACTCGATGACCGTCTTCCTCGGCAAGAACGGGGCCAAATGCTTGGCAACACAGATCGGGCCCACGCCTGGACCACCACCACCATGTGGAATGCAAAATGTTTTGTGGAGATTCAAGTGGCAGACATCGGCACCAAAATCGCCCGGACGGCAGAGTCCAACTTGGGCGTTCATATTGGCCCCATCCAGATAGACCTGCCCCCCATGTTGGTGAACGATCTGGCAGATTTCCATAATCTCTTCTTCAAAAACGCCATGAGTTGAGGGGTATGTGATCATGAGGGCAGATAGCGTATCGCTGTGTGCCGCGGTTTTGGCGCGCAGATCTGCAACATCGACATTGCCATCTGCATCACATTGAACGACGGCGACTTTCATACCCGCCATCACCGCGCTGGCTGGGTTGGTGCCGTGGGCAGAGCTGGGGATAAGGCAGACGGTGCGCGCCGATTCGCCACGTGATTGATGATACCCGCGAATAGCCAGGAGACCAGCATATTCGCCCTGCGAACCGGCGTTCGGTTGGAGAGACGTGGCCGCAAAACCTGTAATCTCAGCCAGCCATGTTTCCAGGCGGCGGAACAATTCCTGATAACCGGCTGTCTGAGTCGTTGGGGCGAACGGATGGATTTGCCCAAACTCGGGCCATGTTATGGGGATCATCTCCGTCGTTGCGTTCAGTTTCATGGTACAAGATCCAAGCGGAATCATTGAATGAG
Organism: Chloroflexi bacterium TSY; assembly: GCA_019217005.1. The sequence continues at coordinate 54,150 of JAHBNG010000040.1, forward strand.
CAAGTGAGAGATCGCGACCTTGCAAACGGGTGATATACCGTAGCATTTCGGTTTCCGAATGATGGCGATTGAAAACGGGATGGGTTAAAAAGTCGCTCTGTCGTCTTATTCCTTTCGTGTAGTCAGTTTTGGCTGTAGATGCCAACTCTTCCACGTTGAATTGATTTGAAGCAGCTCCAAATATCTCCAATAGTCCCTCGACTTCGGAGATATCTGTGATTTCGTCGAGTGAGACACCGAGTGCACCATCAGCGTAGAGCCGTAGATTTACTTGTCGCTCCAATGCTGCCCGGACGATCTCTTCTTGCCTGAGAGGTCCATCATAAATTTTGAGCGTGTCGAAGATCGGCTCTTGATTGACACGATAGCCCAACTCGCTTAACCCAGCCGCCAGCGCGCTTGTCAGTAGCCGGATGCGTTGTGCAATGTAGGTTAAGCCCACGGGACCATGATAGACAGCGTACATGGAAGCCATGACCGCCAATAGCACTTGGGCGGTACAGATATTGCTGGTTGCTCGATCTCGACGGATGTGCTGTTCACGCGTTTGGAGCGCCAAGCGGAGTGCAGGAGCACCTGTGGAATCTTGGGACACGCCGACCAACCGTCCGGGCATGAGACGTTTGTATTGATCGCGCGTGGCAAAGAAGGCAGCATGAGGACCACCAAAACCGAGCGGCACACCAAACCGCTGCGAATTGCCGACGGCCACATCTGCGCCAAACTCTCCAGGCGGACGGAGCAGGGTCAGTGCAAGCAAATCACAGGCGACAATGACCAGGGCACCAGCCGCGTGGGCTTTGGTACAAAATTCTTCATAGTCGAATATGTCGCCTTCGCTCGTTGGATATTGGAGTAGAGCACCAAATGTTGCCTCCTGTGCAGATGAACCATTGGTCGATGATATACTTGCAGTCCCGAACTGGTACTGCGCATAGTCACCAATAATTAATTCGATGCCTAAGGGGTGGGCGCGCGTCCGGACGACCTCAATTGTTTGGGGATGACAACGCTGATCGACGAAGAACACATTCGCCTGAGAGCCACGTTTTCGAGCTGCAAGACAGAGCGTCATCGCCTCCGCCGCCGCGGTTGCCTCATCCAGCATGGAAGCATTGGCAATTTCCATTCCTGTGAGATCGGTCACCATGGTTTGAAAATTGAGCAGTGCTTCGAGTCGTCCTTGGGCAATTTCAGCCTGGTAGGGAGTATATTGAGTATACCAGCCTGAGTTTTCCAGAACATTCCGTTGAATGACTCCAGGAGTAAGACACGAAGAATACCCCATGCCAATTAGGGATCGAAAGAGTTGATTGCAATTCGCTAGATCGCGCAACTCTGTTAGCACCTCGGATTCGCTACAAGCTTCAGGCAGATCGAGTTGTCCTTGAAGGCGTATTGCCCTGGGGAGCGTTTCGTCCATCAAGGCATCCAAAGATGTGACATCTAACACCTCTCGCATACGTTTAACATCTGAGTCGGTTGGACCAAGATGACGGTTGGCAAATTGATCGAGGGGTTTTAATAAGTCTGGTTTCATAGTCGTGTCTCCGTATTCATGCTTGACGGTTTACTGCATGTTCTGCATGTTGCGTGTTGCGTGATACCAGTAGACCATCAAGTTGGGCGACAAATGACCACAAGGATGCGCGATAGATGCCCTAAGCAACTACATCCAGCCCAACCAGAGCGATAACCGGTACCACGCAATACGCAACACGATCTTACCTATCGATAGCTTGGCTTGTAGAGTGGTCGTTTGACGACAACACCTGCCTTTGGTTTGTTGCGAATCATGACTTGGATGAGCGTGCCCACTTTTGCATACTCTGGCGCAACAAACGCATTGCCGCAATATTTGTCAACGGTTGGTGCATAAAGACCTGTAACGACCTGTCCGATCTCGATTCCTTGCTCGTTCGTAACAATATAGTTCTCCCGGGGAACACCGCGTTCGGTTAATTCGAAACTAATGAGTTTTTTGGTCAAACCAGCTTCTTTTTGTGCCAGGAGGGCATCCCGACCAATAAACTCATGATCAAAGCGGCAGGCCCAGCTAAGTCGCGCTTCCAGTGGGGTGATGTCGGCGTTAATTTCATGTCCATAAAGGGCAAATCCCGGTTCAAAGCGCAGGCTGTCGCGTGCTGCAAGCCCAATGGGGTTCACTTCAATTTGATGGTCATGTCCCATTTGTAAAATTGACTTCCAAAGGGTTGCCGCAGAATCAACCGACAAAAACAGTTCTACGCCATCTTCACCCGTGTAGCCGGTACGCCCGATGAGTATCGTTGTATCGTTGAAGGTTGTTTCAACTACCGTAAAACGCGGCACATCTGAGAAGTCTAAATGCATAAGCCGCTCAATCAGATTTAGGGCATTTGGACCTTGCAGCGCCATCATATAGGTTTCATCGGAAATATCTGTTAGAGTGACATCGAATTCAGCTACATGATTCTGCATCCACACAAAGTCTTGTTCGCGATTGGCAGCATTCACGACGACAAACCAGCGGTCGGGTAGCTTGTAAATAAAGAGATCATCGACAATCCCTCCATGTTCGTAGCACATGAGCGCATAATGTGCTTCCCCTTCTTGCATCAGGCGAAGATCCCAACTCACGAGTTGATTGAGATAGCTTTCTGCATCTTTACCTTCAACGATGATTTGCCCCATGTGATCAATATCAAAGAGGCCAGCTGACCGACGCGTAATATGATGCTCTGCAATGGGACCCGTTTGGTATTGCACAGGCATTTCCCAGCCTGCAAACGGAACCATACGTGCACCATGATCGACATGCCATTGAAAGAGTATTGTACGCTTGAGAGAGTTGCTCATAGTGTTTCGTTTTGAGTTCTGGGTTGTTAGATCATTTCAGAGAAATAAATTCCTAATTTGCCAAGTAGATTTTTCTGGAATGGCTTAAGCTTTTCCAGATCAATTTAGGGATTTGATTGTTGGACAAGCCTTATTCTGAATCTTCCCGGAAGGGGTCACAGATCGGCCCGTCTACCCTACAATATCTGACCCCTTCCTGTTAGGTAATATAGGAAAGGGAGATAAAATAAGGGAAGGCAAAAGCAAGGAAAGCCGAAACTTATTGGACTCTCGACCTGGCAAAAAGGACCAACCTCTTCGAGCGGTGCGACCGCCCTTCCCGGACAGTCCGCCAGGTCGACGCCGTGCAACGTCGAAAGCGTGCAGCACCTCGAGTGCCATAACAGGAAAACGGAAAACAGCGTCCAAAGTTGAGGAGCTCAGGCGATACGGGAGAGGAGGTCCAAGATGAAAGTGAAAATGGGAATCGACTGGAGTGAAAAGAAACATGATGTGATGATGTTGGATGAGACAGGACGAGCGCTGGGCTATGCGCAGATAGAGCATAGCCAGAAGGGATTTCGCCAAATTGAAGAAATGAGAAAGAAGACAGGAGCGAGCCATGATGAAGTGACAGTGGGACTGGAAACAGCGCATAATTTGCTGATTGATTATCTCTGGTCGAGCGGGTACAAGAATGTCTATGTGGTGCCGCCGAATGTGGTGAACAAGAGTCGGGAGCGCTATAGTCAAAGTGGTGCGCATAATGATAAGAGTGATGCCTATGTGATAGCAGATTTGTTGCGGACCGATGTCCATCGATTTTATCCTTGGTCACCTGGCAGTGAATTACTCCAGCAGATGCGAGTGGTCAGCAGTGCCACACAATACTGGACCAAAGAGACTGTGGCCTTATCCAACCGTCTGCGCGCTTGCCTGTTGCGTTACCATCCGGCGCTGCTTGAGGTCTTCAGCAACTGGCCTTCTCGGATTGCCTGCCACCTGGTTCTGACCTATCCAACGCCAGAGCATGTGCGCAACTCCACCTATGAAGGCTTCCAAGAGTTTCTCAAGCAGCACCGACATACGCAACCCCGTAAATGGGTCACTTGTTATGATAAGTTAACCGCCACTTATCCCACATCAGCTCCTGCATTTGTGCCAGCGTATCAACGAGAAGCTCTTCAGCTGGCTGAATGTCTTTTGTTTGCACTGCGCTATGAACAAGAGACCCTTGACCAGTTACAGTCACTTTTTCTGCAACATCCGGATCAGCATATCTTTGCTTCTTTACCTGGTGCTGGCCAGCTTTTAGCTCCCAGTCTTCTGGTCAAGTTTGGCGAAGACAGGAAACGCTTTCCCTCTCCCATGAGCCTTCAGTCTCTGGCGGGAACCTGTCCTGTCACCAAACAAAGTGGCAAAGTCAGAACCGTTCATTTCCGCAGAGCTTGCGATCACGACTTTCGTTATTTTACTCAGCAATTTGCTCGCTGCTCCCGCAAAGAGTCTTCTTGGGCCGCTGCTTTTTACACCGCCGCTCGCCAACGCGGTCTCAAAAAGAGTCATGCTGATCGCACTCTCGCTAATCGCTGGATTTGCATCATTTGGAAATTGTGGCAAGACAAGAAACCTTATGATGAATCTTTCCATTTGCAGCAACGAGCCCATCGTCGCCAACCTATCGCTTAATTGCTTCTAATTTTTGGGGTGGTTCAGAATTAGGTTTACACTTTTGATACATAGATAAAAATCTATATTGAGGTCATTTTCTGCCTGAGCATGGCTCAAAGTAGAAAATATAAACATCTTTTCTCTTTGCAAAAATGTAAACCTAATTGTCCGCCTAAAATGAACCACCCCTAATTTTTTACTATGTATCGCCTTTGGGTTCCTTGCCTTTGTCCTCATCTATATGTTGACATAACACGCTGCTGGTTCTCTCTATCAGTTCTTCTTCAACGCGCCCTTTTGGAACTGCCATTACATACAAAGCGTGTCCGGGAAGATGGGTCAGCGAAAACTATCGTTCTCTATCAGATTTCACTATAGTGAACCGAGTAAAGGCAACAAAAAACGGACATGCACTTGCAATGCCCGTTTTTCTCTGTCAAAAACCTGAGAGATTGACTCCAAATCTAGATGTATGTATCTAGAAATAATTAATCGTGGAGCTTGCCCCGTCGGTGCGGTCAACAAGATTGATGATGGATCAAATGGCAGATTGACCGACTCTCCAGAGATGCTGTCGTTGCAACGATCCTTTTGCCTGAGAGTTTGAGAGAAGTCGACCGGTAGCTCGACTTCTCTTTTCACCTTCGGCGATCCGGAATGACCAGATACTCTCTCGTTGCACGTCATTCAGCGTATATCATCTTGAGTTATTTCTGAACGATACCAGAAGGTGGCATAAATGTCAATGCTCACCGCTGATCCGATAGGGCAATCGCGTACTTTGCGGGCAAGGTCCCAAGCAAGTCTCAGTAGATCCAAATTTGGCGTTTTTGGCGATTTTCAGTCGAGATTGCAGGGATTTTGGAGTCATTTATTCAGATTTCGGTTACAGAAAACAACCTATTTCATATCTGAAAATCGCCCAAATCTAACGCAAAAACTAGATATCGACCGGCAAATTTGTATTTATGTCAACTGTTTAGCCAGAATTCTCTCTCAAAACCTGAAATTTGGATCTACTGAGTCTAGATGGCCATGTCCACGGGACGAGCAACCCCGGAGTGGACTACTCCATGATCCATTCAAGAGAGAGTTCTTGGTCCAACCCGGGATTGCGTGTCGCCCCTTCACCGAATCACACCGCTTTCTTAAGGTACGCGATTGCCCTACTGATCCACATTTGTTTGCGTAGCAGTCGCTTGCGACCATGCACTTTTTGTTATGAATCAAATTTTCAAGACAACTACGGTATAGACGAATTTCTGATTTGATTGGACACTATGTTCATACCCGGCTCTGTTTGAAAATCGAAGCTTGTCTCTCTGATAGAATCATTGACTCTTCTTGATTTTTAAGACTTCCGCCACATACTAAGCCCAATATGTCTGCCAACAGCTTCCATCAATCGAACAGATTTTCATCTCACTATCCACGAATAATTCTGATCACTGGTGCGACAGATGGGATCGGTCATGCATTGGCCCGACTCTATAACGAACGAAAAGTTCATGTTTTGATGGTTGGTCGCAAGCCTCTCTTAGAACTGACCGACCCATTTTATCATGAAGACAATTACTGCCAAGTCGATCTTGCTGGTTCGGATTGTGCCACCATCCTCTCTAATTGGTTAGAAGAAAAGGAGATTCGGCTTTTGGATCTTGTAATTCAGAATGCGGGCATGGGCTATGTCGGTGGTTTGGCCGAACAGAGCATCGAGAACATTCAGCAGATGGTTTCAGTTAATTTGAAAGCACCAATTTCTCTGACCCATAAACTCTACCCGCGCATTCGGCCCCAAACCGGGAAGATTGTCTTTATTAGTTCAGTTGCGTCGGTTTTGCCAAGCCCAGAGTATGCCGTCTACAGTGCGACAAAGGCCGCACTCAACGGATTTGTGCGAAATTTGCGGATTGAATTAGCCCAAAGTGGCGTTGGGCTACAGCTGATCTACCCTGGCGCAACTCGAACAGGAATGCATACCAAAAGTGGCGTCTCCCAAGAACGGATGGATTTGGAGACGTTCCCATCGGCAGAAGAGGTGGCGGGTCAGATTGTCACGGCGATCGAGCGTGGAAATCGCGATGCAACCATTGGTTGGCGCAACAAGCCGCTCTATTGGTCTGGTTCTATATTAGGGGGAGCGCTTGATGCAACGTGGCGCATGAAAATGCGTCGCCAAGCCGTAAGAGCATCTGAAAAAACACCATCTGGTCTAACTGATACTCCACGTTGCTTAATTACGGGAGCTGCAAAAGGGATCGGCAAGGCTATTTCGCAAGAATTTGCCAATGCGGGCTACAACATTATCGGCGTTGATCATGATACAGAAGCAGCAGTCTACACACAAGCAGAGCTAGAGATGGCGGGAGCAGATGCCGTATTTGTGACGGCGGACCTCACCAATGTTGCGGACTTGGAGCGTCTGCCAGGCCAAATCGCCGAGGGGCCATCCATTAAAGTGCTTGTTCACAACGCTGGTATTAACGCAGTCGGTCGCTTTGTTCACAGTGATATTGCAAGACAGATGAAGGTCATTGATGTAAACTTTACGGGTCCTCTCTTGATGACGGCTGAGTTGCTGCGTTCGAACTTACTGGCTCATTCGGCGTCCTTCATTTTCATTGCATCATTATCACATTTTGTCAGCTATCCTGGTGCATCTGTTTATGCGGCCACCAAAGATGGTCTGGCATCCTACGCTCGCAGCCTTTCGATTGCACTTGCACCCAAATTACACAATATATTGACCGTTTTTCCTGGACCAACGCGTACGGAACATGCGCGTCTATACAGCCCAAACAATGAACGGGAACACTTACGTATGCCACCAGAGGAATTGGCTCGACACATCTTGCAGGCAATGAAGAATCAAAGACGGATTCTGGTCCCTGGGATTGGGAACAAACTTTTCTCCGTCGTTGGCAGAATTGCCCCATTTGTGACAGAACGAGTCATGCGCAAGACGCTGTTGGAGAAATTTGACGAGGTTCAGATACTCGATCCGGCTGAATCAGAGCAATCATGACTCTTGAGCGCTACAATGTTCTAGCGACTGGAACCGCCAAAGAATGGGAGTGCGCGTCGCTTACCACGGAGCGCGTTTAATATCCCTGTGATCCAGGCAATAACGAATGCACAACCAAAAATGATCAGAAGCCCAAAAGAGGAAGCGGAGACCAAAGGCCCTGCAAAACGTACAAAAAGCACCAGCCACGTGAACAGCGCCCAAATTGATGGGATAGCAACCAGCATGATCGATAGCCTTAGAGATTGGTTGGCATGAAAGCGAGCAAATGGATCATTGCGCCGCAGCAATAGCACTAAGAGCCAACCCACGATTAACAACAGATAGGCTATCAATGCCCAAATTCGGCTGGCTTCGGCAACGGACGAGGCGAACCGCGGGGGAACTCTCTCGCCATTGGCATTTCGAGTAGCTTCGAATGTCAAACTTCAACTCCTTGCAGTTCTAGTTCGGCTGACAAATGACAACTCGCATAATGACCAGTCGATATCTGATGCAACTCAGGAACTTCTTCCTTGCAAATGCTCTTGGCATAGCGACAGCGGGGATGAAAGATGCAACCAGATGGTGGATTAGCCGGACTTGGCACATCTCCTTCTAGAATGATGCGATTGGGGCGAATGTCGGGATCTGCAGGTGGTACAGCCGAAACAAGCGCTTCCGTATAGGGGTGTTTGGGATTTTTGAGCAGCTCTTCGGCATCGGCAATCTCTACCATTTTCCCCACATACATGACGGCAATTCGATCGCACATATGCTCAACGACTGAAAGATCATGCGCAATGAAAAGCAGCGTGAGTCCCAGTTCTTCTTTGAGCGATTGCAAAAGGTTGAGAACCTGTGCTTGGATCGAAACATCTAGCGCGGAGACCGGCTCATCGGCCACAATTAAGCGTGGACTCAAGGCCAAGGTGCGCGCCAAACCGATACGCTGACGTTGGCCACCAGAGAATTCATGTGGGTAGCGACGCATATAATTTGGATCAAGCCCCACTGCCCGCATTAATTGGGCGACTCGTTCCTCCATTTCACGCCCCTTGGCGACCTTGTGAATGATAAGCGGCTCACCAATTAGGTCTTTCACCGTTAGACGTGGATTGAGTGAGCTAAAGGGATCTTGGAAGATCATGCGCATCTCGCGGCGAAGTGGCTTCATCGTCTTTTGGTCGATAGTGGCGATGTTGATGCGTGATCCATCATTTTTGCGGTACCAGATTTCGCCATCGGTCGGCTCATAAAGGCGTAGCAGCGTACGCCCCACAGTTGTCTTGCCGCAACCGCTTTCACCAACCAGACCCAATGCCTCATTTTCATGAATTGAAAATGAGATACCATCGACCGCTTTGATATGCCCCACCACGCGTTGTAAAAAGCCTCTGTGGATGGGGAAATGCTGTTTCAAGTTTTTAACTTCGAGCAATACGCCATTTTCGGACGCTTTTTCTTCAGGCATAGAATTCGTCTACTGATCTTTTGTGGTTTCGCTTGGAATATTCATTCATGGAATTGGCACGTTCAGCTGCTCTTCTTCCATCAGAATATCAGGATCGTCCCACTTCTTCCACTCCATCACCTGCTGGAATGCACGCCGGTAAATTAGCTGAACGTCGACTGTTACTGAACTTCCCTCCGGCGACTCGAATCGATACTCGGTTAAATCTGTCGCCAGGGCAGGAATTCTGGTATCGGCCTCGATGCTAACTTCACGCCAGAATGCCACGGTCGGCATCTCTTCCGTCTGATCGTCCTTCAAGAGCTTGGCATATCCTTTGCCTGCCTGTCCAGCATAATTTCCGGTCCATTCTGGCAGGACCGGCCCTTTTTGGCGTACCAGTGGGTTGCCGTCGTCGTCGGTTGCTGTGACAATGAGCATCATGTGACGCAATGGACTACCGGTTGGCACATGATGCCCCGTTTTGTCATTCGTGATGCTGACCGAAATTACGACGCTCCCATTGTCAACTTGTGCATCCGCTTTGAGCGTGACGGCATTTTGCAGCAATTCGACATCACTGCTGCCTGGCATAGTGTGGTTATGGACTTGATCTGGCTTGCGGTACACACCTTCTTTATCTGGGAAGACGAAATAGTTTTTGGTGGCCTGTTCCGATAATGTGGCCAACATGGGTGGCAAACTCATGCCCGCTTTCTGTTCCAACCAAAGCAATGCTGGCGAAATTGTCGTCACGGCAGAAGCATCGTATCGCTCCGCAATGGGCATATGACAATCTTGGCAAGATTGCCCTGTGTCGGCAGCACTATAGGCACTCTCCAGCCATTCACTGTAGGAACCGTAAATCAGCTCATCATTGAATACGCCATAATGACAGCTTGCACAATATTGGCCCTCTTTGTAGAGCGGCGAAAAAGTATCGGTGTCCCGCGCCACATCTTCAAGGGAACCCAAAAAGAAGCGTTCACCGGGTTCGGGACGATACAGGCGAATCGATTGAATGCCAGGTTTTTCGTGATCCGGCAACTGCGTTTCTTTATCGAGCGAGATTTTGCCGATCTTGTGACAGAAGTCACAGGAGATCCCCTCCGCCGACACACCCGACAATCCGAGTGGACTGACACCATCTGGTAACTCATCCGACCGCTCGATCGTAACGTAGAGATGACAACCAGACCAACCGCAACTGTTGTTTGTTTCCAAATTTGATGCGAGCGGTGTATGACAAGAGGCACAGTTGCCGTCGCGTTGGGGAAAGTCCGTCTTGAATCCAGGGCCAAAGTAAGGTTGGGTCAAATCAGGTACTTTGGGGAAACCACCATCATAATCTGAAAATGGACTGACATTTCCCTCCACATCAGTGCCTCGATACATCGTCAAGAAACGGGGATTGACAGCGCTTTGTGAGTGGGCATCCGCTTGCCATTCCGCATAAGACGTATGACATTCACCGCAGTTGGCTGATGCTTCCCAGAGATAGTCGAGATTGTCGGTTCGGTGATGGCGCTTCATGAGGATGGTGATTGATTCATCGCCAGGTGTTGCTTCTGTTGGAGCCAAAAAGTAGTTTTTGCGCCATGCAATCAATGTGACGGTCTCTTCAGGTATCAGCCCATTGAATTCGAATTCACCAACATCGTTTGTGACAGCGACAAGATCTGTTGCTTGAACACGCACCTCCGCTCCAGCCACTGGACCATCTTCGTCAACGACTAACCCTCTTATCAAATCCGCGTCTGCACTTTGGGCGTGGAGTAATGCTGCACCAGTAATTGTCCCGGTCAGAATTAGACCGCTAATGATAAAGCAAAAGAAAAGAGATTTGGAGACCATCATGAAAGGAGTTCAATCGTCAACGCCAACCTGTCCACTTCTCGCAGCACGGCCACTCTCTCGACTAGTGTCATGTATGCACCACGCATAAGGAAACTAGCCGAGTATTCTCAGTAGACCGCAACGCGAAGTCGCCAAGCATGGCGCGCCATAATGAATGTTAAAATTTAGATTCGGTAAACGTCCAGCGAGCACGCCCCGTGCGGAGTGGCATCCCGTCAAGACCCGCACGGGGCGTGCTGACTGCACTCGTTTACCCGCTTATTTTCTTAATGTTCGTTATGGCACAGCATTCCCTATTACACGCAGTAGACATAATCCTGCATTTCTCAGTCAAAACAGACTCGAGCGGGCCAAATGGTCCGAGATTCTCTACTGCGTCTTTTTTCGCCATTTGAACGCTCTACCTCTGAGAAATCCTACTGCGTGTAATCTCTAATGCAGCTCGGTTACGGTGCGTAGCACAACGGGATCGGCGTTCTCTATTACACGCAGTAGGCCAAAAAAGGGGTAAAATAGCCCTAGGAGGCCAAAATGAACCAAGAATTTAGCGCCGCAGTAACAGGATTCTGTGCCCATGTGAGAATGCTTTCTCCGCAAAGCGAAACTGTAAAACATTACGAAAGTGACCTAAATCAATTTGGCCAGGTGATAGAAAAAAGGCCAAGAGAGATAGGTCGCCAAGAGATAACGACGTTTGTAACGGCGCAACTCGAAGCGGGGATGAGCAGTGCGACGGTCAATCGCAGAGTGGCAACGTTGAGCCGATTTTTCGACTACTTGGCGGATGAGGCAGAAGACGAAAGCTGGTCAAACCCGGTGGTGTGGCGTCTACACCGACTGGATACAGGTTGCCATCTTCCCAGAGATATAGCGGAACGCATCGTCCGCCAGTTATGGGGGGAGCGTGAGTCAAGGTCAGATAAGAGACCAAGTGATGTTGGCCTTGATGCTCGACGTTGGCCTGCGGGTGGGCGAAGTGTCGAAACTAGAGATGGGCGATATTGAAGCTGCCATAAATCCGGACGAACTGTGGTCACTGCGCGTACGCGGCAAAGGGAACAAAGAGCGTCGAGTCTGGTTGACGCCAGAAACCACAGCGCTGTTGGTGAGCTATATGGATGAGCGTCCTGATGCAGTCGATAGCCATCTGTTTCTGACTCGTCGTCACAAAGGCATCAGTGTCCGCGGAATCCAGGAGCGCCTCGATTATTACCGTCAGCAAGCCGGACTCTCCGAGAACGAGGTCTCCTGTCATCGCCTGCGCCATACCTTCGCCAGACGAATGGCAGAGTCGCGTATGCCACTGCCTAGTCTCTCTCATTGGTTGGGTCACAGTCAATTGAAAACGACCCAGATTTACATCGATGGTGCCAATCCTGATATGCGAGCCGACTATGAAGCTGCTATGGAGCAGTTGTCTCGCCAAGCCGCATGCTCGGATATTGAAGGAACGACATCTGCAATAGAGACAGAGAATACTGTGCCTTCTGAACATCGCACAGTGGAGCCAGCTGTTGGCATCTGTTTGTCCGCTGATGAGATCCGTCAACGTCTCACCTCATTGCCGCTCTGGCTTCATCAACCCATCATCTCATTACTTCTCCACCAGCAATTACGCTGGAAAGCCCTCTATCGGCGGGAACGAGCCCTTCAGTGGCTTGGCGAACTCCAACGCGGTTGGCAATGGATGCTCGACCAGCGCATGCTCTCCAGCTTATCCGAACTAAGACGGCGCGATCTCCAAGACTACATCACCCACCTATGTGACTTAGAGTATTCCGTCCATACCATCAATCATTTTATTTGTACCCTCAAGTGTTTTCTGCATTTTGCTGAAGAATGTGGCCAGTCGATCGCTCCGGCTTTATATCGCATTCAACGTCTCAAACGACCCACTACCTTACCTCGTCCGTTGCGCCAGCATGAATTTGCTCAACTTGAACAGTTCGTCTTAAACTCAACGGCTCAGAGCCTTTCTCCTTCCGACCTCCTTGACCGTGCTTGGTTTCTTATTCTGGTTGATGCTGGGCTACGTATGGGCGAAGTGCAAGCTCTGCTCGTTTCTGACTGGAATTCGGATACACAGACTCTGCTCGTTCGAGATGCCAAATCCCATCGTGACCGTCGGTTGCCTGTTACCCAACGCACTGCTCTTGCCATCGATGCCCATCTGCAACATCGCACCGATGACCTGGCTACTCATTCCCCGCTTTTACTACGCGATGGCTTACCTCTTCGAGCCAATTATGTGCGCAACCATCTTCATGCCTTTGCCGCCCAAGCTAACTTAGAGGGCGTCACTCCTCATCGCTTGCGCCATACCTTTGCCACCCGTTTGCTCAACAGTGGCCTTATGCCCATCACTACCTTGCAGAAACTCATGGGGCACACTCATATCGATACCACCATGCTTTATGCACAGCTCTACGATGAAACCATTCAGCAGCATTATTTAGCCGCTATGGCTTCACATTCTGTTTACGCTATCCCTGAACCTGACCCCGCTATTTGGGGTCCCACTTTGGAGAATGCCTTTGAATCAACTTTTCAACAGCAACCACTTTAACTTTTATGTCTACTGCGTGTAATAGAGAACGCCTCCTCCACTGAGGTCTACTGATTATCTATAACCAATCTAAACAACAGCATACGGATCCGCTGCATCGCGCAACCCGTCTCCCAAAAAATTAAAGCCCAATACAGCAATAATAATGAAAATAACGGGACTCATGATCCAAGTATTTGTCCCCAATGTTTGCAACGTCTGGGCATCTTTCATCAGCAGGCCCCAACTGACCAACGGCTCCTGAATACCAATCCCCAGAAAGCTTAAAAAGGCTTCGGCCAAAATGATGTTGGGAATCGTGAGCGTTAAGACCACGATGATGTGGCTGAGGGAATTGGGAAAGAGATGAAGAAGGATAATGCGCCAATCCGATGCACCCATCTCTTTCGCGGCCAGAATAAAGTCTGTTTCGCGAAAAGCCAATACTTTGCCACGTACTTCACGTGCTAATAATGTCCACGAAAGAAGCGCAAAGATAAGCGACATGATTATGAAGACGCGGAAAGAATCCCATGTTCGAGGAATGATTGCGGCAAGGGAGAGCCACAGAGGCAACTGCGGAAATGAAGAGACAAATTCCACGAAGCGCTGGATGATGTTATCGATCCAACCACCGTAATAACCAGAGACAACGCCAACGATTGCGCCGACAGCAATGCTAATAAAGGTTGCAAAGAGACTTAATGAGAGTGAGATGCGTCCAGCCAAACAAGATCGTCCCCATAAATCACGCCCTTGCTTGTCCGTTCCCAGTAAGTAGATAACGCCACCCTCTTCGACATCAAAAAGGTGGTACTTGGTTGGGAAAAGGCCGAAGATCTTCCATTCCCAGCTCTCCACAAAAAATTGAAGTGAATATCTTTGTTCTGTATCCGCTTCCCAAATCGGTTCTAAGGTTGTCAGATTTACCGTCACAACCTGATTGTAGACAAACGGGCGCCAATAAAAATTGCCTTCTTCATCAAAAAATCGCACCCGGGAAGGAGGAATATAACTATCCTTGAGTTCGGCATCATAGAAATCATTTGGCGAAAAGAACTCGGCAAAGAGAGCCAGAATCAGAAGGGCCAAAATCATCAGCCCTCCGGAAATGGCTGCTTTGCTTTTCTTAAAGCGTTGCCAGACAAGCTCGGTATAAGATTCATGCCGTTCTTGTTCGGGATTGATCTCTTCTTCGATTGTTGAAATAGATTCAGCTGCAACTGACATAGGGTTAAATATCGTAAATACCGCTACGAATATCGGATTCGCGGATCCAGGATCACCAAGGATATATCGGCAATCAAATTGCCTGCGACGAGCAGGACACCGTATATCAATAAACAACTGGCCGAAATATAAACATCCTCACTGCGTAGGGCAGTGAGTAATAACGTGCCAATCGTCGGTAACCCTAGGATAATTGACGCCTGTAATTCGCCTTGAAGCATATACGGAAGCACGGTCCCTTGATACATGATAATGGGGTGTAATGCGTTGGGGACCGCATGTCGCGCCATAACCTTGGCCTCGGTGAGTCCTTTTGAGCGCGCCGTGGTGACATATTGGGCATTGAGTTCATCCAACATATTCCCACGCATCACGCGCAGATTGCGTGCGACACCACCCAACCCCGCAATAAAAACAACGGGCCAGATGTGCGTCAAAAGATCGATTAGCTTTGCCCACGAACGCCGGATCTCTTCTAAACTACCAAACTGCCACTCCGTCACAGCGAATTCAGGCGAATAAAAAGCCGTGACATGCTCGCGATCAAGGGTAAAGACCAGAAAGAAAAGGATGGCAAGAGCAATCCAAAACCGCGGGACCGCAGCCAATACAAACGACAAGAAGGCAGCAATATTATTGAGCAGAGAATATTGCCGCGGCGCGACATAGATCCCGATTGCAATGCCTACGAATGTGGATGTAAGATGAGCCAAGACGGCCAATAACATTGTGCGCGGCAAACGTTCAGCGATTAATTCCCCGACATCACGCTTATAAGCAAAAGAAAAGCCAAAGCTCCCCTCTGAGACAATTCCCCAAACCCAAGTTAAGAATTGAATGGGCATTGGTTGATCCAGGCCATATCGCGAGCGAAATAACTCCGCCTGTGCCTCTGCTTCTGATTCTGTTGCGCCGCCCTGATTAATCAAAAAAGCTTTGTATGTATCGGCATAATCTCCTGGAGGAAGTTGAATCACAATAAAGCTCACAAGAGCAATGCCCAGGATGACAAAGATTGAGACAACAGTGCGACGAATAATAAAACCGATCATCTTAGATGAGTATCCACCATCTGAGAACAGGAGTAATAAAATGTCCACTCGTCTCCCAAATGTGTACAAACTCTGCTTCACTTTGAGTGAAATCATCATTCGCGCACATTTGTGGCAGATGAGCTATGATGTCGTGAACAGTGAGTAGAGGCCTTATTGAAAGTCGATTCCAATAACCGACCTACTACTCATTGTTTACTACTTACGGTCTTGGTCATTGTTTCGTCCAACCAAGGTGTCTTCTCAATAAGAAGGGGTTAGGCAGAACTGACCTTCCCGGAAGAGGTCAGGTATGAGATCGTCAACGAGGCTGTTCTGGACCTCTTCCTGTTAGGTAATATAGGAAAGGGAGATAAAATAAGGGAAGGCAAAAGCAAGGAAAGCCGAAACTTATTGGACTCTCGACCTGGCAAAAAGGACCAACCTCTTCGAGCGGTGCGACCGCCCTTCCCGGACAGTCCGCCAGGTCGACGCCGTGCAACGTCGAAAGCGTGCAGCACCTCGAGTGCCATAACAGGAAAACGGAAAACAGCGTCCAAAGTTGAGGAGCTCAGGCGATACGGGAGAGGAGGTCCAAGATGAAAGTGAAAATGGGAATCGACTGGAGTGAAAAGAAACATGATGTGATGATGTTGGATGAGACAGGACGAGCGCTGGGCTATGCGCAGATAGAGCATAGCCAGAAGGATTTCGCCAAATTGAAGAAATGAGAAAGAAGACAGGAGCGAGCCATGATGAAGTGACAGTGGGACTGGAAACAGCGCATAATTTGCTGATTGATTATCTCTGGTCGAGCGGGTACAAGAATGTCTATGTGGTGCCGCCGAATGTGGTGAACAAGAGTCGGGAGCGCTATAGTCAAAGTGGTGCGCATAATGATAAGAGTGATGCCTATGTGATAGCAGATTTGTTGCGGACCGATGTCCATCGATTTTATCCTTGGTCACCTGGCAGTGAATTACTCCAGCAGATGCGAGTGGTCAGCAGTGCCACACAATACTGGACCAAAGAGACTGTGGCCTTATCCAACCGTCTGCGCGCTTGCCTGTTGCGTTACCATCCGGCGCTGCTTGAGGTCTTCAGCAACTGGCCTTCTCGGATTGCCTGCCACCTGGTTCTGACCTATCCAACGCCAGAGCATGTGCGCAACTCCACCTATGAAGGCTTCCAAGAGTTTCTCAAGCAGCACCGACATACGCAACCCCGTAAATGGGTCACTTGTTATGATAAGTTAACCGCCACTTATCCCACATCAGCTCCTGCATTTGTGCCAGCGTATCAACGAGAAGCTCTTCAGCTGGCTGAATGTCTTTTGTTTGCACTGCGCTATGAACAAGAGACCCTTGACCAGTTACAGTCACTTTTTCTGCAACATCCGGATCAGCATATCTTTGCTTCTTTACCTGGTGCTGGCCAGCTTTTAGCTCCCAGTCTTCTGGTCAAGTTTGGCGAAGACAGGAAACGCTTTCCCTCTCCCATGAGCCTTCAGTCTCTGGCGGGAACCTGTCCTGTCACCAAACAAAGTGGCAAAGTCAGAACCGTTCATTTCCGCAGAGCTTGCGATCACGACTTTCGTTATTTTACTCAGCAATTTGCTCGCTGCTCCCGCAAAGAGTCTTCTTGGGCCGCTGCTTTTTACACCGCCGCTCGCCAACGCGGTCTCAAAAAGAGTCATGCTGATCGCACTCTCGCTAATCGCTGGATTTGCATCATTTGGAAATTGTGGCAAGACAAGAAACCTTATGATGAATCTTTCCATTTGCAGCAACGAGCCCATCGTCGCCAACCTATCGCTTAATTGCTTCTAATTTTTGGGGTGGTTCAGAATTAGGTTTACACTTTTGATACATAGATAAAAATCTATATTGAGGTCATTTTCTGCCTGAGCATGGCTCAAAGTAGAAAATATAAACATCTTTTCTCTTTGCAAAAATGTAAACCTAATTGTCCGCCTAAAATGAACCACCCCTAATTTTTTACTATGTATCGCCTTTGGGTTCCTTGCCTTTGTCCTCATCTATATGTTGACATAACACGCTGCTGGTTCTCTCTATCAGTTCTTCTTCAACGCGCCCTTTTGGAACTGCCATTACATACAAAGCGTGTCCGGGAAGGTCTTGACTCGCTTGATTGACGATACCAATCAGGAGACAAGCCGACTACTTTGCAATTGGTTTACGGCCGGAAAGCGTTCATTCATTGAGTAGTGGCCACTTGGTTAAGCGGCTGAATCGATGACCTTTGCCTTACTTACTGTTCATATGTTGGAAGAACACCAGGACGTATCTGATCAATTTGCTCATCAGGTGCAATCCAAACCTGCTCTGCCATCACATTTTCCCACGTCCATTGATACATGAATACTGGCATTCCGGCTGGAACATTGTTGAAGCGTTTGGCTGCAGCCAAACCGTATCGTCCAACGATCACACCAATATTATAAAGATTCTCTGTGTAGATACGATTATATTCAGCCATCAATTCTTTGCGTACTTCTGTATCTGGCTCGGCGCAGAAGGTGGTGACAATGTCGATCAGCTCTTCCTCAAAGGGCTGGAAGTTGCGAGGTTCGGCGCCTTCGCGATGGATGGAGAACTCTTTGGTGACCGCTGCCAGATCTGTACACTTGGTAAATGGCACGGCATGAGCTTGGCCACCCCGGAAAACATTCATATCCCAATCGCCAGACTCGGTCTGTTCACGACGAGCAGCACTATTTAATGGTCGAGCATTCACCTTGATACCAACCTCAGCTAGCAAGGTCACTGTTGCATCACCAATCGTCTGAGTTTCTTCCGCATCCTCGCTTGTAGAGAGACCCAGCACAACGTTCTCACCAGCAACTGGTCCGTCAGTCCAGTTCACAATACCATCACCATCGGTGTCTTCCAATCCAATTTCAGCCAGGAGTGCACGTGCGGCGTCTGGATTATTGTCATAGTAAGCAACTGTGCTGCGATCAAAATAGGATGATCCGGGATAGAGACCACCCGCCCAGCCGCGGAGGAATGGTCCACGGAGGATCGACTGAGCAATGCCTTCTCGATCCAATGCAAAGCTAACAGCCTTACGGAACCGTGTGTCGCGCATCAGCTGACGTACGGCAGCATCACGATCGTCCTTAACACCTAAGCTATCGGACAGGTTGAAGTTAATGCCAAAGCCAAGCGTCTCTGGACCCCACTCTACATAGAAGTGTGCGTCATCTTCTTCTGCTCGCTTGAGTGTTTCGATAAAGGTACTGGGGTTTTCAAGATTGGAGTGATCACCAGAGCCGGCTAACGTGTTCAGCGTACGGCCAACACCAGATGGTCCTTTCTCGAAAACCACTTCATCCATATAAGGAAGCTGTTTTCCTGTTTCATCAACGGCCCAATAGTAGGGATTGCGGCGCAGAATCATCAACTCATCCGTGATGTATTCGA
The DNA here is from genome assembly GCA_019217005.1 of Chloroflexi bacterium TSY. Next base: position 73,204 of record JAHBNG010000040.1, read on the forward strand.
CCGGCACAAACATACCCAGCACAATCGGAATTTGATCGGGCGGCATGGAGGCTTCGAAATCGACATAATCCATGTCCTCGTTATATTTGGGATGGAGCGGCTTCAAATAATGGGCGGGTGAAATATGAAAATCGCTTTCATCCATCTGGAAGAGAGACTGGACAGGCTTTTCAACCGGGAAGATAAACTTAAATGTGAAATCATCGATTACTTCTAACTGAGTCATCTCACCATCAAATTCCCAGGCACTGGCACCCTTGGGCGATTGAATATTGGGATCGATAATCATATCTTCCCAGGTAAAAAGAACATCCTCTGTGGTAAAGGGATGACCATCAGACCATTTTGCGCCTTCAATCAGGTGCATGGTCAATTCCTTCCCATCCTCGCTCCATTCCCAGCTTTTGGCTAGATAAGGCAGCGGTTCCAGCGCATCACTCCGCCGGTAGATGGGTCCTGATTTTAGCAACGAAGCGAAGATAGCTGATTCGATCCCAAACCAACCTGCGCTTTGACCTGCACCCCGGTTGAATCCTTCTGTTGGACAAGCAGAAAAATCGCGCCAAACACCACCATAATCACCGAGTCCATTTGACATCCCAGAGGTCAGGATGACACGTGGCTCAGCGGGCAGTCGTTCTTCAACAGACGGCAGGTCGCCGGCCGCTACCAATTCAGCGACCCAATCCGGCTCCGAATAGGAATCGAGTGCCTTGTAGGTCACGATCTGATCAAGTGATAATTTTTCGACTTCGCGCGCACCAAAGCTCTCCTGGCCTTCTGGGAATTCGGCTGGCGATGTATCAACTGCCATGGCCTCTGAATCGCCAGAATCGGATGCGGTTTCAGTGTCGTTGGATCCATCACCCGCGGACTCTTCCTGCGCCGGGCTGCATCGTCGGCCGCTGGCTCTGGGCCGCCACCACAAGAAGAGATTATGAATAGAACCAACACAAGTAGTAGATTTAAGAGATATCTTGGTTTCATCCTTCCTCCGTAAAGTAATTAGGGAAAACAATCAAAACGAATGATTGGTCGTCATTCGCCGGGGTACGTAGTTGTTGGTAGTCGGTAGATGACAAACCGATGTTCTTGGGCGTTGGTGATTATTCGTGTAACCAACATGCTGACCAATGACCAGTTGCATATTCTTTGAATTCAGGCTCTTGTTGTGTACAAATAGGCTTTGTGTGTGGACAGCGCGATGCAAACGCACATCCTTGAATCTCTTCGGTTGGGCTCGGCACCATGCCCTCAATGGGCACAAGATTCTTTGTATCTTTTCGACCAAGCACCGGAACCGAATTTAACAACCCGATGGTATAGGGATGTAAGGGGGCATGAAAAACCTCTCGAACGTTGCTATATTCAACGACTTTGCCCAAATACATCACGGCAACATGATCGGCCATTTGAGAAACAACACCCAAATTATGTGTAATCATCATAATGGCAGAGCCAAAGTCATGTTGTAACTCGCGCATCAAGTCCAGAATTTGGGCCTGCACCGTAACATCGAGCGCCGTGGTTGGCTCATCTGCAATTAAAATCGAGGGATTGCAAGAGAGTGCAAGGGCAATCATGACACGTTGCCTCATACCACCGCTCAATTGATGTGGGTATTGGTGCAGACGTTGTGATGGGTCACTGATGTGAACTTTTTCGAGCATTTCGCGTGCCCGATCCAATGCTGCTTTCCGACCTACTTTCTGATGGAGCTCAACTGCTTCGGCGATCTGTTTTCCAACCGTTGTCAGCGGGTTGAGCGACGTCATGGGTTCTTGAAAAATCATCGCGACTTCGCCACCACGAATTGCGCGAATCTCTGCCCCACGCGGATCGAGCTTGACGATATCCACAATCTCATCTGTCGTCCGTCGACGCAGCAAAATTTCCCCATCGACAATCTTGCCTGGAGGTGATTGAACAAGCCGCATTACGGATCGTGCGGTGACGCTCTTCCCACAGCCACTTTCACCGACTATCCCTAATGTGGAACCCGGCGATAGACTGAGATTGACACCTTTGACAGCTTGTACTGTGCCACGTTCCAAAAAGAAGTAGGTTTTTAGATTCTTGATCTCAAGAATAGATTCATCCACATGTGACATATGGTCATTTGTGGGAGAATGTGATTTCGTTGTCGAATCAATTTCGGGAATAGCAACCGAATTCATTCGTTCTGGTATCCGAATGTGAACTTTATGAAGTGATATTCTAGGTTGTGTCGTCGGGGTTTTCATAGTGAACCATGAGTCGGAAAGATTGTCAAATACGATTGACTTACATCGTAGAGATGTCTGTTGTAAACTAGGGAGTTGCTGGCCACTACCTAGACCTGTACAACTGCAAAATAGATGTTGGCCATAACAGAAATGTAAAAGGATAATTCTGATGTTTTATTTTAATTTTCATTCATTCCTGTCGTAATTGTAAGGTGATTGAAAGACAAATGTCCATTTTGCTGGTTTATACTAGTGTTCAGTTCGCTACTTCTATACACTCAGTAACGCAGCCGTAGATGTATTTAATCACCCCTCTGTTAAATAGAAGGATACTTGATTTTGCTTTGTGTGTATTAAGTTATTAGAAAAATTGTATTTCGTGACACGCACAGAATAAGTAAGCGTGCAAAAACAAGTTGTAGGTTTGTAGAACAGGCACCCTTGCCTGTTACGGCGCAGACAGAGAGACGGCATTACAAATAAATCTTGCTGCGATTCGCCAACTTATTTTTGAACGATTACTAAGTTGCCATCAGCAATGCCAACAACATGATAGAGAATTGAAAGATCCAGATCGTATTGTCTTACTATATACTGTGCAAAGCAATTAAATCGATTTGATCCAACAGGATTGTTCCAAGAGTTTAGAAGGATAAATCCTGACAATATTTGTTTAAAATCTTGGTTACTTTTTGGTATCTATAAATTATGGAAACAACTTTATCAGAAAGCCCTTTATCTCATAACTCGATTTTTACGATCTCTGCAAGTGTTGTCGCTTCTGAACTTGACGGTGAAGTCATTCTTTTGGATGTACAATCAGGTAACTATTATGGTCTCAAGAATGTTGGTGTATTCGTTTGGCAGATGCTAAAAAATGATGCCTCATTTGATGAAATGAGTGACGCAATTGTTGCCGAATATATGGTAAGTCAGGAGCGGTGTCGAGCAGATCTGACAGAATTACTAGAGGATATGTTGCAGCGTGGCATAATTGCCCAATCGCATGATTTGGCGCCTGCCTAAGCATCGCTTTGTCATGATGTATTCCTTACTGATTCAGAAAAGGGCTTAATGAACTGTGAGTGGCATAGTTGGATTCGTCTCATTCGATGGGCAGGCAACTGATCGTCAGATGATCGAACGGATGAGTTCTGTTCTTGCACATCGCGGTCCGGATGATCGTCAAGTTTGGACAGATCGTTCTATCGGTCTTGGTCACTGTATGCTACGAACAACGCCCGAATCTGTGCGAGAAGTACAGCCGCTCGTAGATCGTCGAACGCAAACTGTAATAACAGCCGATGCAAGAATTGACAATCGAAAAGAGCTATTCTCTACTCTCAAAATTGCCTCAGATCAAGGGGCGGTGATGAGTGATAGCGAGCTCATTTTAGCAACGTATCATAAGTGGGGAGAACGTTGCCCTGAAAAACTCCTGGGCGTTTTCGCATTCGCGATTTGGGATTTTCGTCAAAATAAACTCTTTTGTGTGCGTGATCATTTGGGCATCAAGCCGTTCTATTATTATTATTATCATCCAAGCCGATTTTTTGCTTTTGGTTCCGAAATTAAGGCGCTTTTATCTATACCAGAGATCCCTCGACGGCTGAATGAAGTGATGGTTGGCAATTACTTGGCGGCCATGTTGGAAGATACTGAGCACACGTTTTATCAAGATATATTACGGTTGCCGCCTGCACACACACTTTGCATAAAGAATCACAACATTCAAATAGAGCATTATTGGCTTCTAGAACCCAAATCGTTACCGAGTGATTACACAGATAGTGACTATTCAGAAGCATTTCAGGAACTTTTTTCCGAAGCCGTCCGCTGTCGATTGCGTTCAACATATCCAATCGGTTCGTCCCTGAGTGGAGGTCTAGACTCATCATCTGTTGTGTGTATTGCGCGCAACGAGCTTGAAAAAGAGTCGCGGCAACCACTGCATACATTTTCGTATGTTTATGACGATCTTCCTCAATGTGACGAACGTCAATATATTCAGTCTGTCTTAGATCAGGGTCAGATGGTTCCACATTTGATGCAGGGAACTCAAGCGGGGCCATTGGTTGATTCGGAACAAATCCTGAAGCAATTTGATGAAGCAGTCATTGGTCCAAATCTTTATCTGTTCTGGAATCTCCATAAGGCTGCACAAAATACAGGGGTGCGAATCTTACTTGACGGATTTGATGGAGATACAATTGTATCGCATGGGCTCTATTATTTATCAGAATTAGCATATAAGAGAGAGTGGACAGAGTTCACCCATGAAGCGACGCTTTTGGCTCAAAACCTGGACATGACACCTTTGTCAATTTTTTATGGCTATGGTGCGAGACCTTTATGGAATTTAATTCGTAGTGGTCGACCGATTGCCTTTGCGCACGATGCGCAGAAGATTTCACGGCATTTTGACATTACTCAGGCAGCATTGTGGAAGCAGGTAGGGATCAAACCATTACTGCCATATAATTTTCAAAAGGCTTGGCGTCAGTTGCGCAAACAAAAGCCATTGAAACAGCAGATGGAGCTGCCAATTCATCACCAATTTGCGCGGCGAATTCAATTTGATGAACGAATGGCTGCAAGACGTAAGTCAGAGCCAGTACCACATACTTTGGATGAACAGCATCTGATTAGCCTGAAGACAGGTGAATTAGCCTATATTCTCGAATTTTGTGATAAAACAGCCGCCGCATTTTCGCTTGAGGCTAGACATCCTTTTATGGACAAACGATTGGTCTTTACTTTCTGGTAAAGGCTTGAGTGACAAAGGGCAAACCGAAAGGGGCGGAAAAAAGAATCCACCCTGAAAAAACGGGATAAAATGTAAAAATAGTGCTCGGCTAGTTTAAGCAGCGGCATTGAGGCGGCGATGAGCGAGAACGCCTTTAGGGAAATGGTGTGAAACCGAGGCCTTTTTCCGAAAGTCAGGGTCGAGTTGGTCAGGAGTTGGAAAAAGAGCACTCGAGAGAACACGGCGCAGCCTGCCGGGAGTGGATTGAGGCTCTCGATCCCAGTAGCCAGTCGGTATGGGAGGAAGAGAAGCGGCTAAATGGGAAAGAAGATTGCCAGCAAGCAGCCCCAGTTCAGGTAAGCGGAAACAAGCCTCATCGGCATGAACAAATTGACGATGTAAGCCAATCATCTGCTTGGAAGCCAAGGGGGGATGTTCAACAGGCCAGCGTTCCAGGTAGACAAGATAAATGGTTTCAGGCTGCAAAGTCATAACGGTCGCCAAAACCAAAGGTGTGTTGTAGGCCGGATCCTGAATGACGTAAATCGAGTAGGTACGGTTGGCTGTATCCACCTTGGTTGTTCTGGGGACGAGATTGTGCCATGCTTGATAGCAAATCAGGCGACCACTATAGAGAAAGCGACCAGACGAGTCCGGAGTTGTAGCCTCGAGTCGCTTTCCCTTATAGCTGCGAGAGAGCGGTCGCACAATATCACCATATTCAGGTGGTCTGCCTTTTTCTTTGCGTTTGGGGAACTCATTGCGGCGCACTGTGCAGTTAATGGCTTCCCGCAGGACAAATCGGTCTATGCCGCTTTCTAGCATTTCTCTGATTGTAAACCCGGCATCGACCACCGCCACTTCGTCTGACTCCAGTGATTTCTTCGTCTCTGTCAGCAGCTTTTTCCGAAACTCACTTTCCTTTGTTCCAACCGTGCATCTCATGATTGCCTTGAGCAGTGGCACTCGCTTCCCGCCTATCTCCCCCGAGCTTATCATCACTCCAAAGATGAGCGCGGGCAATGCCCGACGAACCGTTGAGTTATAGAGTCGGTTCACTTTCCTTGCAGCTTCGGTCGCCAGAACCCTGTGATATCTATGCTTTTCACTCGGTACCCTTCTAACTTTTTTGCCTCCCATTCCCTTTCCACTTCTTCTTGCCACGACCCCAGCAGACTTGTGATATCCCATGATCCATATCGAAAGCTCCACCAGCTTCGCCGGAGCTCCTCATCTTCAAACCCGCTTTCTTTCAATGCGCTATGGATTGCTCCTCGACTTTTCAGAAACGACCCATTCAGCATTGCCCACATCAGACGCATTACATTTACGTTTGTTCCCATCGGCGTTACTTGCAATACATTCATCAGTACTGCTATAGTTATTTCTGGCGCGGTTAGCATTCCTTCCTCCTTTTTGGGTTCTCTACCTTTAGGATGAACTGCTAACCGCTTTTTGTCACATTTCTCACCTCATCTCTTTTCTTTTACCAGAAAGTAAAGTTCCAGCAAACACAGAATTAGTAATAAATAGTATTCAACCATCTAATATTGTGGCGGATCTGAATGAGCAACGGGAACTCATCTGGCAGATCGGCTCATTGGATGCCACTGACGGAGGCCATGTCACCTACCAGGTGCGTCGAGTGACACCAACACCTATTTCGTCTGTTCCTGGTCCTTTGGCAATTCATATTGATGGTCCTACTGAGGGTAGTGTTGGGCAACAACTTGACTATACGCTCTCGGTTACCAATCAGGTACCGATCCAACTCGATAATTTAACGATTGATGCTGCCGTTCCTGAGGGTGCTGTCTATGTAGATAGCAACGACGGCGTTCTGGATCAGGGGCGAGTCTATTGGATGATTGACTCACTTGCGGGCGATACAAGCGTATCTGTTCAGCTTACATTGCGCGCCGACCAAACAATTGTTCTATATGATTACCATGTAGAAGCTGCTCCCTTTTCGGGTTCTGGTCCTGGTCCGCAAGGGAAAGGTAAGAAAGTACACGTCACACAGATCGATAATTTGCCTCCGCCCCAAATGGGAGACAGAGTTGTGATTATGAATGATCATGCCGCTATTTTTTGGGAGCTAAATAGTGCACGCATGTCGCAAGACGCAAATGTTGTATGGAATCCATCCCTGAATCGAATCTATCTACCTTTGACGAGGAGATAGATAAGGAATGAGGATTTCAATCACTCATCGATGTCATTCTTGGTTGAAACGAAGGCGTCTCTTGAGCGGAGCCGAAGGAATTGATTGATGAGTTATCTAACCATGAAGTTTCAGGCTAGATTTATCCTTACTCGAGTTGTCTTCAAATTTGTCCCGATTATTATTTCTATAACAGCTATCATGTGGCTAATCGTGCTCGACGATCAGCTACGGGGTGAACGTGAGTCACTTTATGCTGCGTCCAAACTGGTTGATATTGAGGGATGGTCCACAACAGCTGCTTTGCCCAAGACCGTTGCCAGTCGAAATGCCGTAGTCATTGGTGACCAAATTTTCTTAATTGGTGGACGAGACACAGATGGTCAACCGATTAATCATGTGTATCGTGCGAAGATCGCCACAGATGGATCAATCTTTGCTTGGCAAGAAACCACGCCGCTACCTGATCGTTGATATCTCCACGCGGTGACACACGCAGACAAAGATCTATTTGTCGTGGGAGGGTGGGATGGTGATGACGTTCGATCTGAAATTTGGCAGTCATCCGTGCAGCAAGATGGAAATCTAGGTCAATGGCGCCATATAGGCACTTACCCAATCAAAATCGATCTGCACGTTGCCGCAGTTGTCAACAATCATCTTTATGTGTTTGGTGGATTTGACGGGGCCGCTAATGGTACGCACAAAAATGTGCGCAATGTCTATTATGCGCCCATTTTGCCAGATAAAACTCTAGGCGGCTGGAGTGCTGCGCCAGCTTTGCCTCTTGCGGTACGCCGTCATGCAATTGCTGTCCATAACGATACTGTCTATATCTCGGGAGGGTATCTTGATAACAAAGCTGGCTCGTCATCTATCTTTTGGGCTAAGATCAATAAGGATGGGCAGATGTCCGCTTGGCAATCTGGAATGCCTTTGCCGAAAGCGATTTACTATCATGCTTCAGTCGTACATGACGATCGATTATTGATTCTTGGTGGACAAATTGAACCTGGTGTTTATATTGCGGACGTTCAGTCCACCGGTCTAAACCCTGAAGGGGGACTCTCTACTTGGCGTTTCGAGGCCGCCTTACCAAAACCGCTCTATCGTTTTGCTGCAGTGAACATAAATCGTTATGGATCAGATTATGTCATTGTCCTAGGTGGATTAAGCAACCAGATTGTCCAATCTTCCGTCTATCATTCTACGTTACCCAATACACCAACTCCGACACCTTCTCCAACTCCAACTTTTACACCTTCTCCAACTCCTAAGCTGAATCTTTCACTCAGTCATAAACCAGAGGCTTGGATTGCTCCTGGCGAAAAGGTGACCTATGTGATCAACTATGCAACCGAAGACGAAGAATTCCGCAGAGTGAAAATTCGTGGAGAAATTCCAGAAGGAGTTGAACTAATCCCCGAAAGCATCTCCTCGTCTCCCTCCCATCCTTTTGACTACACCGGGATTTCAGCAGGTGAAACGGTTACGTGGGATTTGGGCGACTTACCGCCACATTTTAGTGGCCATCTTAGTTATGAGGTGAAGCGCCCAACCATTCTCTCTACGCAACTTGATTCGGTGCTGGAAATTCGTGCTCGTGGACCTTCCGCAGTTCCGATCAATTCACCGATTCAATATACATTAACAATTACAAACAACAGCATTATTTCATTTTCCGAGCTATTCGTGAGGAGTCGGGTGCCGTCTGGGGCTCGCTACATTTCCGGCGGTGAAGGTCTCTCCATGGATCATGATGTTTATTGGACCATTGCTCATATTCATCCGAAACAGACACATGATCTGACGTTTACGGTAACAGCAAACCGTAGTGTTATCTTAAGTGATTATTCCATGCATGTACTGAGTGGAAGACCAACGCTAAAAGGTCGTTCTATTGTGATTACCTATGTTGGAAATACAAGGCTCTTAACTAGAGGAGATGGCTTTTCGGTGATCAATCCTGGCACTGTTGCAACATGGTTAGGCGATCAGAAAATGGAGATTCGTCGGAGTAATGTAGTGAGCAATCCGTCCTTCGAGGTGATGTTGCCCCTGATGCTCCGGTGAGTAAGACGCGTCCCAAATTTGAGTGATCATAATCACACACTGTGAAACTTTTAAAACACGCTCTTAGGCAGAATGCTGGATTACTCGTTCATATGCTTGTTCAAAGCGTGGCACAATCTGCGCCCAATCATAATGCTCCGAAACAAATTTCCGGGCATGTTGTCCAAGTGTACTACACAATTCTCCGCTGGATTCACGATCTTTCAACAATGTAACGATTGCCGAAACAAATGATCCTGGTTCATCTGCCAAAATCATTTCCTGACCGCTTTGGATCGGGATACCCTCAATCCCCAAAGAGGTACTAACAATGGCTTGCCCGACTGCCATTGCCTCCAGCGCCTTAAATCGGGTGCCACCACCCACACGCAGTGGGATAACATAGACGGATGCTGTCTCGATATAAGGGCGAGGATCTTCCACCCATCCCGTAATGACGACGGCTGGATTGGTACGCAGTTCGTCCAAACGGGAATGCGGATTCTGCCCAACGATTACGAACTCAACATTGGGGACTGAATGTTGGAGTTTGGGCAAGACTTCGTGGCCAAACCAAAGTACTGCATCTACATTGGGGCGATAGTCCATTTTGCCTACAAATACAAGACGATGAACAGTTTTATGATCGAATCTGTTTTCTGGAATCACACGGTCATGAATGATTGAATAAGCCTCTAAATCGATTCCATTAGAAACAACAATTGGATTAAGCTCTGGCACAATTTCTGACAGAGCCTTCCCATCGTTTGGGCTGACAACTGTTGTGATATTCGCCATTCGGCAGACTTGAGCCTCATATGCAGAGAGTTTGCGCCACTGTATCAAACTGTATCCCGCACCAATCCACCTTCTGGGTTGGCGCAGATCGGTCAAGGCATTGCGCTTTTGTAGTAAATACTCACAGTTGTGATTGTCGAAAGCAAGAATCGGTCTAATCGATTGAGGGATGTTGTCAACGAACTGCATGCCGTATTGAGCAACCTCGATGCCCTCTATTTGAACAATATCGTATAAAGGTCGTTCTTGTCGCTGGATGGCAGAGACAATTTGGTTGATCGTTTGACGCATATGCGAACTTTCCAAGCGCAACGCCATGTCGGGCAAACGCGAACGCAATGTATCCAGTGCCCGTATCCCAATGGTGCGCTCTGGTTCTTCAACAAGCTCGATTCGGCGACATAGTTGCTTGAGGGGATTGTCCGAGATCAGTGCCCGTTTCTCATCTAGCTTAGCAGAAGCACTGCTTGAGGGGGCAAACGTAAGTAGATCAATTTCATGCCGATGCGCCAGATACCGAATGAGGTTGAAATTGCGAATGGTTGTTCCTTGGTGAAGTGGAAAAGGAAGTTGAGGTGTAATGAAAAGAATCTTCATCCGTAACCATTATGACCGAAGCATCTGCTCTGGCGAATTTTGCATCGAGGATTTGTCAGTCGATAATTTGTCAATAGTGGGGGAAGAATCTTTTATGTCGGGCGAGAACAACTCGGGCTTACTTAATTTATGAATAGATGGATTCAAAACGTGTCGATAGACCGACAAGGTTTGAATTGCTGCTTTACGCCAACTGAAGCAGGTTGCTCGTTGTAGCCCTTTTTCACGCAATTCTCGGTGTAGTTCCTGATCCGTCAATAATCTATGCATCGCTACAGCGATTTCCTCCCAATCATTCGGATCAACTAAAAGAGCGGCGTCCCCGACGACTTCCGGTAAGCTACTCACATTACTGACGATGGTTGGGGTTCCACAAGCCATTGCCTCTAAAGGGGGCAGACCAAAACCTTCATAGTGGGCCGCATGCACATGACAGTGAGCACCAACATATAATTTCCAGATATCTTCATCTGAAACGCGCCCGAGCAGATGAGTGGATTTGCTTAAATCAAGTTCATCCACGATGCGCATTGTTTCTTCGTATAGCCATCCATAGCCACCGGCAATCACCAAATGTACATCGTCGATCCGATATTTATTGCGCATGTAGTGGAAGGCTTTGACTAATCCATCAACATTCTTTTTTGGCTCTATCGTCCCAACAAAAAGAATATATTTTTGGGGGATTTTGTACTTTGACGTGATCTCTCGGCGTGTCAACTCGAGCGGTAATGGCTTATAGCGAGGATTTGCCGCTTCATAAATGACGCTGATCCTGCTATCAGGAACCCCCAGTTGGGCGATCAAATCTTGTTTGGTACTCTCACTCGGTACAATAATATGACGAGCGCGCGTAACAGCCCGATCAATTTGGCCGTAATAGGCTGCACTATCTTCAGTCAAGAAATGGGGCCAGTGCAAAAAAGCTAAATCATGAACCGTAATCACTGCTGGCACGAGGGCATAGAGTGGTGGAATAAAATCTGTACTGTGCAGCAGATCTAGTGAGAATCGGAGAAGTTCAAGAGGCAAAGATAGCTGCTCAAGTTTGGTGTGGGTTGGGGAATAGACAGTGACCCGCCGAAAATTCGGAGAATCAATCAACGGTGCACTGTGCCTGCGATGTTGGAACACTAAAAATTCCAAATCGCTAATATCTAGGCCATCTTTTTGCACATGATTTGACTGTACAGACTGCAAATCTGCAAAGGCCTGTAGTAGATTCAGCGTATAATTACTGATCCCCGCAGGTTGATGGTAGAACAATCTCGCGTCGACGCCAATCCGCATAACAGAATGGAACGAATAATATACCTTGGAGCGGGTACCAAATTAAGTTGAACATGTCACTCTCGAGCGAAACAAAGGCTTATCCTGTGTTCTCGAAGGAACGTATGTTCAAGTTATTTTATTCCGATTCCCTAGCAGCGCTATAAAGTAACATTTTTACCCATGTAAGCAATGTTCTATTATGCTGCTGCGGAGTATATGATGACAAACTAGAACATATATTGTATCAGCCTCTACTTCTAATGGTCAAACCGCTAGCAGTCAGACGAGCAATTTCAAAATAGGGCGTTCCAGGTGACCGTCACCTTCCGCACCACTGTCCCGTTTCCAATTTGAAATTGCTGCAGTCAGACGAGCAATTCACGAATAAGACCCAATTTTGTGTATGGCCCTGACTGGAACTGGGGCCAGGGACGGAAATCACTGGTTGGGAATCGCTGGTAACGTCTTGTTCTGTTTCACGATTTTCGCATGAAGCAGTATAATCAGTCATTGGTGGGATTGTTTGTCGATACCAATCGTGGTCGTGGAGATTGCGAATAAAGAAATGTAGAATATACGGGTATTCGCTCATACTCTCCGCGCAGCCAAATAGCATGATGAAAGCAAGCATTTTATGGATATTGCCCAACTGACTCAAATGGTCAACTGGCTCGATGAAGAGCATAGACGTGATCGGGCCGAAATTGCCCGTCTTCAACAACGCATGGAGACCCAATCATCGGATTTGATTGATCAAGCGCGACGGATTCAAGATCTGGAGGCACGCTTAGCTGCAACCCAATCACAATTGACGCGCTTTGGCCAAATCGAGAGCAATATCGAAAATACGAAGAACGATCTGGTTACACTCGTCGAGCGCGGGCATGAAGAACGTGTGCATAGCCAGCGTGAGTTAGAACGCGCGCGCCTAAGTGATCGAGAGATGCTCTCACGCGAAATCAGCGAGGTACGCCGAGAATTACCCCGCATTACAAGACTAGAAGAAAGCATCGACGTACGTGCTGTAGAGGATGACCGTTTATCTGAATTAATCATGAGCGTGCGCAGTCAAATTAGTAACTTGGCGAAAGAGATCGAGGAACGCACGCGGCAAATACCGTTTCTTGCTGAACAGCGAACAAGTGATACAAAGCGTATCGCCCAACTTCAGCAGGAAACAGTGGAACTTTTCAAGAGAATCGAAGCCCAAACCGGACGGGTTGCTGTAACAGAAGAATCAGTCCGCAAAGTTGAAGTAGAACAGCAAAAGCTGCCTCCGTTAGTTGAGAATCTTGGAGAAGAACAGGCCACGTTTATGGAGAGGGTTCGTTCGGCATTGGCTGAACGGAACCAGCAATTCACGCGTTGGCAAGAGGTAATCGACGAGCAGAAAACCCTTGTTAGCCAAGCATATGAACGAGTCCAAAGCTTTGGGCAACAGCTTGAAACGAGTCGGCGGATGGTTCAAGAAATGCAAGAATTTAAGGATCTAATCCTGCGCGAGCAGAGTCAAGTGCAAGAGCTTCAAAGATTAGCCGAAGAGCGTATCCGCCGCGAAATGGACGAGTTCCGAGAAGAATATGACAAGCGACACCGTCGGGAAGAATTACGGCAGGAACATCTTTGGAGCGAGCAAGATAAATATAACCGCGAAGTTGTCGAAAAGTTCCCGCCACTTGCCCACGAATTAGAAGTCCACGAAGAACTGATTGAGCATTTGTGGAAATTACACGAGAGCTATAGCGAATACTTCCTCGATAATGCGCAAAGATGGCTCGAAGGCATCCAGGTTGCTGTTCGAAGTCGTGATGAGAGCATGCGTGCCATGAATGAAAATTGGTTACGTCAACGTCGCAATACCGAACTCTATGCCAACCAAGGAGGAGGACGCCGCACCGCTGGCGTTATCTCTGGCGAAGCACCAGAATCGACAAACGGAAATCAGCGAAATTAACTATGCGCGTCATTGGGACTGCTGGCCACGTCGATCATGGAAAATCAACCCTTGTTCAGGCTCTCACAGGAATTGACCCAGATCGGCTTCAAGAAGAGAAGGCGCGGGGAATGACGATCGATCTGGGCTTTGCTTGGATCGAGTTGCCTATTCTTGCTGCTGATGCGGACGCAAATGATACTGAGCCTCTGACCGGGGGCTCCTCCGCTACATTGGCACCGAGCGAAAGTGTCGGCATTGTCGACGTTCCTGGTCATATCGATTTTATCAAAAATATGCTGGCTGGTGTTGGCAGTATTGACGCCGCTGTTCTCGTCATTGCGGCGGACGAAAGCGTCATGCCTCAGACGCGAGAACACTTGGCCATCCTTGATTTGCTCGCTGTTCCCACCGGTGTTATTGCACTTACAAAAACCGATCTAATTGACGATCCCGAATGGCTTGATTTGGTTGAGTTAGATATTGCTGAACTCCTGCAGAATACCCGCCTGGCCGATGCACCCATTGTGCGGGTGAGCGCCATCTCTGGTGAGGGTCTTGATGAATTGCGTCTTGCTTTGGCCCATTCTTTGGCCCAACTCGCACCACGGCGCAATCGTGCACGACCACGATTGCCCATTGACCGCATCTTTAGCCTAAGTGGTTTTGGCACGGTTGTCACTGGTACCTTAAGTGACGGTCATTTTGCAGTGGGTGACTTGATCGAGGTATTACCAAGTGGACTTTCAGCCCGTATTCGCGGCCTACAAACACACAAGAAGCAGGTCTGGGAAGGGCAGCCGGGGAGTCGATTAGCCATCAATTTGAGTGATATTGGGACAGATGAATTGCGGCGAGGTGAGGTGGTTGTTAAGCCTGATACAATCCGCAGTACATTACTAGCAGACGCATCGTTTCGACTGTTACCTGATGCATCCAAGCCACTCGTCCATAATCAAGCGATCGACTTTTTTAGCGGTGCAGCTGAAATTCCCGCGCGCGTACGACTCTTGGGAACGGAGACACTCGAACCTGGCCAATCTGGGTGGCTCCAACTTCGCCTGGAACGGCCAACCGTGGTCACTGCTGGGGATCGATATATTCTACGTCAGCCATCGCCCAGTGTAACACTCGGCGGTGGCGTGATTTTGAGTCCCCATCCGCGTCGCCGCTGGCGGCGTTTCGATCCAGTAAATATTGCGCGTCTGGAAACGTTAGCCCGTGGCGCACCCGATGAGATCCTACTGGAGACGCTGGCAAGGGCCATTTATTTAGTGCCAAACGAATTGATGGAGCAGAGTGGCTTAGATTTGGAGATTGCCCAGGACGCCCTGCAACAGCTAGATGAGACACAGGCGCTGAAAACACTCTCTATCGGTAACGACGATCTTTTGCTCACTCTGGATATTTGGCAGCAAGTCGTCAGCTATTTGAGTAATCTAGTCGAGGCATTTCACACAGAATCGCCACTGCGCCGTGGCATCCCGCGCGGCGAAGCGCGTAGTCGGCTGGAAAGCTTGCTGATGCGCCATTCAACCCAAACTAAGACCAGTCAGAAAAAGTTAACGGTTCGCATCTTCAATGCCATGATCGAAGCGGCTCAAGGTGAAGGAAAGATCGCTGCAGACGATCATGCGATTTGGCAAATTGACTTTCAAGTGAACCTGACCCTTGAACAACAGCAAGCCGTCGACCAGTTGCTTGAAAAATTTGCCAGTGCCCCATTTGCACCACCCAATACTGGCGATACGCTACGCCTGTTGGATCAAGATGAAGAGTTACTTGAGCACCTAATTGAAAGTGAACAGCTTGTCCGTTTTGGTGGAGGTGTTCTTTTTCGCAAACAGGACTTTGAAGCAGCCAAAGAGACGGTTGTCGAGTTTGCTCGTGAACACGGAACTGTTACCCTCGCCCAAGCTCGCGATCTGTTGCAGACCAGTCGCAAATATGTTCAGGCGATCCTCGAAGAGATGGATGCACAACGAATTACCCGTCGTAATGGCGATGCACGCATTTTACGTAGTGTCGGCCAATAGCAGCAGAATTTCCCCTACCTAGTGAGGCTCCACCTCATATCAACAAGAAATTTTGGCTCAATAGGATCTCATGTGGTTGACGTCCCCAGCACTCGCTAGGCGTAGATTCGCTTTCGTGACTTTGCGTAGCGAGTGCCAGGGACATTATCTCTCTATCACCTGAATTCCAAAAGAGCCGAAATTTTTCCTATAAACGATGAGTCAGTTTTCCTCAACCTGCTCCTTTAACGAAAAACCTCACGCATAACCGACTCCTTTCACGACCGAAAGTCCCAATCTGCCCCTGTCTCGATTCTGTTGCTCTGTTGTGTCTCATAATGGGACCAAAATGAGAGTGGGATACCACAATTTGCGTAAGAGCTGCTTGGTCTCTCTGAGAAAAAGCGAGTTTACACAGAATTTGGGGGACCACCAAATGAGAAGGTTGAGACAAATTCCTCCGTAGTTGAGACAAATCTTGCCGCATCCGGCCTTACAATGATGGCGCAACGTTGCTCAGAGGTAATCAAAAATAAATCTTTGAATAGGAGAACAGAAATGACGATTCGTATAGGCGACCTGGCCCCAGATTTCACAGCAGAGACCACGCAAGGAGCCATCCAATTCCATGAGTGGAAGAGTGATTCTTGGGCAATCCTGTTTTCGCATCCAGCTAACTTCACGCCTGTTTGCACGACCGAACTGGGTACAGTCGCTGGTTTGAAGAACGAATTTGAGAAGCGTAATACCAAGGTGATTGGCCTGAGCGTTGATCCCCTTGAATCACATGAGCGTTGGGCAAATGATATTCGCGATGTAACTGGAAACGCTGTCAATTTTCCCATCATTGCAGACCCTGACCGCCAGGTTGCTTCGCTCTACGACATGATTCATCCTAGTGCAAGCGACACGACGACCGTGCGTTCAGTCTTCATCATCGGTGCCGACAACAAAGTCAAACTGACGCTGACCTACCCAGCCAGCACTGGACGCAATTTCCAAGAGGTGCTGCGTAGCCTGGATTCTCTACAGCTCACTGCTTACGAGGCAGTGGCAACACCGGCGGATTGGAAGAATGGTGAAGATGTCATTGTCTTACCAAGCTTGTCTGACGATGAGGCCAGAGAGAAATTTCCACGAGGCTTCATTGCTAAGAAACCCTACTTGCGGGTGACACCGCAGCCGAACAAGATACGGTAGAGGGCCATAGTCAGCGATTCGTCCACAAAGTGACAGTCACTGCCGCATATGCGGTCGCACAAGCGGATCGTGATTTCCGACTATTCTGCACGCATCTTCGTGAAGTCACTTGGCCGAAGGGATGACCAACGCCCATTAGAGCATAAATGCTTACAAAGGCAATTTCGTTACAAATATCAAATTGGAGCTAAATATTATGTTCACGAATCAAACCAAGACCTACCTTTTCTCGATCTTCCCACTGGTGGCGTTCTTATTATCGGCCTGCCAGATTACACTTGTTGATCCGGCAATGGCGAAGCCAAATCCAACAATCACCAACAACGCAGCCATGCATGTTTTTGGAAACAGCGAGATCGATATTCCTGGTGCAACGTCTGTTCTGAAGAAGAATGCTGCTGGTATAGAACTGACAGTCGACACAACCGAGCTGACTCCTGGTGATGCCTATACGATTTGGTGGGTCATTTTCAACAATTCTACTGCTTGTGCTGACGCAACGTGCAAAGGGTCCGATCTCAGCAATCCAGAGACTGTTGGGATGGTTGGATACGCAACGGGCGGAATTGCGGATGTAAACGGTGTGGCCCACTTTGAGGCGACTCTGAGTGTCGGCGACAACTCCATTGCCCTGGATAACAACGACGGTTTTCCATTCGAGTTGGTCGAGCCAGCCCCTGGTCTGATCGACCCAATGGCGGCTGAGATTCACGCAGTTGTACGTACGCATGGCGCAGCCTTGGATGATCCAACCGAGCAGATTACAACATTCGGTGGTGGCTGCAATCCAGAGTGTACCAACGTACAAGCTGCGCTCCACCTACCAGAGTCGATTGCTCTGCAGTAGACTGAGTGTCGGTCAATAGGGATAGTGAGGTAAATATACTGAGCAAGGCCATAGATGAGAAAAATTAGCCCAGTTTTACCCGGGTAGATCATTCTCATCTATGAGCGCTTGCGGTATAGGTGAAATGCAGAGAGTCGATTTTGTACAAAATCGACTCTCTCACTGATCATCTCCCGCTATCAGAGAAAGGAACGATTACGATGTGGTTTGAACAAATTATCAGACGCGAGACTGGCTGCGTCACCTATATGATTGGCTCATCTGAGACTGGTCAGTGTGTGGTCTTCGACCCGTTGTGGGACACAACCCCATATCTGGAGATGGCACGCCGCAAGAATTCTACCATTCGTTATGTCATAGACTCACACTCCCATGCTGATCATGTTTCCGGTGCGCGGCGGCTTGCGACGGCAACGAATAGTGAGTTGGTCCTGCCGGCTCTGGCAGACATTACTTATGAAGCGACGCGTGTGCAGGATCAGGATCAATTACGCTTTGGTGAAGTTACGCTAGAGTTCGTACACATGCCTGGTCATCGTCCCGAGCTCATGAATCTGCTCGTGATTGACCACTCGCGTGGTGATGCCCCTTGGTGCATTCTAACTGCCGATGGTCTCATGGTTGGCGATCTGGCTCGCCCCGATTTAGCACAATCCGGTGAAATGGGAGCGGCGCAACTGTTCGATAGAACGCTGCCGCGTCTGCTTTCATTGCCTGACTATGTGGAGGTCTATCCCGGCCATGTCGCCGGGTCGACTTGAGGACGCGTTTCGAGTGGCAAGTTTGTCACAACAGTTGGTTACGAACGTCGCTTCAACACAGCACTTCAGTTTACGAATCGCCGTGCATTTATTGACTATATGACCATGAATCAGCCAGCACGGCCAGCCAATATGACCAATATCATCGAGATTAACCAGGGTAAGCGAGCTCTTTCTTCCCAAACACCATCGGCTCCAGCCATCTCGGTGTCGGAGACGCTGCAGCGGATGAATGAACAAGCTATTGTGCTAGACATACGAAACATGGACGCGTTTGCGGCAGGCCATGTTCCAGGTGCACTCTTTGTGCCGTTGCAAAACCCGAATTTTGAGCAATGGGTGGGGTGGATTATCCCGGGCGATGCATCAATGATTCTGATAGCCGATGAAGAAGGAGATATTGCCAATGCGCTCCACAAGTTGGCCTTCCTGGGGCTAGATAGTCGAGTGGTTGGCTATTTAGATGGTGGAATGAACGGCTGGATTCGTGCAGCGCAACCAAGACGCCTGCTTACGCAGATGAGCGCTAGCTATTTACATCATCTTTTAGCTGCGCAGCATTCGAGTCACAACGACATCTTTGAGGTTCTTGATGTGCGGGAAGCTCTTGCCCACTTTTGCGCAAAGGTGTTGTGAAAACATCGAAAAACTGAGTGGACAGTGTACTAAACGGGTGTGTACCACAAAGTGCGTAAATGGAGCAGACTCTCTGACCGGCAGTTTTCATTTACGCACTTTGGGACACGTTATCGACTAAACTGAGTTCTGTATGAAAAGATGGTTTTGCTCCGTCCGTTAGAGCTATCGGCAAAGCCATCTTTTCATCACAACCGCACGAATACATTAGTTTTGCGGTGAGTGTCCACGTGCCAATCAGGTTGCTTTGAATAAGATGTGGTGCGAACAAAGAAGAGGATTCTATGAAAAACTTTGTGCATTCTTGGCAAGGCAAAGGGCGTGTAATCACGGCCTCTTGGGTAGGAGATGTTGATGAGGAAGCGACGCGGGTTTATGCGTTGGCATTCACGGCAGAAAGCGAAATGCTGCTTGTGGGTGGAGGACCAGGCGAGACAGGTTACTGGCTTCCAGGGGGTGGTGTCGAAGATGGTGAAACAGCTGAAATCGCTCTTGCTCGTGAGCTGAGGGAAGAAGCTGCCGCAACCATTCATATCCTAGAACGACTCGGCATGCAGTGCGTTGATGATCCATTGACGGGGCATCAATATCATGCCTTTTACTGGTGTCGGATCACCTTAGTACTGGAATTTATGCCTGAGACGGAAGTGACCGAGAGGCGACTCGTCTCACCAGAATCATTTCTGGATGCACTTTCCTGGGGGCGTACCGATCCGAAGGGTGAATTGTTGCTCGAACAAGCGTTGGTATTCAATCGTCAATATGAATGTAAGATGATAGAGCAGGACCAAAATGCACCCCAGTGATATCGAGACACTACGTACAGAGACTGCCCCGCTTTTGGCGCAGCTCTCCGAATCACACCTAGATGGTTCATTCGCTTGGAACGACTGGCAAGTTCAGCGCATAACTGGGGGACACAACAATCTGGGTTACCGCATTACTGGTTCGGTAGGTGATTTGGCCGTCAAACTTACACGTCCAGATAACCGCGAGCGGGCTACACGTGAATACTGTCTCCTTAATACGTTGAAGCGCCTTGGCATCGAAATTGCGCCCCGTCCACTCTTTCTAGACGGAGAAAACTTTGCGCTATCAGCCGTTGTGCAGACCTGGCTCTCAGGCAGAGTAGAAGATCATCCACCGCAAAGCGCAACAGAGTGGGAGTATCTATTGCAACCGTTGGCAACCATCCATGCTATAACACCAGACATGGTTTCATGGGATGTGCCAGCGTGCAACTTTACCTTTGACAGCCCTCATACATGTGCAGAAGCGACACGAGAACGGTGGGAAACCATCCCAGAAGCGGCACGGACGCCTACGCTACACGTTCTGAAAACGTGGCTCGAAGAGACGCCGTTTGATGATGCACCGACACAACAGACTGCACTCTGCCGCGCCGACACGAACATCACGAACTATGTGCGTCAAGCCGATCGCTGGCTGATGGTCGATTGGGAGAATAGCGGTTGGGGCAACCCCATTTTCGATCTAGCCGACTTGATGACTCATCCTGCCTACACAAGTGTCTCTGAATCAACGTGGCAACAGATCCTGGTTCGCTATGTGAGCATGAGAAAATACACAATCACAGAATCGACTGTTGAGCAAGACTCAGTAGATCCAAATTTCAGGTTTTGAGAGAGAATTCTGGCTAAACAGTTGACATAAATACAAATTTGCCGGTCGATATCTAGTTTTTGCGTTAGATTTGGGCGATTTTCAGATATGAAATAGGTTGTTTTCTGTAACCGAAATCTGAATAAATGACTCCAAAATTCCTGCAATCTCGACTGAAAATAGCCAAAAACGCCAAATTTGGATCTACTGAGTCTATGTTTTCCGTCAATTGATGCTGGTTTGGTGGGCATTCTTTTTTGCACGCAAAGTGCATGAAGTGGAGATGGGGAGGCCAGAGAACGAGCGTCTCGTTTCGCGCCCAGCCGATTGGTATACATCGCTACCCCGACAGCGTGCACATTATCAAGAGCGTGCGCTCGCTTCGTTTACAGACTAATTTGGGGTCTACGCGACAAAGAGTTCCAAAGGAAGCGACTGAAGGCACCGAACCGAGCTTAAGAGCCGACCGTCCACGTAGGTGGACGGTCGGTCTTGCCCAGAACATGGTTTATGAACATGAAGAAAATAGATCGGTAAACGTAGGCGCTGTTTTCAACTGTGCAAGCGTTCGACTGAGCTCACGCCGAAGTCTTGGGCTGTACGACCAGTGTGGCTACAAGCAACCAAAGAGCCAAACAACTGGCTCATGCGAACGGGCAGAAACGCCCGAAGGACCCGCAGCAAAATGCAGAGGCTACGGTCTGTCCAAATACAAGCAGCAGACCCTCCTACTCAAGGGCGTTACTTAGGAGCACGCACCTACGGTCTACCGAATTTAATTCTTAACACCCATCAACCTGCTCTCCCACTCCGTCGCGCAGCCCTCCTAATCTATTGCGGCCGCCGGCAAATCCGGACAGGTCGCTCGATAAGGCGTGTCACCCATAAACTGCCGCCACTCTTCTTGCGTCAAATTTCGGGGCAGTCGCTTGCAGGCAACGGAAATCACATCCTCCAAATGGGTGTAGTACTGGCGGACACCGCTGACACCAGGCACCAGAATCCGACGACCATCTCTACTCCAAAGGGCAAATTTCGGATTATCGTCGTGAATAACAATCTGTTCTTCACCCGTTCGGGCATCCCAAATGCGAACCGTATCGTCATCGCTGGTCGTGAGAATGCGAGTTTCATCGTCATTCCAGATGGCCTGCCAAACCCCTTCAGTATGATTGGTGAGCGTGAGCAGCGTTTCGCCAGTTGCGGCATTCCAAACGCGCGCTGTGCCGTCATCGCTGGCGGTCAGGACGCGGTTCTCACCCGCATTCCAATGGGCGCTGGAAATCCCATATTGGTGACCATCTAATTTGAGCAATATCGCACCAGTATTGGCGTCCCACACGCGCACACGACCATCTTTGCCACCGGTTAGAACCTTGCTGCCATCTTTGTTCCAGCGCGATATCCAAACCTCGTCAGTGTGATCGGCAAGCGTCAGCAGCAGCTCACCCGAACGTGCATCCCAAATTTTGGCCGTACTGTCATCACTGTCCGTCAATATACGCGTTTCATCCACATTCCAGGTCGCTCGCAAGACGACGTCGGTATGACCAGATAGGACGAGCAATTCTTCCCCAGTTTCCGCGTCCCAGACACGCTCCGTGCCGTCAAAGCTGGCGGTCAGGACGTGGCTCTCATCTCGATTCCAGGTCGCGCGTGCGACCAAGGCAGTGTGACCTCGAAAAATGAGCAGTTCTTCCCCTGTCTCTGCCTCCCAGATGCGGGCTGTGCCATCATCATTTGCGGTCAGGATGCGACTTTCATCAGCATTCCAACGCGCCCAGTGGCCTCCTGCTGTCAGGTCAGAGAGCGTCAGTCGCACCTCGCCGCTGTCGGCCTCCCAAACCCGCACGTAGCCAATCGGATCAAAAGAAGCCGTCAGGATCAGACTTTCATCCTCGTTCCAAATTGATTCAAAATAGTCCAGTGGGCTACCTGGCAGAGAGGGTAGTTCATGCAAACGTCGCGGTGGATCATCCCAGGTCCAAATGCGAAGCTTACCATCGCCACCACCGATCAGAATGTGACGACCATCAGCACTCCATATTGCAGATTGAACGGGGAATCGAACGATGGCTAGCTCTCGGCCTGAGCTTGCATTCCAGACTCGGGTCGAGTCATCATCGCTGGCCGTCACAATAAGACTTTCATCTGGATTCCAAGTTGCCTGATGGACCAGGTCGGTATGGCCAAAGAGAGTCAATATGGATTCCCCGGTGGACGCATCCCAGACGCGGGCCGACCCATCAAAGCTTGTGGTCAAGATGCGACTCTCATCTCGATTCCAGATGGCGTCCCAGAGAAAGTCAGTGTGTCCGGCAAGCGTTAAGAGGTTTTCACCCGTAACCGCATCCCATACTTTGGCCGTACCATCGATGCTGGCCGTCAGGATACGGCTATCGTTGCGATTCCAACTGGCGCGAATCAGACCATCCGTATGGCCGGAGAGAGTCAGCAGCTGCTCGCCAGTGGTCGCATCCCAGATGCGGGCCGTGCCGTCAGCGCTAGCTGTTACGATGCGACTGCCGGTCGAATTCCATTTTGCTTCTTGTACAAAATTCGTGTGGCCGGATAAGGTCAGCACTTCTTGCCCCGTCTCAGCATCCCAGACGCGCCCTAAGCCATCACCAGCCGCGGTGAGGATACGACGGTCGTCGGGACTCCAAGCCGCCATATTTGTTCGATCACTCGAAACAACGGGCAGGACAAGGAGTTCTGCGCCGGTTGCGGCATCCCAGATTCGCACGGTACCGTCGTCGCCTGCTGTCAAGATGCGGCTTTCATCACGATTCCAGGAAGGCGTTCTGACCGAATCTGTATGGCCAGAGAGCAACACCAGTTGTTGGCCGGTTGCGGCATCCCAGACCCGCGCAGTGTGGTCATCACTGACTGTCAATATCCGGCTCTCATCAGCATTCCATTTAGCGCCACCGAATCCATTGATTGAACCGGCATGGCCGGAGAATGTCCGCAAGTTGTGACGAGCATAGGTCAGAGCCTCACGTAAGGTTGCCCAGGCTTCCTGTGTCTGCGCGCTGCGAACGGCTTCAATGGCCAGCAATAGCGCTGGGTCTAGGTTTCCCTTGGCTAATTGCTCCGTTACTTCTAGGACTAACTGGCGCGAGATAGCCACGTTGCGTTCGGCGTTGGCTCGCGCTTGCTCGGCTGCGGCTTCTTCTTGGGCAACCAGCGCTTCCGCCGCGCGGGTCGAAGCAATCTCCTGCGCGACAAGCGCCTCGGCGGCACGCTCCGCAGCCAGCGCCGCGTTTTGCTCGGCCTGCGTTGCATTCCGATTTGACTGCACGCCAAAGAGGGCAGCAATCGCCGCCAGGAGCACGGCCACGAGACCAGCCCCAGCCAGCAGCCAAGCCCGTTGACGCAGACGAGCAGCGGCATTCGCCTCGGTTGCTGCCAACTCCTGGGCTGCATCTAGTTCCCGCTGACGCTGGGCCTCCCGCTCTTGTTCGCGTCTTTCCCGCAAGACCAGGCTGGCTTGAATAAAGCGCAGCTCCGGCTGGCTCAAATCGGTATTACGCTCGCTCAACCAGCGTTCAGCCTCGGCAAGAGATACCCCACGCAGCAGTGCGCCCTCATCTTTGTCCGTTGCCTCCCACTGGCGTAGCCCCGATCGCATCCGCTCCTGCCAAACGCGGAACTCTCGGTCGGTCTCCATCCAGCTCCGCAATTGGCCCCAACTGCGGAGCAGCGCCTCGTGTACTACCTCGACAGTTTCCTGGCCATCAGCATTCTGGCCAGTCACAACCAGGCGGGCGTCTGCTAAGTGGGTGATGAGCCCCCAATCATCATCGCCCAATTCGTTGCGCAAGGCTATTCGACGCGTGTCTTCAGTGCCTTCGCCCGGTCGCACCAACTGGATGAAGATGCGTCGGGCCGCCTCTGCCTCGTCGAAGGTAACGAATACCTCATCGGCATAGCGAGCCAATGCGCCGTCAATACGCCCGATGGCATCGTAGGAGCTGTGGACGATCTGTCCATTGATGCGCTGTTCCCAAAGAGACGCCAGCGAAAACTCAAGCAGCGGTAGATTCCCTGGTTCATCACCCACATCATCCAGAATCCGCGTGACCAGACCCGATTCGAACCCAACGCTTTGCAGACGGGCCGGGTTGGTCACGGCGCGGCTCAATTCAGGACGCGTCATCGGCCCCAGTTTGACGTCGAACTCCTGAATGGCATCAGCCAATGCGCGGTGGGAGAGCGCCTGGCCCAAGAAGTCGGCGCGCAGAGTCAGTACCAATGTAAAGATGGGCGATGGCTGATACTGGCCAGCGAAGACCAACTCGAGCAGCGTGTCGAGGAAATGTTGGCGTTGGTTCGGATTGGCGCAGAGGGTGAAAAGCTCTTCAAATTGGTCGGCAATGAGCAAGATGCGGTCGCTTGCGGCATGATGCTGTAGGCCGCGCTCGACCACATCTTGCAGCGTCAGGTCGCCCTGTTCTAGAGCTGTGGCCAAGCGTCGGATTTCCACAAGCTGCTCGGTGGTGCTCAATGCTGGGTCGAGCAACGGCACAAAGGCACCAGCCAGCGCGTGAAAGGGTCGACCGCCTGGACGAAAGGAGATGATCAGCCAATCCACTGTGTCTCGCAGCTGTGCGACCAAGCCCGCATAGACCACTGAACTTTTGCCGCTGCCAGAGGGTCCAATCACGGCCACGATTGATTGTTCTTGCACCGTTGTCAGCAGCAGCTCGGTAAATTCTTCACGGCCAAAGAAGTAAGGCGCATCTTCTTCACGGAAGGCGAAGAGGCCGCGATAGGGGGCAAGCTGCCCGTTGTTTGCCGTTACTTCGGGGGCCAGGGGTCTGTCCATCTTTGGCAACTCACCATGTTCGGTGGCGGAAACGACGGAATCAACATCAACGATGGAAGTTCCCTCTTCGATCCCACTGGACAACTCGCCCCGACGGATTGCTTCTGCCAGCGCCACTGTCTCTGGATCGGGTTCCACATCCAGCTCTCGCCGCAATACGCTACTGCATTCGGCAAAGGCAGTCAGAGCTTCATTGCGACGACCACTACGCGTCAAGGCGCTCATCAGCTGCTGCCAGGCCGACTCGCGCCAGTTGTCGAGCGCCAGTTGGTGGCGCGCAGTTGCGATGGCTTCGTCCCAATCGCCCGCTTCGAGATGCTGTTTAGTAAGCGTTTCCAGTGTCGCCAACACCATCCATTGTAAGCGCGCCCGCTGCATCACCGTCCATTCATCGAAGGGTTCGCTATCGGATAGAGAGTAACCACTCAAAAAATCTTCGCTATAGAGTCCAACAGCATTTTGTTGTGCTTCGATGTTGCCATCTTCTAACCGCTCTTCAAACTGCACCACATCTACATTCGCTAGAATCTCCGATTTGAGCTGTAACATCTCGCCGTCGCTCACCAACCAATCGGCAACTGGCGTGCGGTTCAAGTTGTAGAGAGTACGGCGCAAATTAGCGCGGGCCCGCGTCTGATCATACTCGGGCCAGAGCAGACCTGCCAGCGTGTCGCGGCTCTGGGGTTGCCGAGTGACGGCCAGGTATGCGAGCAGGGCCAGCCCCTTACGCGATTTGATGTCGATCGGCTGGCCGTTGATGTCGATTTTGGGATAGCCAAAGAGAAGAAGAGATTGTTCCACCTGCGGGACCTCCTATTCGCTATTCTAGCCCGAAAGCTCCCTATTTACAAGTGCGTTTTTCCGGAATCACTCCAAAGTAACGCCAAAGTAACGGCTGCGGAATCCTCGAATCACACGAAAGGAACAGCCCATCCGCTATGCTGAGGTCGAGCAATTCAACTGACTCAAACGATACACAATTAAATTAAATCAACAGGAGACAAACGATGAAAATCAAATCAATCTCAACCCTCATGATCCGCACATTCTTTCTGCTTCCGCTGCTCATCACGGGCTGCGTCGCCGACGTCGCATCAGCGTTTGCCAAGGAATCTGCCACGGGCGCAATGCCCAAGCCAGTTCATCAGATCGAGCAGGCCAACAAAGCGGGCATAGACCTATCGCGCGCAATGGCCAATGGCAAGCCCACGCTCGTCCTCTTTACGCCAGTGGAGATCTGCCAGATTCGCTATTGCTTGCAGCCGGAACAGGTTGTGCATGTGCTTGATCAACACTATTTGGGTGAGGTCAATCTGGTCGTCGCGCCCGTCTATGCCGTCGATATAACGCAGAAGCCACCTCTTCCCATGATCGACTGGCCGATCTATCTGGTTGAGCCATATGCCACCTGGGCACCGGAGATGGTTCAAACGCAGTTCGGCTGGGGCATCGACGCACCCGAGATTACGCTCGTGAACGCATCCGGCCTAGTACTTTATCGTAACAGTGAGTCATTCATCTTGAATGAATTGGCCGACATTCTTGGCCTTGGTCATCATGGTGTCCAATTGTAGAACAAACAGCTTGTTTGTTCAGTGTCACCGACGAATAAACTTTGCTATCTGGACAAACCGATGACCAACGTCACATATTTCATAGTCATCAGGATGATTCGCATTTTTAATGACAAAGCTTCGCTGATCCCGTCCTTGGACATCTCATCCGCAACAGACCGGACAAGATATCCAGGATCCAATTTCATACTCTTATATATATACCATACAAAAGGACTTTCTCATGTCAAACAACACAAATCAACTCAATCGACGTCGTTTTCTCAATAGTACAGCCGCTGTAGTGGGGGCGACGATGCTCGCCAAAATCGCCAAGACAGATGCCCATGCTGCTCCAATTGCAGCACCTGCTGGCACACTCCTGATCGACGATTTCGCCAGTGGCACCTATCAACCGGGGCCTCTCTACACCGGCACCCATAAGCATGTGGTGACCGGTTCAATGTTGGGTCAGCATCGCTATACCAATATGAACATCGCGCGGAATGCTCGCAATCAGCCAGTCAACATAGACACGGGAACTGGCTACTTCAACTTTAGCGCTGGTGTGGATGCCTACTACCGAATCACAGTCGGCTACGGCTATCGGGATGATGGTGGCACGATACGCACGTTCCCGCTCCACGCAAATTTGAGTGGCTGTACGGCTCTGCGCTTCCGATTTGCCCCTGTCGGTCTATTGGGCGATCTGCACATCACAATGTATTCCCCAGGGGCGCACGTCTCTTTTGCGAGTCCACACATTGGTGAAAATAGCCGTACTTGGACCTATACGTGCCCATTTGCTGACTTCTCGGAAGAACGCGGTCGCTTTGACTGGGCAGATGTCCACCAGATCATCTTCTTCGTGCAGGCGGTGGGGCAGTTTGCACTTGAATCGGTCGAGGCGATCTGAGTTAGTTATTAGATGAACATAATTCAATGCGATTCTGCCACCTGGCACCTCTCGTCGGTTTGAGGCATAGCCTTGCTAAGAGCGTGTTTAAAAAGTCTAACGAGAGGGTGAGCCAACACCGGTTGAGTCACAGAGTGGTATCGAAACCAGCGTTGGCGGGTCGACCCGTTTGGTTTCGATACGCCTTCGGCTACTCAACCGGCACTGATTTCACCTTTTAAAACACCCTCTAACTTATGTGTTGGCAGAAAATTTTAACAAATAGAGCAAGTTTTGTGGATAGTGGATGGTCACACGGGTCACCATCCACCATCCACCTCTCGTCGATTTGAGGCGGCGTTTCGCTAAACAGTTACATTTCAAGGAGCAGAACAGATGTTCAAAACAAAAATTCAACTTACACTTTTGCTGGTGGGGCTGCTCATACTTGGCGCAACGATGGGTGTGAGCAAAGCAGCCTCACTCACTATGGAAGAGATTTATCTTCCACTCATGGGGTGGTTCATTTTAGGCGGACAATTAGGTTTACATTTTTGGGGGTGGTTCATTTTAGCTGGATAGATAGGTTTACACTTTTAGAAACAGAAAGAACGTTTATATTCTCTGATTTCGCCGGTTCTCAGAGAGAAAACGGTCTCATATAGATTTTTGTCTATATATCAAAAGTGTAAACCTAATTTTGAACCACCCCCATTTTTGCAAAGAGAAAAGATGTTTATATTTTCTACTTTGAGCCATGCTCAGGCAGAAAATGACCTCATATAGATTTTTATCTATGTATCAAAAGTGTAAACCTAATTCTGAACCACCCCCCACTCATTTCTTCAAATTCGTCAGGTGGTGCTCCGGCGCCTACAGTGACGCCAAGCGAACCAGTGACACCCACAGCAGTGAGTCCGACACCGATGCCAACTAGCACGACGCCTACCCCGACCGATCCTGTATCGACGCCAACCAGCACACCAACTTCCGCTCCGACTTTGATACGATTTGACGACTTCCCCTCCATTCGTGATCTTGATTTCTTTGCTGTCACGCCTTGGGATGAGCCGACGATCTCCTATTTCTTTGAAAACGGTACGGATGACATTCCGGGATTTGGGGAATACGATGCAGTTCGCGCGGCGTTTGAGGTGTGGGACATCGCAACAAAGTTGCGCTTCGTTGAAGTCGCAAGTGCCGATGTTGCAGACATCACGATTTCCTGGAAAAGCACTGATGCTCATGGGGACAATTGTGATTTTGATTCAACTTTACTTTCTGGTAAAAGAAAAGAGATGAGGTGAGAAATGTGACAAAAAGCGGTTAGCAGTTCATCCTAAAGGTAGAGAACCCAAAAAGGAGGAAGGAATGCTAACCGCGCCAGAAATAACTATAGCAGTACTGATGAATGTATTGCAAGTAACGCCGATGGGAACAAACGTAAATGTAATGCGTCTGATGTGGGCAATGCTGAATGGGTCGTTTCTGAAAAGTCGAGGAGCAATCCATAGCGCATTGAAAGAAAGCGGGTTTGAAGATGAGGAGCCCGGCGAAGCTGGTGGAGCTGATATGGATCATGGGATATCACAAGTCTGCTGGGGTCGTGGCAAGAAGAAGTGGAAAGGGAATGGGAGGCAAAAAAGTTAGAAGGGTACCGAGTGAAAAGCATAGATATCACAGGGTTCTGGCGACCGAAGCTGCAAGGGAAAGTGAACCGACTCTATAACTCAACGGCTCGTCGGCATTGCCCGCGCTCATCTTTGGAGTGATGATAAGCTCGGGGAGATAGGCGGGAAGCGAGTGCCACTGCTCAAGGCAATCATGAGATGCACGGTTGGAACAAAGGAAAGTGAGTTTCGGAAAAAGCTGCTGAAGAGACGAAGAAATCACTGGAGTCAGACGAAGTGGCGGTGGTCGATGCCGGGTTTACAATCAGAGAAATGCTAGAAAGCGGCATAGACCGATTTGTCCTGCGGGAAGCGATTAACTGCACAGTGCGCCGCAATGAGTTCCCCAAACGCAAAGAAAAGGCAGACCACCTGAATATGGTGATATTGTGCGTCCGCTCTCGCAGCTATAAGGGAAAGCGACTCGAGGCTACAACTCCGGACTCGTCTGGTCGCTTTCTATAGTGGTCGCCTGATTTGCTATCAAGCATGGCACAATCTCGTCCCCAGAACAACCAAGGTGGATACAGCCAACCGTACCTACTCGATTTACGTCATTCAGGATCCGGCCTACAACACACCTTTGGTTTTGGCGACCGTTATGACTTTGCAGCCTGAAACCATTTATCTTGTCTACCTGGAACGCTGGCCTGTTGAACCTCCCCCCTTGGCTTCCAAGCAGATGATTGGCTTACATCGTCAATTTGTTCATGCCGATGAGGCTTGTTTCCGCTTACCTGAACTGGGGAATCTTCTTTCCCATTTAGCCGCTTCTCTTCCTCCCATACCGACTGGCTACTGGGATCGAGAGCCTCAATCCACTCCCGGCAGGCTGCGCCGTGTTCTCTCGAGTGCTCTTTTTCCAACTCCTGACCAACTCGACCCTGACTTTCGGAAAAAGGCCTCGGTTTCACACCATTTCCCTAAAGGCGTTCTCGCTCATCGCCGCCTCAATGCCGCTGCTTAAACTAGCCGAGCACTATTTTTACATTTTATCCCGTTTTTTCAGGGTGGATTCTTTTTTCCGCCCCTTTCGGTTTGCCCTTTGTCACTCAAGCCTTTACCAGAAAGTAAAGTTCAACCGTCCTTGCCCATGCCTTTCTCCCTCCACCCTTAACCATTTGCAATACCCAAAGTATCCACTTCAACTGGTCGTTGAAGTGGATCGCAGAGCCTGACACAAATCTATCTGACGACAAATTTGATGTCATGGCGGTGGCCTTGCACGAAATCGGTCATACAATTGGCTTGCTGCACAATCCAGACGATACGTCTATCGTCATGTTTCCTAGTTACAGAGGTCGTCGTACGCTGCACGATGACGATCTTGCTGGAGCACTATTCCTGTACGGTGAGCCATTATTTGAACTTTTGCCAGCGCAAGACCGTGCGGAAAGAGGCTGGTCCAACTATAAGACTCTCGTTGGCGACGTCGACAACGACGGCAAAAGCGATCTGATTTGGAACGAAACAGCCGACACAAATCGCATCTATGTTGGACTATCAAATGGTGATGGTACCTTTCCTTTTTTACTCGGTCAGCAACGCACAGAAAGAGGGTGGGATCGTTATAAGACCCTGGTTGGTGACGTCAATGGTGATGGCAGAAGCGATCTGATCTGGAACTACACCGAGGATTTCAACCGCACCTATGTTGGCTTGGGGAATGCAGACGGCACGTTCACTTTTCTGCCAGGTCAGGATCGCGCCGAACAGAAGTGGCAACAGTTCAAAACCCTGGTTGGTGACGTCAATGGCGATGGCAGAAGCGATCTGATCTGGAATTACACCGAAGACATCAACCGCACCTATGTTGGCTTGGGGAATGCAGACGGCACGTTCACTTTTCTGCCAGGTCAGGATCGCGCAGAGAGGGGATGGTCGAACTACAAGACCTTGGTTGGCGATGTCAATGGTGATGGCAGAAGCGATCTGATCTGGAATTACACCGAAGACATCAACCGCACCTATGTTGGTTTATCCAATGGCGACGGCACATTCAACATGCGCCCGGCACAGGACCGCACAGAAAGACGCTGGTTGAACTTCAAGACCCTGGTAGGCGATGTCAACAACGACGGCAAGAGCGATCTGATCTGGAATTACACCGAGGACATCAACCGCACCTATATTGGCTTATCCAATGGCGATGGCACACTCAACATGCGGCCAGCGCAGGACCGCACAGAAAGACGCTGGTCGAACTTCAAGACCCTGGTTGGCGATATCGATGGCAATGGCCGAAGCGATCTGATCTGGAATTTCACTGATGACATCAATCGCGTCTACGTTGGCGTACCGAAAGAGGACGGCACATTCATCTTTCGACGATTTCAGGACCGTGATGAAAGAAGATGGCACAATTTCAAGACCCTGGTTGGCGATGTTGATGGTGACGGCAGAAGCGATCTAATTTGGAACTATACCGAGGACATCAACCGCGTCTATGTTGGTTTATCAGATTTCTGAGTGTGATTTCGTTGGATAACGCCGATAAGGACCGACGAAGGTAACGACTCAATGTCGTCAAGTTAGCAAAGAGTGCGCTGCACGGCGTTCCTCAAAGTTTGCTGACCAGCCAACGAGTCCGCCGTGCGTTGTACTTGGAGCGGGCACTAAGCAAGCGGGTGCTAAGGCAGCGAAGAGTGCGCTGCACGGCGTTCCTCAAAGTTTGCTGACCAGTCAGAGAGTCCGCCGTGCGTTGCACTTGTAGCGAACACTAAGGAGAAGTTAAGAAATAACTTCGCGTTTTGTAGTCAGAAGTACCAGTGTAAAAAGCGAAACTTATTTCTTAACTATTACTAAACAAGCGGGTGTCTATGCCCCCAATCTTCATGACATTGGGTAATGACACTCGCGTCGTTTCAGAAGTCGTCTGGTTTAATAGAGATCAACCGAATGATTTTCTCGTCCAGCAGTCGTCGATAGACGACGATGTAATTCTCTGTCAGCCAGTAAAGTAGATTTGGCTCTACTTCCGTTGCGCCGATGTCTGGAAATCCTTCAGCAAGCATTAGTGATTCGATAGAACTGACCAAGTCATCAACGAGCCCAGAATTGTCCGCCATAAAATTATCAACTGCTGGGCTTGATTCAATCTTCCACTCCTGCATGAGCTTTCATCCTGGCCTTTGTTTGTTCCCAAGGAATCCATGAGTCGCCAGCATTCGTCTGGGCCTCGATGCGTCTGGCTTCCTCTAGGATTCGATGCCGACGCAGCTCTTCAACGATTCGGTTCCAATCTTCAGGACGAACGAGCAAACCAGCCGGTGTGCTTCTGGATAACAACAGGACAGGACCATTCTCCATTAATGCAAGCACTTCACCTGGGCGTTTTGATAGGTCACTCAAAGGCGATGTTTGCGGTACTAGGTACATGTGTATTCCTCTCCGCGTAGTCAAAAAGTAGACCAATAGACTACATTGTGCGCTTGCTAATCAACCTTGTCAAGTGTCAGACCGTTCTAGAAAATAAAGGGTCCATGTGGCAAAGAGTACCAAAGGAAGCGACTGAAGGCGCCGAACTGGGTGGGAGAGCCGACCGTCCACCTGCGTAGACGAAGCCAGATGCCGTCCACACAGGTGGACGGCCGGCCTTGCCCAGAACATGGTTTCAACCTGTTCTCTCACTTTTTCGCGTAGACCCAAAATAAATTACCATAGAAGTACGTGTCGCGTATTGCGCGTACTTATTTCTCGGTCGCAGGCAAATCCGGACAGGTCGCCCGATAAGGCGTATCGCCCATAAACCGCTCCCACTCCTCGTGCGTCAAATTGCGGGACAGTCGCTGACAGGCGACGGCGACAACATCCCCCAAATGGGTGTAGTATTGGCGTATGCCCCCTACCCCAATTACTAAGATACGGCGTCCATCTTTACTCCAAACCGAGCGAAATCTAGCACGCTTATCTTGAATCGTAATCAATTGATCGCCTGTTGTTGCATCCCACACCCGAACCGTGTTGTCCTCAGCGGTAGTCAGGATGCGGCTTTCGTCTGTGTTCCAAATGGCGTGGCGAACCAGTCTCGTATGGCCAGTTAACCTGAGCAATTCAACGCCCGATTCGGCGTCCCAAACCCGGACCGTTGTATCCTTGCTTGCCGTTAGGATGCGGCTCTCGTCTGCATTCCAAATTGCCCAATATACCTCGTCTGCGTGCTCCAGTGCAAACAGGCTTTCTCCTCTATTTGCATCCCAGACTTGGGCTGTACCATCCTCGCTAGCTGTCAAGATGCGGCTGCCGTTGCCATTCCAGACGGCCCACTCAACTTCTCCAGCGTGACCGAGTGTGAGCAACTCTTGCCCTGTATCAACATCCCAAACTCGGACCAGTTCCTCTGTGCTGGTGGTCAAAATACGGCTCTCATCGGGATTCCAAAGAGCCTGCCAGATTTTGTCGGGAGTGGACAGGAGGAGCAACTCCTGGCCACTGGTCGCGTCCCAGACGCGAGCCGAGCCATCATAGCTGGCGGTTAAGATGCGGCTTTCGTCTCTATTCCAATCAGCCCAGCGCACCTCGTCTGAATGATCGCTCAGAGTAAGCAGTTCGGTCCCCGATTCAGCATCCCAGATGCGGGCAGTGCCGTCTTCGCCAGCGGTCAGAATCGATCGTTCATCCGCACTCCATGCTACATGTTTAGCAGCTTCTACAAGCGCTTGGCTAGATAGATTCAGAAGTACCTTTCCTGTGTCGGCCTCCCAAATGGTAACGGGGAAAGCAGGGTCATCGCCAGCGGTTAAGATGCGACTCTCATCGTGATTCCACAGGGCATGGTAATATTCACTTGGACTCCCCTGCAACTCGGGAAGCTCAAACTGTCTTGCACCCCGATCGCCCCAGGCCCAAAGCATTACGTGATGACCATTGGTCATCACACGTTTGCCGTCAGCGCTCCAGATTACACGCAGTAGGATTTCTCAGAGGTAGAGCGTTCAAATGGCGAAAAAAGACGCAGTAGAGAATCTCGGACCATTTGGCCCGCTCGAGTCTGTTTTGACTGAGAAGTGCAGGATTATGTCTACTGCGTGTAATAGAGAGCGCCGATGAAACAATATCTGAGTGCTCAAACGATTCTAGTTCTTCACCGGTATTGGCATCCCAAATTCGGGCCGTCTCATCATCACTGGCTGTCAGAATCAGGCTTTCATCGGCATTCCAACTCGCCCGGTTAATCCATTCACTATGACCAGAGAGACGCAAAGTCTCTTCACCTGTGGCCACATCCCAAATCCGTGCGGTGGCGTCGTCGCTGATGGTCATAATGCGACTCTCATCACGGCTCCAGATCGCATCCCAAAGGAAACTGGTGTGTCCGACAAAGATCACCAGGGCTTCCCCCGTGGCCGCGCTCCACACCTTGGCGACGCCATCGATGCCGGCCGTCAAAATGAGGCTTTCATCTTTGTTCCAGCGGGCGCGAATGACGCCGTCTTCGTGACCGGCAAGAACCAATAACTCCTCACCTGTTTCAGAATCCCAGACCCGGGCCGTATGGTCCGCGCTGTTCGTGATGATGCGGCTACCGTCGCCGTTCCAGCGGCCTTCCTGGATAAAGTTGCT
>JAHBNG010000041.1 GCA_019217005.1 Chloroflexi bacterium TSY
ATACGGTTGTGGGATATGCAGAGCGGCCAATGCCTGAAAACCCTCACAGGACACACAAACTCGGTCTGGTCGATCGCCTTCAGTCCTGATAGCAGGATGCTGGTCAGCGGCAATGATGACGAGACGTTACGCTGGTGGGATGTGCAGAGCGGTCAATGCCTGAAAACCCTCATAGGGTACACAAACTCGGCCTGGGCATTGGCCTTCAGTCCTGTGCATAAAGGCACACGCAACAGTGGGTTTCGGCATCCGCAAACAGCCGTGCCAGACATAGTGCAAGAGCGGGAGAGTCAGATCTTGGCCGCCGGTTGCGTGGATGGCTCAGTACGATTATGGGATGTGGGTGCTGTGGCTGCGGGTACCCCATGGGCGGTCTCTGAGTCCAGCAAACAGCTCAAAACCCTGACGGATCACTCACAGATGGTTATGGCCGTGGCCTTTAGTCCAGATGGTCAAACGCTGGCCAGCGCCAGCATAGACCTCACGATCCGATTATGGGATGTGCAGACTGGCAAATGCCTCAAAATCTTGACGGGGCACACCGAACATATCCGGTCAGTCGCCTTTCGCCCAGTGCCCAAGGATCATCCAGAGGCCACCGCAAGGTTTCCCTACGGAGCGCCGATGCTTGCCAGTTCCAGTTATCATCCCACAATCTATTTGTGGGATCTTATGGCTCCCTCTGGTTCCGGGTTTGCTTTTGAAACGTTGTCGGGCCACACAGATTCGGTCTTCTCGGTCGCCTTCAGCCCAGATGGCCAGATGCTGGTCAGCGGTAGTATGGACAAGACCGTGCGCCTGTGGGATGTGCAGAGTGGCAGATGTCTAAAAACGTTGTCAGACCACAGCACCTCGGTCTTATGCGTGGCCAGTGGCGATGCGGATGCAACCATCAAGCTCTGGGATGTACAGACTGGCATGTGTCTCAAAACGTTGTTGGGCCACACAAGCTGGATTCGGGCCATGGTCTTCCGCCCGATTCCCAACAGCACAGTTCATTGGCAGACGGCGTTGGAGGGAACGGCATGTTCCCAGGGCGTGCGCGATGACGTGCAACTGCTGGCTAGTGGCGGCGACGACCAGACTGTGCGCTTGTGGGACGTGCAGACTGGCAAATGTCTCAAAATCCTGCCGAATCACGACTTCTCGGCCTTGTCAGTGGATTTTACACCAGAGGGTCAGATGCTAGCCAGCAGCAACGGCAACGAGATGATCAACCTCTGGGATGTGGAGACAGGGACGCATCTCCAAACAGTACATCTTGAACGACCCTATGAAGGAATGAATATCACCGATGCCACTGGAATGACTGAGGCGCAGAAAGAGACGCTAAAAGCGTTAGGGGCTGTGGATTTAAGTTAGGATCTATCTATTGGCCGCAGACATGATGTCAACCTGTTGCAGTAAGCCCAATAGGGCAATCGCGAACTTTGCGGCCCAGCGTTGGCGAAGCGCCCGTTGCACGAAGAAACGCCAGTCTACTAAGCGTAAACTCGCTCAAGCGGGTTGAAATGGAGTGCGCTTCAGCGTACTTTGGTTGCTAGACGCCGGTTTATGGACATTAAGAAAATAATCGGGTAAACGAGTGCAGTCAGCACGCCCCGTGCGGAGTGGCATCCCGTCAAGACCCGCACGGGGCGTGCTCGCTGGACGTTTACCGAATCTAAATTTTAACATTCATTAACCGGTGGCGGTCGGCGATTCGTGCCACTTTTTTAAGGTTCGCGATTGCCCTAGTAAACTCAAGGCAGCGAAGCGGAGTAGTCATTAGAACTGCCGCATCAGTTGAACAGCCTCGTCAGCCCGCTCTAACACAAAATCGAGTAGACTGACCCAGCCAGAAAGTATCTCTTCGACAGAGCGTCCAAACTGTTGAACCGTTCCCTCCTGCTGGTCATCGCTGAGCAAGTAGGCAGTCCAGCCGGGAATGGTCAATCCATTCCTGAGCACAAGGCTTGCTGTGTATGCCAAGCGCACCATCTGGGGATCTCCCTTCCAGCCACCGTCGCGCAGACCGGCAAAATAGCCTTCAAGTGCAGTTGCCTCCAGGTCAGATGCTTGGTCAGGGGCCATATCAGACCAGAAGAGTGTTCCCAATACAAGGTTCTGTAGATCGAGCCCCAATGCGCCTCTACCCGCAAAGGCCCAATCAATCAGAACCGTCTCACGTCCACCCCGTACATTTTCACCGATCATCAAGTTGCGGCGGCTGGCGTCATAGTGGCAAAGAGTTTGAGGGAGACGGTCAAGTGCATCCATATAGACCTCGCGTTCCGCCCAGAGCCTGAGGACATGTTCTTTGGCTGATTGCGAAAATGCTTGCTTCACAATGGGATAGGACCAAGCATTATCGGGCTGGGTAGGATCCATAAATTGCGCCCACCAATCACCAGCCATCAACGCGCTACGAAAAAAGTCTTTCGTCAACCAGGGATAGTCTGGATAGCGGGTCGGGTCGAGATAGGTTGCCCCGAAGAGCCCCAAAGCATGCGCTGCCTGAAAATATTCCGCCATTGACCAGTGCTTTGGTGTCGATTCAACCATATACTCGAGCCAAATCCAACCGCCTTGTCCCGGACGCTCTTCCACACCATAACAGCGCGGGGCACGGATCGTGTTCGGCAGATCGTCCAACAGCCCTGATTGGTAGAGCATCAGTTCCCGTTTCCAGTAAGCCCAGAAGGTTGGTTCAGGTTGGCCGCCAGGATCATTCACAATTTTGAGTACGACGGACCAGGGAAGTACTTCATCACCACTCTGTCCAGACCCCTGAAAGAGGAAGAGTCCACCTGTCGTTTCGATCACCTGATGAAACTGAAGAGGTGTTGCGGTCCAATCAATAATTTCGAAAGTTGGACTATCCTGAGCCTGACGAACGATTTCAGTCAACTTCTCGATCGGAATATTTTTGAGTTCAGCGCCGACATCTGTCATGGTCGATATCTCCTTGCTATGTCCCAATCTATTGGGTCCGGTGGATCCGGAAGAATAAGTATACGACGACCCCGGCATTGGCCACATATTCTCTGGGTCTCAAATCTATACTTGCCACGGGTAGTTTCTGGACAGTTTGGGTGACACAGGAAAGGCACGGAAAATACTACCTTGGCAGTTTGCAGCGTGACGCAGAGATCCTCAGAGGAGACATAGAGCCACACGCAGGTGCTCACCAACCCCAAAATAGGACATACCCAAATTTATCTACCCCTTTTGTTCATCTGGAGAATGCGCTATAATTCGTACCCACATACGCAAGCTTGCCAACTTAGGAGAACATGCTGTGCCTCACTGGAAACTCTATCTCTTCGGCCCACCCCGCCTGGAATACGATGGTCAGCCCGTTGAACTGACCTTACGCAAAGGGATCGCACTGCTGGCGTATCTGGCCGTTACCCAGCAACCTCACACTCGGGACGCATTGGCGACTCTGTTCTGGCCAGAGAGCAGCCAAAGAAAAGCCCGCGCCAGTCTGCGCCGTACCCTGCATCGGTTGAATCAAACGTTGGGAACTGAAATCCTGACCGTTGAACCAGAGAGTATTGCACTGCCTCAATCGGCGGATCTATGGCTAGATGCGGCAGCTTATCAGCAATTGGTCACATCGCATCTGCATGAAGAGTCATCTACAACAGGCAACTCTACGGAACGCGTCACACACTTGCTCCAAGCTGCCGAACTCTACACCGATGATTTCCTGGCTGGCTTCACCCTGCCCGACAGCCCCGAGTATGACGACTGGCAATTCTTCCAGCGCGAGGCCCTGCGTCAATCGCTGGCGCAAGTGCTAGAACAATTGGTCATTGCACACCAAAAACAGAACGAATATGAACTGGCCATTCTTCATGCCCGCCGTTGGTTAGCTCTGGACCCCCTCCACGAATCGGTCCACTGTCAATTGATGCAGCTCTACGCTCTCACCGGTCAACAAGCCGCGGCCATCCGTCAATATCAGGAATGTACCCGCATCCTGAATGAAGAGCTAGGTGCCTCACCAGAGGAAGAGACCACCGCGCTCTACGACGCTATCCGCGCCAAACGATTTCCGGATGCTGACAAGGTGACAAGAGCCGATCCGGAGTTTGCCGTAGGATGGCAGGATGGCAGGGTGACAGGATGGCGAGATGATGGTAAATCTATCGAACCGGTCGTCAAAGTCCCGACGATACCCGATGAAGAGATCACCCTATCACCCAGTCACCCTATCACCCAGTCACCCCCTCCTCACAACCTTCCACCTCAACCCACCCCCTTCGTCGGTCGTGAACGGGAAGTGGCAGAGATTCAGCAGCTCTTGTTGGACGAGCCAGATTGTCGGTTGTTGACCTTGGTGGGGCCAGGCGGCATTGGCAAGACGCGATTGGCGCTAACTGTGGCGACGCATCTGCTAGATGCGTATCCGCACGGTGTTTTCTTTGTGGGACTGGCCTCGGTCAGCGATCCGGAACATATTGTGACGACTATCGCCGAAGCCCTCAGCCTTAACCTGCAGGGTGCAGCCAATCCCAAAATGCAGCTGCTCAACTACTTACGCGAGAAAAAGCTGCTTCTGATCGTGGACAATGTTGAACACCTGCTGGCTGGGGCAGAACTGCTCTCCGAAATCTTGAATTATTCGACCCAACTCACGCTCTTAGCCACCTCGCGCGAGCGGCTTTATCTGCAAGAAGAGTGGGGGTATGATGTGCAGGGGTTACCCTATCCTGATCAGGAAGTGCGAAACTCGTATCACGATGGGAAAACACTAGAAGCCTATGAAGGGGTCAGGCTATTTTTGCAGCGAGCGCGACGCGCAGCAGCAACCTTTACGCCTTCCACTGTCGAGATGGCGTCCATTGCAAAAATCTGCCAGTTGGTCGACGGGATGCCGCTGGGATTGGAGTTGGCCGCGCCCTGGATTCGCACCCTCTCGTGTCAGGAAATCGCCCAGGAGATTGAACACAACCTCGATTTTCTCAGAACCGATTTGCGCAACGTGCTGGCGCGACATCGTTCGCTGAAGGTGGTCTTTGAGCAGACGTGGCAGCGGCTTTCGGCAGAAGAGCAGGCGGTCTTGAGCAAGCTGTCGGTTTTTCAAGGAGGAGGAACGCGCGAGGCGGCTGGAGCAGTGAGCGGCGCGACATTGCCATTGCTGTCATCACTGGTGGATAAAGCCCTGCTGCGTCGCACCAGCAGCGGGCGCTATGACCTGCACGAACTGATCCGACAATTTGCTGCCGAGCAGTTACAGACTGTGCCAAATGTGGTTGAACAGGCACAAGATCTGCACTGCGCCTACCATGTTGGTTTTCTCCAGCAGCGAACCGCCGACTTAAAAACAGGCCGCCAGAAAGAAGCAATCGTGGAGATTACGGCTGACATCGATAACGTACGTTTGGCCTGGCAGCATGCGCTCAGGCGACGAGACGTTCATGCCCTGAAGCAAGCAGCCGAGGGTCTCTTCCATTACAATACGTATCGAGGAGCGATTCAAGAGGGTGAAGCAGCCTTTCAGGACGCGGTAGCCGCTTTCACCCAAATCACCCCGCAGAACGGAGAAGAAATTCTCTCTGAAGACATTGCCTTACCCACCGAACAAATCAGTCTGGTCGGATTTCTCCTTGCAACGCAGGGGTGGTTTTGCGGATATCGAGGTCGACAACCGCAGCGAGGACAGGTCCTACTAGAGCAGGCCATGACCCTATTTGAACAAGTTGAGCAAAGGGAGCGGTTCAAAGAAGACTTTGTTCTGACCATGTTGGGCTATATCTTTATGTATCAAGGAAAGTATGCTGAAGCACAGCAATTTGGTCGGCAGGGTCTGGCACTCTTTTCCGAACGTGATGAGCCGTGGGGGATCATCTGGGGTTTGTTGCTGCTCGGTATCAGCGCAGGAGAAAGCGGAGAACTGACGAAGGCTCGACAATATTTTCAAAAAGGTCTGGCCGTTTGTCAACAGAATGGTGAACGGACCGTTCGAGCATTTCATCATCATAACTTGGGCCACAGCGCAATCGACCATGGGGACTATATCGAGGCGAAACGTCATATAGACGAATCGATTCGGCTTCATCAGGAATTTGGCAATCAGAGCGGGATGGCGAGCGCCCTCCGCATCGCGGGTCAATTGGCAATCGCCAAGGGTAAATACCCAAAAGCCGTCCAGACTTTACAAAAAAGTGTTGATTTGTCCAATGACATGGGTGGCACGTTGGCGGCAGCCGGATCACAAATCATTCTGGGCACTGCATTTCGTTTGCAAGGTGATTATGAGGCGGCTGAGCACCTTTGTCAAGAGAGTCTGCATCGATCAAAAGCCCTTGGTCACCCACTGTTCAATGCACGTGCGCTCAGTGTTCTCGGGTGTCTGGCTCATGATCGAAGCGAGCTTCAGCAGGCGGAACAGTTTCAACAAGAAGCACTGGCTCTGTTCAAACAGATGGAGCAAGAACCTGATATGGCCGTCACCTTAAATCATCTGGGGCAGGTGATAACCGCTTCAGACGAGACTCGTCATCGAGAAGCAAGCCACTGTTTTCAGCAAGCTCTCGAGTTGGCCGTTAAGCACCGATTGGCTCCGATCGCGTTGGATCTGTTTGTTGGAATCATCAATCTATTCGGACAGACAAACCACACCCCTCACTCTCTGGAACTTTTGTCTTTGGCAAAACATCACGCCGCCAGCACCTACGAAACCAAAGAGAATGCTCACCAAAAAAGGATGGCATCGACTACCGATTTAGCTACTGAGGTCGTCTCAGCTGCCGAAGCCAAAGGTCGATCTCTTGATTGGCAGGAGACGGCTCAGCACCTTATTGAGAATTTAGCCAGTTCAGGCCAAAATGCACCCCAATCGCTCCGCCACATCACCAAATGACTTGTGCGGCAGCCCTTGCCATTTCACGAATCGGATCATAATCGCGGTCTCCAACCTCAACCAGGCGCTGGATCTGTCCTGCCTCCAAGATCGCCTTCCCTTCGGGGGTCTCGTGCATTTGCCAAAATACTTCGCGAATGGGTTGACGTAATTCTGTCGGCACAGTCGTCGTCATCACCCAAGGCGGTATCGGACTTGGTCCAAACACCTCAATCACGCGCAGGTCTCGTTTGAGGTCAGGACGGAGTTGGAATTCCATTTCTAACACTGTGCTATCAATCGCACTCGCTTCAATGCGCCTCTCCAACACCAGATCGATTGCATGCAAGTGAGATCCAACTTCTACCACTCGACCAAAATAACGCTTCGTTTCGCTCAGCTGCGCCAGATAGTAACGGGTTGCGTTGTACCCAGATTGCGACTTGGGTTCATTGTACGCCCAGGATACGCCTCGTAAGTCAGCAAAATGATTGTAGTGGCTCTCGCGATGGACGATCACATCAGAATAATAGATCGGTTGCTGTTGATACCGCGGCCGTTCCATCACTGGGGCTGCCACCAATTCAAGCGGTAATCGGTGCCGATCGACCTTGTCGACATAGGGCAACCCACAGATCCATCCGAGGTGAACCTGTTGCGTGTCTAACAACCGCTCTCGTTCTTGCCACGAAATATCATTAACGAACTCAGCCGCAATTCCCAGCTGCTCCCCAAGGTAATGGGTGATCTGGTGACACGTAGCGTCGGCGCTTTCTGATTGGATTGAGATCACCTTGAGTGATTGAACCATTCTTTTCAACTCCTCAGGAATGAGAATTAATGAATGCTGGGTATCTCTATTTACGCCTAACGGATGATTGAGGACGCAGGTGATTGTCGGATCCTGATGTTAAATCAGCTTTTGTCCACATTCATCTGCGTCCTGACTTTTCTCCGATAGCTACGTTGAACTTTGAGGGTTCAGCGCGCGAGCAGATTATCTAACTCAAGAAACTTCCATTCATCTCCTCACCCATTCCAGCGTAAAAGGTTTCCGCCGTCAGTTCACCTGTCTCAAAGGAGAAACCTGTTTCGACTCCAGTCACTTTGCTAGTACAGCTTGCTTCGGCAAATTCGCCAGTGAAGGCTGTCGGTGATGTCGGGTCAGCATCTGAACCTTCACCTCGTTCGATAAACTCACCTTTTGCTTGCCAACGTGCTTCAACGTTCACCTTGGCCGCGATAGCGAATTCTCCCCCAAATTGGAAGGTTTCGACCAACGGCAGACTGAATAGTCTGAGTCTGGCTTCCTGACCTTTGCGGCGTACAACGAAGGAATGATCTGGAATCTGCATGGTCCAAAAGAGACCATTTTGGAGGATACCTGGCGTCAGGTCATTTAGTTGCGATCCCGAACCGGGATCAAATAGATCTACTCAGAATAAGGCAAATGTACCCGTATGTTTAGAGCCGTCCGCAACAATATATTCACCTTTCATCGCTCGCACATCGAATTCAACATCATAGTCCTTGCCGTCGCTCCCCTTTGCCCGACCAGAAACAACCGCAAACGCTGTGTACCCCTTGAAATTGGTTAATGTGCTAGGTTCCACGTTCAGCCCAAAGCCTGGGATCTTGAGAAAAGGTGTTTCGGCATCCTCCGGTCCGGGCAAGAACCAATGAATAAACCCAAC
The DNA here is from genome assembly GCA_019217005.1 of Chloroflexi bacterium TSY. Next base: position 8,527 of record JAHBNG010000041.1, read on the forward strand.
GGGCGGTGCATCGATTCCACCTGGAATGGGTAGCGGCGCTGGTGGCACGGGATGTCTATGAGAAACCGCTTCCCATCCACCAGCTTCACGCCTCAAGTCAGATGGTAAGGTTAACAGTTCCTGGGCGGATGCTTGCTGTGTCAAGCCCATAGTCGCAAGCGAACCCGCAACTGTGGTGGCTCCTGCGCCGACAAGCAATTGCCGCCGATTTATCTGGCGGAGAACTTGTCGTGAATGCCCTTTCGTGTTATTTCTTTGCATAGTCTATTCCTTTATTTCTTTAACTTTTTTCTAACGGAATACCCATCTACGAACATTGCAAATTGAGGAGGCTGCTATAGATGTTCAGATAATGCTTTTCCATACGAAACAGTAGCTTGTCAGCATTTCAGCCGGTCAGCCAGAGAGCTGACGAGCTGACCAGCTGAAATGTCATCAATGACAAGAAAATCTTTTTCTGAAAGGCTATAGCAACCCCAATTTGGACATTCATAAGGCATCACCTCCTTTCTAGTACATTACTCGCACGAGAAGCGTTACTTGCTCAACCTAAGGCGAATCCTCAAAAATAATGATCCGCAGATTGACAGGACGAACGGGATTAGAAGAGTAAAAATCGAGTTGAACCAAAATTGGATTGTCCTAACCTGGACACGACAGAACCTCAAAAGGATTACGGAGAGCCACAGGTGCCAAAAGAAAATTCTTCGTTCCGTCTTTTTATGGTATCTCCTGCTGAAGTTGTTGGATTGGTGACGGGTTTTCCATTTCTTGGGCAAAATTGTAAAATGATTTGCGTACACGTGCGCCCTGTACATCCCAAAGAATCACTTCGCCCTGCTCGATCAGGTAGCTGTCACCGGGGCGGAAGGTATGACTCAGTCCCGATTCGTCGGTGAGCGTGACTTCACCTTCGATGATGGTGGCATGTTCCGTGAAGGGGAAATAGATTCGAACGAGGCCCGTGGTGGCCTCAAAAATTCCCGCCATAAATCCATCTGTTTGATAGTCAATTCGAGCAGAAAGCTGCGGATTGCCTTCGATGACTTCGCCCCCCAATGAGCTGGGTGGTCCAAGTGGCTCTAGCTCACTATCTGGGATCATTTGATTCGATGAATAGACGATCATTTGTAGTCTCCTTTCATAATGCTTATCCGAAAAGTTCTGTGACGATCCATTCTCACCCGAGAAGCTGGTGGGACTCACAACCACTTTTCGGATAGGTTCTAAGCTTGACTTTGTAAGTTTTGAGCACATTAAAAAGTTAATAACAGACAGCAGAAAGTAAGGTGTTCACCTGAGAGGGAGAGAATAAACGAAGAGCAGGTGAAATGTGGGATGTCTGGAAAAGGAAATGGGACCATAAGCGGCGGCGAACCAGAGAGAGGAGGTCATGGAAGGAGGCGTGAGTCTTGTGATACCAAGCAGCTTGAGGCAAAGGGATAGAGCCATCAGGAGAGAAGGCATGAGCCATCAAAATGACAAGGCTGAAAAGACCAAAGAGAGCAGGAGTAGTGCGCTCAATGGCCAAGTCACTCCACTGGCGCTGAGTTTCGACACCGAGATGAGCCCTGGCTTCCTCGAAAGTGACTTCAATGGACCAGCGTTTGACGAAATCAGCGATGATGTGGGGGGCAGCCTGATGAATGTCGGTGGAGAAGTAAGCGACGGTCTCAGCTTGGCCTTTGGGATCGCGGACTAAAACCCAGCGCAGAAGGAGCGGGGGTAGTGCCAGTGGAGTACCAAAAGGCAAGGCCAGTGGCCCAGTCGACGACTTCAGAGTCTCCACCATACCAGTCAATGCGGCAGCGGTGCCAACAGGTGGTTTGGAAGAGGGCGACATCTGCCAGATTGGGCAGTCGCTGCCCAACGACAGGAGGACGACCAGGTCGTTTTGTGCCGTCAGGTTTCAAACGGGAGGGTGGATAGTCAAAGAGACGCGCATCCAGCCCGCAGAGGCCCAATCAAGGTGACTCCTTGGGATTGACAGCGCAAGCCCAACTCGATCACACTGTAAGCCCCATCACCGATGAGCTTGATTTCTCGACCTGGCAAAGCTCGACGCAGCCAGGCCACCACCTGCATGGTTCGTTTCGCTACTGTCCGGTGGCGCTTGTTAAGCGTTTCGCTGACTTTCGGCGTTGTGAGTAAGACGCTCAGAAAGGGCAACGACCAGTAGAGGTCACTCCACGGCAACTTGACCACCACACAGAAGACCAGCCACCGCAATCCGCTCGTGCTTACGTTCATCTTCCGGCCTGACGCCAGGCTATCTCGCCAGTGTCCTCGTTTGCTGATCTTGGGACCCCAGCGCCTTTCTAGCGTCTCGTCTACCGTTATCTCGACTGGCGCTCCCATGACCACAAACGTATCCACAATCAAGTGCAGTAAGATATAGCTCAACATCAATCCATCCCACTTCGCTCGATTCAGCACATGGTGATACTTGGACCAGTCTCCCTCTTGCTCCAATCCCATCACTCTCAACGCCGCTGTCACCGTTCGTCTTCCCCTTCGTTAACACCGTCCCTATCACCAAGACCAGTGCCTTTTGGTACGTCGGTTCTGTGAAGACTGGGCGAAAGCTCTCGAACAACGGGATTATTTCTGCTGGAAGGAACATTGGGCTCTCCTCTCTTTGATAGTTGTTTTCTCACTCCTATCTTACATCAGCTTCCCTTTTGTTCCTTCTTTATTAACTTTTTAATGTGCCCAAATTGTACAAAGTCGAGCTTAGCCCCTACTGCTTATCACTTCATTCTCTAATTCGCGAAGAGCCGTTTCACCCTTCGTAGATGGAGACCGTTCTTTAGCATTGCCATGATTTTGCTCCATGCATTGATTTCGAGTAGTTTGATTTCGAGTGTTCCACGAACTTTTGCCATTTGTTTTGAGATTTCATCAACTCTCAGCCTATGTTCCCAAAGCTCTAATTCCTCATACATATTCGGGGGTCCTTTTGTGATTTTGATTGTCAGTGGACTGCAATCGTTAGATTCTTTACTTCGTTCGAGAATGACACGATTGCGGTCTACTAATTGTTTGAAAATAGATTGACGTCTATACGTATATCGGAAATTTCCTGCCGCTAACAGATTACAAAATGAGCCGTGATCGCTACGTTACATCTGACGTCCCACGCAGCGTCCCTGCTAGCGTCCCAAGAGAGTATGTTGTCAATTCGACAATTTTGGGTAGAATTAAGAGGGAATTGGAGAAGAATAAGGATAGAGATTCTATGAATGCAGAGATACAATCGTTTGCCGAAGAGTTAAGACAGCGATCTGATGTATTGGGTGTCATTCTTTTCGGTTCTTGGGCACGCGGCAACAATCGTCCAAACAGCGATGCCGATCTCGTTGTGATCTTGACCGAAGGGTATAGAAGAACGGTTGAATATCGCAATCAGCAGGCGTTTGAGATCATTTATGTCACTGCACAATCGGCGCTCGATTTTTTGGCCGGCAACCTGGACGATTGCGCAGAATTCTGGACGATTGCCAAGGTTTTGGTGGATAAAGATGGGACCATCCAAAGTCTGCAAAAAAGCGCGGAAAAACTATTGCAAGCGGGCAAGCAGCCCATCGATAAATTCCAGTTGGGACAATGGCGGTTCGATGCCGAAGATCATTGGCGATATCTTGAGTCGATTCTGGATACGGACCCCGTTACTGCTAATATGATGCTCACCAACAAGGTCTTTGGAATGACTGGGGCTTTTTTTGATGTCAGGTGCTTATGGACACCGCCCCCCAAACAACGGCTGGCGATTCTAGCAGAACTCAGCCCAGAGTTTCATGCATTGCTGCGGGATTTTTATCAAGATGGGCTTGAGATAAAGGCCAGATTGCACATTGCAAGACAGATGGTCCCGATCGTTTTTCAAGATGATCCATGAATCCCAAATTGTGCTGTCATTTATTTCGGCTCTACACAACAAAGTGTACTTGACAAGCGGAGTGTCGAAGGAGCAGGTGGCGAAGTCTGCACACTCGCTCCCGTCTGATCCACGAACACGCGTAGGCCCTTAACGGAACAACATCGACAAGTTTGTGTCGATATTGTATAAAATCAATTTCACTGATGCTGCGCTGCAAGCGCCTCAATTGTGAATGCAATGAATGAGATTCCAAGAACCCTCATTAAAAATTCAGCAATTCATTAATTCGACAATTCATCAATTGACAATTTGATAGGCCCTTCAGGCTGAAATATCGACAATTTTTTGTCGATATTTCAGCCTCACAAGTGCTGCGCTGAAAGGGCCTCAATTGTAAATGCAACGAGATGACTTCCAAGAATTTCCTTAAAAATTTTCAATTAGACTTCACAGTTCACAATTCGATAGATCCTTTATTGGTTACTACTGCTCGATTTCTTGGTCATTGTTGTCAATCTGTTCTATCCTGTTAGCGATAGCAAGAATTTCCAGGTCGATTTCCCACCGAAAATCTCTTGCATCCTCTAAATCATCTAAGAGACTCTGCCGCTCCTCTTGGGTAAGTTCGGGATGCTCCAACGCTTCACTGATTCCAGCGATTTCAGCAACAGCATCTTCATGCACAGATTCCAGATTATTCTTCAGACGTGACAGTATATTTCGTTCTAAGCCACGTAATACTGACCCTGCTTTTGTTAAACGTGTTCTTGCGCGTGCTGCTTGCTCTCGCGGCCTCTCACTAAACGACTCGTCAATTTGTCGGCGAGTTATCTGATCTCGAATAATACCTGCCTGCACTTCAGCTACCTGATTCCCAAGGACTTCAACAAGTGTCTCAGGATTCTTCGTCTTCTGACCTTCTACTGCCTTCAGTGTAGAATCCAGAGAGCCCACTGTATTGCTAAGACCTTGCGCTTGGTTGCCGACTTTTATCACTTTGGTTGCCTTCTGAATCTGATGGGCTTTCTGTAGATTCCTTACATCCCATATTGCTTTAAGCCATCCAGGATTGCGTCCATCCGGATCAATATAGCGCAGCGGATTATTCAGGCTAAACGTATACAGACTCATGCGGCGTGGCTCGACCAAACCCAGATCCGGTGCGAAGCGATAGAGCGGATCTGCCTGGGTCCACTGAAGACTCATGGGATCATAGTAGCGATAACCGTAGTAGCTCAGACCGCTGGTCGTATCATACTCCTTACCATTGAACTGGCGTGGATGCTCAGCATTGGTTCCTATCTGGGCCAGCACCTCACCAAAGGGACCATAGGTAAAGCTGCCCTGTACGTTGTTGGCCGCATCGGCGCTCAACAGCAGATGGCCCTGGGGACTATGGTATTGATACGCCAGATCGGTGCCATCTTCAATGCGGGCCACAACAGTACCCATGTTGGCATGCACCCAACTCTTGGTGATGTTGCCCTGTGCATCGTAGTGCAGCTCCGTTTCGCCCAGATAGAAACGCACCTGCTCGATGGCACCACTGGCATCTTTGGTCACCGCCAAGGCACGCTGACTCGGTTCAACATAGTAGTAGAATTCGCTCTTTCCGTCCGGTGCAACCACCTTGCGCTGCTGTTCATATCCATCGTAACGGACTGACCAACGCTCCCCGTTTCCCAGGGTGCGCTCGGTTATATTGCCCGACAGATCATAGATGTAACCGGCATAAAGACTGCCATCCAGATTGAGTAACTGATCCAACTGTTCTGGATCGGTATTCTGACCGTAGTCATAGGCAACGTCTCGTGGGTAGGCCCGCGGGGCGTTGGCGGGTGCCATCACAGATGCTGATTGGAGGCGTCCACCTGGGCTGTACGCGAACGTTGCCGTATAGCCCAGGTCGTCGTCTGCTCGTTCCAACTGGTGAAGCGTGTCATATCCATAGGCGACGGTGCGTGTTGTTCCCGCTATCTGCTCGACCAATATGCTCGCATCACCAGAGTCATAGTAGCTGTAATCTTGATGGGCTTGGGTTTGACCGTTGATTTGAAGGTGGAGATCTTCAATGCGCCCCAAAACATCGTAGGCCCACTCGACGTGGTGGCTATTGCTGTTGGCAAAGCGGTCGATGACCAGCCCGGCCACGTTGCGCTCGTGGCGAGCCAACTCCTGTCCACCTCGGCTGACACGGTGTATCAATCCACGTTCATCGTAGGCATAGACGAGCTCTGTCTTTGTTGGATCGGCTGCCCGCAACTGAGTCACGCCGCCCAATGGGTTGTACTCGACCTGACGCTCGCGCTTGTCGTCCAGATTGATGCCAGCAGGCGTCAGGTCAAAGGAGAGGGCTTCGCTCGCAACCTGACCCTGGGCATTGTAGGAGAGCGTGCGGGAGATTAGCCCATTGCCAACGAAGGTCAAATGACCGATGCCGTTGTCGCCTTCATCGTATCGGTACTCGGTCTGCAAAAAATTACCCAACAGTTCAGTCTGTTCCGCTGCGTTCAGATCTCGTTTCCCCACAATCTTGTGCAGGATGCGGTCCAGATCATCGTAACCCATGGTCGTGGTGTAATCAGCGACAGTAGCGTTCGACGCATGGGGATACACAACACTGATGAGATTGCCATTTGCGTCGTAGCCATAGAGCCAAGTGCGACCGCCACGGGAAATTCTGGTGCGCTCGCCGACAAAGTTGTGCTCCATCTCGGTGACGATGCCGTCGGCATCCATGATATGACGTAGGTTATCATTGCCGTCATACAGATAATAAGACCTGGCAGTATTCGTGTTACTGATATGCTCGTCTACTTGAAGGAGACGGCCAAACGCATCCGTCCACTGTCGTTTCACAGCAGCCTGACCGCCCTGGTTGGCGTCAAAGATGCGCTCACGAGTCTCCGTCAACCGTCCATCATAGCGGGTAGAAACGCCGGTGCAGTCCGTACCTGTACACGCTGGCGTATAGAGTTCGACCAAGCGTCCCAAACTGTCATGGGTGAAGGTGTATTGAACCTGGCTGGGATCGTTGGCTCGAGGGTCGGGTACGGCAACTGACGCTAGATTGCCTGATGTATCATAGGTGTAAGTTGTGACAGGGTCTGCACCACCAGCGGCGCGCTGCGTCACTTCACGTATGATACGACCTAGACCATCCAGATGGGTCGCGCTGACAACCTTGGGCGTGTTGGCCCAGATTTGGCCATCAAAGTCTCGTCGTTTCTCGGTGATCACATGGGGTGACTGAGAAACGCCACTCTCATCATGATAGAGATTGGCGGTTACCTGAACGAAACGATAGCCCTGGTCTGGATCATCTACGGAGATGTGCCGACGCAGCAGACGTCCAAACCCATCGTATGCTGTCTCAGTCATTTCAGTGGCACACGAGACCGTCCCGCATCGCTGATTGGGACCTTGCGCTGTCAGTGCCTTACCCACCCCAAGATCGTAGACGGTCTCGACAATGTGGCCCAGTTCGTTCGTAACGCGTGCGGGATAGAGCTCGTAGGCGTCATACTCGATTGTGGTCACAGCATTTGCATTGCCCGCGGCAAACTGAGCAGGCTTCTGGCGCGTGAGCTTCATGCCGGTGGCGCTGTAGGTGTAGGCTGTGGTCCGTCTATCCACATCATTTGGCCCAGACCAGACGTGAGCCTGCTCCATCGCTTTTAGCTCTGCATCATAGGCATACTCTTTCTTGCCAATCAGTACCCTGCCTTGGGAACCAGCCACCTCAAACCGCTCCTCCTTTTTGGTTTCCAAGCGATAGATATGATCACCAAGGGTATTCAAATGGTAGGAGATCACTGTTCCGCGGTCGCCAGTCTGCGCCAATTGTCCCGTGTGGTCCGCCAGCCGCCGCGTCACTGGTACATAGAGATAGGGTTTCTTCTGGAGCGGAGAGGCAGCCAGCCAGTTGTCGGTTTGGGGCTGCCACTCGGTACTCATCACTTTAACCGTATCGCAGGCCTGGTTTTCGTTGTTTGGTACGGGCACCACGATATCGCCGCTACGGCAGAGAAAGTCCCGTTCCTGGACAACGTGGGTTGTCATCAGAGTATTGTTAAAGAGGGTAAAGAGAGCGTGGTCGCGCTCGGTTTTGCTATGGGGGAGCGTACTGCCTTGCGGATAAACCTTGGAAGTTGCCAGCAAGCCTCGATAGTCCAGGCTGTAGTCATATGTATGGTCTGTATGCATACCGCTCGGCGCAAACTCTTGAATCTCTTCAAATCCTCGGAATCCCCATTGTCCCTTGTGATCTTGATTGTAGACTGGATTGGTATACCGGTAGGTGGTCTGCATGGTTGCGCCGCCATACCCTGGATTGACGGTTATCTGCTTGACGAGCCAGCGAGAGGTTGGTAGCCGCTTGCCGGTGGCAACATCATCATTCATGATCCGGTCTTGCAGCATTGGCTCATGGCTCGATGCATAGTGAACGTCAATGCGGCCACCCCGTCCGTTCTCAATGGTGTGCAGCAATCGCATGGGACGGCCAGTTGGTTCCTGCAGAGTCTTGATCCAGGAGACATACTCCTCGGCCTGCGGATCATTTTCAATTAGATCCATGCGTCCGTCGCCATCGATATCGAGGAAAGAAGAGACGACTTGCCAGACGCCATTTACAGGGGCCGGAGAATTGCCGAGCCGACGAGCATCCACCTTTTCTCGTAATGCATGGACAAGCCGCATCCCATCGGGATTGTTTTCGCCAGCAGCAATCAATTCGACCGGTGGTAACAGCTGATCACCCATGCCGTACTTGACCGCGGGCACAAAAACTTCTTCTGATTCACCATTTTCATTCTGGATTGTGACTGGCTTTAGAGCAAGATTGTCGGGACGTCCATCTCGATCCAGATCGATGGTACGCAAGGTGTTGATGCGACTTCCTTCGGTCACCATTTTACTACACCGGTTTGACCCCAACCCGGTGCAGTGGGTATCGATCTCTGTTGCCCGAATGAAAGCGCCGTCCACGCCCATTTGCTCTGCGTCGTACTGCACGCCATCTGGGGTGACGTCCAAGGTCCCTTCGTTCGGATCGCCCGTCCAACTGTTAAAGAAGCCTTGTCCATAGTTGTAGTAGGCGAAAAGTGCATTGTCCCAAGGACGACGCCAGATCAGATCATACAGCCCATCGCCATTGACATCAGTCAAAGATGCATCGTTCCAGTTGTAGAGGTATTCATCTCTGTTGTCACCAGTATCGGATAGCTGTACCGTCCGCCTGGGTAGCGAGTTGTAGGGCGCAGGCCAGCGATAGCTTACGTTGGGGCCGGGTTTGCGTGCAAAACCAGCATCACCGTCACCAGAATAGAGCGACCAGAAATCCGGCCCCGTTGTTTCTCCTGGCGGCAATTGATGATTGAACCCTCCGCCTGGTCGCCAGTTGGTCAGTGACTGCAACTTGACAAAGGCATCAAGCTGTCCATCACCCGTCAGATCCAGAAAACCGTTACTCCCCAGGATGAGACCTTTCGTGCTGCCCATGTCGCTGTTGCCCGCCGTGCTTTCCAAGGGCAGCGGCTGTATCTTTCTCTTTGGCATCGTCGCAAACTCCCCGTTGCCCAAATTTTTGTAGACAGACCAGAGGAATCCCCCGCAACGCTCGTGGGGTAAGAGCCAACTCGGGTGATAGTCGGGGACCGGGTCATTCAGCGACTCTATCTCTGATGCCACGCTGTCGATGGCCTCCGGATAGATCATGTCGGACCGGCCATGCATTGAGGCACACAGTCCACCTAAACGCATGCATACATAGCCAGTTTCACCATTATCACATTCAACATACACATGACCACTGTTCTCGGTCGGGCCTTTGCTATCACAGTGGATTACGTCATCGGGCGTCGCGATAGATTGAAACGTCACCAGGTTATCTTGCGTCGACAAATTGCCTGACTTGGCAATGAAGGGCATAAAGATGGAAAATGGTTCCGTCAACTCAGTGGTTTGCTCGTTCTCCCCGCCCGTCACCGGACATAGCGGCGATAGAGGAAAATCGAAAAGCGGCGTTGAATCTTGGGGCCGATAGGAAGGCGTCTGATCAAGATTTGGCCACAAATAGGGTGAATGTTCAAGGGCTACCACCAATTCGGGCAGCTGATCACCATCCATATCCAGGAATCGATAGTTGTAATGGCTGGCATCTTTCTCCCGCGGCCCCTCTCCATTGGGATGGACATTTGAGAAACGGGTGCGCTGCAGATTGAGGGCGCAAAACTCACCATCTGCAGGTGTCGCGGCATTGTCTTTCCAAGGGAGCGTGGGCAGATTGATCTCGATCGGTTCCTCCAGCCAACGACCATTGTTGCGGTGCCAGTGGGCCTTGCACTCACCGCCAGCTCGGGAACTGCGTAGCTGATCGACACGTCCATCACCATCCAAATCAATCAGCATCGTGTCCACAAGCGGAGGAACGTACGACTCACTAACAGCCAAGGGACGCCATCCCCAACCGAGACCACTATGCCAAGGTGCATGATTCAGCGTAAACAGAGAATCCTCTTGCGTCAGTTCGGTGATTGAGAGCGGACCATATTGAAAAGTAACTGGCGGTAGGGTTTCCACGCTGCCGCCGAGTGCCACGGCTGACTCTGTGATGCTGGTCAGCAAGCGGACCGGGGCGTGATGGGCGTTACAAGCCTGGGCACCCTCATCATAGTTCAGGGTGTAGGTGCGTACTGGAGCCAAAGTGGTAGAACCAGGTCGAATTGCCAAGGTTCGGATGCTGTTCAGACGATGGGTGCCCGAAAGTTCGCCCCGGCCACTTCTGTACGAGAGATGCGCACCAATGGGAATCTGCCCCTCCCCACAGAATTGAGGTGGACTGTAGTCAAATTCGACGCGTGCAAATGGCTGCGTATAACCAGGGCCGATCTGATCAACATCGTAGTTGAGGGTATAGTCGATGCTGTGCAGATAAATGTCGCTCGGCTCACCGGGCAGCGATGGAGACGTACTCTCGGCCCAGTGGTAGATGACGCGGTTGCCAAAAGCATCCCGCTGTTCGATCAGCGGGGCGCGTTCATAGCTGTCCTTGATCTCGCCAAAGAGCGAAATCTTGCCATTGGTATGCAGAACGCGCCACTTTGCCTGACCCGAGTCATTTAACCGTTCATATCGATCGTACTGGGTATCAAACTGGGCACGATACGTTGCGCTCACATCGCTCGCCAACGGCTCGTCTTCCTCGACTTCAATCAAGTACATGCCCTTGGCGAGATCGCTTCGATAGGTCCAGGTCGCTGGTTTTGTTGATTCGCCCAGGGTGCCACCAGATGTTTCGCGGGTGATAAAGGGGATGTCCATCGACCAGCCCGCGGCAACGCCACCATAGACAGCACCATCGGAGAAATAGCGCAAGGCAATGGCGGGTGCCATGCCCAGTCGTCCCGGTGGGACAACAATCGGATAGCGATAGGTCAAGGCACCGGTTTGCTGGTTTACATGATTGGTCTGCGTGTCTGGATTGGGCGCGGTTGGTGCCTGTCCAGAAAGAGCTGGTGATGCATTGGAAAAAACATCCCCAGGCGCAGCATAACTTACTTGAGGCAACAAGAGACTGATGGTAACAATCAGTATCTGAATCGAAAACATCAATTTACAAATGCGTTTTCGTACTATTTTTCGATGATTTTTCATGTTTATTCCCTTGACAATGTGATACGAATCACAAGGTGATTTTATTTTAGGACTTACGCACAATGTGATTCGCCTTCTCTCGTACGGGTTTGATATATCTAGCCCGTACGAGCGGGTTCTGTGTAAGTCCTATATTTTAAATTTATGAGCTAGTGCGCTATATACTGAGCACAATCAACTGAAACAAAATCTTTCATAAAATCCTCCTAAAAAGTTCTGGGTGGCATTGTTGGACGATCGTCAGTCTAGACTCAGTCGATCCAAATTCCTGCGGAGTCGCCATGCATGGCGCAGCGTTCTCTATTACACGCAGTAGGCCAAAAAAGGGGTAAAATAGCCCTAGGAGGCCAAAATGAACCAAGAATTTAGCGCCGCAGTAACAGGATTCTGTGCCCATGTGAGAATGCTTTCTCCGCAAAGCGAAACTGTAAAACATTACGAAAGTGACCTAAATCAATTTGGCCAGGTGATAGAAAAAAGGCCAAGAGAGATAGGTCGCCAAGAGATAACGACGTTTGTAACGGCGCAACTCGAAGCGGGGGGATGAGCAGTGCGACGGTCAATCGCAGAGTGGCAACGTTGAGCCGATTTTTCGACTACTTGGCGGATGAGGCAGAAGACGAAAGCTGGTCAAACCCGGTGGTGTGGCGTCTACACCGACTGGATACAGGTTGCCATCTTCCCAGAGATATAGCGGAACGCATCGTCCGCCAGTTATGGGGGGAGCGTGAGTCAAGGTCAGATAAGAGACCAAGTGATGTTGGCCTTGATGCTCGACGTTGGCCTGCGGGTGGGCGAAGTGTCGAAACTAGAGATGGGCGATATTGAAGCTGCCATAAATCCGGACGAACTGTGGTCACTGCGCGTACGCGGCAAAGGGAACAAAGAGCGTCGAGTCTGGTTGACGCCAGAAACCACAGCGCTGTTGGTGAGCTATATGGATGAGCGTCCTGATGCAGTCGATAGCCATCTGTTTCTGACTCGTCGTCACAAAGGCATCAGTGTCCGCGGAATCCAGGAGCGCCTCGATTATTACCGTCAGCAAGCCGGACTCTCCGAGAACGAGGTCTCCTGTCATCGCCTGCGCCATACCTTCGCCAGACGAATGGCAGAGTCGCGTATGCCACTGCCTAGTCTCTCTCATTGGTTGGGCCACAGTCAATTGAAAACGACCCAGATTTACATCGATGGTGCCAATCCTGATATGCGAGCCGACTATGAAGCTGCTATGGAGCAGTTGTCTCGCCAAGCCGCATGCTCGGATATTGAAGGAACGACATCTGCAATAGAGACAGAGAATACTGTGCCTTCTGAACATCGCACAGTGGAGCCAGCTGTTGGCATCTGTTTGTCCGCTGATGAGATCCGTCAACGTCTCACCTCATTGCCGCTCTGGCTTCATCAACCCATCATCTCATTACTTCTCCACCAGCAATTACGCTGGAAAGCCCTCTATCGGCGGGAACGAGCCCTTCAGTGGCTTGGCGAACTCCAACGCGGTTGGCAATGGATGCTCGACCAGCGCATGCTCTCCAGCTTATCCGAACTAAGACGGCGCGATCTCCAAGACTACATCACCCACCTATGTGACTTAGAGTATTCCGTCCATACCATCAATCATTTTATTTGTACCCTCAAGAGTTTTCTGCATTTTGCTGAAGAATGTGGCCAGTCGATCGCTCCGGCTTTATATCGCATTCAACGTCTCAAACGACCCACTACCTTACCTCGTCCGTTGCGCCAGCATGAATTTGCTCAACTTGAACAGTTCGTCTTAAACTCAACGGCTCAGAGCCTTTCTCCTTCCGACCTCCTTGACCGTGCTTGGTTTCTTATTCTGGTTGATGCTGGGCTACGTATGGGCGAAGTGCAAGCTCTGCTCGTTTCTGACTGGAATTCGGATACACAGACTCTGCTCGTTCGAGATGCCAAATCCCATCGTGACCGTCGGTTGCCTGTTACCCAACGCACTGCTCTTGCCATCGATGCCCATCTGCAACATCGCACCGATGACCTGGCTACTCATTCCCCGCTTTTACTACGCGATGGCTTACCTCTTCGAGCCAATTATGTGCGCAACCATCTTCATGCCTTTGCCGCCCAAGCTAACTTAGAGGGCGTCACTCCTCATCGCTTGCGCCATACCTTTGCCACCCGTTTGCTCAACAGTGGCCTTATGCCCATCACTACCTTGCAGAAACTCATGGGGCACACTCATATCGATACCACCATGCTTTATGCACAGCTCTACGATGAAACCATTCAGCAGCATTATTTAGCCGCTATGGCTTCACATTCTGTTTACGCTATCCCTGAACCTGACCCCGCTATTTGGGGTCCCACTTTGGAGAATGCCTTTGAATCAACTTTTCAACAGCAACCACTTTAACTTTTATGTCTACTGCGTGTAATAGAGAACGCCTTTCCTTTGGAAAGGTGCGCTCTCTCCGTGGATATCAGGCACATTTTGGATCGACTGAGACTCTGTGGCTCGACTGCTGGAAAAGTATTTCTCCATCGGGTCGTTGTTTTTTACAAGCTCTATACTAACCGTCGATGCCTCGGAAACTACCGGGGCATTTTTCTGTTTGTGGTCCATTATTCATCTCGAAATAGCTTTTTTGACGATGTACGTAATCCTTTTCTATCTGTATCCATTGTTGAGTCCACTGCAAAAAGGGTAAAACCACCATGAAGATACTGAAGGGATTGAAGATTGAGTCAGAGAACCTTCAATATCTTCAATGCCTTCATGGTGAAAATGGGCTTTTTGCAGGAAACTCATTGTTGTGTTCAGTAATCACAGATTCCCATAGCACCGGAGAGTTCTGGATCGCAACTGGATCGTTTTTGCGCGCGCTAATGGATCGCCCGCCGGCTACAATGAAGGCAGCAAAAGACGGTATCATGCTTTAAAAGCAGATGCTGAATCGAGCAAAAAAATTATTTAAAAATCTTATCTACTTTACTTTCTGGTAAAGGCTTGAGTGACAAAGGGCAAACCGAAAGGGGCGGAAAAAAGAATCCACCCTGAAAAAACGGGATAAAATGTAAAAATAGTGCTCGGCTAGTTTAAGCAGCGGCATTGAGGCGGCGATGAGCGAGAACGCCTTTAGGGAAATGGTGTGAAACCGAGGCCTTTTTCCGAAAGTCAGGGTCGAGTTGGTCAGGAGTTGGAAAAAGAGCACTCGAGAGAACACGGCGCAGCCTGCCGGGAGTGGATTGAGGCTCTCGATCCCAGTAGCCAGTCGGTATGGGAGGAAGAGAAGCGGCTAAATGGGAAAGAAGATTGCCAGCCAGCAGCCCCAGTTCAGGTAAGCGGAAACAAGCCTCATCGGCATGAACAAATTGACGATGTAAGCCAATCATCTGCTTGGAAGCCAAGGGGGGGATGTTCAACAGGCCAGCGTTCCAGGTAGACAAGATAAATGGTTTCAGGCTGCAAAGTCATAACGGTCGCCAAAACCAAAGGTGTGTTGTAGGCCGGATCCTGAATGACGTAAATCGAGTAGGTACGGTTGGCTGTATCCACCTTGGTTGTTCTGGGGACGAGATTGTGCCATGCTTGATAGCAAATCAGGCGACCACTATAGAGAAAGCGACCAGACGAGTCCGGAGTTGTAGCCTCGAGTCGCTTTCCCTTATAGCTGCGAGAGAGCGGACGCACAATATCACCATATTCAGGTGGTCTGCCTTTTTCTTTGCGTTTGGGGAACTCATTGCGGCGCGCTGTGCAGTTAATCGCTTCCCGCAGGACAAATCGGTCGATGCCGCTTTCTAGCATTTCTCTGATTGTAAACCCGGCATCGACCACCGCCACTTCGTCTGACTCCAGTGATTTCTTCGTCTCTGTCAGCAGCTTTTTCCGAAACTCACTTTCCTTTGTTCCAACCGTGCATCTCATGATTGCCTTGAGCAGTGGCACTCGCTTCCCGCCTATCTCCCCCCGAGCTTATCATCACTCCAAAGATGAGCGCGGGCAATGCCCGACGAGCCGTTGAGTTATAGAGTCGGTTCACTTTCCCTTGCAGCTTCGGTCGCCAGAACCCTGTGATATCTATGCTTTTCACTCGGTACCCTTCTAACTTTTTTGCCTCCCATTCCCCTTTCCACTCCACTTCTTCTTGCCACGACCCCAGCAGACTTGTGATATCCCATGATCCATATCGAAAGCTCCACCAGCTTCGCCGGAGCTCCTCATCTTCAAACCCGCTTTCTTTCAATGCGCTATGGATTGCTCCTCGACTTTTCAGAAACGACCCATTCAGCATTGCCCACATCAGACGCATTACATTTACGTTTGTTCCCATCGGCGTTACTTGCAATACATTCATCAGTACTGCTATAGTTATTTCTGGCGCGGTTAGCATTCCTTCCTCCTTTTTGGGTTCTCTACCTTTAGGATGAACTGCTAACCGCTTTTTGTCACATTTCTCACCTCATCTCTTTTCTTTTACCAGAAAGTAAAGTATCTAAATTCATAAGGAAATCAATCATGTTAACCCTTAAACGCCTTCTGATGATCGCTATTTTAACCTTCTCTATGACATCAACCTTCGTCCCACTGCCAACATTTGCAAACTCCGACATTGGTTCTCCCGGTGCAGGAAGTGGTGATCATGATGACGATGATCTTGGTGAAGACGATGATGAAAACGAGCTGCCATGCGTTGGTTGTCCAGTTCAAGATCCATAAACTCTGTGAAAATATAGTATTATAGATGTTCAGATAACGTTTTCCATGCAAAACTACAGGAAAATCTTTTTCTGAAAGGCTATAGTAGACCGCAATCGTTAGATTCTTCGCTTCGCTCGAGAATGACACGATTGCGGTCTACTGAGCGTACTGTGATGAGGCCCCAGAAGCTTAGGGATAGTAGCTTCTGGGGTTTGTCGTTTGAGCCACCTCCACGAAATCATCTTGCTAAGAGTGTGTTTTAAAAGTCTAAGGAAAGGGCGAGCAAACGCTGGTTTCGATACCACTTCGTGACTCAACCGGCGTTTGCTCGCCCTTTCCTTAGACTTTTAAAACACACTCTAAGATCACCCCGACAAAATCGACAATAGCTCTGTGGCAATTATCCTTGTATCCGTATCTAGAGTCTCACCACCTGAATCACTGCCCGATAACTGGGGCAACAATTGAATCGCTTCTGTTTTTGTCACATCATCGATTGTCGTCGCTTCAGCTGCGATGGATAAGAGTTTGATCGCATGCCTCTGTTTTCCAGTCTCAGTAGATCCAAATTTGGCGTTTTTGGCTATTTTCAGTCGAGATTGCAGGGATTTTGGAGTCATTTATTCAGATTTCGGTTACAGAAAACAACCTATTTCATATCTGAAAATCGCCCAAATCTAACGCAAAAACTAGATATCGACCGGCAAATTTGTATTTATGTCAACTGTTTAGCCAGAATTCTCTCTCAAAACCTGAAATTTGGATCTACTGAGTCTGATATAGATATACAGCCACTCCAGGAAAGCATTCGAATATTTTCCAGTCCAGTTTTAATGAAATAGCGATCTGTAGGGCATTCCTAAAGTGCTTTCTGGCCGCCTCTAACTGTCCTTGTGCATTGGCGACTCTGCCCGATAGATGATGCGCACTCACAAGCCAATGACGATTTTCCAGTAGCTGATGAAGCTCCAAAGATTGAGACAATTGAGCTTCCGCCTCTTGCCACTCTTCTTGTTGAAAGGCAATATCTCCTAAAACATATCGTATTGATGCAATCCCAAATCGTTCACCGAGCCGCAAGAAGATTGCTAAGCTCGCCGCCGCCATCCCTTGCGCTTCTGGCAGGTGGCCGGTGCGTAGTTTTGTCAGGGCCAATGAGTGAAGCCCCCGGCCTTCAGCCGCCAGATCGCCGGCATTCCGTGACATTTGGTAACTTTCTGCATAGAGATGGGCGGCCTCGTCATATTCTCCTTGTCCCATGTGGATATGTCCAATAGACATGAGAATCTTGGCGGTATTGGCGAGATCCTTGCCCCCCTTTAGAAACGCTAAAGCTTCATTCAAATATTTGAGTGCAAGATCGTATTCTCTGGCCTGTTGTGCGATCTGGCCCAGGCGTCGCAGCCCCAATGCTTTTCCATGTTGATCCTGCTGCTCATCAAAGAACTCAATACTCTCGTCGGCAAAGGTCTTTGCTTGTTGAATATTTCCACTGAGCATGTCGATGTAACTCAAGTGTAGTAGATTTGTCGCCATGTCGGCAGAAGCATTGAGTCTTCGAAAAGAGATGAGGCTGGTCGCCAATTGAGAACGCGCCTCTTGTGTATCACCCATGAGCTGCATAAACCAGCCCAGATGCATTTGCAGTTGTGCCAGCAGCAATTGATCGTCAATCGAGTTAACATCGGCTGTTGAGAAGCGTTCATGTGCCTCAGTAAAGAGAGCGACTCCATTTTTGAGCCAACCACGATATTGATAGAAATAGGCCATCGGATGGTGAGACAGGCTCAGCAAATCTCCCCTGAGTTGAGCTACCGTCCACTGCCAGGCCGCTTGCAGGTTAGCCGCATCGACACTGATGGATTGTAGCGTCTCTACTTCTCCGTAGAGGACACTCTCGGTACGGGTAGAGAGATTCTCGATATAATATACTGCGTGGCGTTCGGGAATCGGCGATTGCTCCTCAAGCTTCTCCGCACCAAACTGTCGCAAACTTTCATGGATCTGCAGCAGACCATCCTGACCTCGGCTAAGAAGCGAACGATCGGCCAGCGCCAACAGAACCGGCAGACGCGCTTGGGTGATGTCGACTGCTGCTTCGCGGGTGAAGCCGCCGCGAAAGACCGATAACTCCACAAAGAGTCTCTGCTGATCCTCAGTCAAAAAGGCCCAGGAACGATCAAACGCTGCACGCAGACTGCGTTGCCGTTTCGGTATACTGGGCAGCGATGTGGTCAGAAAGTCCAGGTCCTTCTGAAATTCCTCCACGATTTCCATACATGTAAGTAGCTGTGTCCAGGTTGCGGCTAATTCAATACCCAACGGGGACCCTTGAAGCAGCTGGCAAATACGAATCACATGCTCGCTTTCCGTTGCCAGGGAGAAGGTATGGAGGATGCGTCTCGCTCGGTCGGCAAAGAGTCGTACAGCATCAAACGAGTCTGCTGGCTGATCAACCTCTTCTTCTGGAATGCTTAATCCATCCAGCGCAAAGATCCACTCCTCAGCGATACCAAGTCGCTGGCGGGATGTGATGACGAATTTAACATCGGGTGCACCATCCAATAGGGTCAGCAGAAGGTCTACACCATCGATGAGCTGCTCGAAATTGTCGAGAACGATGAGACAATGGCGCACACGCAGAAAGTTGATAATCTGTTCCTCAGCTTGAGCAGATGGGGAGAGGGGAATACCAAGCGCGTCGGCCACGGCTGCAGGAATCATCTCTGGAGAATCGACAGCCGACAAGGGGACAAAGTAGACGCCGTGGTCGAAATGATCAACCAGTCGGCGGGTGGCCTCAATTGCAATGCGGCTTTTGCCCATACCACCTGGCCCCATGATGGTGAGGAGATGCAGCTTTGGCTCGTCCGTGAGCAGATTCAGAATCTGAACGAGTTCAGATTCACGTCCGATAAAGGATGTCCCCGGCAATGGCAGAGTAGGGACTTGTGCGATCTGCGGCGCTGGAGATGGATCTGGCTGAGGGATTGTTTTATCTTCAGAACTCGTGTGGGGATCCGCAATTTTTTCAATAAATGACTCGCCGTATTCTCCTCCGCTCACCACTCGTTCCACAACGGGGGCCGTAATTTGTCTGGACTTGATTGCTCTATGTAGTTCAACCGTTTGTTCGTCGGGTGGGACGCCCAACTCATCCTGTAAGATGCGCACACACTCATCATATTGACGCAGCGCTGCAGCTTGTTGACCGGCCCAAGCATACAGTTCCATCAATACGCGGTGAACTGGTTCATGTAGCGGATCGAGGCTGAGCCATCTGCGAGCGCTGTTAATCCCTTCCTCATAGTGTCCCTGTTTGCTGCTGATGGCGGTGAGGCGCTCCAATGCGCCGGCAAAGTCTCGACGCAAGCTCTCGAGCTGAAAAAAGTGCCATTCATCAAACTCTGTGCTGTCTGGCAGGTTGAAGCCCGCCATGAAATCTCCGCGATAGAGAGTGATCGCTTGCGAAATCAAGGCCTGCGCATCTGCGTCTGATTCGTTGTTTTGGCTCTCTGCAATGGAGTTGCGAAAGTCATCGACATCGACCCACAGATTGGCAGAGGGATCGAACCCCACTTGATGTCGGTCAGCCAGCAGCCACCCTTCGCCAATTTCCCGATTCAACGCAGCCAATTCTCGACGCAGATACGCACGACTCGACGATCCATCATGATCGGGC
The DNA here is from genome assembly GCA_019217005.1 of Chloroflexi bacterium TSY. The sequence goes on from JAHBNG010000041.1 coordinate 28,423, forward strand.
CAAAGTAGGGTGGCCAGAGCTTCCCTAGTGTGCGCATCGCGACTCATGGCCAAATAGGTGAGAAGTGCAAGCGCTCTGCGACGACTAAATGTAAGCGGTTGGTCATCTTTTTCGACTCGAATGGGGCCGAGCAGAAAGAGTTTGAGTTGCGACATGATCTAGCAAATTGTCAATTGTGAATTAGTAATTAAAAATTGTGAATGAAGGATCTTGGAATCTATCAGCTTATATTGGGGGCTTGTCGCGTTGCACCAATGATCTGTTCCGGTACAACATCAACACAAAATTGTCGAGCCGAATGCGTTAGGCACCGGTCGAATTTACCCTCATTTATGGCGGTACCAGAATAGGTCAATTGTAATTGAAATATTCTAAATGCTCAATCGCGGTATTCTCTTCTTCAACGAACCAATTTGCCTGACCAACTTCATTTCAGTAGGATTGATAGTTGTTGGTGTTGTTGGCTTGGACCTAAGTTCAGGCAGTTATCCGCTCAGGAGGGGAATTATCGTGTTTTCATTTACAAACAAAGTCGCTCTGGTAACTGGCGGCAACGCTGGCATCGGACAGGCTGCAGCGTTGAAATTCGCTGAGTCTGGCGCACAGGTCATCGTGGCAGCTCGGCGCAGGTCCGAGGGCAATGCAGGGATTCTCGGTGCAAGCAGCAATGTCCATGAATACACAGAAGAAAGTTGGGATGAGGTGATGGACATCAATCTCAAGGGAGTTTGGTTGTGCATGAAATATGAGATTGAGCAGATGCTCAAACAAGGTGGTGGTGTCATTGTTAACAATGCTTCAGTGGCTGGCGTGCTGGGTGGCGCTGGGATCACTGGATATCGGGTGAGCAAGGCCGGTGTGATCATGTTGACCAAAGCAGCTGCGCTGGACTACGCAGAACAGAACATTCGCGTCAACGCAGTCTGTCCAGGCTATATTCGTACCCCCGGCTTGGAACGCATTATGAACAACAGCGCCGACCGAGAAGCAGGCATGGTCGCCAGCGAGCCAATGGGGCGTATGGGCACACCAGAAGAGGTGGCTGAGACTGTGGCATGGCTTTGTTCAGACACTGCGTCGTTTGTTACGGGGCATATCATGGCGCTAGATGGAGGAATGTTGGCCCGTGGGTAAATCAGTCCTCGCCCACGGGCTCACGGTGAAGTTTGTATCAAGAACGACTGCTCTGATCCGAGCTTGGCCCTAGCTGGCAAGCCGGTCGTGATCGCCATGATGACGAACCATTGCAGTGATTGGCTGTGTATTTACGCATCCCGATGGTGCGATACAGAGCAGTCAGGCCATTCCAGAGAAATAAACCCCTAATTGGCCAAGTCGATTTCTCTGGAACGGCTTGCGCTTTTCCAGATCAAATTAGGGATTTTGATTGTTGGAAAAGCCTCATAGTTCTCTGATAATTTGATTGAATTAGGTAGCTTGCAATTCGGGCGCATCAAAATCGACTTCGGTCATTGCGGACAAGGATTCATGTAATAGGGCTTCAAGCTCGTTTTTGTGGATCATGGCACAATCTATTCCTTGAGCATTTACTGTAAGCTGGAAATGACCGCGCCGCTGCCCTTCTTGCATAAAAGCCGTAAAGTTATGGCACCCATAGAATCTTTCGTCAAAATCCTGATAATTTTGAAGCAAAGCTTGCTTGAGATCAGAGTAAGGAATCTCTGACTGCTCCGACGCTCTGATAATACAGATTAGATCTTGATAGACATCCTTTAGCTCCGATGGAGCCTTTCTCTGTAACAAATGGACATAATTGAGCGGCAGGATCAGCCAACTATTCGTTCCCAATGCATGTAAACGGTAGAATTCTGCCTCGGCACCAGCAAAGATAAAATCCTTGAAGCTATCGAAGCCATACTTGTGATGGCGAAATTGTCCATACTTACCATTGAGTTTTTGCTTGACACTGTCGAGCAAAATGGGGAGACCCTTCTGTTGCCAGATCAGGTCGGCAATATCTTCATAGACTGCCTGTACTTTTTCCGGCAGATTCTCTCGTCCTCCCATGATAGCCCCGATGGACCGGGGATTTGATTTCATGGCTGTCGCGTCCTCTGACTCAACCCATCCATCTGTCTCTTCTACAGATTCTCTTCTGTTAATCTTTCTGCGCCTGTGAGAAGCTTCTGTTTCCCCCATATCCCATGATCCCTCTGTTTCCTCCTCTTCCTGCGACCCATCCTTTTCTACCGCTTCGTCCGTCTCGTAGATCAGGATTGAATCAACCATATCGCCAAGGCGCGCTGACACATTATCGAACTGAGCCACAGCAATCACTTTTTTGCCAAGTGGACGAAGCGCGTTCACAATATGAACGAAGTCACCGTCCCCTGTGACCAAGACAAACGTACCGATATTGGGGTGTTGATACGCATGCGCGATGCAGTCGGTGGCTAACTTCACGTCTGCGTTATTCTTAATATCCGAAGGAACGTAAACCGGTTCAATGCCAATCCGATAGAGTTCGCGCGAATGCTTCCGAAATCGGCGCTGATGCCAATCTCCATAGGCCTTCGCCAACACAAGTCGTCCATGTTCTGCGGCCGTTTCTCTGAGTTCAGCAATCTTTGCCTTGCTACTGATGCTTTGATACATATTTTCCCAATCGATAAACATAGCAACGTCTGTTTGGGTGCTCATTTTTCTCTCCTCAAGGCCAATAGGAGATGCTTCTAGAGATCCCCTACAGATTAAAAAAAATCCGTAACCCTTTCTGGTCACGGATTGGAATTTCAATTGTCGATACCCATATAGGGCTGGTCACACGAAAATGTATGGCGCCGAGGTCATTATTGTAGCCGAGTTTATTCTATTCTACAAAAAATTATCACCACATTCGTAGCGTGTTTATCATATGTTTGTTACAATAGGTCACTTGGCTAAAAACCTATCCGAAAAGTGGTTGTGAGTCCGACCAATTTCTCGAGAGAGAATGCATCGTCACAGAACATTTCGGATAAGCAATAAATCAGCTGCGATCAAGATAGCGAGTCAGGACTTACGCACAATATGGTGTGCTTTCTCTCGTACGGGCATGATACATCATGCCCGTACGAGAGGACTCTGCATAAGTCTTATGAGTAAGAAAATGCCATTCAGAGAGAAAGAGTAGAAAATTATGAACCTCAACATAGGAGAACGATCGTTGGAAGTTGGAGGCAGATATTTGGGCTTGCTCCACGATTCAACCCGCTTGCGCGACGATCAACAGGCCCTGCATGAACGCATGACCGAACATGGTTATCTGTTGATCCGCTGTCTTCAGAAACGGGACAAGGTCAAAAATGCAAGGCGGGTTGTGCTGGAAAACATGGCTAAGGCAGGCGTCGTCGATCTAAATTATCCAATGATGGATGGCGTGATCGCAGAGGGTAAACAGGGTAAGTTTCTGGGTGGTACCAAGGCGATTACCCACACACCAGAATTTCTGAATCTCGTCGAGTCCCCAGAAATTATGGAATTTATGAGCGATTTCCTGGGCGAACCAGCCATGACCTATGATTACAAATGGTTGCGAGCCGTTGCCCAGGGAAACTTTACCGGTGCACACTACGACATCGTCTATATGGGGCGAGGCACGCATAATCTCTATACGGTTTGGACACCATTGGACGATGTATCGTTTGAGATGGGACCACTGACAATTCTCGTTGGATCCCATCGTTTTGAGCGCATCAAAGAGACCTATGGGCAAATGGACGTGGATCGTGACAAAGTGACTGGCTGGTTCTCAAACGATCCGGTTGAAGTTGTGGACACCTATGGTGGTCAATGGCAGACGGCTGAGTTCCAAATGGGAGATGTGCTGATCTTTGGCATGTTTACCATGCATGGCTCGCTGAGTAATATGACCAATCGCTTCCGGCTTAGTACAGACACTCGTTATCAACCGGCCGACGAAGCAGTGGATGAGCGCTGGGTGGGCGAAAATCCCATTGCGCATTATGCTTGGATGAAGGGAAAGACGGTGGCCATGGAAAAGGCGCGCGAAAATTGGGGAGTTTGAGTGATTTATGACTTTGGATGTGCGATGTCTAACGCTTGTTGAACGAGACGGTAAATGACATTGTCGTCGGCAGAGCGGTTTTCAAGAAGTATCCCCAACTCATCCGCTCCAATCCATCGAAACTCGCTGAACTTTTCCGTTTCGATTTGTGGATTTTCTAAATCGCCCATCACTGCGACCAAGAAATCGAACTCTCTTTTGCGAATGGTGGAATCTTCAAGGTCTGTTTGCCAATCGAAAATCTCTACAACTTGGAGAATTTGAGAAAGGTGCCAACCGGTCTCCTCATGAATCTCACGTGAGAGGGCTTCATAAAGTGTCTCGCCATCTTCTACATGGCCTCCGGCAATATCCCAACAGCCTGGAAAAAGGTCGCGGTCTGACCGACGCTTTTGGACAAATATACGTCCTTGCTGATTTACAATCAGACCACCTACGACACATGTGCGTTGGTCAACACTCGCTTGTTCTTGTAGGGAGGTTAGATAAGAAGAACCAGGTTGTAACATGAAATTATGGGGTGGTTCAGAATTAGGTTTACACTTTTGATACATAGATAAAAATCTATATGAGGTCATTTTCTGCCTGAGCATGGCTCAAAGTAGAAAATATAAACATCTTTTCTCTTTGCAAAAATGTAAACCTAATTGTCCGCCTAAAATGAACCACCCCGAAATTATGTTGTTTTAACAGGATCTCAGGTGGTTGAGACGCGAAATCGAACCTTGAAGAGATTGAAGAATTGTCTGCCTTTTCTTCAATTCCTTCAGTACCTTCATGGTAAAATGGTTCTTTTTGTCAATAACTCGAGATACGATTGAGCCAATATGTTTACGATCTACGGTTGCAGAGTCACTTTGACCGATTCTGTCCCTGCTCCGACCAACTCGATCCCCCTCTGGAAATCAACGAGCGGCATCGAGTGCGTAATGATGCGATCCATCGGTAGCAAACGTTTGGCGAGCATATCCATCGCAATAGGGTAGCAGTATGGTCCAAGGTGTGAGCCGTGTATGTTCAATTCCTTGGTATCCCCGATAATGGTCCAATCCACCGTGACTGGCTCGCGCATGACGCTGAACTCCACAAATGTGCCGAGTTTGCGGATCATGTGCAACCCCTGCTCTACGGCAGTCGGATGTCCCGTTGCTTCAATATAGACATCGCAACCATAGCCGTCGGTCAGTTTGTGAACTTCATCAACTACATCGAGCTTGGTTGGATTCATGCCCATATCCGCACCACAAGCTTTGGCCAGATCCAACCGGTCATCGTTGAGATCGACGGCAATCAATAGCCGAGGATTTTTCAACCGAGCGGCTGCCACCATCCCCAAACCCAACGGGCCTGCTCCAGCAATCACAACGACATCATCAAGCTCGATCTCACCGCGCTGGACAGCGTGGATCGAACAAGCCAAAGGTTCGATAAAGACAGCGTGTTCCTTGAGGATTCCATGTCCGTCATCATCCTCTGACCGACTTCTTTGGATAGGCACCTTGTAATTAATAGCATCTTTGGGAAAGAGCATATATTCAGCCATGGCGCCAAATGCGCGCTGCCGAAAGCCATAGACATCCCCATGCTGGCACATCCAGTATTGACCACGTAGACAAAAGCGACAGTTCCAGCATGGGACAATCTGCTCCGAAATGGCGGTGTCACCGAGTGCTAATTGATGTTTTTCAGCCGCCCCCTCTCCAAGTGCAACGACTTCACCGATAAACTCATGGCCCGGAATCACTGGTGGTTGGCAATATCCTTCTCGATGTTCGTCCCCCCAAAATAGAGATGCCCCCGCATAGCATTTCAAGTCGCTGGCACAGATGCCGACCGAATCCACCTTGACTACGACTTCTTCCGGTCCCGGTATTGGCACAGTCGCTTCCTCGAGCCGATAATCCTCCGGCCCGTGACAGACAATGGCCTGCATTGTTTTGGGGAGTGTCTCAATTACCATATTGCATACCCTCCATCAATCACGAGGTCATGACCCGTCACAAAATCAGATGCGGGCGCAGCCAAATAAACGACGGCACCTTGTAGATCCGTGACCTCAGCCATACGCCCCATCGGCGTCAGGCTCATCCAGCGCGGCATCACTTCTTGACCTTCCGGTGTGTTGACCAAATCATCCACGAGTTGGGTGCGCGTATAGCCTGGGCTGATCGAGTTCACCCGTATACCTCGGTCGGCCCACTCAGCCGCCAAACTGCGGGTCAAGTGAAGCACACCGGCTTTCGATGTATTGTAGGCAGCCTGATTTTGAGGCGTATTCACAATACTGGCTGACATAGAAACGGTGTTGATGATCTTTCCATAACCAACATTCAGCATGAACTGCGCCTCGGCCTGTGCACAGAGGAAAACACCCGTTAGGTTGACATCCATCATTTGCTGCCAATCGGATAATGTCATCTCCGCCGCCGCCACCCATTGGCCGATCCCTGCGTTATTGACGCCGATCGTGAGGGTGCCCCAGTAATCGATGATTGTGCGCACCATTCCCTCTACCTGCTCCAGTTGCGTCACATCAGCCGTCACTGCAATCGATTCAATCCCTTTCTTCATCAATTCATTTGCGACAGTTTCTGCACGTTCGGTCACGACATCAACAACAGCTACTTTCGCACTCGCTTCGCCCAACGCATGAGCATACGCGCGGCCAATGCCTTGACCTCCGCCAGTCACGAGCGCAACCTTGCCATCGAGGCGAAACCGGTCCAGGATTGGTGGTACGTTCCATTCTGTCTGTGGCATTTACGTTACTCCTTGCAATAGACGCAGTCGATAAATATAGTCAGTAGACCGCAGTGGAGGAGGTATTCTCTAACGCCGCCCCGTTCGCATTAGAGAATGCGCCATGCATGGCGACTCCTCGTTACGGTCTATTGATAGTGCATTTACCATGTGCTCTCACTGATAGGCGGCAACTCCAATTCGCGTATGGCCCACGGCAGTGCGGTCTTCAATTGCTCGAGTTGAATCCGTCGCACATGTGGTGCACCGGGAGGAGGAGGTCGCCCCGCTTGCGCCGCAAAGTAACCGCTCAAAATTCCTGCAATATCACCAGCATTGGGCAAGATCGTTTCAGGCAACGGTCCCCTTTCTGCGTGGAGACTCGGCAGCCAGGCGCCCAAATCGAACTGCGCATTCCCAATACAAGGATTGTTCCAGTCGATCAAGATGGCTCGATCGCCAATCAAACAGATATTGTCACTGCGTACATCAAGATGAAGGGTTGCGTCGCCACGCGCGACATCTTCTCCCTTGAGCTCAAGCAACACAGGCAATGCTTTCTCAAGCCAGTTCTCTGAAGCAATCCCCAATGAGAGAAACGGGGCTGGCTCATCGGCGACACGTGGCCATCCATCTAGAACACTTGTATAATCCTCTAGCTTTGGTAGATCAGGGATAGACGTTGTCCAGATTGTTTCCAGAGCAGCAATCACTGATTGAATCTGTTGCTCAGTCCAAGGCGGCGGCCAATAGGCATGGCTCAGATCTTCTAAGAGAAGCATCGGTGCAACACCATCATCATCCCAGCCAAGGAAATTTGGCATAAACGAACCACTAAGTGATTCATAGATGCGGTGTTCAGCATGTAGCCACTCGCGCGTCAGTTCGGTTGTCGCAACTTTGGCAAATAGTGAAGATTCATCTGTGAACGTCACAACAAGGCGTCGTGCTGGCGTATAACCACGATCAATGTGTTGAAGATGGGCGACTGTTTTCCCCATCTGTTTTTCGATACGTGGGATGAAAAGTGTATCAGGTTGCGACATGGTCTTGGTCCAATGCTCTAACCCCAGCGGATAATCACGCCACCCACCAAAATTGAGAAAGCCGTTGCCCACCACAATGGCAGGGCAAGCGGATCTGGTTCCAAAAAGCGCATCCAGATGAGATGCAGAGCAATAAAAATGACAACACTAATGAAGACCCGGTCAAACCCATTTGTCTCAATTGGCAAAAAACTGCGCCGTTCTTCGCTCTGAGAAGGTGATCCATCAACCTCTGATATAGGATTCGGCATCTCTGTTATCCCTTTCCTAAGGATTCGGGATTCAATCACTCATTGACGTAATTCCCGAAGGTGACAGTCACTTCACGTTCAAATGGGCAGATTAGGAACAATTCCGACTCGCTTTGTGCGAAAAGTGACTGTCACCTCCTCGCTCGGTGCAGCAAGCTGAACTGTTACTTAGAGTGAAACGAAGAATCTATCAATGAGCGATTGAATCGTCATTCTTTGCTACTCTTTGACAGCACCAAAAGTCAATCCCATCACGATATATCGCTGTACCAACACGAGGAAGACCAACGCCGGTAAGAGGGAAATCATTGCCACGGCAGCCATCTCGCCCCAATTGGTCCCCGTTACCGTGACAAATTCCGCTAAGCCCGTCGTGATGGTTCGAGCGTCAACGCTGGTTAAAGTCGCGGCAAAGAGATATTCATTCCAAGCGAAGACCCAACTCAAGATCCCTGTTATGGCGATACCCGGTGCAGCGAGCGGTATGATAATACGCATAAAGACTGTGCGCAACCCGGCCCCATCCACAAATGCAGCTTCATCGAGCTCGATCGGAATTCCATCTACGATTCCTTTGAGCAACCAGATGGCAAAAGGCAAGTTAAAGACACAATAGAGTAGGATCAAGCCGAGTCGCGTGTCGAAGAGAGACCAATCGCCGATGGAGAAGACGCGGGTAAAGAGCAAAAAGAGCGGTAACATAAAAGCAGCAGGTGGCGCCATACGATTGGTAATGGTCCAGAAAAAAATGTTGTCACTGCCCGGTAGACGCCAGCGAGACAGAGCATAGGTGGCAGTCAATGCCAGGACCGTCACCAAAATGGCATTGATGGTGGCGACAAGAATCGAATTAATCAGATAGCCTTGGAAGGTTGCATCGTTCAGGGGGATCGTGTAATTATCGGAGAAAAAGCTCGCTTGCCAAAAGGTAGGACGTCCAAAGAGTTCGACCCGACTGCGCGCCGAAACCACAAACATCCAATAAATTGGGATCAATGTCAAGAGGGATAAGGCAACCCAAACGATATATGTACCAACGTTACGAGCAAACTTGTTAGAAAGACTTGGTTTCATACTCTAATGTTCTATGTGCCCCGATTTCTTCCCGTCTGTGTCATGGCGATAAAGAGCAGCCAGCAGAGTACAATTGTAAAGTAGAGGACGAGCAAGGACATCGCAGATCCATAGCCGTAATCCGTCTTGGGAAAGACGGCGCGCCAAATATGGATGCCCGCATAGCGTGTGGCGTTGCCTGGCCCACCACCGGTCAGCATCCAGACTTCGTCCACAACGCGCATTGCGTCCATAATGCGGATAAATGTTGTTGTCAAAATGACGGGCATGATCATGGGGATCGTTACATACCGAAAGAGCTGCCAACGACTTGCGCCGTCGACCAATGCCGCTTCGAACGGTTCCTTTGGCATGGCGGATAATCCAGCCAACATTGTTAACGTCACCAGTGGGGTCCAATGCCAAACATCCATCAACACTGTTGTGGAAAAAGCATGACTTGCGAAGGTGCCAATGTTGTATTCCCAATCGAACCAACGATCCAGGTAAAAGGGAACGGGGCCAAAACCAGGAATCGTCATCAAGCGCCACGTGGCACCCACAGAAATGGGCGCGATGAGTAGGGGGAGGGCGTGTAATGTGCGAAAGACCGCCTTGCCGCGAAAGTCACGCGTCAATAACTGTGCCAGAAAAAACCCCAGGACAAGCTCTGTGCCAACAGCCCAGAAAGTAAATTTGAGCGTGACGCGCATAGATGTTAGAAACTCTGCATCAAACATCAAGCGGCGATAGTTGTTCGCGCCGGCCCAAATCAGTCCAGGATCTGCGGCAAAGATGTTCCAATCAAAAAAGCCGACGTAGAGGACATACACGAACGGCAAGAGTCCAGTAATGGTTAGGACGAAGAGCGAGGGTGCCAACAGCGCCCATCCGGTGCGATTTGACCACATAGTTTCGGGCAGTGCTCAGTTACTCAGTCGGAGAAATGATTTCATTTACAAACTTTGTGGCACACACTCAAAAATAGTGATCCACGAGAAGAGACGAAGTTCTCCAAGCTGCGGAAGCCACTTCGTGTTTCTCTGTTCTTCGTCGGGGATCACATTCTCTTGCGATTCACGACGACAAGTGCCACCTCATCTTGTCATTCAGTCGTCTTGGCATCCTATTCACCGTAACCAAGCTGCACCAATGCCTCGTCGACAGCCGCTGCGGCTTGGTCCAGCGCCTCGTCCCCAGTCAACTCACCGGCTAGTGCTTGATGGATGAACGGATCGATTGTCTCGCGGATGGGGCCATGGAACGGATAGGGTGGCGCGCCGGCGAAGAGCGGACCTTGTTCGCGTAGTAACGTGTAATAGCCATCCACTTTGCCATCAGCTTCAACAACCAGTGGATCGTCGTAGGTTGCTTCGTGCGTTATGCGTGCTCCGGCAACGGCCCACTCAGCTTGTACGGATTCTTGGCCAATATATTGTAGCCACAGCATGGCGGCTTCTTGATTCTTTGATGAGTGCGGAATCCCAAAGGCCCCACCATCATAGTAGCCGATATAACCATCGCCGGAAGCGGCTTCGTCCAGAACTCCTTCGGCCAGGGGAGGCAGTGCGACGCCGACATTGCCAACGACGACTGAACGAGTATCATCGGTGGCAATCCAGGCGGCATTCTCGCCATAGACCCAGCCTTGTGCTGCACGGCCTGCTGCAAAAGTCGCTGCAACTTCGTCCCACGTACTGCTCGACCATTCTGGTGGTGCATAGTCGCGCATGCTTAACCAGAAGTTGAAGCACTCTTTGGCTGCGTCGCTATCTAGCTCGCCACCATTCTCCACCGTTGCCTTGAAGTTTTCTTGATTGATCCCCCAATTATAGATGCCACATGAGGGGAAAATGGTTTCAATCAATTCATAGGTAGAAGCTGGATGGCCCGTGCTGCCTTGAACCGTTGTTCCCCATAGATCCAAGTCGTTTTCTTCGCCATAGGCGGTGAAGAACTGGGCAATGGCGGCATACTGCTCATAGGTCGTAGCGGGAGCCAAATCATAGCCATTTGCTTCTTTAAATGCAGCTTGGATATCGGTATCTTCGAATAGATCTTTGCGATAAAGATAGACCTTCACGAAGGCTTCCATCGGAATCCCATAGACGTCACCACCGTCACCACGGAAGTAATCAATAAAGGAGGTGAATCCATCAACATTAAAGTCTGGTGATGCGAGGTCAGGGTTGTCTGCTAGACCTTGAGTCAGGTTGATCAGGAAATCCCGGTCAAGATAGGCATAGATAATGTCCTGTTCGATGTAGACAAAGTCATAAATACCGGTGTTGGCTTCCATATCTTTGATTGCCTTATCATACATCTGGTCCCAAGAGGTTGTTTCAAATTCAACCTGAATGCCGGTCTCGGCTTCAAATTGGGCAGCCAATACATCTGCAACGTAGTTGGACGGTGGCGTGCTTTCGGAAACACCACGAATCGTTACCCCTTGATATGGCTCTGCGGCCTTCGCCCAAAAGCTCATTTCACCATCATCAGCCATCGCATCGTCGCTACTCGTCGCTGGCGCCGGTGCAGGTGCAGGTGCAGGTGCCGGACAGGCGGCTAACACCATCGCTACAACGACCAAAATACCGAATAGACCAAACAAACGGCTCTTAGATTTCTGCATTGTCTTCTCCTTGGTGCTTATCCGAAAAGCTCTGTGACGATCTATTCTCTCTCAAGAAGCTTGTCAGACGCACAACCACTTTTCGGATAGGTTCTTAGCGGTTGATTTGGCAGGGGGATCATTTAAGAAATGCTGACAACAGAATAAAAGGGATGGATGTTCTTGTCAAATCTGGGCTGGTTCAGAAATAGGTTGACAAAGAAGAGAGTACGTTAACAAGAGAATAGGTTAGAGAAAGAGGCTCCTGTTCAGGCAAAATAAGGGTGTTCAGACCAAAATAGCCAAAAAGGAGCCTCTAAATGTCAGAGTATCGAACAGACCCCCTATCATTGTCAACCCGAATCGATCTTGCGTTGGAAATGCTCAACCCGAATCGAGAGTGGGGGAGAGTGAGCGAACTGTCAACGGCGTACAATGTGTCTCGAACGTGGCTCTATAAGTTGAGAGAGAGCGGTGAAGCGGCGCTGAAAGCGATCTTGTCGCCAGTGAGTCCAGGACCGCAGCCGAAAAGCCATGTGATCGAAGTGGATGAGACGTTCATCCGACGAACCATAACGGTGTTGCCGATGCTGCGAGGAAGCGTACGAGATATCCAAAGGGGGTTGGGGTTGCTGCTAGGTGTGGAGCGGTCGGTGGGATTCATCCAAGGGACGCTGGCGGAAGTTGGAGAACTGGCATCGGCGTACAATGAGAGCATGGTGCCGACGCTGCCGGTGTTGGGGGAAGCGGATGAAATTTTCTGTGGCGACCAACCGTGCCTGACGGTGGTGGACGGAGCATCGTTTGCGCTGTTGAATATCTCAGCAGCCGATGCCCGAGATGAAACAACATGGGGGGTTGAAGTTTCTCGAATTGCTCGAGCGAGGCATCACCTTTGATGACTTGGTGACCGATGGGGCTTTGGGCATTCAGGCAGGAGCCAAGGCAGCGGGGATGAATGCGCCACACTCCTATGACCTCTTTCACCAAATGCAGAATGGCACCAAAATCACCCAACGTCTGGAGAGAGAAATGGACCAGGCCATGACCGACCGTGACGTAGCTTGGCAAGAGTTGGACGAGCAGACTGCTCCTGCACGTCGCCCTGGGCGACCACGCAAATGCACAGTGACTCTCGAGGTTGCCGACCAAACGGTGCTGACAGCAGTTGACTTGCACGAGAACTGGACATGGCTTCTCCGAACGGTCCGTCAGGCACTGGAGCCGATTTCACCGACCGGGCAGCTTGTCAACACAGATGCCGCGCAACAAACCATTCTGGCTGCCACCCAACTTATGATGGAGATGAACCGCGATGAAATTGCACACTTTGCCACCCAACTGCAGCAGAATCTACCTACATTGCTGGCTCCCCTCCGCCAGAACCTCTCACCTGAGTACGAAGCCTTCATCACACACCTCTGGACTTATCGCCATGACCATCAACTTCCCATTGAACAGCTTTTCCCTCCCTCATTGCAGCCTATGGCTCTTGCCTTCTGGCATGCACTGGATCGCTTCCATCGGGCTTCTTCTCTAGCTGAATCCTTTCATGCTTGGCTCAGGCCCTTTCTTGCAATCCATCGCTCTTTGCCCGATTGGTTGGCCGCTCTTTTACAGCTCTTTTGGAATCATCGCACCTTCTCACGTGGCAAACGCTCCGGTCACTCACCCTTAGAACTGGCTACCGATTCCTATGTCCCTTCTTTGGCTGACGCCCTTGATGCCATTCTTCAGCCTCAACAGCAACTGGCTCTTTAACCTATTCTCTTTTTAACGTGCCCATTTCAATTTTGTAAACCTAACTCATCCCTTGTTCTGAACCTGCCCTCAAATGGGGTGGTTCAGAATTAGGTTTACACTTTTGATACATAGATAAAAATCTATATGAGGTCATTTTCTGCCTGAGCATGGCTCAAAGTAGAAAATATAAACATCTTTCCTCTTTGCAAAAATGTAAACCTAATTGTCCGCCTAAAATGAACCACCCCTGTACAAGTACGCGATTGCCCTAGAGCGGTATGTTGTCATTGTGTCTTTTCGTGCTGTCCTATGGTATGATATAGAGATGAACCCAGTCCGATCAATCAGAAATCAGTATCTCGGCATTAACGCTCATCTGCACAGCCTTTGGCAAGCAGAAGGCGGTTGGTCTGAGTTTCATACTAGCCATATTATTCATCTTGCCAATGCGCTGAAGGCGGTTCTTTTACCAATGGGGTATACTACAGCCATCGAGCCATCTCTGCAAATCCGGCGTTTGGATCACTCCCGACGAACTCAATATCCAGAATCAGACATTACAATTTATGATCCGGTTCCATCTCGCCGAACACCTTCAAGCGTACTGAGTGAATCTATGACAACGGGTGAGATCGTACTTCCCTTAAAAGAGACATTGTTAACCAATCCTCTTTCTGAAAAGGACTATCAAGCCATCAAAATCTACGAACTCAGCCAAAGCCGACCGAACCGTGGGGAACCAATTGTCTGGATTGAGCTGCTATCGCCATCCAATAAACCTGGCGGTCGCGATGCAGACGGATATATCAATAAGCGACTCACGATTGTAGAAAACGGGATTGTCTTCGTCGAACTCGATTATCTGCATGAATCATCGTCTACATTATCAAGTTTACCCGATTATCGAACCCGTAAAAACCGAAAAGCCGACAAAGGTTCGCACCCCTATCGAATCTTAATTGTGGACCCCAGGCCGGAGATTCAAGATGGTATTGTCCGCGTCAATCAATTTGATGTCGATGAGTCTATCCCTGTCTTATTGCTTCCGTTGCGGGACCAGGATGTATTACAATGTGATTTCGGTTTACCCTATCACAAGACAATCGAAGAAGGGCTCTTTACCATCGAAGCCGTTGACTACCGCGAATATCCGCATCATTTCGAGCGTTATGCGCCAGCCGATCAGCTTGCCATTGCGCGGCGGATGTTGTCTACATTAAATGCCTCAGCAGCAAATGATGATCTGGAAGCGGGACCTTTTGCAGTCTCAGTAGATCCAAATTTCAGGTTTAGAGAGAGAATTTGGGCTAATTAGTTGACATAAATACGTATTTGCCAGTCAATACCTAGCATTTACGTAAAATTTAAGCGATTTCTAGATATGAAATTGGCTGTTTTTGGCAACTGAGATCTGAAAAAATGGCCCCAAAATCCCTTCTCTCCCGACTGAAAATAGTCAAAAACGCCAAATTTGGATCTACTGAGTCTTGGAAAAGAGCTACGAGGAGACCGTCAACGCAATCGGAAAGTTGATCTAGGAACACACCAAGTATTATGTCAGGTAATTTAACTTCTAACCAATTAAGATCTCTCGTAGAAGCGGGTGATGTGGACACTGTTCTTGTCTGTATTGTGGATCTGTATGGTCGTCTGGTCGGCAAACGTTTTCAAGCTGAGTATTATCTTGATTCGGCCCATGAGGAGACGCATGGCTGTGACTATTTACTCGCCAACGATGTCGATATGGAGCCAGTGCCAGGCTATGCCGTCTCGAGTTGGGAGAAGGGTTATGGCGATTTTATCATGAAGCCAGACCCAAAGACATTGCGTCTGCTCCCTTGGTTAGATGGTACAGCGTTAGTTCTTTGCGATGTGCTCGATCATCATGAACATGAGCCGTTATCTCACAGTCCGCGGGCCATCCTCAAAGGACAGATCGATCGTCTGTCCGAACGAAATATGCGCGCCTTTTTTGCATCCGAGCTTGAATTCTATCTCTTTGATGAGTCTTATCGCAGCGCATATGAAAAGGGGTACAACAACCTGCAAACGGCTGGTTACTATATTGAGGATTATCACATCTTCCAGACCACGAAGGAAGAGGGGCTGATGCGTGCCGTTCGCAAAGGATTGCAGGGTGCTGGCATTCCCGTAGAAAATTCCAAAGGTGAATGGGGACCCGGTCAGGAAGAGATCAACATACGGTATGCCGATGCAGTGGAGATGGCCGATCGCCACGTGATTCTTAAAAATGGAATCAAAGAAATGGCTCACCAGCAGGGTAAGGCAATTACATTTATGGCCAAGTGGAACTACGAATTGGCTGGTTCTTCCTGCCATATCCATTCATCGCTGTGGGACAAATCAGGCCAGGAGTCACTTTTTCACGATGTGATTGATAAATACGGAATGTCTTCGCTGATGCGTCAATACATGGCGGGTCAGCACAAATATGCCCGCGACATCACCTACTTTTTGGCTCCTTTTATGGGGTGGTTCATTTTAGCTGGATAGATAGGTTTACACTTTTAGAAACAGAAAGAACGTTTATATTCTCTGATTTCGCCGGTTCTCAGAGAGAAAACGGTCTCATATAGATTTTTGTCTATATATCAAAAGTGTAAACCTAATTTTGAACCACCCCCCTTTTATTAATTCATACAAACGTTTTCAAGTGGGCACGTTTGCACCCACCAAGGCAATTTGGAGTCGCGATAACCGAACAGCGGGTTTTCGCCTCTGTGGTGAAGGCACCACAATGACCCGTACCGAGTGTCGCATTGGTGGTGCCGATCTCAACCCCTATTTGGCCTTTGCTGCTTTGTTAGCTGCCGGTCTGGCTGGAATAGAGGAAGAGCTAGAACTGGACCCACCCTACCAAGGTGATGCTTATCAAGACGAGGAACTGATTGATGTGCCGAAAACATTACGCGAGGCCACGGAGCTTCTCGAGCAGTCTACCATGCTTCGAGTTGCTTTTGGCGATGAGGTGATCGATCATTATGTTCACACAGCGCGCTGGGAACAGTTTGAATATGATCGCCGGGTGACGGATTGGGAGTTAAAGCGGGGGTTTGAGAAGGTGTAGAAGCCCCAATCCCTATTTAAGTGTGCTGCATAAGCCGCCACGGCCAATCCAAATGGACCGGCTCGAATGATCAACGGCTGAGTCTGTTCTGCCATGATTAAGCGTATCCTGAAAAGTTTTCGTACTCAAAATTCATAGATTCCCAGGATTTATCTGAGCGAACCTGAGACATCTGAGTACGTTCAATTCTACAGACTTTCTTGCCTTTACGAAGATGCCTTATCTAGTTTCTGGAAAAAGTCGTGAAAAATGGCATCGCGGTTGATGCCATACGCTTCACGCATGAGATGGCTGTTCTCGGAATGTTGCCAGGTAAGCTTGTCGCTCAGTTGGGGTGCATGCAGCAGATCGCTCGGCACCCAGTCAGGATTGAGCAACCATGCAATGTTAATCACATCCCAGATCACCCACGTCCGCCAGTCGATATCCGTGATGCCACGCTGTTCATGAATTGGATTGTGTGTATAGAGATGATAGAGATAATCTCCGATTGCTCCACGCCCCTTGACCCATCGCTGCATGTCGGGCAATGAGAGGGTCAACTGGGCACCAATGTGAAACCCTGGGAGATAGACCAACGGAACCCCACACGCAAAGAGCAATTGAGAGGCCAGCCGATCTTGTACCAAATTGAGCGATGCATCATTGCTCCGATGGCTACCTGAAGGAAAACCCGACGTCCAGACGACCACCATGTTCTTGATGATCTCTGGTTCGATGAGCAAAGCAGAAGCGACATTCGTGACGCAGCCAATTGCGGAGATATACAGGGGATCATCGGACTTGACGAGGGCTCGTTCGATAATCTGTTTGGCAGCAGGCGTATGGTGTGGTTCATCAAGCGAGGTTAGATAATCGGGCGAACCATGAAAGATCATGTTCCCCGGATCTAAGTGGAGCTTGTCGTAAACGCGCAGAACTTCTTGATAACTCAACGCTTCTCCCTCTTTGGGTGTAACGAACGGCACATCTGCCGGTTCCTTGCCCAGGTGTTTTAATCCATCGAGCCAGCCCTTGTATTGACCAACTAATCCTGCCTCCTCTTCGTTTGTGGGACTACCAGCGTTAATAACATCTTGGGCGCGCAACAAGCCAGAGCGATGATGTTGGAACGAAAAAGGTTCAACCGTTACACCTTCAATTTTGATCTGGTCAGGTGAAAGCAGTGCCCATGCCAAAGCAAACTGATCATCGATCTCATTGGCTGTATCTGTATCAAGAATCATGCGGACAGAGCCGGTGGGTGGTTCTAGCAACCGGCGCATCTCAGCGTCTGGTAACTGCGGAAAGCGCGAGACAATTTTGCTGGGAATCGACATTCTTTTAAGCTCCTTCGGCATCAATCAAGGCCCCAAGCGCGTTGAGGTCAAGCTTCTGCCTCTGATAATCGACTTGAATCAGTTCCGTCAGCTGCTGCGCATATGCTCTCATGTCCACTTGCGGATTGCCATCAATAACTGGTTGAATCCATCGCTTCGGAATCGCATCTACACCTTGAAATGCACCGGCCAAAGCACCTGCCACGCTCGCATAAGAATCTTTGTCCCGTCCATACATAATCGAACCAACAATCGATCGATAGACATCACCCTTCGCTGCTACAAACATAGAGAGAGCCACAACCAGAGTATGGGTGGCTTCAGAGAAAAGATGACCCCACTCAAGCAGTTCCATCAGCGGCTGGCGGATTGCAAAGACATCACGCTCCGTTCGGGCAATCATCAATCCTGCATCCAGAAATTTGAGATTAGGATCGTAACGCCATTCTGTGTTGTGCCAGTGGGGGCCTTCACGCCGTTTGGCGAAGTCGAGATGAGCAGAGCGAACAGCCTCGATAATTGACTCGACCGTTGTCCGTGGACGCATTGCTTCGGCAATCGCAGAGACCATCATGGCGGAGGCGGTTTTTGCGTAACCGTCTGTGAAAAAGGCGAGATCAAAGCCCAGTTGATATGCTTCAGTGGGGCGACAAGCAGTGATCAGACCCAAAGGCGAGTTGGCCATCAGCGCACCATTGGTTGGCTCACCACCAAAGATGACCTTGTCACCGCCCCAGACCGTTTTGTGGTAGTACTCCTCAACAAAACCGCGATGCATCTCATCCGGTGCATGGTGATATGCCTTGGCTAGCACAAAGTTGAGATCGCCTGCTCGAGGCTTGCCGCCTGCTCGAAAAATTGCCTGACAAAAGAGATGTTTCAAGCGGGTATCGTCGGTGTAGACACCGATACAATCTCCCTCTCCAAAGTGTCCATGATGTGCTCCTGGGCGGTCATAAGGGACGTAGCGGTCTAAGTTGCCATATTGGGCGTAGATTTCATCCGGTGTCCATTGCTCGACAGGACCGCCCAATGCGTCACCTATTGCACCGCCAAGGAGACAGCCATAGACCTTTTTGAAAAGTAAAGATTCTTTCATATCGAAGCCAAATATTCTTTCACTTTGCTGCTCTCGATCTGCCAATTCTTCCAGGTTTTGCGCAGTTTGAAGCCCATTTCATGGTTAATTTTGAGCATGGCTGCGTTGGACGATGCATTGCCAGGTGACATGGACTCTCCTCACCCTCTTGTGAGTACCCAGATATTCTCCTCCGGTAAGCGAACCGAAATCGTGTCCCCAGGCAGCACTTTGAAATTGGCTGGACCATGGGCCTGCCAACTCTGCCCTCTCATATCCAACTGAAGCTGGGTGTAAGTGCCCATATAGATGGTGGATTGGACCTGCGTGCTGATTGCATTTAGACTGCCTTTGGTTGGGTTGAGGTGGATATCCTCAGGCCGTACTGTAATAAAGACATCGCCATCTGGCTGGGTAATGCTTTTGCCCTGAAGCGATAGTTCGCCCAGTGCAGTCTCGACAATTGAACCGCGCTTCGTGCCAGGCAGGAAGTTTTCGTTGCGAAAAAAGCGGGCAATTTCGGTGGTCCGTGGCTGTTCATAGAAGGCCTGCGGGATATCATATTGCTGGAGTGTACCATCAAACATAAGCGCCACACGGTCGGCCAGCATCACCGCTTCTTCCTGATCGTGGGTGACGAAGATAGAGGTGATCTGCATCTCCTGTTGGATGCGACGAATCAGCTCGCGCATTTCCAGACGCAAGTTGGCATCTAGATTGGCCAATGGTTCGTCCAATAGCAGTACTTTGGGCTGCACAATGAGAGCACGCGCCAATGCAACTCGCTGTTGTTGACCACCCGAAAGCTCATGCGCCTGTCGCTTCTCAAATCCAGGCAACCGTACAAGCTCCAGCATTTCCGATACACGTCTTTCGATTTCGGGCTTTTTTACGCGCTGCATGCGTAGACCAAAACCTACATTTTGGGCCACATTCATGGTTGGAAAAAGCAGGTGTTTTTGAAAGACCATGACTGCCCCGCGCTTTTCGGTTGGAACGGTCAAAACGGAGTGGCCATCAAAGAGCACATCCCCTTCACTGGGCAAAAGTAACCCCGTGATCATACGTAGCGTGGTTGTCTTGCCACAACCAGATGGTCCCAGAAAGGCCACCAACTGGCCAGTCGGAATTTCCAGATTCAGATTGTCTACGGCAATTACATCACCAAAACGACGGGTTAGATTCTTTAGGACAACTTCAGTCATAATGTTTGTTACTGTTTTTCAACATAGTTTATGCCCTCAATATCCCTAAAATCTGAATCTTGTGTCCACAAGACTGCATGATTCGCCTGTGCAGTTGCCCAGATAATACTGTCGGCGAAATATTCTAACCAACCCGAAGAATCGACCACATTCACACTCGATCATCCTCCCGCTTAATAGATGTATCAATGCCTTGTAAAAATCCCCTCAGACTCGTGACCGGCATAACTGGAACAAGCTCAATTCGATTTTGATAGGCGATTACATGAACTTTTTGCCCAGGCTGAATCGAAAGAGCTTTGCGAACCAACTTAGGAATAACAATTTGAAATTTCGGCGAGACTGTCACGGTTTCCATACAAATTCTCCATCGATAATCAATATGTCATACCAAAATGGATTCTAATGGATAATGGTAAACTTGTAAAGTGATTGTTATAACCGTCCTAGGGCAATCGCGTACTTGTACAAGAAAGAAAAGAAGGGATAATCTATTTTGGAACCCAAAAAGGAGAAACCAAAATGGAAAAGCCCGAAATAGCAAGCATAGAAAAGCACTTTGGAAGCATAGAAGAGCCAAGAAGCCCGATAAATCGACGCCACAATCTAATCGATATAATCGTGATAGCAATCTGTGCAGTCATATGCGGAGCAGACGATTGGGAAGGGGGCGAAAAATTCGGCAAAGCCAAAAAGGAGTGGCTAGAAAGCATACTGGAGTTGCCAAATGGAATCCCATCGCACGATACATTCTGGCGCGTATTTGGATTGCTAGATGGAGAGGTCTTTGCCGAATGTTTCAGCAAATGGATGAGCGCAGTCTGCCAGGTGACGAATGGAGAAGTGGTGGCAATAGACGGCAAGCAGTTGAGACGTTCCCATGATAAAACAGTGGGCAAAGGAGCCATATACATGGTGAGTGCTTGGGCTTCTCTGAACAAAGTAGTCCTTGGTCAGTGGAAAGTGGATGAAAAGTCGAATGAAATCACAGCTATTCCAGAGTTACTGCGCTTGTTGGAGATCAAAGGGGGCACTCGTGACCATCGATGCTATGGGTGCTCAGACTGAAATTGCACAGCTCATCATTGACAATGAGGCTGATTATCTCCTCTCTCTCAAGGGCAATCAAGGAAACTTACATGCAGATGTCGCCTTGCTCTTTGAGGATCTCGAGGAAAGTGACTTTACTGCCTTTGACCACGATTATGCCAAAACGACCGATAAGGGACACGGTCGGCTTGAAACCCGAGAAGCCTGGACCATTTCTGCCCCCGACATCATCCAGAATCTGCGCAATTCTGAGCAATGGCCTGAACTCTCTACCGTCATGATGGTTCAAGCCCAACGCACCTTGATTTGTGGTGATTCTCAGCAAAAAAGACAATCCCGACAGGCGCTATTACCTCTCGAGTTCCGAGTCCGATGCTCGCTCTTTACTCAATGCCTCTCGCACTCATTGGCATGTCGAAAATCGCCTACACTGGACCCTCGATATTGCCTTCCGAGAGGATGAATCCCGTTTGCGCAAAGGCCACTCAGCTCAGAATTTCGCTGCCCTTCGTCATATTGCTCTCAATCTGCTCAAGAAGGAGACTTCTCTCAACGTTGGCATCAAAAACAAGCGCCTTACCGCTGGCTGGGACCACCACTATCTCTTGACAGTCCTTTCTGGCTTATTTTTTTAAGGTACGCGATTGCCCTAATAACCGTCCAAACCCGCCCATGACGGCAGATTCGCGTCCAAGCTGGCGAGAGATAAAGATCAAGACAACGATTGCTGGTGCCACGAAAACCAGGCTAATTGCGGCAGCATTGGCCTGGTTTGCACCAGAAATGAAGGGAAACAACACCATCGGCAGCGTGATGATACGACCGCCGCCGATTAGGAGCGTCGTCACATATTGTCCCCACGAAATAAGAAAGGTAAACATTGTGGCAACAAGCAGACCAGGAAAGATTCCGGGCAACGTAACGTGCCAGAAAACTCGCATAGGACCCGCACCCAATGTACGCGCCGTGTCCTCTAATTCGGTCCCATAATTGGCAAAGACGCTGGACATGACCAGAACCATATAGGGAACACAAGGAATCAGGTGAACGAGCGATACGCCTAGAAAGCTGTCGGTCAAACGGTAGCGGATGAACATAATATGGATACCCATGACGGCCACAATTCCAGGGACAATAATCGGGGCCATCAGCAACCACTCAATGACGGCTTTGCCCCGAAAATCATAAAAAGCGATGGCTCGTGCAGCTGGCAATCCGACAATGATCGACAAAATTGAAACAATGAATGCAACAATTAACGAATTGACCAAACCCTCACCGACACGAGATGATTCATCAAATACATATTGCCATGAGTTCAAGCTCCATGTGCTGGGAAGCAGATCTGGGAAAAACCAGCGGAAAGCAAAAGACCAGATGAATTGCGGAATGATGGGAGCCAGGACACCGATGAAGATAATCGTTAAGGCGAACCAGCGCCAGAAAAGCTTTGAGGACATGTTCATCACCCCGTCACTGCATACCGCGCCAACCGTCGATAGGCTGCCAGCAGCGCTACCGCGATAATGGCCAAGATAACGCTGATCGCCATTGCTTGCGGTCGCAGTGCCAGATCCGGATCTTGATAATGTTGAAAGGCCAAGACAGGCAATGTTGTGGGAAAGCGAACGCCCAAAAGCAACGGAATCTCGTAAGAGGCAAAGACAAAGGCAAAGACGATAATCGATGTTGAGAGTATACCTGGCATAATCAAGGGGAGCAGCACGTTCCAAAAACGCTGCCAACGATTGGCACCAAGCGTCTGGGCGATTTCCTCAAACTGAGGACCAACGCTTTGCAAGATTGCCAGCACCACCAGTCCAATGAAGGGAACTTCTTTCCACAAAAAGGTCAGGATGATAGCAATTCCAGCTCGATCAAAGACCATGATCGGGAAATCCGCCGGACGCTCGATGAGTCCCGCCGCCACACCAAATCGGGCCAATAGACCACTCTGTGTGACAAGGAGAACAATCCCGTTGGCTGCGACCAGATGAGGAATCGGCAGCGGTACTTGGAAAAGAAACGTTGTAAACTGGCTTCCCCGAAAGCTTTCTCGCAACACCAGAGCAAAGGCAACGGCTAACACACACGATAAGAAGGTGCTCCAAAACGCAATCCGGAATGTGAGCCAAAGCGATTGAACAAAATTACGATCGGTGAGTGCATCAACATAATGTTGAATCGTAAAGTCGGTTAAGCCAATGACTGGAAAATAGCCAAAACTTTGCCCTACGCCCACTACCATGCCGCCACCAAAGAGCAGGATGAGTACGGCAAAGGCCAGCAATAACATCAGCGGGACGCGTAATTTTTCGAAAAGTCGAAGACGGAGCATGGTGGATAGTAGAGGGTGGATAGTGGATGGCTACACAATCACGATCTGACGGGCAGAATACTATCAACCAGCCACTATCCACTATTAAAACTTTTACTGTTCAAGCACGTTCTCGATCCAACCTTGTTCCATCGCTGTCACCCAATCGCCGTTGGGTTCTGGCAAGGCGTTGGCGGCCAGAATCTCTGGTGCCAGAGTCGCAACACCTCGTTCAAAGCCACTCAGGGTTGCCTGATAGTCATTTTCATAGCTTGTTGGATCGGTAGGCGAGAGCCAGCCCCATTGAGTAGGATCTTGCATGACGAGTTGGAACTCGGGTGAGAGAATATGATTGGCCAAAACCATGGCCGCGGCTGGGTTGTTGGCGTTGAATGGAATTGCCACAAAGTTATTGTTGGCCAGAGTTCCTGTCTCAAAGACAAAGGTACGAATTGTTTCTGGGTAGGTGCCTTCTCTGATGTTGGTTGAAGCCCGGGTTGGACCATAGCCCATATTGAAGGCTATTTCCTGATTGGCCAACAAGTCAAGCATGGCTGGTGCTTCTGGGTAGGTCTGCCCACCACGCCAGAGATCTGGTTCGATGTCATTGAGATATTCCCAAACTTTGGGCGCATGTTCATCAAAGACGGCTTGATCGAACTCGCCCAAGAATGGATCGGGACCACCCGCCGCCCACATAAAGACGTGGCGCACGAAGACGCTTCCTGTGAAGTCAGGGATAGCTGGATAAGTGAACAACCCCGGGTTTTCATGGATCCACGATTGCAGATCTTCAAAGGTCATTGGCGGCGTGTCACCAACCAACTCCGTGTTATACTCCATCACAAACTGGGCATGACCCCAAGGTGATTCGTAGCCTTCGACTGCGTAACCAAAATCATATCCGAGTGCTGGATCGTCCCAGTTGACGTGAACTGCATTCGGAATCGTCTCTGACCACGGCCCGTAGAGAAGGCCAGCCTCTTTGAGTGTCTTAAAGTTCTCACCATTGATCCAGATGAGGTCGATGCTTCCGCCAACATTCACACCTGCAGCCGATTCATCCAGCACTTTGTTGACAGCGTCTGCCGTATCCGCAATGGGTACTCGATTGAGCGTAATGTTGAAGTTTTCCAACAACGGTCCACCAATATCATTGTCGACATTGCTGTTGATCGTGTCCGACCCACCCCACATGAACCAGTTGACCGTGGTACCATCGGCTGCGGTAAGGACCTCGTCCCACGAATCATAGGTAGGAGGCGCGTCCATATTATCGCCGTCATCGGCCATGGACGCGCCTCCTCCGCCTGCCGGGGCCGCAACTGGCACGCATGCGCTCAAAATCAGCGCTATCACCAGAATGAATATCGAAAAAAATCTAAACTTGTGATGTAGCATTGTCTCCTCCAGGTTTATGTTGATGATTTGCTTATCTATCAGACATGTCCGAATGAACCGGTTTCGACTCGAATTGAAGAAAGTATTCAAACATTAACACCCTCGACCTGCAAATGATCTTTATACGGAACTCGCTCGACCGTCTTCATTTTGGTCCACGCAGCAATCTCCAGTAGTTCACTGGTGACATCGCCTTGACCTACAGCAAAATGATGCTCCTGTCCTCGCACGGCCAAGGTATTGACCAGATCCCATAAATCAATCGGTTCTTGATTCAGCTCAAACTGAGCAAACCAGCCGCGGGTTCCGTCGAACCCTGGTTCATCTCGTTCAATTATTCTCGAACCCGCAACGAGCAGCTTGGAAGCATCGTCGCCTATGTAAGCAATCGTTGCATCCTGAGGGGCAAAGACTTGATCTCCCGCCACGCCAAACGATATTTCCGACTTGCGTCCCAAAGTCGTGTGATCGACCCATTTGATGCCATTCTCGTTGGCAAAGTGACGGGGTGAGACACCACAATGCCACATCAGCACAGTGTTGGACGCGGGATCGATGGCGGCGAGATCTAGCAATGTCGACGAACCTGGCTGACGGGTCAGATAATTGAGCAAAAGCATCGAGACCGCACCCGGTACATCTCCCTCACACGCGACGGCGAATCCATCTTCTGAACCAAGCCAACTGTAAGACATGCAGGGAGCCACGCCATAAAGTTCCTGGAATTTAGACCAACACTGAACGGCCAGAGCATCATAGCCATTGCGCGTCGCCAACTCTTTCAGCGCCAAATAGACGCGACCGCCCTTTTCCATGCGATCATCTGTGACCAGAATCTCAGATGCACCCGCTTTCATCTCGTGGACAGTCGCCAGAACTTTCCCACCATCAAACTGCTTGGCCAGGTCCACTACCTCTGCCAGTTCGTGTTCAACAACTTCGGTGCCAAACCGGGCGCGCAGCTTACGTGGATCGAGCAACATGTTGTAGAAACCGGGCGAAATCCCACCAACCGAGCCGATTTTGGCCTGCGCCATCTCTTTGACAGCCGTCAGCGCCCGGATGGTGATCGCCAGTCGCTTCTGGAAACGCTCATCCTCGACATGACCGTAAAACCATTTGAAGGCTGTCTCCTGTTCCGGCACATAGCGCTTAAGAATCGATGCAAAATGCTGCATGGAGACGAGCGAGTGAAGCTGGATATCACCGGAACTATAGGGGTCAGGCGTGGCCCAGAGACCGAGATAAGGAGCCACTTGCGACAGCGTCAGAATCTGGTCGCCAGCCGCACAGGTCGCCGTCTGCAACAGCAAGAAGTCAACCTGGGCATCTGTTAACTCGTTGATCGCCGCTTCAGTCAGGGCATCGTCGGTCAAGCCGTGACGGATAGGAACGAGCTCAAAGTCAAGCTCCTGGCTGAGCTGCTCCAATCCGGCAATCGCGCGGCTGTATTGATTGTGTTCATCTGCATAGTAGGTCGTGTAGGCGACGCCAACGTAGCCAACTTTTAGTTTCGTCACATGACCGCCTTTCTAGTCTTGCAAGAAGAATCGATATGAAAAATCATTCATGCCCCACTCATCTGAGGACAGCGCTCTATATTTCTTGTACTCATGCAATCTGCTTTGGGGACGACCCTCATCGTTTACATCTTAAAAAAGGCCCCATTTGCAGGCGCATCATACAATGCCTTCAACTGTTGATCGACCCGGCAGAGTGACAGCCCAAAGCCCGCCATTTCCTGCGTTGTTGCGTATTGGCCCAACCATGCTTTGTGAATGCGTATACCCGCCTCATCTAGCCGCTGTTTGACCCGACGATAGAGAATGGAAAGCTCCATGATGGTCAGGCTACCAGCGTTGTTGATCAGGACACAGACTTCGTCGCCATTGACAAAAGGCAGATCGTCCAGAATTGGCGGCAACATCTGGTCGATCGTCTCATCGGCAGGCATAAGTTTACCCTTGTACATACCTGCCTCGCCATGAACGCCCATCCCGATCTCGATTTCGTCGTTGGCCAGTTCAAACATCAGTTGGCCCGTAATCGGACTGGCACAGGTATCGAGGGCCATGGAAAGGGAGCGGGTATTGTCGCTCACCTTCTCTGCCAGCGCTTTGCAGGCCGCTAAATCTGAACTGGTTTCGGCAAACGCTCCAAGCATCTTCCAAGTGAAGAAAAGCCCCGCTGTGCCGCGTCGGTTTTGTTCTTGTCCCTTGGGTGCGGATGAAATGTCATCGTAAAGGAGAACAAGATCAACATTCTGGATGCCTTCTTCTTTTGCCAAATCCAGCGCGCCCTCTGCATTGAGTCGATCCCCTTCATGATGGGAGACACAGAGCAACACGCCTGCACCTCGATCTGCGGCTTTGATGCCTTCGAGGATTTCGAATGGACCGGGTGCCGTAAAGATTGGTCCTGCGACGTTGACATCAAAGAGCCCCTCGCCCACCCAGCCGATCATCGCTGGCTCATGACCAGTGCCGTTGCCGATAACCAGAGCAACTTTGCCCACCGCTTTGGGCGTGGCCCGGATAAGTAGGCCGTCATTCTGCAGTTGGATGATATCAGAATAAGCGGCAACGTACCCTTCGATCATCTCTGGCAGGATATTGTCAGGATGGTTAATCAGTTTTTTTGTTCTTGCAGCCATGGTTGGTTTTCAGCGTATCCGTGAATCATTGCACGTTCCGCAGGAAGGTCAGTGACGCAATTGCTTCTTGATCAAAATCATGCACCAGTGGTCGCCACACGTTGATGGTGCGCCCCGTCTCGGCATTGGGATTGGGAAATGTCTCGATCACCACCCCACCTTGATAATTGACCTCGTCCAGGGTGTCAAACACCACGGACCAGTCGATATGCCCCTTGCCCGGCAGTTTACGATTACTCGCTGCGCAGTGAAAGTGGCCAATTTTGTCGCCAGCTTTGAGAATGGCTTCTGGAATCGAATCCTCTTCCATGTTCATGTGATAGGTGTCCAACTGTAACTTAACGGCTGGATGATCAACTCGCACTAGATAGTCTAGCCCTTCATCCACCGTATTGAACATAAAAGTTTCAAAACGATTCAGCAACTCTACTGTGATCGTGATGCCCAAATCGCGCGCGGTTTGGGCGATTTCGTTCATGGCCGCGGCTCCCCGATCGCGGTACGGCTGCAGATCGTTGGTTTCTGGAAAGACCAACCACGGACCATAGGGAACACCACCAAGAATGGGGCTTCCTACCCGATGAGCCGCATCCGCACAACGTTTCACAAACTCAATGCCCCGACGACGCACTGACTCATCGGGGCTGGTGATATCCATGTGCGTAGGTAGACCCATACTGCAATAGATATCTAGATCTAGCCGTTCAGCTTCTGCGCGCATCTTGGCTACGTCGGTATCGGGGCCGTTAATCAGCGAGATCTCGACGCCGTCAAATCCGCACTCTTTGGCCTTGCCAAAATAGGCTGTCTGATCGTCGGCCCAGTTTTCGATCCAGTAAAAGATTTCGATGTTGATTTTGCGCATATGTTGCTCCGACACTACAGCGGATTCGGGGAAGAAGCGGATTACGATTCTCGTATACCGAACAGGTTGGATCAGAGCAACCATCGCCTCAGTCGAAACAATAATCCGTTCCTTCTCCGAATCTGCTGTCGTTCCAATAGACTCTATCTTACGATACGAATATTCAATTTGCTTGGATAGAAATTCGCCAACATAGCTACTTGACAGTTGGTTGTTTTCATCGCCCATCGCATTTTTTCAGTAATGCGCGTAGTTACATTTTGCAAAGCGAAAATTGCTAATGAAATATGTTGTTCGATCCAGAACAGATTGGTTTCTATCTCTGCGATTTTGCAGCCTCAGTAGATCCAAAATGTGTCTTTTTTCGCGGAGGTAGCATTCTCTATTACACGTAGTAGCGCCCAAAGCAGGGCATTTCAATGCCCTGCTGCTATTGGAAACCGGCTGAAGACCGGTTCGACAGCTGCTATCTAGCGCGCTTTAGCGTACTTCCTGTAGCAGACGGCGGATTCAACCGCTGGCGGACGAGCATCCCGACTGCGTGTAATAGAGAATGCGGCTCTACCCGACAGGAACCGGCGTTAGAGAACGCTGCGCCATGCATGGCGACCCCACAGGAATTTGGATCTACTGAGCCTTCAAATAACAGGGGGAGAGATGTAACATACTCGAAATTAACCCCTTGTTGCGATAGTTCAATACGAGCAGCCCTTCGATAAACCTGGCTTAGAGCGTGTTTTAAAAGGTGAGATCAGAGCCGGTTGAGTAGCCGAAGGCGTATCGAAACCAAACGGGTCGACCCGCAAAAGCTGGTTTCGATACCGCTTTGCGACTCAACCGGCGTTTGCTAACCCTTTCGTCTGCAGAATAGCATCCGTCAGTTCTGGATAGCGAGACAAAAAATCTGTTACTTCCCCGAATCCGCTGTAGTGATTGGTTCAAACCGCATCAACAAGATTGGGTGACTGACCTCGTTCTCTTCGTATACAACCCTCACCTTCATTCCATAATAGAGTTCGTATAAGTTGTCATAATTCTGCAAGAGATGGGCAAACAATGTATCCGCCCCTTCCAGCTTCACATATACCAACACATAAGGTGTCTCCAACCAATCTAGCATTTTGGGCGCGTAATGCAGCACCGACCAAGAGACAACTTCGCCGCGCCCACTGAGTTCCGTCCATTCGGTAATGGTCAGATCATCAGGACATGCGGGACGTGGCGGCGCGTAGACCTTGCCGCAAGAGGGACAGAGAGTGGCAAAGAAGCGACCATTCTCAAGCTCGAGAAAAAACTTAGAGTATTTTCCGAGACTGTGACGATATTTTTGAACCCACTCCAACTCAAGAATCTCGATCTCACGGAAGTTAGCCCACGGATCAGGTGTACGCCCTAGCGGATCTTCACTGGTAAATTGTTCAAGTTTATTCGTAACCGTCGGCATAAAGGTAACGCTCTCAATCCCGTGACGAATCCGTTCCTTCTCTCTGTGCTTATCCGAAAAGCTCTGTGACGATGCATTCTTGCTCGAGAGGCTGGTTGGACGCACAACCACTTTTCGGGTAGGTTCTAAATCTGCTGTCGTCAATCCAGACACTCAAAGATATTGACCACACAGTGAGTTCCTGTCCCTGCATGGGTATCGGTTAGACCACGCCGCGCATTTTTCACTTGTCGCCCCCCTGTCTCACCTCGTAATTGAAGCACGATCTCCATCGCCTGTACGATGCCCGTCGCACCCACTGGTGCACCCCGCCCCAGTAGCCCGCCCGATGTATTGACAGGCAATGCCCCATTCAAATCAAAACGTCCCTCTTCCATTGCTGGACCCCCCTGCCCATACTCACAAAAGCCCAATTCCTCGCAAGCCTGAATCTCAACACCGCTATAGGAATCATAAAGTTCAGCGACATGGATTTCGTCAGCAGGATCGGTGATCCCTGTCATTGTGTATGCCGCCCGCGCGGCTTCTTTTTTTCCGCGGAAGTGGGCCACCCAGGGTAGGGGAAAGGCCGGTCGCCCAAGCGCATTGAATCGGTGCCACAACCAGTCCCAGTGAAGAAGACGTTGGGGCGATTGCCCCACTTGATTGAGTGTTGCTTGGCCCACTCTTCGGTCGACAAGATCATCGCCGATGCACCGTCGGAAAGTAAGCTACAGTCGAGCAATTTGTATGGTTCAGCAATAGGGGCGGATTCCATCACGTCTTCGATAGTAATGTTCATGGGGCGCTGGGCGATGGGATTGAACTGAGCATTGTAACGATTTTTGACGGCGACATGCGCAAATTGCTCTTCGGTTGTGCCATAGAGCCGCATATGTTCTCTGATCATGGCTGCGTAATAAGCAGTATAGGTCCCGCCAACCATCATCTCCCAATCCGCGTCGGACGAGAGTGAGAAGAATTGCTGGGCGGTTGCGGAAGAAACACTGCGCCCATTGGTTTCACCACCGTAAACGATAATCGAATCGCAAAGACCACTCCGGATGTACGCAAAGGCTGTGCGGAGCGCCAAAGCCCCAGTTGCG
This sequence comes from Chloroflexi bacterium TSY, assembly GCA_019217005.1. The sequence continues at coordinate 59,398 of JAHBNG010000041.1, forward strand.
CCACCACCTTCGATTCGTACATTCGGCTTGGGCGTCATGCCGATGTGATCGTGTAGAATCGCCCCCAACGTCATCTGTCGATTAAAATGATCACTCTCGTAGGAAGTCAATCCGTGCGACACGTAGGTTAACCCATCAATGCCCGCGTCGGAAACCGTCTCCAAAACGGCTTCTACAACAAGATCGCGTACAGATGCATCCTGGCGATCGGATCCAAATTTGGTGGCACCTACACCTACGACAACAACATTTTCATTGCTCATAGTTGGTCGAAAACAAAGGCTGGTTGAGAACCTATCTGCTAACCGACAGAACATCGTGGAGGTTTTAACCGACAGCGAAACGTGTAGTAAAAAGCGCAAGAGACCGACAGAACATCGTGGAGGTTTGTGTCGGAAAGACGCGTCATAAAAAGGATAGTAAGCATCTTTACTTTCTGGTAAAGGCTTGAGTGACAAAGGGCAAACCGAAAGGGGCGGAAAAAAGAATCCACCCTGAAAAAACGGGATAAAATGTAAAAATAGTGCTCGGCTAGTTTAAGCAGCGGCATTGAGGCGGCGATGAGCGAGAACGCCTTTAGGGAAATGGTGTGAAACCGAGGCCTTTTTCCGAAAGTCAGGGTCGAGTTGGTCGGGAGTTGGAAAAAGAGCACTCGAGAGAACGCGGCGCAAACGGCCGGAAGTGGCTTGAGGCTCTCGATCCCAGTAGCCAGTCGGTATGGGAGGAAGAGAAGCGGCTAAATGGGAAAGAAGATTGCCAGCCAGCAGCCCCAGTTCAGGTAAGCGGAAGCAAGCCTCATCGGCATGAACAAATTGACGATGTAAGCCAATCATCTGCTTGGAAGCCAAGGGGGGATGTTCAACAGGCCAGCGCTCCAGAGAGAAAAGATAAATGGTTTCAGCTTGTAAAGCCATGACGGTCGCCAGAACCAAAGGTGTGTGATAAGCAGGATCCTGAAAGACGTAAATCGAATAGGTGCGGTTGGCTGTATCCACCTTGGTTGTCCTGGGGACGAGATTGTGCCATGCTTGATAGCGAATCAGGCGACCACTATAGACAAATTGACCAAACGAGTCTGGAGTTGTGGCCTCGAGTCGCTTTCCCCTATAGCATCGAGAGAGCGGACGCACAATATCACCATATTCGGGTGGTCTGCCTTTTTCCTTACGTTCGGGTAACTCATTGCGGCGCGCTGTGCAGTTAATCGCTTCCCGAAGGACAAATCGGTCGACGTCGCTTTCTAGCATTTCTCTGATTGTAAACCCGGCATCGACCACCGCCACTTCGTCTGACTCCAGTGATTTCTTCGTCTCTTTCAGCAGCTTTTTCCGAAACTCACTTTCCTTTGTGCCTACCTCGCATCTCATGATTGCCTTGAGCAGTGGCACTCGTTTCCCGCCTATCTCCCCCGAGCTTATCATCACTCCAAAGATGAGCGCGGGCAATGCCCGACGAGCCGTTGAGTTATAGAGTCGGTTCACTTTCCCTTGCAGCTTCGGTCGCCAGAACCCTGTGATATCTATGCTTTTCACTCGGTATCCTTCTAACTTTTTTGCCTCCCATTCCCCTTTCCACTCCACTTCTTCTTGCCACGATGAGAGCAGGCTTGCAATATCCCATGATCCATATCGAAAGCTCCACCAGCTTCTTCGGAGCTCCTCATCTTCAAACCCGCTTTCACTCAATCCACTATGGATTGCTCCTCGACTTTTCAGAAACGACCCATTCATCATCGCCCACATCAGACGCATTACATTTACGTTTGTTCCCACCGGCGTTACTTGCAATACATTCATCAGTACTGCTATAGTTATTTCTGGCGCGGTTAGCATTCCTTCCTCCTTTTTGGGTTCTCTACCTTTAGGATGAAACGCTAACCGCTTTTTGTCACATTTCTCACCTCATCTCTTTTCTTTTACCAGAAAGTAAAGAGCATCAGAAATTTGGTAAGGTCGCGTATAGTGTTTTCCTGAAACCGCCAGCAAGCGAAAGGAGAACAAAATGCACGATGAGTTATCGGCAAGACAAGCAGCGATCCGATTGCGTCTGGCCGGAGAAAATATTGAAGCGATCTGCCAAACATTAAATCGTTCAGAGAGTTGGTTCCATAAGTGGTGGCGTCGATACATGGATGTAGGACCTGCAGGATTGTACGATTTGACGCGTGCTCCTCGGCAAGTGACGAATCGAACACCGCCCCATATTGAGCGAGCGATAATCAGTATTCGGAAACGCTTAACCAAACGAGCGACAGCCGAGACGCGATACGGATTGGTGGGCGCCGAGCAAATCCGAGCAGAACTAGAAAACTTGGGATACACGCCTCTACCATCAGCACGGACAATTGAGCGGATTGTCAATCAGGCTGGATTATCCTGTCCACCCTTGCAGCTTGCTCCTCGAATTGCACGGACCGAATATCCGGGACCGCAGGCGCAGGATAGCAATCAGGTGCATCAGGTTGACTTTGTTGGACCTCGCTATCTCAAAGATGATAAGACTCGCTACTACTTTCTGGTCTGTCGGGACATCTTTGATCAGGCTGTCTATATCGAGTTCGTCACCAACCGTACCTCTGATACGGTTCTTGAATTCTTGGTTCATGCCTGGATGAAGCTCGGCATCCCAGCCATCGTTCAGTTCGATAATGGCAAAGAATTTACTGGTTGGGGCACCGCTGCCCGCTCACTGAGCCGAGTCATTCGACTGGCTTTGCGATTACAAGTAGAAGTCTCTTTCATCCCGGAAGGCAAACCCTGTTACAACGGCTCTGTCGAACAGTTTAACGGCTGGTTTCAGCCTCTTCTACTTGAGCGCACCTATCGTCGTCCCTTTGATGTACGCCGTCAGGTTTCTCGCCTTATCTTGACCGTCAATGAACAACATGTCCATGCCCACCTTGGTCATCAGACAACCGTTGCTTATCGACGTAGCAAACAATTGCGAAAATTACCGGCCGATTGTCGGTTGCATCTGGAGAAGCATCCCATTTCCGTCGGCAAAGTCTCTTTCATCCGTTTGGTTAAGTCCAACGGCACTGTAAATATCTTGAGCCAGCAATTCAAAGTTGGTCGCCGACTCAAGTTTCAGTATATCAAGGCGTCGCTCTTTACCAAGATGCGTGTCTTGAAGATTTATCACAAAGGTCGTCTCGTCAAACAATTCAAGTACGAATTGTTGGATAAATAAACGCTAATCTACACGCTTTGCTGGCGGTCTTTTCAACAAAAACCTCCACGATGTTCTGGCGGTATCTCCGCCAACGGTTTACTCCACGATGTCCTGTCGGTTAGCACCTATCCAAAAAGCGGTTGTGAGTTCAACCAACTTCTTGAGTGGGAATGCATCGGCACAGAACTTTTCGGATGAGCACTAAGATAGAGAGGGCAAAGTGTTGCTAATAAGCTATTCGGTATCATAAGCTATCCATTTCCAGCATGTCAAATTAAAAATTGATTCTCTTGGATCCCAAGAACCCTCATGAACAATTCAGCAATTGACAATTCGTTAGTTCTTTATCCTGCGTTTGTGATGTACAATAAGCAAACAAGATATAGGATTTTACAGAGATGAATGAGTGATGGCACAAATCTTGACACTTCGCCTGTTGGGCAAACCTGAAATTTTACTTGATGATCAACCGCTTACTGGATTCCGCACAAATAAAGCAAATGCGCTTCTCTACTATCTGGCCGTGACTGGACGTCGGCACGAACGTGATGAGTTGGCTCAGCTTCTCTGGGCAAATGAAGAAAATGCGAAAAACAGTCTACGCGTTGCCCTCAATAATCTCAAAAAAATGCTCCCCGATCATCTGGATATCACGCGTCAGACCCTCTCTATCAGCCAAGAAGCTTCCCTTCACCTGGACATTGAGGAATTTGAACGACGAACGGAATCCCTCGCGGCTGACGATACCCGCGTAAATCTCACGAGGCTTTCTGAAGCCATTCAAATCTATCGCGGCGATTTTCTAGAAGATTTCTTTGTGAGCGATGCGCGTCAATTTGAGGATTGGTTACTGGGTGAACGGGAGCATTGGCGGCATGTTGCGCTCGAGACGATGGAAATCGTGTCTCGTATCCAGCTTCAGAACCTTGCTTATGCTGACGCGGCACAGATGATGGATCGTCTCCTCACGATTGAGCCTTGGCATGAAGAGGCACATCGACAATACATGATCACGCTGAGTCGGATGGGTGAGTTCAATGCTGCATTGGCACAATATGAAACCTGCCGCCAAGTGATAGCGCGTGAACTAGATGCTGAGCCAATGCCAGAGACGATTGCACTCTACGAACGAATCCAGCTCGCTCGTCAGACGCGTCTACATAACTTGCCCCCTGATGTAACCCCATTTTTGGGACGTGAGAAAGAGCTAGTGCGAATTAATCAGCTTTTGACAGATCCGCTTTGTCGTCTCGTGACGCTCATTGGATTTGGCGGCATGGGGAAGACACGTCTTGCTCTCGAAGCCGCAAGACGTGCCAACCAAGAGCAAGCGCTTCAATTTCTCAATGGGGTCGTCTTTGTGTCGCTTGTCGGCGTTCGCTCGGTTGATGATGTACCTACAACGATTGCGGATGCCTTGGGGATTTTATTGACAGGTCAGCAACAGCCAACAGATGAATTAATAGCATATCTCCGTAACAAGGAGATGCTGCTTGTCATCGATAATTTCGAACACCTACTTGATGCTTCGGCTTTGGTTTCACAGATATTGAAAGCCAGCAATGATATTAAACTACTGGTCACCAGTCGTGAATCCCTCAACATTGACGCAGAATGGAGGATGGATCTAACCGGTTTGACTTTTCCCGCTGATTCGAATGAGGAGCGAGCCGTTGCGGATCTAGAACCGATATCTTTGACAAAACAATATAGCGCCGTGCAGCTCTTTGTGCAAACCGCAACCCAGGTACGAGCAAACTTTGTCTTGTCCCGTGAGAATATGTACGACGTTTTCCGTCTCTGTCGTTTGGTGAGCGGAATGCCATTGGCGATCAAGTTGGCAGCGACATGGTTGCGCGCCATGCCGTGCCATCAAATTGTTACCGAGGTTGAACGCAACCTCGACATACTCAGTACACGCATGCGCGATGTGTTACCACGTCAACGGAGCATGCGTGCAATCTTTGATTACACGTGGGAGTTGCTCGATCAAGAAGAACAAGATGCCTTTGTAGGAATTTCGGTTTTCCGTGGAGGCTTCAGTGAAGAGGCTGCTGATCGAGTCGCGGGTGCATCACCCGCAATGCTCGCCACTCTGCAAGATCGTAGTCTGATTCAGATTGAGCCAACTTCCTCGGGGATTCGTTATTCTGTTCAGGAATTAACGTTGCAATATGCGATTGAGCGTTTGCATGATCATCCGGCCAGCTCTGAAATAAATCAACGTCATTGTACATATTATCTCGGTTTGCTCATTGCGCAAGAACCTGCACTCTATGGTCCATCGCCCGAGAAAGCACTAATTCACCTCAAAGCCGAGATCGATAATATTCGTCAGGCATGGCACTGGGCGGTTTCGCATCACAGAGTTGAACTGATTCGCAAATCGGCCGAACCATTTTCGACATTTCTTGAGTTTGCGGGGTTGATTCAAGAAGGTGTACAAGTGTTTTCGATGGCCGCGACAGATCTAGAAAAAAAAGGTCTACAGGCAGATTCGGCAGAAGAACAACAAGCCTATTGCGCCATTCTGATTTTGAAAGCCTGGTTTATTGAGCAACGTGGGATCTATCAAGAAGCTCAGGATGTAATTGGAGCGGGATTAGAGCTAGCGCAACAGATTGGAGATGCTCTGCTCCTTGCAGATGCTCATTTTGTCTACGGGCGGATCTTGGAGACGACTGGAGAAATTGAACAGGCCGTTGAGGAGCAGATGGCCGCAATTGAACTCTATCGTACCGATACAAGAAAACAAAAACTCTCTATGGCACTCAACATCCTCGGACAGATGTATTTAACGGCCAAGCGTCCATCTGAGGCTTTACCCCACCATCAAGAAGCGTTGCAAATTGACCAAGAACTTGACAACAAACGCGGCGTCGCGTTCGGTCTGAGCCAAATCGGTAATGTGCACTATTACGCAAACCAGTTGTCGCAATCACTTTCCTATCTAACCCAGGCATTAGAGCAATTTACAGAATTTGATTATCTGCCTGGAATCGGCAAGACGTCGAATAATGTTGGATTTGTCCACTATTCGTTAGGAAATTATCAGGAAGCTCTGCCCTATTTAGAGCATTCGCTTGAAGTCTTGCGCCAAGTCGGCGATCGCGGTGCCGAAGCCAATACCTTGGAGAGTCTTGGTTCTGTATACCAGGAGATCGGTGAACTTGATCAAGCCCGCCTCCATTACCAACGAGCACTAACCTTAATGGCTGATGAATCTGACTGGAAGCTTGGTCGAGCTTGGCTCTTGAACAGTTTGGGACTGCTGGAAGTAAAGGCAACACATTATGACCGGGCCAAGGCCAATTTGGAGCAATCGTTGCAATTAATGCGTGAATTAAATGACGAGAATGAGATTGCAAAAGGGATTGGAGATTTAGGAACTCTTTACCATCACATGGGCCAGTATGATCAAGCGCTTGAATATTATGACCGAGCAATCGAAGATCTGCGACACTTAGGTGGCCAATATCATCTAGCCCATTTTCTGATCAACAAAGCGGACCTGTTACTGAGTTCTAAACAGACGCCCGAAGCTCAGTTACTGTTGCGAGAAGGAATTCAGTTAGCAGAAAAGGTTTATCACAATGCCGCCCTCGAACGAGGGAATGAGTTGTTGCGCGAATTTGTCGCGGATGGAAGATCGCAACATGCTTAAACTGTCGTTATTTGGGAAACCATCCATTACGCTCAATGAGAAACCGGTTGAGGGTTTTCGCTCGAACAAATCCCTTGCTTTAGGCCAATCCAAAAAATAAAATATACGCGAGAAGGTGTTAAACTAGCTCTCCAAAAGGAGCAAAAATGACAATCTCGCCAGAAATGGTTGAAGTCTTGAAAGAGACGAAGGCCATGTTAAGTGGATACGAAAGAAGGCACTTCATGGCCCAAACGGTCAAAACGATATGCGAAGGGAGTCCGACGAAAGCAGAACGAGAGTTGGGCTGGAATCGGGCGACGATAGCCAAAGCCCTGGAAGAACTAGAAGGCGGCTTCTGTTATGTCGACCAAAGCCACCGACGTGGTCGCAAAAAAGCCGAAGACCATATCCCCACTTTACTGGCCGATATGGTTGAAATCGCCGATCAATTCAGCCAGACCGATCCCACCTTCGACCCCAATTGTACACTCGACTAACCGCCGCCGAAATGCGTACCCAGCTCATCGAGCAGAAAGGATACACAGATGAGGAATTGCCTGGCGAAGAGGCCATCCGCTTGAAGCTCAATGAGTTAGGCTATGGCTCAAACCGGGTCAAAAAAAGTCAACCAGTGAAAAAGATCCCAGAGACCGATGCGATCTTTGATAGAATTCATCAGATCAATCAAGAAGCGGATGCAGACGAGACGGTTCTGCGCCTCTTGGGATGCCAAAGCGACGATTTTACTTGACCGTTTCTCGAGAGAAGGGATAAGTCGAGTGGTTGTCAAAGCGCTCGATCATGACTTTCAAGATAAGAAGACCGAGAAAGTCACTCCTTTTGGCATTTACCTCCCTTCAACCAAGGAACTCTTTCTTTACTTGACTCAGTCGAAAGTGACGAGTGACTGTATTGTCGACTGCCTGATTGATTTTGGGAAAGCGTACGTGAACACTTTCCTCACGTCAAGACCCTCGTGATCAATCAGGACAATGGTCCCGAAAATCATACCCGTCGGACTCAGTTTATGTATCGTCTCACTCAGTTTGTTGAGCACTATCGTCTCTCTATTCAGCTCGCCTGCTACCCTCCTTATCACAGTAAATACAACCCCATCGAACGGGTTTGGGGCCATCTTGAAAAACACTGGAACGGTTCTCTTCTCGATTCTCTTGAGACCGTTCTCAATTTTGCCCGTTCTTTTCGCTTTAACCAACTACAACCCTTCGTTCACCTGAATTCCACTCTTTATGAGACCGGCGTCAAACTCACTCAGAAAGAGATGGACCGTTTGGCACAACGCTTCCAACGTTTACCTGGTTTAGAAAAATGGTTTGTCCTTATTCCCCCTCTCCATTCTCTCGTTCGCGTATAATTATTTTTTTGGTTTAGCCTTAGTCTTCTATTTGGTCATGACCAAAACAGAACAGAGTCGAGAGGCTCTGACCAATCTTCTCTGGTCTGAAGTACCAAAAGATCAAGCCCGAGGCAGTTTGCGCAATGTTCTCAGTAATCTGAACAAACTCCTCCCTCACTATTTGATCATTACACGTGAAAAGGTCGCTTTTAATGTTGACCAGCCGTTTTGGCTGGATGTGGAACTCTTCGAACGACAAACGAAACGTGCAAACGCCTTCCAGCCCGCAGACTCTAATCAGCGAGAAACCTATCAACCAACTTCTCATCAAATGAGAGGGAGCAGCGTGCTACGCCAGTCTATGGGGTCATCCCAATATTTAACGCACATGGGATCATCGCAGGATTTTCCACACTCGATAGACCTTCCTACATTGGATGCAGCGGTTGAACTCTACCAGGGAGATTTTTTGAGTGACTTCCATGTGAATGATGCACCGATTTTTGAAGAATGGATGGTTGCAGAAAGAGAGTATTGGCGTAAGATTGCACAGGAAATTCTTCAGATATTGGCCGACGCCTATTTTGCGGAGCGTCAATATGCTGATGCGTCGCGCATATTGCGACGCATTCTTACACTCGAACCCTGGTATGAGGGTGCTCATCGCCAGTTGATGGTCACATTGAGTCGTATGGGGAACTTCAATGGTGCTCTCGCCCAATTTGAACTTTGCCAGCAGATATTGACCGATGAGTTGGATGTTGAGCCACTGCCCGAGACGATCGCTCTCTATGAACTGATACAAACTGCTCGCCAATCAAATTTCCCGAGCCTTCCACCCGACGGGACGCCGTTTATTGGTCGTAAACGTGAGTTGATGCAGTTACACACGATGCTGAACGATCCAACTTGCCGGCTCGTGACAATTGTTGGACTAGGTGGAATTGGAAAGACACGCTTGGCGCTCGCGGCAGCCCGACAGGCAAATATTGAACAAGCACTGCTCTTTTTGCATGGCATTGTCTTTGTCTCGTTCATGGGTGTTCAGAGAAGGGAGAATATTCCCCATGTATTTGCCGAGGCACTGAATTTGGCGTTGGCTGGTCCAAATCCTCCATTACAACAGCTGACGACCTATCTGAAAAACAAGGAAATTCTCTTTGTTGTTGATAATTTTGAGCAATTCACCGGGCCTCAATCGCACTCAGAACAAATGCGCGCACGCCTTTCAGAGAGCCTCTCAAAACGCGAACATTCAGAGCAAAGAACTGAGGCCAAACAGAAGATCGGCGAACGTGAAGCGCAAAATGGGATTGATGTTTTGTTGCTGATTCTGGAAGCAGCGCCCAATGTCAAACTACTGGTTACCAGCCGCGAGCCCCTTGGCGTGGCGCAAGAACGAAGTCTAAATCTAGATGGATTGGCTTACCCTCCTGAAGAAGTATCTTTGGCCAATGCTGACTCGTTATCCGAATGGGCTCGCTTTGATGCGCTAGAACTTTTCGTCCAAACTGCAAGTCAGATTCAACCAACCTTTCAATTGACCAACGTTGTTGCGCCGCATGTTGTGCGTCTTTGTCAGCTGGTCGGAGGGATTCCACTGGCAATCAAGCTGGCCGCTGTTTGGCTGCGTGCTATACCTTGTGAACAGATTGTCGCCGAAGTCGAACATAATTTAGATGTGCTTGCAACAAAGATGCGCGATATCCCATTGCGACAGCGGAGCATGCGCGCTGTCTTTGATTATACATGGGATTTATTGACTGATGAGGAACAGCAGGGTTTTGCGTCAACCTCTGTTTTTCACGATGGCTTCAACACATCTGCTGCCGTCGAGATTGCACAGACCACTGAAAAGACCTTGATGGCGCTCGTTCACTATGGCCTCTTGCAATCAAATGTTCCCCAAAAACAAAGTGACTCGGATTTCTCAGAGCGAATACGAGACAAAGCATTTCCAGAGTCCCGTTACACGATTCATGAGTTGACGCGCCAATATGCCTGGGAACGTTTGGATGCAATCAATCGCATCGACGAGATGCGTGAAAATCATGCTGCCTATTATGCTCACTTTATCGATGAGAAAGGGAAATCTCTTCGTGGTGCAGCTCTTGCCTCTACTGTCCAAGAGTTGCGGCAAGAAATGAGCAATATTGGAGCTGCCTGGCAAACAGATATCGAACAGAAGACCATCGAACGCTTGCAGAAGATGACGCATGGGCTTGGGCGATTTTTTGGTGTTGATGGGCAACATATGATTGGAATTGATCGCTTTTATCGTGCAATTCCAATGCTGGAAGAGCAGACGCGTTCGGTGTCGCTTAGTCAGCCACAGGGGCGAGAGATCCGCACATTGCTTGCGACCCTATATGGCTGGATTGGTAAGTATCACCTGCCTCAGCGGCTGGTGGCAGAAGCCGAATATTTCTATTATGAACAGTTCAAACTTGCAAAGGACCTAAATGACCCGATCAATTTAGCAACGTCGCAGGTTGGACTGGCACTCGTCGCAATTGAGCAGGGGCGCTTTGCCGAGGCCGGCGAGCAAGCAACTGCAGCTCTCGCACTTTTCCGTCAGGCGGATCACGATTATGGAACCATCGATGCCCTCTATGCACTGGGCATCTCTTATATGACGCGGGATTTTACCCAAGAGGCGATTGCTGCCTACCAAGAGGCTGTGGAAATTGGCAAACGGATCAATGACGAACCAACGGCTCTCGCTTGTCTCATTAATTTGGGTCTGATGGCGACGGACGTTGGCAATTATGAAACAGCAAAAGAATATTACGACGAATCATTTCACATTTTGGCACACACAACGCTCAAAGGAGAATTAGGGCGACTTTCTTATCAGCGTGGCCGTCTGGCTGCTTTTGCGGGTGACTATGATGATGCGCTCGTCTATTTGCAACGGGCGCGAGAAGTTGCGCTCGATATGGGCAACCATTATATCCAGGGCGCCGCAGATCGCTGGATCGGACGAGTCCATCAACAGTTGGGCGATTTGGATCGTGCCCGTCGAGTAATCCAGCGTGCTTTGACCATACATCAACAGATCGAACATCTGTCGAGTATTGGTATCGATACAACATATTTAGCTCTGACTGAGGAAGCTGCTGGTCATTATGAACTCGCACGCGATCTCTTGACCGAAGCCATTGCGTATGAGAACGAGAGCAATCGCCTCTTTGCCGTGCGTTTTTGCCGTGCATTGCTCGGGCGTGTACTCATACGTCTGGGAGAATTGGAAGAAGCAAAACGAGTTTTGTCGCACTGTTTGAGTGAAGCAAACGAACAAGCATCAGCCCGAGAGACGCTGGCTCTCTTGGCAATTGTGGCTGATTATCAGATTGCAATAGGCCAAGTTGAAGAAGCTCTACTAACCCTGCTCTTTGTCGTTCAACATCCGGCCACTTCGGCTGAGTTTCGAGCCTATGCGCAAGGGCTTATGGATCGGTTAGATTCTCTGCTGTCAGAAGAAGTTCTTCAAGAAACCAAAGAAGCTGTCCACACGATCACACTTGATGAATTACTGAACCGCTATGAACATCTGGCTCGTTGATATGGCGTATGTAGTCAAAGCCAAAGTTTTTCGCTTGAATTATCGTGCAGCCGAACAATGGCTCCATGAAAAATATGGTCCCACGAATCTTGTCTTATTCAACAGTTTCGACGCAGGCCGAGGCATTCCACCTGGTTTACAGAAGTTCTATGAGACGATGAAAGAGAACGGGGCAGTTATTCGTCTCCAGGAAATGAAATTTAATATTTCGAAACGGGTGGATGTAGATATTGCCGCCCATATGATCTTATATGCCTGTAATCCAGATATTGTGCGAATCATTCTGACGACGGGAGACGGCGATTTTGTACCTGCGGTGGAAATCGCTCAATCATTAGAAAAAACGGTTGTCCTCTTCTCGTTTAAGGTAAACGTAAGCCAGGATTTGAGCGATATAGTGGACGAAGGCTGGTATTTTGAGGGCGCACGAAAGTCGCTGGAGGTTGATTGGTGATCTTTAGGAACCGCCTTTAGCGCTTATTCCTTCCCGGCTATTTTGCCAATGTGTGAGCAATTCGATCAGCGCCGCTGGTGAATTCGCCGCGGGTTCCCTTCCCGCTTGATCTTTTCGATTGACCCCATGACATGAGGTGCAGATGCGGATTTCTCCGGGCTGGAAGGTAATCCAGTAGCGCTCGCGCACGATTGCTTTCCCTCCCTGATCAACAAGTTGCCAACTCATCGCTCGATTGGCAGGCACGAATGCTGCAATTGACCCATCTTTGGCAATTGTGACGCTTCCCATTGGCCCCGTTGTCGGTGGATTGGCCGCTTGTGCTGCTGTATCGTGCATCGGTTGGGCCAAAACACGTCGACCAGGCCGAGGTGTATCGCCCCCTGCTTTCCAACCTCGAATTTGATCGGCTTGAAAAAATTGAAGATAGACCAAATCATAGATCGTTCCGTCTGTGGCGATAGTCTGTGTTCCGCTGACGACGCGCAAATTAAAGGGTTGTTGACGATCATGAGCATCGCGTGCTGTGACGTTCCGGCTGACTGCCAGTGCCAGATTATTCTCAACCAAAAAATCCCGCAACTCATCCACGGCAACGTTTGCCTCGGCAAAAGCCTGCTGTTCTGGTAGTGCCAGAATGCCAGCAACTCCTGTTGGTGCGACTGTGCGTGGTCGAACTTCGACTGGATTTAGCTCCCAAAAGAGACCGCTATAGGTGATCAGATCGTCTGGACTCCAATAGCTGATTGTTTTCGAGATGCTGCTGGTCAACGGTTCTCCTGCACGCCAATAGCCATCATCATTTTGATGTAACTTCTTGAGTCGAAAATCATAAATGGACGGTCCGGACGTTGCTTCATCTGCTGTTTGTGCTGTGTGGACGGCGATCAAAGTACCATCGGAGAGCGGCAGGGGTTCGCGATAGTGGCCGGAGTGGTTGGGCGTTGCTCGATTCCCGATGGTATCGGGGTGAGTGATGTAGGTAACCGTAATGTTGTCTGCGTTTTGGATCGGCGGCGCACTGATGTGCACAATACGACCCGAGCTGTGCGTGTTGAATTCGGGTGCATCGATACCGTAATAGTCGCCTGGTTTGCCAGGATCCTCCTCAATGTGAAACATATTTTCAATGGAGTTCTGATTGGTTCGCGAACCGTCTGGAATAAATTCAATTAGGTTTTGATCGGTGTTGAGAGAGCGATCAAAATAATCGTGTAGTTCATGACGTCCCAAGTGATTGAGGATTTCGCTTTCTGTTCCATCCTCATTGATCTGCCAAGGGAAGAAGTGATTGAAACGCAGACCAACCTCATCTTGGGCAAGATCTGGATTGTTGCGTCGAGGTTCTGGAAAGACTTCGCTGCGATCATCTAAAATGGCTGCATTGGCTGACTCGTCGGCATAGTTGAAAGTACCATAAGGCAGCTCTTGTCCGTCTGGAGTTGCATTGTCAGCATCTGCTTGTTGATCGCGTTGCAGATGATCCCATTGGGTAAAGAGAAGGCGTCCAAAGCTATCGATTATAGGCGTAAAATTGCCAGATGGAGCATGATTGAGCAAGGTTAAGTCACCGGTGGCGGGATCGAGGCTCCAGAGACCTGTGTTGGTTGGTGCAAGTTCATATTCATCCAATTGGGGATAGAGGTGCGAGGCACCATTGCGTGGGCGATCCGTGGTGAAAATGATCCGGTTATCGCTCCCATAAACCGGACTGATGTTGTTGTAATTTTCTGGCTGATTCAGCACTTTGGTAATGACAGGCGTCTCACCCTGTGTAAGCCCTGTGATTTCATAAAGTTGCCAGGTATAGGCGTTGACCTCATATCGCTTCGTGGGCGCACCGATCGCCATGCTGAAGATGGCTTTTTGACCGTTCCAGTGGACAGCTGGATCGCGTACAGCAATTGCGTCCGCGCCCTGAAAACCACCTGGGTTCATGCTGCCATAGCCTGCCGCAGCGGTGAGATTCTTGAGCGTACCATCTGGGTAACGGATCCATAGATCCCCACCACGCCCAACAGCATCCATCGTGGCTAAATGATTGCCAAAAGTAGACCCAATTGTCGTAAAATCGGCACGAATGGGCAGCTGAGAGACAAAGAGAATCGGGTATGGAATATCAGTTGCTCTTGAGGCGGTTGTGGCAGTTGGGGATGGTGTTGCGGTCACATGGACAACGGACGAATCTGCCCCCACAACTAGTGGTAGATAAATCTCCGAATCTTCTTCCGGATGCACCGCAACATCGGACTGTACAGAACGAACAAACCCCAGAGAGAGTGTTGAAATAACGAACAGAAGACCAATTACAGTTAGAAAACGGCATCGATTTTTGTTCATGCTGAAAAGAATATCACATCTATGCCGAATCAAGAAATATGTTAACGCCACGCAATGCCAGCCCGTGCGAATTGAATGGGATTGAATGAGTTATCAGAATTGGTATTCTATTTTCTTGTGGTATAGGAATTTATAAAAATCAGTCATATAGCGTTGCCAATTCCTGGCTGTGGATACTACGCATCTGTAACCAAACACGAAGTGGTCGCTTCGACCTAACTGACAGCTGATGGCTGCGGCGAAGCCGCTTTCTTGCCTGTCCCAGTTGTGTTTATTTTGACTCTATTACTCAGAAGATGCACTTGAACCTCTGTGATGGATTTGCGTACGCTGTTCCAAAAATGCAACAAGCGCATCCAGACTTGCAAATCCATGACGTTGATCCCCATGTACATCTTCCAGGCAAAAACGCCAAATGGGTTCTTTTTCGTTGTAGCGACGTGGTTCTGCCCAGTATCGCAACATAAAGGCCCCATTTGGTCGCTCCTGTAATCGTCGTTGATCATAAGATTGACTTTGTGATTGTGTCATGATATGTGTCTCCCACATTATTTTGGATAGCGGGTCGATGGGAAAGAAGGAATCGTGTTGGCATCTGGATGTATCCTGAGCATCTTTGTTCCAGATGTATCCCCTTACCCTGTAGGTCACCCACTAGGAATCTTTATATAGAAAAATCCGCACAAATGAGTCAAGGTTTGTAGATAGTGGATGGTGGATGGTTGCTAGTGGTCACACATTTCACAAGCCACTATCAACTATCCACCATCCACTACCCGCCCTGGACGGCCACTTGTCGGTTTGAGTACTTGTCCAAGAATAATTCCAACATGCCACTCCCGAGTGAAGCCGAAGAAATCTATGTCGAAGTTATTCTTAGACAGCTAAACTGAGCTCTGCATGAAAACATGGTTTTGCTTTATCTGGTAGAGCTGTAAGAAAAAACCATGCGTTCATCACGACCGCGGTATAATAAAACTGGCTCTTCAGGAATTCAGGGGGTTGACAAACTCGAAAATGGCTAGCACCGGTTGAGTGGCATCGCCGTATCGAAACCAAAGCGGGTTTTCCCCTTGAGATCCAGTTGAGCCATAAAACTTACTCTAAGTATATCGTTCAATTGTGAAATAATCATTACAACTCACGCTCATTTCTGTTGGAAAAACGCCATTTTTTTGGCTTTGATCCCCATGACAGCCAGTTTGTTCAGCGTTACGGACGAACAGCTCTACTGGCTAGCCATATGAAGACTGATGTCGAAAAGTCGCCTGCTGCGACTGCTTGGCATGTACTTACCCAAAATCATACAGACAGAATGGGATCTCCATCTCGGCTCTTGTTAAGCCGCTATGTTGCCCATAGAGATGCTGTTCGAATCGACCCTCTACATACCACCAGATTGTTTCATGCAGATAGGGCAGAATAACGAGATCCCCAATTCGTGAAAGCAACGTCGTTGATAATGGCTGGGGTCCAAAATATCCCTCTTCGATCAAATCCTTCACGACCACGACATCTGCCTGACCGACCAAACGATTGGCAAGCCACTCTCTTGCTTCATCAACCATCCCTCCTCGAATATGTAAAAATGGATCGCGGCTAGAACCGACACCGATAATGGGGTTACCGTTTCGATCTGTCTTGAGAAATCTTTCAATACCAGTAAAGCGGGTATCCAAGTTTAGATAGACAGTTGTGTTTGGGTCGATACGAATTTGGCCATGATCGGCGGTTAAGATAAAGAGCGTGTCACTCATTTGCCCAGCAAGATTTTGAGCGAGCAGACGCTCCAGGGCCATAAGTGTCGTATCAATCTCGGCCGCCACCTGCACCGATTCAGGACCATATGTATGCGCCAGGGCATCGATTTGAGCAAAGTAGAGAAAGTAATAAGTTGGTTGTTGCTGGCGGGACAACAAGAACCGCAAATGAACCAATGCTTCAGATAGTGTATGATACGGAATCGTCTGCGCCCCCTCGAATACTACGTTTGAATAGGTCGAAGGAGTATATTCATGATATTGTAAGACATACGATGACACCCCTTGGCGGGCTAAAGTTTGATAGAGAGTTTTTGTTGGGAATAGTTCTTCAGGTGCTATCTCCCTATTTTTAAGGGTATCGCGAATCCCATCACCAGCATAGGAATAAAGTAAAGGTGAGATTACCGCATCCAGTTTCGGTTCATAATAGTTCCATTCATAGAGACCGTGCTGCCCTACTGGCAGCCCGGTGTGAATACAGGTGACGTGAGCTGTCGTAGTAGAGGGGAATTGGGCGGTCAGACAAGATGTATGACCAGCTTGCGTCAGTCGCTGCAGAAAAGGATGTCGCTCTCGATGCTCGTTAAATAAATGCCAACCAAAGGCATCGAGAAAGAAGAGAATGACAGACTGATATTGGCGCTGGAATGGTCCCAGCACATCTGAAGCTAATGCAGGTTGGCCATTACCTGTTAATAAGAACTCGACTGTTGGGGGAATATCTGCAAAACAGTGTCCACCGTAGAGCGGTTTCATAAAATCTGGGTGAAGCATTCGGTGTTCTCCTATCACTGGGCGCATACGAGTTGGGATTGGGTGTCGAACTTCTTGCTATTAATCCTATCACTAACCAGTTCCAACCAGCCAGATCAGAAAGCGTTGCAAATGCATCAACCTGGGCGTGAGCCAACGCTGCGCCAAAACTTGCCAACATGCCTGCCTGAATGCCAATCTGCATGGATCCTCTACGCCTAATAAATTGACGCGTTGATTGCCACAAGAGAATTAGAGTGATTCCAAGCCATAAGAGTCCAATAGTTCCCCAAAAGGTTGTAAATTCGAGCCATAGATTGTGCGGATGACGCAAATTAGGGTCTAGATCTGGCTGGGTTAAGACGTACGCTGGGTAACGCCAAAAGAATCCGCCTGGGCCGACGCCCGTCCAGAAGTAATCCAACCACAACCAGAATGAATTTTTCCAAATGGCAAATCTGTGAAAAATCGTGTGGCTGTTGAGTAGGCGTTCTCCGTAAAATATGGCAATAACTCCTGCCCCAATCATAAAAATGAGCGTGCATGCTACGGAAACGGCAAGTACAGACATCGAATATCGTTGAGCGAGGCGGTTCATGAATGATCGGTTTATCAAATATCGAACCAAGTCAGATACTTTCCAACGCGATCCTAACGACCAAACAAGAATCATTGCACCAGCCGGAAGACCAAAGAGAATGGCACCTCGACTGGCGGTTAAAATGAGTGCAATGAAGACAATAATAGAGACGAAGAGGCCAAACGCTTTGTCAATGGCTTGCCGGGATTTTGGGTTGTGTGTATCCAAACAAAAGGTGTAGTGAAGTAAACCAAGGGCAAGAAACAACGTTCGTATAAGATAAAGGGCTGTATGGTTTGGCGAAAAATGTGGGCCAACCAAACGATGTACGCCATCAGCACTAGTTCCTCCACCTTCAATCCAAGAGAACAATCCAACCAATGCAACCAGAAAACCGCCTCCCGATAGGGCAGCAATAACTTGCTGTTTCTGAGTGGAAGTTGAAACCAAAATACGCGTGCTTAGATAGAACAAGATGGGGATGAGACCTAATGCAATAAACCGATCGAGATAGCTTGGCCAGTGCCAGACGTTTGCCATGGACAATAGGTTGATTATCAACCAAGACAGGGCAAGCAGATCCCATTTGAAATCGGCAGATTCTTGATTTATTGTGAAGCGTGCAGAGCAATGATGGATGTAGATCCAGATGAGGACGGGTAATAAACAGAGCATCACAGCATGGGCAGGAGGTAGAGACCATGTTCCATTCAGCAGGAAGAACTCTTTATGGTGATAATGAAACGGCAGCACAAGGATCGCCAAGCAGAGTCCTTGAAGCGGTTGAGCAAAGCATAGGAAAACGCCCGCCAACCAGCATAGCACAAGCAAAGGAGGCCAACTGATTCCATTATAAATCCAGAGTAGGCCGAGCCATGTGACGAAATGAATGATAGGATGGGCAGAGCGGTAGCGAGAAAGCCAGATAGATAATCGCAGAATCGTTAAAGCTCGCCAGCCGCGCCAGAGAAGAAGGAAAGAGATTAAGGCTAAGACGAAGGCAAAGGATGAACCTTCTGGTCCTGAGAGCTGAGAGCTAAAAGCTGAAAGCTGAGAGCTGAGAGCTGAGGGCTGAGAGCTGAGGGCTGAGAGCTGAGGGCTGAGAGCTGAGGGCTGAGAGCATTCTTCATGAGCACGTTCTGGCTTCTCGGCCGTCCATTGTTGAAATTTTTGACCCAAGGTCGGGGTGAGGGCAAAGCCCCAAAAGGGATCTGTTTGTGGTGCGCTGGGCTGATCAATGACCCAGCCGACTGTTGTCAGCCAGGGCCAACAGCGGTATGCCAGATCAAGCGCTTCGATTGCGTATACAGACTGCTTCTCCGGCAAAACTGTCCGCCAGGGAGAGTTGAGCGAGCGGTTCCAGCCATAACGAACAGCCCAAAGCGATGTCTCCAGATCGCCCGCCGCAAGCATTGTTCTGCGCATGAGACGTGCACGATAAAAGTTGAGTGTGTTGCGACTTTGACGGGGATTGTTTGGTGCTGTTCCGAATCCAAAAGGCTGTATGGCGATAATGTCAAAAAGCGGATGTTCAACGGATGGATCTGCGCGCCACAATCTAAACTTTTGATTTGAAGTTGCTGCATAGAGACGTTGCAAAAAGAGCACTTCATCGATGGCTGTGTGACCACGGTCAATGGTCGGCGCCAATGCAGCAGCGATGATGACCGCGCCGGGATCGACCTTGCGGATTGCTCGTCCGCTGCCTGCAAGAAGGCGTGCGTAATCAATGGGTTCGATCAGACGCTCACCCCAGTGAGGAGCTACATTCGGTTCATCCCAGATCTGATAGTAGCGAACTTGCTCTGCGTATCGCTGCGCAAATCGTCCTGCAAATCGAGCGAAGTGGGCAAAGTCATCAGGCGGTGCCAATGGATTTGTTCGGTCACGTAGAGATCGTGCCCATCTTGGGCTACCATCAAGAACAACAATCGGCACAAGGTGCGCTGCAAGTATGTCTGCGATGATTTCATCGCTACTGTGCCATTGGTATTCTTCAGGTTCTGGCTCAAGTTCACCCCAATCCATCCGATGGCGCACCCAACCAAAGCCGTTTTCTCGCAGACGTTCTAATGCATTTCGACGTTGTGTACGGTTTAACCCATTAAGCTCTATTGTGATGCCAAGAAAAGGGATTGCATTGTCCGCAGTCTGTACATCGGCAGAAACTTGATCGATTTGAGGATTGTGTGCTCGATAATGAAGTATTGTAAAGTCGAAGAAGATCCAGCTATAGCATAGCAAGACAAAGATCAAACAGAATCGTAATAATGCAAGTCCGGCTCGTAAGATGAATATATCCTATACTTTGGTCCAATATCAGCAGGCTTTAGAATCAATCTCCAGGAGTGTTTTGTCTTTGGAGGACTGCATCAAGCGATTCGATTTTTTTACGGAGTTCCATGATTTCATGCGCTTTGTTGCTATAGCGTTGATGCATTTGCCCCGTTTGGTCTTGTTCAATGTGACCAAGCTGATGAAAAAGATCGTGCAAGTCCTTTGTATATTGTGTGCAAATTTGCAGATAATATCGCAACTGCGGACTGACATCAACGAGTGAAGAGAGATCTCTTTTCTGCAACCATTCTCTGGTTTCTTCAATCTGTTGACGCATCAAAGAAGCGTCAACGCGGGCTTGACCAGCATGAGTGTTGTTTTTTGTTGCATCTCGATATTTGGGATCAATGGGGTGAATAGGTTGGCATTTTGCCTGGGATTCTGAAACGATCCATTGTCGATTAAAGGAGCGTTGGGTATTCCGATACTGATCGAATTGTGAACGATTCGGTTTTGAAGACGTAAAATTTGATCGAGATAAAGAGATTTGCGAGTGCTTGACATTTGAAGTTAACAGGTTTTCTTGACCATATTTCTGTGTCTCTACTCGTGCTTGAACAGGGAAGTTGAAAATTCTGTCGTCATTTGTATTCAACCAAAGGACAGGTGCAATATACCCACTGCCATTTGGATCCAGTGCGTAAAGATTGCTCCTTGCAAACCCCACAGCTGCATCAATTGAACCTGGAAAAGATCCTGTGATCAACTCTTCGTATAGAAATTGGGTAAAGTGAAGTGCGGTATCAATAGAAATTTCGAGCTGCATGGCAATGACTGCGGGAATGCCAGCCTGAAGCATCTGTGTTGCAACGGTCGAGAAAGGAATTTGGTCGGAAATACGGCCAGCCAAACATGCATTGAGTACAACTAGTGTTTTGTCAGATAAGTTATAATACGGTAAACTCTGCCAGAAAGTGACTAAAAAAACGAGGAGGCAGAGAGAAATGAAGCAAGTATATAAAGTTAAACTAAGTGATAAAGACAGAAATGAATTAAGGCGAATAACGGCAAAAGGAAAAGAGAACGTAAGAAAGATAAGAAGGGTACATATTCTGCTCTTGTCAGATGGAGGAAAAACAGACAGAGAAATCATGGAACGAGTGGGAGTGACGCGAGCAACGGTGGTGCGAATCCGCAAAAGATATGTGACGGAAGGGCTAACCAAAGCCCTAGAAGAGAGGCCAAGAAGCGGACGACCAGTCGAGATTAGTAACGAAGCCAGAGCCAAAATCACGGCACTAGCGTGTACGAAAGGACCAGATGGGCGAAGCCGATGGACTTTAAGGCAGCTAGCAACCACAGCGGTTGAGTTAAAGTTTGTGGAAGACATTTCGCATGAAACCGTGAGTGAAATTCTGAAAAAAACGAACTGAAACCCCATTTGAAGGTGCAGTGGTGTATCGGAAAGTTAACACCTACATACTTGTGGCACATGGAACAAATCTTGGACCTCTATGCACAGCCCTATGACCCCAAGAATCCTCTCTGGTGTTACGATGAAAAACCTTGTCAGCTCTTGGGCGATACAATCGTGCCGATTGAGATGAAACCAGGCAAGAAATGGCGCTATGATCATCACTATGAACGCAAGGGCATCTGTTACATCTTGATTGCTTACCAGCCGCACACTGGACAGCGGGTTGTTCAGATTACCGAACGGCGCAGAGGCCAAGAGTATGCTCGCTTCATGCATGATCTCAAAACGAAACACAATCCTGATGCCGATTCATTACAGATTGTTCAGGATAATCTCAACATTCATTCACCCAGTTCCTTCTACACCATCTTTTCGCCTGAGGAAGCTTTCGCTCTGGCTCAGCACTTTCAGATGGTTTATACCCCCGTCAACGGGAGTTGGCTTAATATGGTTGAAATTGAACTCTCGGTTATCACTCGCCAAGTTCTTGATCGCCGCATTGATTCCAAAGAGCTTCTTGAGACTGTTGTCCTTGCTCTTGTCAACGAGCGCAATGAACAATCCGCTACCATTCAATGGCAATTTACCCCCGCTCTCGCTCGCCAGAAGTTCCAGCGTTTCTATCCTGTTTTGGATACCAATTCTGATGACCAACCTGTATCATAACTTATCTGACAAAACACTAGCTTAATTGAGGGCGTTCGCTGCAAGGTTACCCTCAAGGACTGTGTGGGAACTAAGGACAACTTGGCATCTTCCCAAAACAGCAGTCCATCTGGTTCACCGTGACTCATTAAGTGTAATATATCTGGTTGTTCTTGTTCCATTGTACGTCGTAATTCAGTTATATTGAAACGCCCAGAGAGAGTGACAATAGAAACATATTCTTTCCCCAACGACGACAATTGTAGCATTATGTGTTTGATCTCTCGATCGGCCTGGATCTGATCACTTGGATCTTCTGGAATTGCCACTAGAATTTTGACGGGCGGGGATGATAAGAGCTTTCGCGAGGGTGCTACTTGGTGATAGAGCTGTTCGATACGCACCAACGATACTTCGCCATCGGCAGCAAAAGCCCTGTTGCGATCTGGATCATAAAAGCACTCCCACGGTAGGCAAGCAACGGTTGCTGGATGAATCGCAAGCCGAATCCGTAAGTGGAAGCTTCGTCCATTCTCTAAATCTGTCATAGCGGCGATCCAAAGATCGCGTACAGCTCCCTGCATGACTTCTCGAAATAATCGGCCCCCCATATCAACAAGCAGCTCCATACCCGGCAAAGCATTTGGGTCTGCAAGCGTATCTAAAGCTTCAGTCCAATACGGATCGGTGCTACACAAATGAAAGAGACTATCTGCAAGGCGCGTCTTATATGAAGCACTCAATATGAAGGGAGGCTGTTGACTTTGGGAGGGAGCCACTCGAATTGTTATATCAAAATTGACAAAGTGATCATTGTTCATGGTTTGACAGGGGTATCAACACATCTTATACTGGTCTTTATTTGAAACCAACGTTTTTCTCTAGCCAAACGACTGAAAATCCTGGCTTTCAAAAGAACCGCAGTGTAGAATGACAATGTGTCCCAAAGTGCGTAACCGGAGACCGCTGAGTCAGAAAACCTGTTCCATTTACACACTTTGTGGTACACACCCTATGCAATAAGAAAAAGATTTATCTATGCAAACTGGTGCATCACCCAGTTGGGTTTCAAATTGGGCTGCCTTTTTCAAACGGCTTCGCCCAGGCAAATCTGAAAATTCCCTCGATAATTTACTGCGAGAGCATGCGCACGATAATGTGATCGATTATCGAGATCGGATCAGCGTCGTTACTTGGTTAATTATTCTCGGATTGGGTATTAGTCTTTTTTTTGAATTACCTGATATCACAAGCAGGAGTTTTATTGTTTTTAGTACTCCTGTTACATTTTTTATTACCGATAGTCTGATTGCTGCCGCATTCATGTCAGTATTGGCAGCGGCTGGTGCTCAAAGCGTTGTGGGTGTTCACCCTAGGATTTTGGCCAATCATGGTTCGTTTTGGCAAAGCTGGGCCTTTTGGGCCCTTCCAATGGCATTAATGATTATTGCCGCTTATTTACTACCTTTTGCTCCAAATCGTTTGGGGCAAACCATCGCGATTTTATCTGCTGGGGGATTATATGCACTTGCGCTTTTTGGCCTATATGCCACTGTAGAAGTAGGGCAACCTGGTTTTCGACGTAGCCGGCTCATTCTCAATGCCCTCGCATACGGTTCCGCCTTGCTTCTCTTTCTTCTTGTCTATCAGACCCGTACGCGCAGCCTGATTTCTGCAACGATGATCGCCGTTACAGCTACGTTGTTGGCAGTTGAAATCCTGCGCAGCACGACCTCACGTGTTGATCAGCTTTTTACCTACGGTGCAATTGTTGGCATTGTCTTGGGACAAGTGACTTGGGCACTGAATTATTGGCCTCTTTTGCCTGGACTAACGGGTGGTTTGCTCCTGCTTCTAACCTTTTATCTCCTTGTCGGAATCGCTCAACAGGGGTTACAAGAACACTTCAGTGTTCGAATCTTTGTGGAGTTTCTGGTATTCACACTGATTGCACTCATACTAATTGCCGTCGTTGGCCCAGGATATTAGCTTACCGTTTCCTTACACGTTCGCGATATTCGTCTGCTGATACAATCATCCGCAAATTTGCTTTATGCCACAGTTCGCGATTTTGTTGACGTTCAACAAGATCTTGCAGTGTGTCTGTTAGCATCGCGT
Source organism: Chloroflexi bacterium TSY (assembly GCA_019217005.1). The sequence goes on from JAHBNG010000041.1 coordinate 83,544, forward strand.
TGATCGGTGTTTGGATCCCCAACGATTTGCCTTGTCTAACAACTGCACCGTTAAGCCACTGTATTTCGCTTTTAGATTTTCCTGCATTTAAATCCAAATAGAGGCTAGGCATTTTTGACCCTCGCGCACGGATAATCTGATTTTGCAGGATTGGACGCAATAGAATTTTGGGTAAGGTGCGGATGAGTGGTGCAAATATTCCAAATGAATAGTTCCCAATATTGATGGGTGCAATATTACTCTTTCTCATCACCAATAGCGCCTCTCGCCAAGCGTCGATTTCCATATTGGCAAGCTGGGGTTCGGCAAAGACTTCTGCCGGTGGAACACTCATAATTGCACTGCTTGCGTTGCCAATCATATTCATTAATAGCTTTGTCCACTTGAGAGATTTTGGATCCTCATAGAGCGAAACAGAAAACCCTGCTTCATCTAGTGCATTGTGGATGGTATTGAACAATGCTTGGGCGACTGCTGGATGCCAGACGCTGAGTCCAATATGATCATCTGGTTTTTCAACGACAACGACACCCGGCTTTGGGACGGTCACGGGTGTCATGATAATCCCGGCAATTACCCTGGCTGGACTCAATTTAGAGGCGATGATTTCTTCATTGCCCACACCATTCTGTAGGCTCAGCACAGTTGGAGCCTGAACATTAGCGTCCTGATAGGCGTCTATAAGCTCGTCTAAGGTTGTGGCTGTGTCGTAACTCTTAACTGTCAAAATGACAAGATCGGTTGCATCATGACTCTGCGCCAATGCATTCATAATCGAATCGGCAACTTGGATCTTCTCCACCATAATCGATTGGGTCACATTTTCTAGTCGTAGCCCTTTTTGATTTTGAACCGCATTGACAAGTGAAGAACGACCAACTAGTGTGATGCGATGTCCACACTGAGCAAGCTTTCCACCGATGAAACAGCCGATTGCGCCGGCACCAACGACTAAAATATTCAGTTTGTCGTTTACTATCCTATCATTCAACATCGGATTGTTCAATATGTTTTACTCAGCATTAATTTTCGCGCTCATCAGACGAAAGTGCTCAATTCACGGAGATTTGAGTGTGCACCACAAAGCGTATAAGTGTAGACACCGCACAATCAGAGAATCTGTTGCATTGCTACACTTTGGGACAAACTCCCGAAATTTAGACAGTTCAATCACCTATTTGCACGCTGTTCATAGATGAGTCAATTTGCATGTGGACCAAATGCTTATCCGCCATAATATTAGCTGTGCGTTTGATTTCCATCTCAGTTTCATCGGGTGACCACTGAAGAACCAGTCCAATAACATGCGCAATCTCCTTGAGAAGTTCTGCAGAAAGATCTCCCAATATTGCAATCAAAGAACGTCGCAGCACCAAGTCATCAAGATGAACAACTTGTTCGAACAAAACAAGAAATAAGAGTTCGCGGCTGCTGTAACTAGAATTATTCTGCAACGGCCTGTCGACGATGTAGACGTATTGATCACTTGTTTTTGTAGAAGCATGGTCATCTTTTACGATAAAGTGGGCGATCTGCTCTGCGCGCGTACCATACCGTTCAAACAAGCGTTTGATACGATTCACATCTAATCCTGTTGCTTCACTTAATGCGTTGATCCAGTTCGTTTGTTCAGAAACAGTTTGTGGGTAAGATGCTCCGCCGCCAATGGCTAGATTTTCTGTTTTCTGTTTTCGATCCTGATTGAACTGTTCTAATACTCGATTTGTCACCTGTTCTGAAAATGCACGAAATGTTGTCCATTTGCCACCAATTAAGTTATAGATTGGTATATCCAGTTGGCCTGCTGAGATGTCAATCTGGTTATTTCCCGGCTCGATAACCCGAATTTGGTGATCCCGACTGATTTGTCCCGTTAAAGCTGCTGTACTCGTTGGTAATGGTCGGACGCCTGAATAGGTAAACACGATATGAGAGCGGTTGACATTCACCGTTGGAAAGACAACCGCAACCATCTTTAGAAAATAATCGATTTCTTCTTCTGTGCAACGAGCCTGCCCGGCATCATCGATTCGAATATCAGAGGTGCCAACAATTACTCGTTTATGAAATGGGCAGATCAAGACAATACGGCCATCATGATTTTCGAAGAAAATTTCATGTTCGCCAATGATGCTACGTAACTCTGGGTGATCTAAAACGAGGTGTGAGCCTTTGGTTCCACTAATAAAGTGCGTCTTCTGTCCCAGCATATGATTCGTTCCATCGATCCAGGGCCCAGTTGCATTGATCACTACCTGAGGCCGGAGATCGAATGTTTCTCCGCTGACTTCATCGTTGAGTCGGATAATCGTACGTCCATTTGCCTTTCCAACAGTGGTTAGACTCATATAGTTGATTGCTAACGCCTTTTCAGAAGCAGTCATTGCGTCCACAATCATTTCCACACAAAGCCTTTCAGGCATCTGCAAAAGAGCATCATAGTACGTTGCTGTGAAAGCAATGGCCGGATTTAGCTTTGGAAAGCGTGCCAACGATTTCTGCCGACTCTCAAAGCGATGTTTGGGTACCGTGCCTTGCTCTCCTGTATAGGCATCATACATGGTCAATCCAGCCTTGATTACGACAGCACCGCGTTCGACCGGTCGATCCAACAACCCCAAAAACTTAAGCGGCGCATTGAAAAGGCCAGAAAACCAGCGGAAAATTGGAATTGTGGTTGCGAGCGGTTTTACATAATGAGGGGCATTAACGATGAGCCGATTGCGTTCCTCAACCGCCTCACGCACCAATCTGAACTCACCATTTTCTAGATAACGAATCCCTCCGTGGGCCATGTGGGACGAGGCAGCACTTGTCCCAGAGCAGAAATCGTTTTGGTCAATGAGAACGACATTGATATCTTGCAGTGCTAAATCTCGAAATGTTCCGATCCCATTGACGCCACCACCAATAATAAGTACAGAAACGTCTGATATGTGGCGGAGACGATTCAATAACTTGGCTCTTGGGGTATCATTTATCATAACGAAGAGACACGATTCCTTTGGGATTTATGAGTTGCCAAACCTCATGGATTGTTCGACATTGAAGTGCTTGTTCCGCAAGTTGACGACTGCTCATCATGTCAGATTGCCGAATCGATTGTTTGACTAATGGAATAGCTGCAGGAGCAACACTCAATTCGGTTACACCAAGGCCTAACAACAGCGGTACAGCGTTTGGATTGCTAGCCATTTCGCCGCAAATTGAGACCGGCATATTTGCAATATGCCCTGTATGGCAAACAAGACTGATTAGCTGCAGGATAGCTGGATGAAACATATCCCGAGGACCAGTCAAATAAGTGTCGTTACGGTCTAAGGCGAGAACATACTGAGTAAGATCATTGGTTCCTATGCTAAAAAAGTCGACTTCTTGAGCCAAATGCTCTGCCATAAGCGCTGCTGCTGGAACCTCTATCAGAACACCCAGTGAAATCATGGAACTTTGGTATTGCTCCAGTTGGGAAAGTTCAAGGAGTGTCTTTCTAACCTGTCTGACTTCATCTAATGTTGTAACCATCGGCAACATAAACCGGATCGAGACACCCTCACGAGTGCTAGATAGAACTGCGTCAAGTTGGTTGCGAAGAAGGTCGGGATTTGCCAATAGCAAACGGATCCCGCGGCATCCCAAAAAGGGATTCTTCTCAGAGGATTGCTCAATATACAGGGGAAGTTTGTCGCCTCCCATATCTAATGCTCGAATTGTAAGAAGGGGTGGCAGAATTTGAAATATCGAATCGGGTTGAGAATTCTCCGTCGGGTTATTGTTTCCTTGAAAATGCTCCACTTGAAGATGGCTGCTATGAATATTCTTCCTTTTGAGTTCGTGAAGAGCTGTATGAATCGCATCATTTTCATATCGTCGTTTCATGCGCTCCTGAATTGTGTTAGCAATTGTCGTATAAATCTCCGCGTGCTCGCGTACTGTCGGAGGAGATTGGTGTGCCAGAAAGAAGTATTCACTCCGTAGCATACCAACACCATCGGCCCCTTGGTCAAACGCTTGAGATGTCTCGTTGAGATTATTAATATTTGCATAAATGGGAATATGGAGACCATCGCGCGTAATTGCCGGGAAACTTTTTTGTTCCAGAGCGGATCGATTTGCTTGGACTAGATAGAGATTTGCGTTTTTGTATAAAGCAATCTCTTCTGCAGTTGGATTGAGAAGAAAATCCCCTGTATTACCATCAACAATTGCTGGTGTATCTGGGGAGATATCCAGAATTTCGGCATCCAGTTTGCAAACCAATGGTAAGTTGTGGCTACGGGCTAGGATTGTCGCGTGAGAAGTGGTCGTGCCGTGAACCAATGCAATGGCGCGTACTCGATCCAATGCAAGATTGGTCATGTCACTGATCGTTAAATCATCGGCAACCAAAATCGTGCTATCTGGCAACTGCGACAGCTGATGCGTTCCGAACTCTGTGCTTGCTAGATGCTCAAGCAAACGTTGCCCAACGTCAACAATATCTGTTGCACGCCCAGAAAAATAATCGTCACCCATAGAACGAAACAGCTCTACAAGCTCTGCGATCGAGACTTTTGTGGCTTCAAAAGCAGTTGCGCCTTGCCGATAGATCGCTGACCGTATCGCGTCGAGCAAAGTCTTGTCGTGTAAGATAGAACGCTGCCCGGAAAGAATGTCGGCAACGAGAATACTGGTGACCTGACCAACTTGCTCTAGCTCTTCATCGACCTTTGCTTGTACGCTCAAAAAGGTTTGCCATTCTGTCCATGGATTTGAATGCTTACTTCTTTGGGATGCACCAGTAGATACCTCAAAAGGTTTATAGACAAAGACAACACCAGTGCCAATCCCAGATGCTGCTGGTAAGCCGCGATATTTGGTTGTCATAAGCGATTGTCTGTAAAATTATTTGCTGACTTCCAAAAGCAAGCGTAGAGCTTCAATCGCTTCGGATGCATCAGGTCCATCAGCATGAAAGTGTAATTTATGTCCCTGATGGGCCTGAAGTTGCATCAATTGCAGAATGCTCTTTACATCCGCAGTTGTTGTGGTGCGTGTTATGTTTTGTGCTGTGATTGTTGCCCGAAATTGATTGGCAACCTGAACAACATCTCTGCTTCTGCGCAAATGAAGTCCCAAAGGATTCTCAATCGTGATGATAGTTGAAATGGAAGAAGTCATGAAACGTTGGTAATTTTGTCGAAAAATCGTGCTGCTTCAGCCGCTTGAACAATTTCTTCTAGGCGACAGCCCAAACTGGCCTCAACGGCCGCCGCGACGGCGCCTTCAACGAGCGGAGCATTGCAAATTATACACGATTCGCGTATATCGTCGGGTAAAAGATCGAGAGCCAAAGTTGTGTTCAGTATAGAACCACCTAAGTCGGCGAGGATGGCGACGCCATCAGTGGTCCAAACGCTTTCGATCGCTTCTTTGATCTGTTCGGCACTAGTTCCTAGAACAATTTGTCGGTCTTCTTGTCGATCTTCGTAGACACTTTCACATCCATGATCGTCCTCTATCCCTCCACCTATCGCCACAATCCTGGGTGCTTGGCATTCCGTCTTTTTGGCTTCATCTCTCGTTTGCACATGATTTTCTGGCAAGAGCAAAGTCATTTGATCTGCCAATTCCTTAACCCCCTCTGCTAAACGTTCGCTATGGGAGACAATGACAAGGCTGACCATTGCAATCAAGAATCAATCCAGTCAAATGTCCGCGTGACAGCTTTCTGCCAGCCCGCAAATCCCGCTTCTCGCTCTGATTCGTTAATCCGTGAATCCCATTGGCGATCTATTTGCCAATTTGCGCGTAGACTTTCCTTGTCTTCCCAAAATCCAATTGCAAGACCAGCCGCATACGCTGCTCCCAAACTGGTTGTTTCGGCTACCTTTGGACGAATCACCGTGGTGCCGAGTATATCTGCTTGTCGCTGCATCAAAAAATTGTTCACTGTGGCACCGCCATCAACCTTTAGAGCCTGCAAAGAAACACCACTATCTGCATACATCGCATCCAGAACCTCTCGGGTTTGATAACAGATTGACTCCAAGGCAGCACGCACTATGTGTGCTCGATTGACATATCGAGTGAGACCAACAAGTACACCACGCGCATCACTGCGCCAATGGGGGGCAAATAGACCGCTAAATGCTGGAACCAAATAGCAACCGCCCGTGTCTTCAACGCTGGCTGCAATTTCTTCGGTTTCGTTTGCATGATCAATTAAATTCAGATTGTCACGGAGCCATTGTATAGTTGCACCTGCCATGGCGATTGAGCCTTCAAGAGCATAGATAGTTGGTTCATTTTTCATTTGGTAACAGACTGTCGTCAATAGCCCATTGTTGCTGCGAACAATATCAGTCCCAGTGTTTAAGATCATAAAACAGCCAGTTCCGTAGGTGTTTTTTGCTTCACCGGGGCGAAAGCAAGTTTGTCCAACTGTCGCAGCCTGTTGATCACCCAAATTGCCACAAATAGGAATTTCGCCATCAAATGGCCCGGTGAGCAACGTTTTGCCATAAAAAGTTGGATCACTACTTGGCCGAATCTGGGGTAACATCTCTTTGGGAATATCGAGAATCTCTAACAATTCATCATCCCATGCAAGCGTTTCCAGGTCCATGAGCATTGTGCGGCTAGCATTCGTTGGGTCGGTGATATGTTCTCCACTCGCCGTGCCGCCAGTCAAATGCCAAATAAGCCACGTATCGACTGTACCAAAGAGCAAATCGCCTGCCCGAGCTGCTTCTTTTGCCCCCTCAACATTGTCTAGAATCCAGCGAATTTTGGGTCCTGCAAAGTAGGTCGCAAGAGGCAAACCCGTTCGATGATAAAAAAGCTCTCCCTTGCCTAACGCTTCGAGTTGTTTGCATATTTTGTCTGTACGCAAATCTTGCCAAACAATCGCATTATAAACGGGCTGACCAGTTCGTCTATTCCAGACGATGGTGGTTTCACGTTGATTTGTGACGCCGATCGCCGCTACATTAGATGCCGATACACCTGCATTGGTTAATGTCGATTCAATGACTTGGCAGCTGCGTTCCCAAATTTCATTTGGATCATGTTCGACCCAACCGCTCTGCGGAAAGATCTGTTTATGCTCACGTTGATCAAATGCGACAATTTGACCTGATTGATCAAAAAGCATAAAACGCGTACTGGTTGTTCCGGAATCGATTGCACCAACATATTGCCCCATGAGCTAAATCTATCCTTTTCGTTGCATACCGCACTAGCTTCACAAATTACCAATAAATTCGGCTGTTCTGCTCGATTGAGAACGGTCAAAATTGTTTTAGATTTGTGACAGTGCTCAGGATAACGTAAGCATCTTGCTCGCCTTATACTGCACGATCTATACCGAACGAATGAATAGCAACATCAAAAAGATAAAAGGTACTGGTTGCGCCTGGATCTTGATGACCAATTGAACGTGGTCCCAAGTAACTCGCGCGTCCCTTTGTTGCTTCCAATTCAATTGTTCGCTCCATTCCTTTTTTCGCAGCTTGTTGAGCATTCATAAAAGCTGTCACAACAGAAAGGTTTTTTGCAAACGCCACCTCTAGAGCAATAATGGCAGGTTCCATGGCATCGATCATCGTCTTTTCGCCAACTTTCGCTTTTCCTCGCTGTTTTACGCCTTCTAAGCCAGCTCGAAAAATTTTCGCCACTTGCTCTAGATCGAGTATATCATCAGCCAAATCCGTCAGGTGGTCGCTTTCTGGGTGATTGTGCGACTCATGAACTTTTTCTACACGGTTGTGCGATTGTGCCGCACACTTGGCGGCATGAAGAAAAAATGAACCATAGAGCGCACCGGCTGCCCCACCAATCCCATTGATAAGCGTCATGGCTGCAGTCCGCAATAGGATGCTGGCATCTGAAAATGTCGTATCCCAGCCTATGCGCTGGCGCAATCTTTCTGCACCCCGCTGCATATTGACACCATGGTCTGCATCACCGATGGCTGCATCAAGACGAGTCAATGTTGCCTCTTCTTCAATCAATCTTTGGGCATATAAAAGTAGCCAGTGTTGTAATTGATTTATTGTAATGTGCTGGCTCATAAACCACTATTTGTTTGGCCTGCAATTGTGCAGAACACATCCATGTCATTCTCGAGCAAAGCAAAGACATATTCCTTCAAAGACTCAGGACGGACTCTGTTAAGTGACAGGCCTTGCGCTAGCAGAATCGAAGGAATCTATCGATGGGTAATTGAATTCCGAATCCTCAGAGTTTTGTTTTTGGGTTATCCGAGCTACCACCATAATGTTGGTGTATGAACTGGCGCATCCCACAACATGAGTAACTCAGGATCAACACGGAGCAAGGTAAGCGCACATCCTGCCATTTCAAGGCTTGTGATATAATTGCCAATCAACTGCTGTTCGATCTGGATTCCACGAGCTTCAAGTATCTGATGCAAAGAGCGGTAGACGATATATAATTCCTGTTGGGGGGTGCCCCCAAGACCACTGACAAGCGCAAGAACACGGTCCCCGTTCGATAGACCCAAGTCATCGATAATTGGTTGCAAAAGCTGTTCGACAACATCATTTGCTCCTCTGAGCGGCATACGTCGACGCCCTCGCTCGCCATGAATACCGACACCGAACTCCATCTGATCCTCGGGAATTTCAAACGCTGGGAAACCAACATTTGGCGAGATGCAGCTGGTTAATGCGACGCCCATGCTACGTGCATGGTGGTTGACCCGTCTTGCAATTTCTGCAACTTGCTCAAGCGAACGTCCACTTTCTGCGGCTGCCCCTGCAATTTTCTCGACCATAATTGCGGCACCTAATCCGCGCCGTTGAGAGACTGTATCAACGGCGACATCGTCGTTGACAAGCACGGAATCAACTTGAATCCCCTCTTCGACAATAAACTCCATGGCCATTTCCATGTTGAGCACACCGCCAGCGTGATTTTTCATGACGTAAAGAACACCTGCATTGCCTTCAACCTCTTTGGTTGCCGCAATATATTGTTCGACAGTTGGACTCGTAAATACGTCGCCTAGACAGGCCGCATCAAGCATCCCTTCTCCAACGTATCCTACATTGAGTGGTTCATGACCGCTTCCGCTTCCGCTGACAATAGCAACCTTATTTGCTACAGGTGCATCAGCACGATAAACAAATCTTGGATTGTAACAGACTCGCAGTAAGTGTTTGTGCGCAAACTCCAAACCCTGCAGGCTTTCGGTGACCGCGTCCCCTGGATCATTGATGAGTTTTTGCATGGCGTTTAGCAATGCTTCCGAATACAACGATTAAACATAACGATTAAACATAACGAAGATAAACTGCTCCTGACAATTTATCGTCTATGCATTGTAGCCTTTTTTGTATCAATATTCAAACCCAATCTAGCCTGTATATTCTTCTACAGGTCAGTCAAGTTTCAAACTCAACTGAACCGGTGCCTATTTTGACCCTGACTTACATGCTGACATATAATTCGTGACGCCTAGATTTTCTATTATGCGTTTAGATTCATGATCTGTTCAGGATTATGATTATACTCCGCTTGTGATGAAAACATTTCTATAGCTTTACCAGATAACGCAAAACCATGTTTTCATACAGGTATCAAATTAGATTGAATAGAAAGATGCTTTGACTTTATGGCTGAATCGTATCATCCTCTGCGAATTTTTGCCGGTTCCGCTCATCCCAAATTAGCAGCAGAGATTGCTCAACTCTTGGATGTTGAACTGGGCAAAGCCACAGTCAAATATCTGCCTGATAGCGAAATCCATATCATGGTCGACGAAGTTGTACGTGACCAGGATATTTTTCTAGTTCAGCCTTGTTGTCGGCCTGTTAATGACCATTTGATGGAGTTATTACTCTATATTGATGCTTTGCGGCGAGCGAGCGCTCATAGCGTCAGCGTCGTTATACCCTACTTCCCCTATGCACGCCAGGAGCGTATGTCAAAGGGTCGAGAAGCAATCAGCGCACGTGTCATTGCCAATATGCTTGAACAACAAGGTGCGCGTCGGGTGATTTTTGTGGATATCCACGCACCTGCAATTCAGGGTTTTTTCAATATCCCCGTTGACCCATTGACGGCAATTGGGCATCTGGCTGACTACTTTCGCCAACCCAAGTTCGAAAATGCCGCAATTGTCAGTCCTGATGTCGGCCGTGCCAGTATGGCACACCGCTATGCCGAGCATCTTAATCTACCTCTTGTTGTCATGCATAAACGGCGCACGAGCTTTAGCCATGCAGAGACGACCCACGTTGTTGGTGATATTGAAGGGCGACGCCCAATTATTATTGATGATGTCATGGCTGGTGGTAGCGTCTTAAAGCAGGTTGATGCACTTTTTGAACAAGGAGCCGTTGGTAAGGCTTGTTTCTCTGTGACACACCCTGTATTATTGCCGTCAGCTTTGGAGATTTTGAATAGCGACAATCGGATCGAAAAGCTAATTGTCACAAATACAATTCCGGTTCCTAATGAGCCAAACTATCGCAAAGTTGAGGTGCTTTCAATTGCCCCATTATTATCAGATATTATCTATCGTATATACCGCGGTCATAGTATTTCGGAAAAACTGATACTACCCTGATATAAACGAGGCTACGTGTGAAAACATGATTTAAGGCTTTTCCAACAATTTGAATCCCTAATTTGAGCTGGAAAAGCTCAAGCCATTCCAGAGAAATTGGCTTGGCAAGTTAGGGATTTATTTCTCTGGAATGGCCTAACCTCGACTGATAAAACGAGTGTGTACCACAAAGTGCGTAAATGAACACTGCTCAGTCAGAGAACCGCTACATTTACATACTTTGGGACACACCCCTGATAAACTGCTGGAAAATCATGTTTTCGCCATAACTGTAGCAATCAAAGCCGTAGTATCAGTCGATCCAAATTTCCTTGGAGGAGGCGTTCTTTCACGTCGGATAAGTAGAGTAGAGCCGCATGAGAGATTACACGCAGTAAGATTTCTCAGAGGTAGAGCGTTCAAATGGCGAAAAAAGACGCAGTAGAGATTCTCGAACCATTTGGCACGCTCGAATCTGTTCAGACTAAGAAATGCAGGATTATGTCTACTACGTGTAAGAGAGAATGCTGCTCCTTACACGTCGACCCCACGGATATCAGACACATTTTGGATCGACTGAGTACAGACAGATTGACGAGTTGGAGAAACAAGATGTTTGGACGCTCGCAAAGACCAGAGCATGATGCGATTGAAGTGATCATCGGCCCACGAGCAACTTTCTCAGGAAATTTGAAGTGCGATGCAAGTATTCGTATTGATGGTGCCGCAGATGGGGGGCATATTGAGACCCCCGCAAATATCATTTTGACAGAGCTCGCACGTGTTCAGTGTGACATTACTGCTAAGACAGTGAGTATTCGTGGTGTATTCCAGGGGACGATTCGTGCAGATCGAGTTGAACTATTGGAAGGATGTCAAATTTATGGTGCTTTACACGTGAATACATTTTTCATGGATGAAGGGGTACTATTACAGGCAGAACTAAACATTCAGGGTTCTCCGACTGACGATACGATTGAAGCCCCACGGCCTGAATTGACTTCTGCAACCACATCTACACAAAGTTCGATTCCGATTGTTCGTTCGCCTCGAGGAGCACAATCTTAAATCGTCATTCAAATTCATTATCAGTAGACTGCAATCGTGTCATTCTCGAGCAAAGCGAAGAATCTAAAGATTGCGGTCTCTGATTCTATTTACACCGCACTAGCTTGTAACTTTAAAATAAATTACGATTGTTCAACTCGATCGAAATCGGTCAAATTTATTTTAAACTTATGACAGTGCTCAGTATACAAAATAAATTAGGAGCAAAAAATGGGTAGAAGCGTGACATTCCAAGGCGAAACAACACTAGACGTTTCTGGTACGCCAATTGTTGTTGGTGAAAAAGCGCGAGAAGTTTCATTGTCGCAAGATCTAGGTTCTCCATTTAACTTACTTGGTGATACAGCAGGTCAAGTTCGTTTAGTGAGTGTTGTTCACAGCATTGATACAGGTGTTTGCGATGCACAGACGCGACGGATGAACGAAGAAGCCGCCAAATTAGGTGACAATGTGGCAGTGCTGACGGTCAGTGCCGATTTGCCGCCAGCCCAGGCACGTTGGTGTGGTGCTGCTGGTGTTGAAAATGTCAAAATGCTCTCCGATCATGCTGATATGGCCTTTGGACAAGCATATGGTACTCATATTGACGCGTTACGGCTTGATGCACGATCAATTTTTATTATTGACGCTGAAGATACCGTTCGATATGTGGAGTATGTCCCCGAGATTGTTCAACATCCCGACTACGATGCCGCTCTCGCTGCCTTGAAGGACGTTGTTTAACCATTATCTTTACAAATACAATCTTGAGCCTTAGCGCAATCTGTTGCTAAGGCTCATTTCGATCATCAGTAGACCGCAATCGTGTCATTTTCGAGCGGAGCGAAGAATCCAACGATTGCGGTTTACTGATTATAAAGATTTATGATCTGGATAGCCATACCCGTGGCCGCAATAATCGGATATTTGTTCGGTGCAGTACCTGTTGGGGTTCTGGTCTGCCGCATTTTTGGTGTTAATATCCTTCAGGAAGGTAGTGGACGGACAGGAACGACCAATGTGTGGCGTGCAGCTGGACTAAAAGCCGCAATCCCAACTCTATTAGGTGATGCCCTCAAAGGCGCAATAGCCGTTCTTCTTGTCCGAAATCTGGTTCCACTCATCTTTCCTGATCCTTCTGTCATGAGTCCTGATGTAGCTTTCATACGTGTTACTATCTGGCGTTTAGCAGAAGCATTGGCGGGCGGCATGGCGATCATGGGTCATAATTGGTCCATTTTCCTTGGATTTCGCGGCGGTGCGGGCGGGGTTACATCAGCTGTAACAACGATGGCGTTAATGCCTATGGCAGGCGGTATCGTCTGGTTGGTTGGTGCCGGCCTCTATTGGTGGACGCGCATCGCTTCAGTCGCAACCTTTTCGGTGAGTCTGAGTGCATTTGTTGTCTTTCTGATGCTCAGCGTCAATGAGCGTGCACCCTGGCCTTATGTCATTTATGGTGTCATTGCACTAATTTCAGTCTTTATTGCGTTGCGTGACAATCGTGAAAAGCTCAAGGAAGGCAATGAACGAGTTATTACATTGTGGTAAATAGGTGTAGCTGTTTTCGTTGGCGGTCGGGCAATTGCTTAACTCTGGCTGTTTTGATTCGCCCCAATCGTTGGCGTGGCGCTAGGTGCTACACTTTATCCAGCCATTGGCAATAGTGAAGATTGAGTGACGGTATTTGACATCAGCCCCTGAGCACTTGCGGTGAACGCACAAGCAGACAATCCCAAAATCCTACTCGTTGATGACGAAGCAGCAATCACTGAGAATCTTGCTCCTTTTTTGACACGAGCCGGTTTTACCGTTTCTGTTGCCAATGACGGGGTGATAGCCCTCGAACTAATTTCTTCGTACCAACCTGATCTACTCGTGTTGGATGTGCTGATGCCGCGTCTTGATGGACGAGCTGTCTTGCGCCGCTTGCGTCAGGAAAACAATACCGTCCCCATCATTCTCCTGACACAGGTCGGCGAATCCGTCGAACGTGCAATGGCGCTGGAAGAAGGGGCGGACGACTACCTCAATAAACCCTTTGACCCACATGAACTAGTCGCCCGGATTCGAGCTGTTTTGCGGCGTGCTCAACCAGGTGTACAACCATTGACAACAGCGCAGCAACTGGTCAGTGGTCCGCTCATGCTTGATCGTACCTCCCAACGTGTCTATCTCAATCAAAAAGAACTTACGCTGACACCCAAAGCCACCATGCTGCTGGCTTACCTGATGACCCATCCCGATGAATTGATGACGCGTGACCGACTTCTCGATGCGGTCTGGGGATGGGATTATCCGGCTGGCACACGAACCGTCGATACTCGGATTGCAGAGCTAAGGCGCGCCATAGGCGATGATTCGACAGAACCACGATTCATCGAAACAGTTCCCGGTCAGGGATATCGCTTTGTGGCTTCAGTCACATCTCATACGGAGAGCAATCGGTGAAGCGGCATTGGCTGTTTACACTGATTCCTGCTGTCGTTGGTGCAATCATCGTTCTTCTGGTCAATCTCGGTGTTGGGATCCCTTGGACCCGTGTAGAAGGAAGCATAAACCCACGGTTGACGATTGCTATCGCTGCAACAATGAGCACATGGGGTTTCACTGTAGGCATTGTTCTATCCACTATTCTTATCACAGTGGCTCAATTGTGGTCTTGGCGCATTCGCACACAGACAAAGTTGGAGGACCAAAAATCCCAGGCGTCGGCTGAACGGCGCGAATTTTTGCAGCGGTTGGACCACGAACTCAAAAACCCACTAACGGCATTGCGTGCTGGCTTGGCAAACTTTTCTAGTATCGACTCGCCGCCCAGTGGTTCACAAATCAAGATCCTTAACAGCATCGAAGAGCAAGCGATCCGTTTGAGCCGTCTAACTGCGGATTTACGAAAGATTTCAGAACTTGAGAATCGACCACTCGATCAATATCCACTCGATATTGGTCAGCTGTTGGAAGAGGTTTTTGAGCTAATTCAGGATCAACCGGTTGCCAGGCAACGTAAATTGAACCTGAATATCCCCCAGGCTCCAAGACCCTTGCCCCGTCTCATGGGTGATTGGGACCTACTCATCCTCGCATTCTATAACCTGCTCGACAATGCACTCAAATTCACCAAACCCAACGATGCAATCGATCTCCGGGCGCGTGAAGAGGGAGAATTTGTCTCAGTCGAAATTGCCGATACGGGCCCTGGAATTCAAGCCGAGGATTTACCCCATCTCTGGGAAGCTCTCTACCGAGGTGATGCTGGACGCAACGTCGCTGGCAGCGGATTAGGGCTGGCCCTCGTCAAAGCGATCGTCGAGCGTCACGAAGGCAGCATCGATTTAGATAGTCACCCAGGACAAGGGACGTCTGTCACAGTGCGATTGCCCATCCGTGATGACTGATAGAATGGATAGTGACTGTCACCTCCTCGTTCGGTGCAGCAAGCTGAACTGTTACCCGAGTGTTTTCTTTTCAAGTCAAGCCAAATAAACCCTGTTACCGATCTGTAACACGTCGTTACAACACGACCACAGAGCTACCACAATCATGACACAGGCATCATATATTATGTCTCTTGTCGAACCATAAGTTTATGGCTCATCTTACAACGACTGGAGGTTAATAATGAATCGAATGGGGTGGTTCAGAATTAGGTTTACACTTTTGATACATAGACAAAAATCTATATGAGGTCATTTTCTGCCTGAGCATGGCTCAAAGTAGAAAATATAAACATCTTTTCTCTTTGCAAAAATGTAAACCTAATTGTCCGCCTAAAATGAACCACCCCATTCGAATCTATGAGAACAACATAAATCGGATGCTGTCGACGAGAATCAGATTGCTTGGCATGGCTCTGTTCACAATCTCAATGACATTGTTGACAGCATGTCGTCCCTTTGAAGTATCTGCCGTCGTAGAGCCAAACACGTCCGCATCGAATACGAACGGTGCCTTTGATGTCTCCATTGACATAGAGCCAGATGTAGTACAGGCTTTGGACGCTGTTGCCGCAAGCGCTTTGAATCCTTTGGAGGGCGAACCGGAACAAGAGTCCACAAGACAGGCTACCCTAGCCGTCGCATCAAGTTCAGGCTCTGTTGCCTCGACGACAAATCCACCGCTTGAGCCTACTATCGTACAAGCCGTGCTAACGCCCAGCTTTCCTTCACTGACGACGCTTGTGACACTAAATGTGCGAACCGGACCAGCAACCGAGTATGCACGGGTCGGCGGTATCTTACCTGGCAAGACAGTTCAGGTTGTAGGGCGAAATGCGCAAGCCACATGGTGGCAGATCGTTTGGCCACGCGGCTCAGCACAGCGAGCATGGGTGAGTGCTAATGCCTCCTATGGCACAGCACACAACGTCACCGGGCTGTCCGTGGTTGCGGTGCCACCCGTTCCGGAACCACAACCTGTGCAACAGCCCCGCCTTGTTTATCACTCAAATCGTTATGGGGAAAACAGTCTCTTCCTTCACGAGCTGCAATCGAACCAATTGCGCCAGTTATCCGGAGGAATTCGTGTGGATGATTCATTGGTGGCGGCCTCTCCCGATGGGAGCAAACTTGCCTTTGTCTCCGATCGCAGTGGAAATCCTGAGATCTTTGTGATGGAGTTAGACGAGAGCGGGCAGTATGGTCGTTCGCTGCGTCGCTTGACGGCAACCGCTGGCAAAGAACTGTGGCCAAGTTGGTCACCTGGTGGTAAACAGATCGCTTTTGACTCCGATCGGGACGGCAATCGTGAGATCTATATCATGGATGCCGATGGTCGAAACATCATACGCGTTACGCATCATAACGCCGAAGATGGTGGACCAAGTTGGTCCCCAGATGGGCGTCGACTGGTCTTTCACTCGGATCGGGACGGCAACCATGAGATCTATACCATGAATGTGGACGGCAGCGATGTACGGCGCCTGACCAATCATCCTGCCAACGAATGGGCACCAGCATGGTCACCCGATGGGACACAAATTGCTTTCATGTCCTATCGAGACGGCTCTGCGGAGATTTACGTCATGGATGCACAAGGGGGGAATCTGGGAAATTTGACTAATCATCCTGCGGAAGACGCTGTGCCTGTTTGGTCCCCAGATGGGAAGCAGATAGCCTTTGAGTCTCAACGCGATGGAAACCTGGAGATCTATGTAATGAATGCGACAGGTGGAGAGCTGAAGCGAGTGACATACTCTTCGGCGAACGATGGCCGACCCGCTTGGCTCGTGAATGGAGCTGATACATCCAGGTAGTAAGACAGGTTGAAACCATATTCGGAACGAAGCCACCCGTCCCTCGTACGAGGATGGGTGGTCCGATGGTGCGGCTTAGCACCTTCTGTCGCTCGTCCTAGGTTCTGTTGACACTTATAGTCACATTATTTAAACTTCGTACTTTCGTCCGCAATTCTACCAGAGTAAAAAATGCTGCGAAAGTAGGGGTGGTTCAGAATTAGGTTTACACTTTTGATACATAGACAAAAATCTATATGAGGTCATTTTCTGCCTGAGCATGGCTCAAATTAGAAAATATAAACATCTTTTCTCTTTGCAAAAATGTAAACCTAATTGTCCGCCTAAAATGAACCACCCCCGAAAGTACGGAGTTTAAGTGACTTCTCTATTAGAGTGCGCTCTCAGAGCGTTGGTCGCTCTGGGCAACGATTTCTCTGAGGAGATTGTGGTGCTACGCACCCACTACGTGAGCAAATGTCAACGACTCCCAGTATACTTTCTCGTGTAGACCCTTCTTTGACAAGCTCTTACTGACCATTGCGCCAAGCAATTAACTTCTCGACTGCATCGTAATTCCAAGGTTCTGAGAAGCGCATGATAATATGCGTTGCACCTGCCGTAACAAAGGCATCTAGATTGGTGAGATCGTCTGCTCCGATTGAAACTGAACGTTCGATCTCATCACGGGGACGTCCAACCGAATCGCACCAATTATTCAAAACGTTGTTTTTATGCTGATAGGTCTCTATGGGGCCGAAGCCATTCCAGATATCAGCATATTGTGCTGTCAACTTGAGCGTGACCTTTTCACCTCCACCGCCAATCAAGATGGGAATTGGATTGCGGACGGGGAGGGGTAGATCTTGTTTCCATCGCTGTTGAATAATGGGCAACGCTTTGCCCAAATCTCGCAGCCGACTACCCGCTGTACCAAATTCGTATCCATACTCATTGTAATCACGCTCGTACCAACCCGCACCGATCCCTAGAATGAGACGCCCATTGCTAACGTGATCAAGTGTCTTGGCCATCTGCGATAGCAGAGATGGGTTGCGATAGCTATTGCAAATCACCAGGCAACCAATCTCCGCATGGCTCGTCAACGTCGCCATTGCGGTGAGAAGCGTCCACGCTTCAAAGTGCGGTCCGTTGGGTTCGCCATAGAGCGGAAAAAAGTGATCCCAGTTCCAGAGTGTGTCAACACCCATTTGGTCCAGCTTCTGAACTGCATCTGCGTACGAAGCATAAGTTGTATGTTGGGGGTGCAGTTGCACACCGACTCGTATCTTTGCCATCGGATTGGATTCTCCTATAAATACCACTTGCACTTTTTCAAGATTAAGGACTCTGTTGCAAGTTTTACACGGTCGTAAAAGAATACCTTCCACATAAATTCTTTGTCTCATCAGAGAATGATATCTGGAGATGATTCTTTTGCAAGTTCGATACTGCGGCTGAGATGAAAACATGGTTTTCCCCATAGCTCGATCAGATAAGCAGAACCATGTTTTCATTCAGAGCTTAGTTTAGGGCTTTTCCAGAAAATAGAATTCCACTTCGATGGGAAAAGCCAAAGCCATTCCAGGCAGGCGAGTTGGTCTTTATGGATAATTATTTTTCTGGAATGGCCTAGGTGGTTTCTCGGTCAGAAAACAATGTTTCCGCATATTGCCGAATACGCTGCGCACTTTCGATCTCAAAGCGTGCCAGCTGAACCAACTCCCGGATTACAAATGCACGTACTTCTTTGATCTTTTCTACTTCTTCTGCTGGCAATTGCTTAACGCGTTCCTGAATCAACGGGTGTTCTTCATTTAGAATGCTTTCAACAGTATGTTCCAGATATTCAGCACGTTCGGTCTGGTGTTTGATCTGTTCGTCAATATTGCGAAATGCAATTTCTGGATCACATACATTGAGATTAGAGGCCCAAAGCCGAAACGGGTCACGGAAGGGCAGAGAATCGACCGGCCCGTTGACCCACTTACGAAACGCACGTCGCCCCGCATTCGTCAAGCTATAGACAATACGTTGGGCCCGTTTCCCTCGCGCTTGTCTGTCACCAATAATTAGTCCATCCTCTTCTAATTTGTGCAGGGTCGGATAAATCTGACCATAGCTAGCCGCCCAAAACGAATTGAACGAGATTTGGAAATTTTGTGCCAAGTCATAACCCGACATCGGCATGATGTCAAGGAGACCGAGCAATACATATTTGGTGGACATAATCACCCATTGTTGATCAAAGCCAAATTTTTCTGGCGATCAATCTTCCCTGTAGGTGTTTCGACAAAGCGAGGTAAATTGACGAAACGCCGCGGGATTTCATAAGGATCAAGTGACTCTATCAGGCATGAATGGATGGCCTTCTCTTCTTCAGGGCTGAATGGTAGACTCTCAACGATCAGGCTCACCATTTCACCGAATCTTTCATCCGGAATCGGTCCGACGAACATGCGCCGCATTGGCAATTTTAATTGTAGCATTGCCTTTTCCAGCGCCTTTTCAACTTTCTCAACTTGTACCTTGATCCCCCCGCTGTTGATGACATTATCCCACCGTCCTAACCAAACAAAGGTTCCATCTTCGCGCAAGGTCACTCGATCATTTGTCTGAATTGTTTGGTCTAAGGTGGCCGCTGAGCAAACATTTAGGCAACCGCGGCCATCGACATCTAGCTGTACACCTGGCAGCGGTGTAAATGCATCAGATGCAGTTGGTCCATTCAAGCGCCGCAATGCAATATGCGTCACAGTTTCGGTCATGCTAAATGTATGATAGATCGGTACTGTGAGGAATTGTAGCTGAGATTCAAGTGTTGCACTGATTGGACCGCCACCAATGAGAATGGCGTTCATGCGGTTGAGTCGTTCGTGGTACGCTGGTGTAGCATCCAAGAGTGTCTGTAGTTGTAGCGGAACCAATGCTGTAAAGTCAAATTCGGCATCTTCTGATATTTGTGCGAAGGGATCACTCGTCGGTTCAATAACAGTGAGATTTAGGTGCAGATCGAAGCCACGAACCAGCATCATACGGCCAGCAATGTAGCGCGTGGGAAGACAGACAAGTGCATGTTGATCGACTTGAAGCCCCAAAGCTTCCCCCGTTGCACGCGCGCTCTCTTCCATCTGTTTGCGCAAGATCGTGATTGGCTTGGGTGTGCCAGTCGAGCCCGAGGTCTTGATCATGAATGCATCTGTTCCCGATAGCCATTGCGCGCTAAAGATGAGCGTATTACGCGTGTTGTCACTAAGGGGCATTCCGAATCGCTTTCTTGTCGCAAACTGATCGATGACCTCATTGAGCTGTTCGGGCCTTGTCGACAAAGAACGCAATTCTGGCCATGAGATTGTGAGTCCCTCTAGTGTTAATGTTTGACTGCAATTCAAGCTATCTGCTACCTTAAACCTTTCCGTTGTGACAAATTCCGACCGAATCCGCTATCAGTAGACCACAGTCCAGAAGGTACGCCCCGTGCCGGATCCGCTCCGCACGGGGCGTGCTCGCTGGACTGTGGTCTACTGACCATCAATTCATGGAGCAGCATTCCCATTGAGCCTCAAGGATGCCTGCATGATCTGCTGCTTTGCCCAGTTAGCGTCTGTACCTTTCAACGCAGGCTTGGGCGGTTCTTCATAGTCGATAGAAAGGTCATAACCCGCCTGATCGTATAAGTCATGAATCATCTGATTGAGCGGAACCAGAGGTTCCTCTTCGTTTCGACCAAGTGGTATCAGAACGTCCGGAATTCGGTCACGTACATTAAAGAGAAGGGCTTGCCCCTTGGGCCGCTCGAGACAACGGCTGATCAAGATACGATAATGCGTTGTGGGGATGTCATCGCCTTCCATTGGCATGGGTTTGCCACTACGCAACAGGTCAATTTCGACTAAGCTGATGCCGCTGGCTAGAATCTTGAGCCGTTTGCGTTCATACTCGTTTCGATCGCTCAGTTTGTTCGATGGTGAGAGGATTTCAATCACTGTCACGGCTACGCCTGTTACAACGTCGCGTACCTCTAAATAGCGTTCGACTACATCGCCTGGCATCGGGATATCGTCTGTGTAGGAACCAGCAACGGCCGTTGCTTGACTCGCCTCGAACGTTCCAGATGGTGGACGTCCTGGTGGCAAAACGACTGACACATCTGGTTCACCAATCAGCTCAATGCCACCAACTACTGATACATAGGTTCGTTGTTCGATGGCAACTCGATATTTTGGGCGTAATATCGGCGCGAGATATCGTTGGATATCAACAATCAAATTCGTGTGAACCTGTTTCCATATACTTGGGCGTTCTAAATAGGGATCCATTCCTGGAAATGGCGTTGGCATCTGGTGCTCCTGCTAACAGCCACATCATTTAAACTTCGGACAATTGCCCCTCGACAGAAAACGATTCTATTGTCCGAAGTTTAAGTGGCGTCTATACAAGTAGACTCTGAAAAGGTTTCTTACTCAGATATCTCAGATTTTCAGGGTTTTATCCGTGTGCATCCGTGTAAATTTATGTCCTATTTCTCATTTCTTTCTTAGTTTCACTTACTATAGCCTTTCAGAAAAAGATTTTCTTGTGGTTGATGGCATTTCAGCTGGTCAGCTCGTCAGCTCTTTGGCTGACCGGCTGAAATGCTGACAAGCTACTGTTTCGTATGGAAAAGCATTATCTGAACATCTATAACTTTACTTTCTGGTAAAAGAAAAGAGATGAGGTGAGAAATGTGACAAAAAGCGGTTAGCAGTTCATCCTAAAGGTAGAGAACCCAAAAAGGAGGAAGGAATGCTAACCGCGCCAGAAATAACTATAGCAGTACTGATGAATGTATTGCAAGTAACGCCGATGGGAACAAACGTAAATGTAATGCGTCTGATGTGGGCAATGCGGAATGGGTCGTTTCTGAAAAGTCGAGGAGCAATCCATAGCGCATTGAAAGAAAGCGGGTTTGAAGATGAGGAGCTCCGGCGAAGCTGGTGGAGCTTTCGATATGGATCATGGGATATCACAAGTCTGCTGGGGTCGTGGCAAGAAGAAGTGGAAAGGGGAATGGGAGGCAAAAAGTTAGAAGGGTACCGAGTGAAAAGCATAGATATCACAGGGTTCTGGCGACCGAAGCTGCAAGGAAAGTGAACCGACTCTATAACTCAACGGCTCGTCGGGCATTGCCCGCTCATCTTTGGAGTGATGATAAGCTCGGGGAGATAGGCGGGAAGCGAGTGCCACTGCTCAAGGCAATCATGAGATGCACGGTTGGAACAAAGGAAAGTGAGTTTCGGAAAAGCTGCTGAAAGAGACGAAGAAATCACTGGAGTCAGACGAAGTGGCGGTGGTCGATGCCGGGTTTACAATCAGAGAAATGCTAGAAAGCGGCATAGACCGATTTGTCCTGCGGGAAGCGATTAACTGCACAGTGCGCCGCAATGAGTTCCCCAAACGCAAAGAAAAAGGCAGACCACCTGAATATGGTGATATTGTGCGACCGCTCTCGCAGCTATAAGGGAAAGCGACTCGAGGCTACAACTCCGGACTCGTCTGGTCGCTTTCTCTATAGTGGTCGCCTGATTTGCTATCAAGCATGGCACAATCTCGTCCCCAGAACAACCAAGGTGGATACAGCCAACCGTACCTACTCGATTTACGTCATTCAGGATCCGGCCTACAACACACCTTTGGTTTTGGCGACCGTTATGACTTTGCAGCCTGAAACCATTTATCTTGTCTACCTGGAACGCTGGCCTGTTGAACATCCCCCCTTGGCTTCCAAGCAGATGATTGGCTTACATCGTCAATTTGTTCATGCCGATGAGGCTTGTTTCCGCTTACCTGAACTGGGGCTGCTGGCTGGCAATCTTCTTTCCCATTTAGCCGCTTCTTCCTCCCATACCGACTGGCTACTGGGATCGAGAGCCTCAATCCACTCCCGGCAGGCTGCGCCGTGTTCTCTCGAGTGCTCTTTTTCCAACTCCTGACCAACTCGACCCTGACTTTCGGAAAAAGGCCTCGGTTTCACACCATTTCCTAAAGGCGTTCTCGCTCATCGCCGCCTCAATGCCGCTGCTTAAACTAGCCGAGCACTATTTTTACATTTTATCCCGTTTTTTCAGGGTGGATTCTTTTTTCCGCCCCTTTCGGTTTGCCCTTTGTCACTCAAGCCTTTACCAGAAAGTAAAGTATAACGCGTTGCATGTTTCTATAGATTGTACGAAAATCGTATTGAATATGCAATGTCGCAAAATGTTTCGGTTGGTGGAAGTTCACGGCATCTGCGCGCCCAATGCCTCTACATAGACCGCATACATCGATTGACTCCCAGCCATAAAGAGTCGATTCTTCTTGACACCGCCAAAGCAGAGATTGGCACAGATTTCCGGTAAGTGGATCTTGCCGATCAGATCTCCATCCGGTGCAAAGCAGTGGACGCCATCATAGCCTTCGCCGGCCCAGCCGGCACTGGACCAGACGTTGCCATCTACATCAACACGAATGCCATCTGCGAAGCCTGGATGCATATCAACAAAAACAGTGCCGTTCGTCAAGCTTTTCCCACCAACTACATCAAAGACGCGAATGTGAGCTGGTGCATCGGGGTCATGTGATGGAGCAGTGTCAGTGATGTATAGTTTGGATTCATCTGGTGAAAAGGCCAATCCATTGGGCTTTAAGAAATCACCGACGACGACCGTGGCTTCTCCTGTTGCGGGATCCAACCGATAGACATTGGGTGGCAGCTCCAACTCGGTCCTAAATCCTTCGTAATTGAGGAGTGCACCATATCCTGGGTCGGTGAACCAAATGGCACCATCAGAATGGACAACCACATCGTTGGGTGCATTGAGTCGCTTGCCGTTAAAGCTATCCATCAGGATCGTGATGTTTCCATCATGCTCTGTGCGGGTTACGCGGCGAGTACCATGTTCGCACGTGATCAAGCGTCCTTGGCGGTCGCGCGTATTGCCGTTGCTGTAATTCGCAGGATTGCGGAATTCACTTACTTCGCCCGTTACTTCGTCCCAGCGTAACATGCGGTTATTTGGAATATCGCTCCAAATTAAGCAATGTTGATCGCCAAACCAGACTGGACCTTCGCACCAGCGTGCCCCAGTCCAGAGCCGCTCGACCGCCACATTGCCAATCGTGTATTTATCAAAGCGAGGGTCGAGCGATTCGATGGCGGGATCTGGATAGCGAACGATGCCACTACTCCAGTCTCGATTGATTTTATAATTGCTCATCGGTTTCTCCTTTTGGTTTGAAATTTCAGGGTAGAGGATTCATTGCACTATCTGGATAATTCTGTTGTTGACGATCTGAAGTTCATCGTTACTTCAGTTTGGTCTATTTCAAGGTTGATCATTTAAATGATTCGGCGCGGCAGTCGAGGGGGAGAAGCGCTGTACTTTTCCGAATGATTTTGACTGGGATGAATC